>CAVZGK010000001.1:0-432968 GCA_963774805.1 uncultured Acidobacteriota bacterium
GCAAGCAGGAACGATCCGACTTCCTATCGTGGCGATGGCCGTTTTACTGTGGGAAATCAGGGAACCCCCTGATTCTTAGTGGGTGTGCGCACAGCCAAAAGTTTCTGAAAAATCATTTCCGTACCTGCTGACCAGCCGCAGGCATTTTGTTCCCCCTACCCTATAGTTTTGCGTAAGCAAACTTAAAACGTCGCTGCGGGGCTTGCGGTCGGGACAGCGATAATCCTAACCAGTCCTGTCCCGACATTTCTGGTTGAGGTTACGATTTGCTATACCGCAGGGACAATTCTTCGGTTCATGGGCGAAGATCACAGGTCGGCTTGAGGTTCCGCATCGCATTGACATTCTTGAAAGGCTACATGCGGTGGTGCCTTGAGAAGCCAAGTCCAGTGAAGTCATTTCGAAATGTGGCGATTGGGCCTCGATAGCCGTACTTCTGTACTATTGTCCAGGAAAGTATAATTCTACCATCCTTTAAGTGTGGAACTCACATCCATCTATGGTCTGTTCGATCGGCAGGCTCCTGAACTTGTCTGGTACGTTGGCAAGGCGGATAACATCAAGAAACGTATGAAGCAGCATGTTACGGGAACATCAGGTTGTAACAAGAGTGTCAGAGATTGGGTCAAGACTGTTCGTAAGCTCGGCATCAAAGTCCTGGAAGAGGTAGATGCAACCAGGTGGGAGAAGGGTAAGCGTCCGGACCCAACCGTGTTGACAATCGAGCAGGGGTTGTTAGGCGGCGTTGGTGGATGCCATGGCGAATTCCGGCGCGAGATTCCAGGGCAGTAGTTCCTCGATGCGGTTGATGGGATGGTCGGCGATGCGGGACAGCACGTTGCGCAGGTAGGACTCCGGGTCGAGACCGTTGAGTTTGGCGGTGCCGATCAGGCTGTAGATCGCGGCGGCTCGCTCGCCTCCAGCATCGGAGCCGGCGAACAAATAATTCTTGCGGCCCAAGGCGATGGTGCGTAGGGAGCGTTCAGCGGCGTTGTTGTCGATCTCGATGCGCCCGTCGTCCACGTACCGCAGCAGCGCATCCCAGCGTGACAGCGCGTAACGCACCGCCAGCGCCGTGTCGGATTTTCTCGATAGTTTCCCTAACGTCTCTTCCAGCCATTGTTTCAGCGAGTCCAGAAGCGGTCGCGCTTGCGCGTTGCGAACCTCGCGTCGCTCGTCCGCCAAGTTGCCGCGAATTTCTTTTTCGACGGCGTACAGCGCGGCGATACGTTCCATCGCTTCGACTGCGACCGGCGATTTATGCGCCACGTGCAAATCGTAAAACTTTCTGCGCACGTGCGCCCAGCAGGCCGCTTCCCGAATGTGGCCGGTTTCGTACACCGCATCGAATCCCGCGTAACCATCGGCCTGCAGTGTGCCCGTGAAATGGCCGAGGTGCGCTTGCGGATGCTCGCCCTTGCGATCCGGCGAGTAGGCGAACCACACCGCTGCCGGTGTGCCGTCTCCTGCGGGACGGTCGTCTCGCACATAGGTCCACAGCCGCCCCGTTTTTGTTTTTCCGTTTCCCGGCGCCAGCACCGGAACCGGCGTGTCGTCGGCGTGCAGCTTGGTCGCGCTCATCACGTGTCGTCGCAGCGCTTCCACCAATGGCGCGAGCAACGCGCTCGTGCCGCCCACCCAGTCCGCCAGTGTCGAGCGTTCCAACTCCACGCCTTCGCGCGCGTAAATCTCCGACTGGCGATACAGCGGCAAGTGATCGCAATATTTCGAGACCAACACGTGTGCCAGTAGCCCCGGGCCCGCAACGCCGCGCTCGATGGGACGGCTCGGCGCTTGGGCTTGCACGATCCGTTCGCAGCACGCGCAGGCCAGCTTCGGTCGAACCTGCCGAATCACTTTGAATCGTGCCGGCACGTATTCCAGGATTTCCGAAACGTCTTCGCCCAGAAGTTTCAGCTTGCCGCCGCAGTCCGGACAAGCGTCCTGCTTCGGCAGATACTTCCGCACTTCGCGCGGCAAGTGCTCGGGCAGTGGTCGACGCGCCGGTTTTTCATTCCCGTTTCGCGGCGACAGCGGGTATCGGTGTGAAGCACTGGTATTTTCCTCTTGCGTCGCCTGCAATTCGTCCAGCCGCAACTCCAGTTGCTCGATCTGACGATCCAGCTTCTCCGACTTGCGCCCGAACTGCACCCGTCGCAGCTTGGCGATCAGCAGCTTTAAATGTTCGATCTCCGTGTCGCGCGAAGCAAGTTGCTCGCGCTGCGAGAAGATGAGGGCCTTGAGTTCGTTGTGATTGAGTGCGTCGAGATCGGGGAGAGTGTGATGCGCGGCAACCATTGCCGCGAATTTAGCAGACTTTTGTTACAGCAAAATAAAAATGCGCGGGAAAATAAAAATTATTTTGCTCACACCGCCATCTGCGGCGCGTAACTCCGTACCGGTCGCCGCCAGTCGATCCCTTCCAGCAGCATCGACAGCTGCGCGGATGTGAGCGATATGGTGCCGCTGCTGGCCTGCGGCCAGATGAACCGCCCACGCTCCAGCCTCTTGGCGAACAAGCACAGACCGTCGCCGTCCCACCAAAGTAGCTTGATCAGATCGCCGCGCTTGCCGCGAAACACGAACACCTGCCCCGAAAACGGACTCTGCTCCAGCGCCGTCTGCACCATCCCGCTCAGCCCCAAAAATCCGCGCCGCATGTCCGTCACGCCCGCCACGATCCAGATCTGCGTTCCCGTCGCCAGTCCGATCATCACAGCAGGCACTCGATCACCACGCGCAACGATTCCGCATCGATGCTACCGGTGATTCGAACTTGTCCCTTGGGGAGTTCCACCTGGATCATTCCCAACGCGGTCCGGCGTCTCTGCTCGCCGCTGGACTGTGCCGGTTCGCTGGCCAACGCTTCCGTCACACGAACCGGAAGCAAGCTTACCGCCTCTGTGTTCCCCGGCCCTAGCACCCCTCGGTGGTACTGCCTGCGCCACTGAAACACTTGGTTCGCGTTCACCCCATGCGCCCGCGCCACCCGCGCCACCGATCCTCCCGTCGCCAATGTCTGTTCGACGATCCGCCGTTTCTCCGCTACAGCCCACCGCCGTCGTGTCGGCTCTCGTTGACCAACCACCCGCTCCGAAGTGTCCACGTATCCCCCATGTGGACACTTCCGGATGTGCCCACTTCGGCCATCATCCCCACTTAACCACACTTCGTCCAGACGGCACGGACCGTACGCTTACGCTTCAGCAATGATCCGAGTGACTTCCGCACTCCCCCTCTGGCTACTTTTAAGGATACGTTCAGACTCTCGGTGTAGTCTGCCACCAACACCACGATCAAAGGCACCTAGGTGGGGGCTGACAAGGACCGGCCCCTACCATTTTCTTGATCTCACCCATCTGTTCTCCTACTTATCCCGCTGTGCAATCAATCTGACATGGTTCGCCCTAATCCAGTTTTCTATATTCTTCGCAGTATTGTTCGCTGCCGTGTGACAAACGTTCGTGATTCTTCCGTCGTTCCGACCGTCGATTAACATCGCATAGGTTCCAAATCGAAGTGGGAATCGCGAACGGAAAAACCACCCCGCAAGCTTGCAAGGAAGTTGAAATTACGGTGCGGACGTACTACCAGTGGAAAAGGAAAACGGCGGCCTGAATTGGGATCACGCGGAGCGACTCAAGGAACTGGACAGCGAGAATGTGAAGCTATCGACTCTGAGGAGTTCTACCGTTGAAGGTATTTCAAACATAAAAATACGCAGCTAAGGCTTGTGGACTTCCTGGAATAAGTCGGGAGGATCGACCGAGCACAGTTTCCAGAACGAATCGTCCGTCAGGGCGCCGGCTGCCCATTGACCCAGGTCCGAGAACGCAACGGATACCTGCCCGCCATCCGCGGAGTCAAAGACGATCACCACGCCGTCGGGAGGCTGCTTGGCCGCGGATTGTTCGCGATAGACGCGCGCGAAGGCGTCCTGCGCAAAACTCTTTTTTGCCGCTGCACTGGAAGTCTGGTTGATCTCCGAAACGGGTGCCGACCAGACAATCCGTACGATTTTTCCTTGCAGTTCCTGCGACGCGCCGGTGTACGGATGCGTTTGTTCGCGGGTCACATGAAAGACCGGATCGGTGGCCCCTTCCTTTTTTGGGCTCGCGGCAAAACCTTCCGGAAGGTCCACCTGGGCGCGCTGCAGCCATCCGCGCGACACGCCCGAGATTTGCACGTGAACCCAGTTGCCTTCCAGGCCGAGAATCTCGAATTCGTCCTGCGCGTCGGCCGTGAGCAGCACGGCGCCGCCTTGCTTCGCGAGGATGGAAGTGCCCGCCTTTCGCACCACCGCGAGATTATCCGGATGCGATTGATTGCGGAGAATCTCCTGGAGATTCTGCAGGTCGTCGTTCAAAGCCTTGACTTTCTTCTCGGCGGCTTCGCGCCGCTGGCGCAGCGTTTTCAAGTCCTCGGTGGTCGGCGCCGCTTTGATTGGATTCGACGGCGCTTCTGGAAGGGAAGCGCGCAGCGGCGCGCTGGGGAGCGCTGCGGACAATCGCGGCACGCCGGTCAGACCTGTGGAGGGGGCGCCCGATGAGACTGCGGACGGTGCTCCCGGCAATTTCTTCGTGAGCATCTCCGCGAGTCGATCCAGCAGATCCATTTCGATGCGCCCATTGGAGGGGAGCACACGGTAACCCGATTGTGCGGCGTTTGGTCCGGCATACCAGGCGGTGACCTTGGCAGTGATACGCACCATCGTCCCGCTCTCGGCGTCCGAAGTTACTCTTGCCGCGCACTCATAGTAGCCACGCTCGAAGTGATCGAGGGGTTGGCCGGTCTCGTCCACGAATCCTTCGAGAATGGGCAGGCGCCCTTTGAACGAATCCTGAATCCCCTGCAGCGCCTTGTCCACATCCGCCTTTGGGTTGGCAAACTTGCGCTCCAATCGGGAATCCTGCGCGAAGCAGGCTTGCGTGCACGCGAGCGAAGCCAAAAGCGCGGCGACCAAAGGCAACGCAAAAAGTGTTCTTTTCATGGCAGCGATTCTGCCTGGTCGCGACGCACCCACCCGCGATGCCCATCGGGGATTTCCACGCCGTACCAGTAGGGAGTGACGATCAACACGACCAGTTCGGTGTAAGCCCCGAGTGTCTGCAGGTCGGTGGCCTTCGCAAACGGCGCGGACTTCAAGGGCGTATTGGAGTCCTTCACACGCAACTCTGCCTGATGCCGCAAATCGCGAAGCCGCTGCTCGAGGCCGGGTATGGAGGACTGCGCCGCCTCCAGCCGCGCCGCTTCTTCCTGGCGATCCTGGCGCTCGCGCTGGGCTTGAGCCTCGGCGGCCGATGCTTGCTGGCGGCTGGTCATCTCCTCCGCGGCCTGCTGTTCGGCGAGATGGATTTCCTGCAGCTTGTCCTGAATGGCTTTGGATTCGCTGGATTCCACCGTGCCGTCGGAAAGATGCGCTTTGCGGCGGGCGTCTTCGATGAAAACCGCGTCAACGCGAACACGCGTGCGCGCTTCATCGACCGCCTGCACCACATAGCGCACGGTAATCGTTCCGATGTCCGCGCTGTCGGCGAAATGGCGTGGCGCCAGCGCGCCGGTCAGAACTTTATAAAATACAGTTCCGGGCCCCTGCCACGCTCCGAACACGAAGGAAGCTTTCGCCGGCATCGCGCCGGTAAGCGTCTTGTCTTTTTCATAGACGTAGGTGCCGCGAACGAGTGTATCGGCCGCAACTTCTTTCACCACGGGAAGAACATCGGATTCCTTCGCTGGAATCTCGGTAACGAAGCCGGGAGAGTCCTTGGCCCTGTCGGCCGCGAAGACCGTAGTTGTAAAGAGGAGAGCCGACAACGCGAATGCCGCGCGCATCGTTCCGTGAAAAACGCCACGCCGTGGTCGCGTGCTCCAGCACGTGCGGCCCGTGACGCCATCGTTTTCCGTCGCGTTGCCTGGCATGGATCGTTGCATTTTGCTTTGCGAGAACTCCCGGATCGAAATTTATCGAAGCTGCCAGGATCTCAAGAAAACTTGTGAGATAGCTTGCTTAGCTCGGCCAACTAAGTTTGTCAATCGTAAACTGCCGGTCCGAAATTAAGACCATTCGATTCCCGGAGCGCCGGAACCAGTCCGATACAGTAAAGTTGGTATTGATTAAATTCTGGTTACGTACTAAAAGCATTGCGTCAAATGTCACGGATATGTAAAAGATATGTAACTTTTTTGCTTGAATTCTCTTTCGCTTAAGAGTATACCGGGCCAGCTTCGAGTTGCACTCAGCTTTTTCGTCCCGGAAAGCGGGTCGGTTTCAGGAACTTCAGCACGACATAGGGAGGAGATATGCGCAAGGAAATCCCAGGGCCCGCGCGCGCCGCTCGTTGGTTGTTGCCGAGTTCCTTCTTAACGCTTGCCTGCCTGGTGCTCGGCTTTGTTTTCGCGGACGCGCCACCGGCGTACACCTTGCCGCTGCCGCATGCCGCTGCCGTCCGGGCGATTCCCGCCTTTGCCCGCAAGTACGGGCTCCCTTGCTCCGCGTGCCACACCGCGTGGCCGGAGCTGAATAACTTTGGACAGGTTTTCCGCGACAATGGGTATCAGCTGGAAAACGAACGCGATTCGCCCATTTGGCAGAATCCCTCGTATTTCCCAATTACCTTCCGCATGACTCCGAACTGGCACCGGGAATTTACCAATCAACAGCCGATCGATGCGGTTCCCGGGGATGGAAGCCTGCAGGTTAACGGCAGCGTGTCGCAGCACGGATTTGATCTGTCCGGCTTCGATTTGTGGACCGCCGGAACTCTGTTCAAGAACATTTCATTCTCGTTGCTGCCTTCGGCTGATTCGACCGGCGCATTCCACTTCGAAAACGCATTCGTGCGCTTTGACAATTTATTTAAGAGCAGTTGGGTGAACCTGAAGTTCGGGAAATTTGAACTCGACAACTTGATTTCGGAGAAGCGGTTCCTCTTCTTGTCCGGCAATGGCGGCTTCTACCAGCTCTATCACTTTGTGCCCGTCGGCGACACCAACGATTTCGGATTGGGTGACAATCAGCTGGGCGTCTCGCTCGAGGGCCATTCCGCCAACAGCTACACGCGGTATTCGGTATCCGTGCTGAGCAGCAACTCAGGCAACGTCGGCCTGCCCTCCAATCGGGGCTATGACACCTACCTCACCTTCAGCCAGGCGTTTGAGGCAGGCAGCCTGGGCCTGCAGAGGATCGGCGGTTACGCCTACGTCGGCCAGCGGCCGACGTACTTCGAAACCAGCGGCGGCGCACCGCTCGCCGGAGAGGGAATCGGCAACAAGCCCTTCTACCGCGTGGGATTCAACGGCGATCTGTTCTTCGGCAAATTCGAATTCCTGCCGTTTTTCATGCACGGGCATGACAGCCCGTATCTGGGAACGGCAACTCCCGCCAACCAACCGCTGCCCGCTGGCGCCGAAGCACCCACGTGGAACGGCGGTTTTGTGGAAAGTCATTACTACTACAGCCCGCAATTGGTTTTAACGGGGCGGTGGGAATCCATTCGCATGTCACAGCAGGCACTTCCCACGACTCCCGGCAGCCAGGGCAACATCGATGCCTATTCCGTGGGCTTCCGCTGGTATCCCATCATGTTCAGCCGCGCCGGGCTGGCGTGGCACAACGAATTTTCGATCGTAAAGTCCGTCGGCATCGTTCCGCTGAGCGGTAATGGCGCCGGCGTTCCTCCGACATCCCCGACGGCGGGTGTATGGAGCAACAGCTTATTCACGGGCCTGGATTTCGACTTCTAAGGGAGGAGTTCGGTGATGAGACGAAAATCTGTGTTTCTCGCGCTCTTGTGCTCCGCGGTTGCGCTGATCTTCGCGGCGGGATCGGCACCGTGCTTCGCCCAGATTGACATTCACATCCACACGGCGACCACCACGATGGAGAGCCACATTGGAGGCCTGACTGGGAAGGCCTTCAGCGACAACGAGGGCCATCCGGGTCCGGGAGCTCAACTCTACCGGCGGTTCTGCATCGGGTGCCACGGGCCGAACGGCGACGGCAATGGCGAGAACGCTCAATGGTTCGATCCCACCATGGGCTTTGCCAAGCCGCGAGACTTTACCGTGGCGACGTTCGAATGCCGCTCGACCCCCACCGGAACGCTGCCGACGGACGAGGATTTGTTCAACAACATCACGCGAGGGTTCGTCAACACCAACATGCCCTCCTGGCGGCCGCTGACTCCGCAGGACCGCGCGAATCTGATCGCCATGGTCAAGGCATTCTCACCGCGATGGCAGACCGAAAAGCCGGGAACTCCGATCAGCATCCCGCCGGAAACGAAGCCGACCATCGAAAGCATTCTTCACGGGCGTGAGCTCTTTGAGAAAATGCAGTGCTGGAAGTGCCACGGCCCAGAGGGCAAAGGCGACGGTCCATCCGCTTCCACATTGACGAATAACAAGGGCTATCCGATCCGGCCGTTCGATTTCTCAACGGGCTTGCGATTCAAGTGCGGCGCCACCAATCAGGACATGTACCGCGTATTTATGACCGGGCTCGATGGCACGCCGATGCCGTCCTTTGTGGATGACCTCAAGCCCGAGGAAGCGTGGGACCTGGTTCACTTTTTGAGGACGCTGCAAACTTCCCTCAAACCGCCCGAGTTGGCGACATTCCTGGAGTGGGAGAAGTCCCATAAGAACCAGCTGAAGCCCATCGGACAAGAACAGGCACCGGGAACCGGCGATTAATTTGTTCATACGTAAGAATAAGTGAGGAGCTTTCGATGCGATCAAGATATTTTCTAATTCCAGCCGTAATTGCACTGACGGTTGCTGCTGGGAACGCGGGTCCTGCGCCTTCGGGCGTGATTGAAGGAAAAGTCACCTACACCGGCACTCCTCCCAAGATGGCGCCGATCGATATGGCCAAGGAGCCCTATTGCCAGAAACTGCATAATCCTCCCGAGACGGCGCAAAAGGTTGCCACGGGACCGGGCAATGCTCTCGAGTACGTCGTGGTCTATATCTCGGCCGGCGATCAGCCGGGTCCGGCGCCCACCACCCCGGTGCGGTTCGATCAGAAAGGCTGCATGTACGCGCCGCACGTCCTTCCTATGGAAGTCGGCCAGCCGTTGCAGATCTACACGGACGATCCGGTGGCGCACAACATTCATCCGCAACCGAAAATCAACTCGGAATGGAATAAGTCGCAACCGCCGGGCGCGTCGGCCATCGACACGAAATGGGATAAGTCCGGAGTTCATTCCGGTGCAGTGCAATATTCATCCGTGGATGCACGGATATTTCGCAGTCCTGAAGACTTCCCATTACGCCGTGACGGACAACGCCGGGGCGTTCAGCTTGAAGGGCGTGCCCCCGGGAAAGTACACAATCACGGCCTGGCAGGAGCAGTACGGAACGCAAAGCCAGGACGTCACCATCACCGGTTCGGAAACCAAGAGCATCGATTTTACCTTTAAAGTCACACCCTACCTGTATTAGGGCCATGGGCGCACGCTGCCTGGAAAGCCGAACCGCCTGAACGCGCGTGGCTGGTTCGGCTTCGGGCCTGCAACTTCAAATTAACGAGTGTTGAGGCAAATCGCCATGGGCAAGCTTTTTGCGATAGTTCTGACGATCATTACCCTCATCTCCGCCGGATTGATTGTGGCGCACGTGTGGTGGCTTCCGGTGGATATCTCCACCATCGGCCCGCGGATTGACCGGCAGATGGATGAGACCATGTTGGCCACCGGAATCCTGTTTCTTTCCTCGCAATTGATCCTGGCGTTTTTCACGTGGTCCTACGGCGACAAGAAAGACGGGCGCAAGATCAAATATTTTCCCGGCGGCCCGGGACCTCTCATTGCCTTCGCCATTGCCGTGGTCGGATTGGAAATCTTGGTGCTGTCGTTCGTGGGCTCGAAGGTTTGGGCGTCCATCTACATGTCGCCGCCGGAAGCGGGATCGCTTCAGGTGGACGTCGCCGCGGAGCAGTTTGCGTTCAACTTCCGCTATCCCGGCCCGGACGGAAAATTCGGCACGCCCCATCCGGAACGTGTGCAGGACGGCAACGGAAACTATTTCGGTCTGGATCCCCAGAATGACGAAGCGGCGCGCGACGACATCATCGTGGGAACATTGACAGTGCCCTTGAACAAGCCCGTTTCGCTTACGCTGCACAGCAAGGACATGATTCACTCGTTCTATGTTCCGGAATTGCGCATCCAGCAGGACATCGTTCCCGGGCTTACGGTTCCACTGCATTTCACGGCCACGAAGGCCGGGCAAGTACGAAATTGTTTGCACGCAGTTGTGCGGCCTGGGCCATTACAGCATGCGGGGTTTTCTCGAGGTCTTGCCGCAGGACAAGTTCGATGAATGGCTGAAAAGCCAGTCCGGTAATTGAAAATCGACACGAGCCCCTGCCTTGTCAGGCTCGCGGGGCGGGAACTAGATTCACTAAACTCAATTGTGAGGCGTTCTCATGAGTTCGCCAGATGCAGCGATTCATCACCACGGGCCACCTCAGGGATTCATCCGCAAACACATCTTTAGCCTCGATCACAAAGTGATCGGCAAGCAGTATTACGGCTTGGCGATTGTGGCGGTGCTGCTCGGGCTGGTGCTGTCCTGGATGATGCGCATTCACCTGGCCTGGACCGACGCGCCGATTCCACTGCTGGGAGTACTTTCGCCGACGGGCGCGCCGAAGAACGTGATGACTCCGGAATATTACCTGTCGCTGATGACCATGCATGCGACGATCATGGTCTTTTTCGTGCTGACCACTGCGCCGTTCGCTGCTTTCGGTAATTATTTCCTTCCCATCCAGGTGGGCGCGGAGGATATGGCTTTTCCGCGCTTCAACATGATGTCGTTCTGGGTCACGTTCGTGTCATTCCTGGTGCTGATTCTCTCGTTTTTCGTAGGGGACGGCCCGCCGCTGGGGGGATGGACTTCCTACGCGCCACTCAGTTCCATTGGCGGCGTGGCCGGGCCCGGCCAGGGCTCCGGACAGACTCTGTGGGCGGCTTCCATCGCCATCTTTTGCATCGGCCAGTTGCTCGGTTCGCTGAATTTCATTACCACCACGCTGGATTTGCGGACCAAGGGGATGTCGCTGGCGCGCATGCCGCTCTCGACGTGGGGCTGGTTTGTAACCTCGGTGATCGGTTTGCTGGCGTTTGCCGCGCTGTTGCCTGCCTGCGTGCTGCTGATTCTGGACCGCGTGGCGGGAACCAGCTTTTTCAGTCCCGCCGGCCTGGTTGTGAACGACCAACTGCAGGCTCACTCCGGGGGATCTCCGCTGCTCTGGCAGCACCTATTCTGGTTCTTCGGACATCCCGAGGTATATATCGCGATCCTACCCGGATTCGGCATCATTTCCACGGTTCTTCCGGCGTTTGCGCGCAAGCGAATTCTCGGCTCGCGGGCGATGATCGGCTGCATGGTGGCCATCGGATTCCTCAGCTACATGGTGTGGGGACATCATATGTTTGTGAGCGGAATGAATCCCTTTTCCGCCGTGCTCTTTTCCGTGCCCACGCTGATCATTACCATTCCCGCGACAATCGCCGTATTGCTGTGGCTGGGAACGCTCTATGGCGCAAAGATGCGCTACACCTCGGCGGCGCTTTTCTGCATCGGTTTCGTTTCCGTATTCATCACCGGCGGTCTCAGCGGATTCTTCCTGGCGCAGCCTTCTCTGGATACGTATCTGCACGCCACCTATTTCGTGGTGGCGCACTTCCATTTCGTGATGGCGCTGGCCGCCATGTTCGGAATTTTCGCCGGCACCTATTTCTGGTTTCCGAAAATGTTCGGCCGCATGATGAACGAAACGCTCGGTAAGTGGCACTTCTGGCTGACGTTCGTCGGCGTTTACGCGGTCTTCATGCCCATGCATTATCTGGGCCTCGCCGGGAACGTGCGCCGCTACTCCGCGTTCACCGATAATTATCTGGTTCCGCTGATTCCCGTGCACAAGTTCATCACCATCGCGGCGCTTTTCACCGGCGCCGCGCAGCTGATCTTTTTCTTCAACCTGTTCTGGAGCCGCTTCTGGGGAGAAAAGGCTCCGGACAATCCCTGGGAAGCCACGACGCTCGAGTGGTCGACCACTTCGCCGCCGCCCTTTGACAATTTCGGCGGCCGCCACCTGGTGGTCTACCATGGCCCGGAAGAAATTGGGATCGAGGGCGGCGCCACCGACTACGTGATGCAGGTCTCTCCGGAGAAAATCACCTCGGGAGGAACGTCGTAGCCCATGGGAAGCAAAACGATCGTGTCCACCACCAGCGCGCCTTCCAGCGAAGAGATTCAACTCGATTTCTCGATCGGCGGAAACCGGGGCGGCGGCTCCGGCGCGGAAAATGGGAATCGGATTTCGACGCTGCCCCGCGGCCCGAACCCGACTGCCGCGGAGACCGGCATCTGGGTTGCGGTCGCGGCGATCTCGATGTCCTTTGCCGCTCTGATTAGCGCGATGATCGTCCGACAGGGCGCCGCGCCAGACTGGCTGCATTTTCGGATCCCGCCGATTTTGTATCTGAACACGCTGGTGCTGCTGGTGAGCAGCGTGACGCTGGAAGTCTCGCGCCACGGGTTCGCGAGCCAAGCCGATGCGGCGCGGAGCGACACGTCCCGCCCGCCGGCGCAGGTTCGCGCGCTGGCCTGGCTTTACGCCACCATGGCGCTGGGGCTGCTGTTCGTCGTGGGGCAAGTGATCGGCTGGTTCCAGCTTTCCGCGAGCGGCGTGCTCCTGGCTTCGGCTCCCAGCAGCTCTTTCTTCTACGTCCTGACGGCGATGCATGGCTTGCATTTGCTGGGCGGCGTGGCGGGGCTGTCCTATGCCGTCGCGCGCTTGACGCGAGGCGCCGGCGTTCACGAACGCCGCGTGCTGGGTGTCTCGTCGGTCTACTGGCACTTTATGGACGGATTGTGGGTTTTTCTTCTGGCGGTTCTTGCCACCCGCGCCTGAGAACCAGCACCTGTACGAAGGATGGGAGGGAACGTGAGCGAGCCCGAAACAACAATGGGGACAGGGCATGGAGCGTGGATGGAGGAGTCTCCCTACGGAATTCCATCTCGGAAGATGGCCGTCTGGCTGTTCATCATTTCGGACGCCGTCACATTCGCCGCGCTGCTGGTCGCCTACGGTTACGTGCGCCTGGGGGCGATGGACTGGCCGCGGCCGTTTGAATCCTCCAGCATCGTGAACGGCGTGGTGATGACCTTCGTGCTCCTCGCCAGCAGTGTGACCATGCTTGCGGCCCTCGAAGCCGCCAGGAATAACAACAAATCGAAATGCCTCACCTGGCTCGGCGTGACCCTGTTGCTGGGAATTCTTTTCGCCGTTCTGCATCTGCGCGAATGGATGAACATGATTCACGAGGGCTGGGGCCTGTTCCAGAACCCGATGGGTGGCCCGGTGCAGTTCGGGGCCACCTTCTTCAGCATCACGGGATTGCACCTCTTGCACATTATCGGCGGCGTGGTGGCCGTGGCGGTGGTGGCCGTTAAATACAAGCAATCGCGGGTGGGCGCCGGGCATGTGGAAACCGTGGGCTTGTACTGGCATTTTGTGGACGTGGTCTGGATGTTCGTTTTTCCTCTGGTCTATTTGATGAACGCGAAGTAGCGGGTTTTTCACGCGAAGGGAGGCGAGATGCCTGCTTCGGAAGCGAAGACGATTCCAGGAATGAAATCGAATGTGGCGCTCTGTGCGGTGCTGCTATGCATCGTTGGGATCGAAGTGTTCCTGACCTATCAGCGTCCCTCCAGTTCGGTGCTGCTGCCGCTCTTGATGATTTTCGCCTTCATCGAATCAGGCATTGCCGTGATGTACTTCATGCACCTCAAATATGAACGGCCAAAACTTTTTTGGAGCTTGATTCCGGTGCTGCTCTTCGTGCTTTTCATGATGTTCCACTTCTGGCCGGACGCATTGCGGCTGGCGAACGTTCGCGTCGTCCATTGGTGAGCCTTGGATCGCGGAGCGTACAATCGGACGGCGGAAGTGGGGAGCGTCCCCAATCTCGTGGTAGCTCGTGGTAAACTGATGAGAACGAGGGAGCGATGAGTCGCCAAACCGTAAAATCCGGGACCCGATTTCTAGCGGCGGGCGCGGCCGCGCTCGCGGCGTTTGCCAGCCCCTCGGCCTTGTACGCTCAGAGCTGCGCGCTGTGCTATCAGTCCGCGGCCAATTCCGGCGCGGATTTTATCGCTGCCCTGAAGAAGGGAATTCTGGTACTGCTCTTTCCTCCGTTGCTGATCGGCATCGGCATCGTGGTCATCGCCTATCGCAAGCGCTACCAGTTTGCGAACACCGACGAACCGGCCTCCGAGTAAACAATCCCTTCGCAAGATTCGTTCCCCAATCCAGGGTTTGGAAGTAAAGCGGCAAGTTGCCTTCAGGAATTCCGGTGCGTCTCGTCGGCCGTTCCATCTTCCGTCGCAGCCAGGCTGCGCATGAAAATCCGGACCGCGAACGGCGAAGCGATGAATACCGTGAACACCAGCAGCGTGGCGAGCCAGGAGCGGTATTCCGGCATCTGCACGATCATCAGCAGAAGGAAGGACATGGAGACTGCCATCACCAGCAATACCAGGAATTGAATCCGCAGGCTGCATTTTCGCGTGCACCACAGAAGGAAGAGAATTCCCGCCGCGGCCGGCAGTAGCAGCAGCCATTGTGATAGTGACGAGAACATGATTTGCTGGCTCCACAGGCCTGTTCAGACCGGGTGGATTTGAACCACCGGCCTCTTGGTCCCGAACCAGATTCTATACCCGATTGAACCGCCTGAAAAAAGTTCGTCCATGTTGCGTTGCGGCCCGCTCGATCCTGTCGCTCCTTCGGGCGTCTTGGGACTTGTGCTCAGTACGCCGTGAAGTCTGCCCAGTCCGCGTCGAGATTCGCGCCCTGGCAACAATCGGCCTTCTCGATCTCATGATGATTCCGAAAGCCGCGGTTCAAAAAAAGAACCGAACTTTGCCGAAACGGTCGCCGCAGTCCTTGAACAATCGCGAACCCGCGAAGGGCGGGCCACCTGCCTTCTCCTTCGTGGCATATGAAATCTCGGTCTCGGTAGTATCTTGTTAGGTAATCGCATCCGAGAATTGCGCGAAGCGAAGCACTGATCTCAGGAAGGGTTCGCTGACCTGTGTGGATTGCGCTGCACGGCCATCGGTTTCCTCGAACGGGCGGAGCGAATCCCGCGACTGGATACGCTTATGTGGCTGCTAATAGACATCCCGACCCTCCTGCGGTGGGTTGTGAGAATAACCTACCCGTTCGGGATGTCTATTAGCAGCTACACTCCCACCCTTTCGCAACTTCGCGAGAGGATGGGCCACCTGCCTTGGGGTTTAATTTCATGTTGTTCTCCGAGGTCGGATCGGATAGATTCGATTTGTGAGTAACGCAATCGAATTAATCGCTCAAAGGATTTCGAAGGAAGTAGGTACTTCTTCGTCTGAATCGTATCGAATTGCGACAAAGTTGGAGGATTTGGCCGAATCAAAAGGCTGGACACTTTCCAGCATGGCGTTCAAGCCGTCAGGCAAAGCGCACAGGAAAACTGCATCTACCACGGTTCGAAAGAAACCTAATTCAGCTAAGCTTTATCGAACTGCGAAAAAGCTGAAGAGTCGGTCTCGCTCCCGATCTTGGAGAGTCTCTTCTCGTGGGATTCGAAAGAAGCATAACAAGGCAAGGGCTGTGCGGCGGCGTCGCTAAGAGACGACAGGCGCAAACTTGCCAAGAATGAAGCGCAGGACGAAGGCCCACAGAGCAGTGATCCCAACGTGGATCGCCACTGATCATCCTCTACACCTCAACGCATCGATCCGCAAGCGGGTTCGTCGTGAGTTTGACAGCTCCGGGATATTTCTCAATATACCCTACTCCAAGGGCTATTCCACCCTGGAGATGGCAATCGTCTCTACAGTCACTGCCTATGACTTGACTCCGCATATGGCGCGAGAGCGAACGAAGATGGAAGTGCGAGTGCAGAAGATCGTTGAGCTAATGCTGACATGCCGTTATGGACTGACGGATCTATCCTACGTTACACGTATGAACATGCCGCTCGAACTCGGTATGTTGTTGGCTTTTGGTAAAGAAACATTTGTCACGACAAGCAAGCCATACGCTGCTCGGAAGACGGTATCGGACTTGAACTTCTGCGATATCCATCATCACGGGAAAACAATTTCCCGCTTGATTAGCGGGCTCTCCCGTTGGATCGAACAGAATTGCTCTCAAAAACGCTTGACGACAAAAACCCTAATTCAAAGGTATAAACGTTTACGTGAAATCCGCCAAAGATTAGGTCAGGACTTTGATCGGCTTCCGCCTCAGGCGATTGCGAGGCTGCTCGGGGTGGTTAAGGATGAGTTTAACGTGCTCCTTCCAGACGCGTAGGGCACGTGCATGGCGACGCGTCCAGATGACAGGTAGCGGGCGCGATGATCCGGATTTCCGTCATCGCCGTCAGGATTGTTCTCCTGCGAATTTCGAAGCCGCTTAGCAAAGGCGGATTGATTTTCTAGGCGGACTCGCTTACGCAATCTGACACCATTTGACACCAATTGGAAGAAGGGCAGTGGTGCTACGCCTTTAACCACTCAGGACTTATTTTTTGGAGATGCAATTTCGATCCCCACCGCCCCTACCAATCTCACTCATTCCACAGCTTTTGCTTTAAACCCTGCAACCCCTTGGTCTGCAAACAATCCGGTGTGTTCCTGGATCAACTGTAGACAAAAAGTATTGCGCTGCGCCCCATAGAGGGGTGTAGAGTGGGGCTCACGATACCTCGAAATGGGAATTCCACGTTCGACCAGGCTAATTCGGTAGGTATGTAGCAGCCAGACGGAAGGAGCATGTCATGATCAATGCCAATTTCCAGGGTGCGCTGCGGCAGAGAATTGCAGCGAGCGTGCTGGGTCTCGGTGCTTTCCTGATGCTTCCGTTCTCTTCGATCGCCGGAGAGTCGGCCAAACCGCCGGTGACGTTCGCCAGGGACGTCGCGCCTATTTTTCAGGCACACTGTCAGGAGTGCCACCATCCAGGAACCGCGGCGCCCATGTCTCTTGTGACCTATGAAGAGACACTGCCGTGGGCGGAAAAAATCAAAGACCGCGTGGCTACCCGGAATATGCCGCCGTGGCACCTCGATAGAACGGTGGGAATCCAGCGCTTCAAGAACGACACTTCGTTGACGGATGAACAGATTGACACGATCGTTCGTTGGGTCGACTCAGGCAAGGTGCGCGGGAACCCGAAAGAAATGCCGCCCGCGAAGATGTGGCCGAGTGACGAAGGTTGGCAGTTGGCCGAACAGTTCGGCCAGCCGGATATCGTCGTCAAATCGACGCCCTACACTGTGCCGGCCCTGGCACAGGATGCCTGGTGGAAGCCGCTCAGCGAAGAACTTCCAGTGACTGAGCCGCGATGGGTTCGTGCGGTCGAGATGCGACCAGGGACCGCTGCGGGGCGCCGTGTCACTCATCATGCCCTCGCTCAACTCCTGCAGGATGAACCGGGCGTTAGCAGCGCCGCTGACGACGACGGCATAGGGCCGCTGGCCCAGGCGAGACGCAACGACGGAGGGCTCCTGATGGAATGGGCGATCGGGAAACAATTCGACGTCTACCCTTCCAACACGGGCAAATTGCTGCTGCCGGGAGCAAGGATTCGGTGGGATGTGCACTATCACTCCGTCGGCGAACAGATTCGCGACAACGTCGAGATCGGCATCTATCTTTATCCCAAGGGCGTGACGCCGAAGTATCGGACACGCCTGATGGAATTTCACGCCAACCAACTCGGCAGGGTTCTGGATATTCCTCCCAACACGGTCACCGAGACCCAGTCTTTCCACGTGTTGAAGGAGGCCGCCAGGTTTGAGAACTTTCAGCCGCACATGCATCTGCGCGGCAAGGCGATGTCCATGGAAGCGATCCTGCCAGACGGCACAACCGAGATGCTCAGCTACGTAGACCGTTTCGAGTTCAACTGGATGAATAATTACATTTACGCTGAAGACGCGGCGCCGGTTCTCCCAAAGGGCACGGTCATCCGCATTACGGCCTGGCATGACAACACTGCCGCCAACCACAACAATCCCGACCCGAACCAGTGGGTCGGCTGGGGCGAGCGCACGGTCGACGAGATGGCACACGCCTGGGTGAACGTCACCTACATTAGCGACGACGAATATAAGGAATGGGCTCGCCACGCATAAACCGGCCCAGGCTGATGCCGGAGATGATGCACAGTCATTGATTCGAAACTCCACAGATTCGCAGGAGCGCTTGTTCTTAGAGTTGTTGCTCCACATTCATGACTTAAGAACAGCCTGCGGGAAAATTGCATTGATTGTCATTCTGAGCGAAGCGAAGAATCTCTCCAGGTTTGAAACACAGGACTAAGAGAGATTCTTCGCGCAAAATCGGCGCTCAGAATGACAGTTTTTGTTTTTTTTGCCGTGACCTGTTAAGAAATCGGGATTGGATTACAACTCACCATGAGGAGGAGATTTCTCCGATGCGCGCGCTGACGTCTCCGGTGACACCTCGGTATCTTGCAATCCTGCTGGCCAGCTCGGCGCTGGTGTGGGCGACGCTGCCTATGAACGGGCAATCCGCACAGTTGCCGATGGAGCCTTTGCACAGCTCGGGTCAGAACGTGACGCCTGCCTATGAGGGTTGGTTCAAGAATCCGGACGGCAGCTTTAGTATTCTTTTTGGATATTTCAATCGGAATCTGAAGGAAGAGCTGGACATCCCGATCGGCGATAGTAACCGGATAGAGCCGGGTCCTCCCGACCAGGGCCAGCCGACGCATTTTCTCGCTCGGAGGCAGTGGGGCGTCTTCACCGTAACGGTACCGCAGAATTTCGGAACCGAGAAGCTTACATGGACGATCGTCGCCAACGGCCAGGCCACGGCAGTGCCTGCGCATCTGGATGCCCGGTGGGAGATCTCGCCTTTCTCCGACGTGGGCATTGGCAATACTCCGCCCCTCATCAGCTTTGAAGAGGGCGGCCCGTCCGTACAGGGTCCGCAGGGAATCAGCACCGCGATCGAGACGACGATGCCGAATCCGGTCACGCTGAACGTGTGGGCCGCCGACGATGCCAAGACTTTTCAGGGTGGCAAGCCACTCGATACCCCTCCCGTGACTTTGACTTGGAGCAAGTTCCGGGGACCGGGCGCTGTGAAGTTTGCCAATAGCAAGCCTCCCGTCGAAAAAGCAGATGGCAAGTGGAAGACCACCCCTGCTTTCAGCGGCAAGGCGACCACCACCGCCACGTTCAGCGAGCCGGGAGAGTACGTCTTGCACGTGGTAGCCAACGATTGGTCAGGAGACGGCGGCGGGGGATTCCAGTGCTGCTGGACAAATGGTCAGGTGAAGGTCTCTGTCAAACCGGAAAAGACGCGCGGCCGATAGTTCGATGTCCGTCTATCCATTCGTCACGGCGGTCGATTCTTCAGTCGGTCAAAGCAATAAGTTACAAGAACCTCAGGCGACGTCACCTGGCAATCGCGAGGCAACTTGAAACCATTTAACACCAATTGGAGGAAGGGCGGCGGGGCTACGCCTTTATCAACTCAGGACTTGTTTTTTGATGTGCAATTTCGATTCCCACCGCCCACACCGATCTAAATTACTCCATAGCTTGAACTTGCGCACGCGAGGGCCCTATTTCCTATTGAGAATTGGGGAAGCGCATGGATGCCAATTCTCAATTTTATCCGCTCGTATATGGATGAGCAGGTTGGGAACTCCACGCGTCGGAGATGTCAACTGGAGCCAGAAAAACCAAACCTTCCGCCCCTTCGAGAGACCCGAAGGAGCGGCCACCCGGAAAGGCAAAAACGCCCAAAGGATGGGCCACCTGCCTTGGCTGCCTGACGGTGGCCGGGTCTTTTCTTTTTGCGGCAAGCTGGCAAGGATTGGGTGTATTCTCCGATTCATGCCAGACCCATACGCAAGCCACGTCCACGACGGAAAAATAACCAAACTGACGGACTGCTTCCAGCAGCAGACGAGTTGCACTGTGTACCATGAATTGTTGACTAAGTTCCGATGCCGTCGTTTCTATTTCGAGAATGAAAAAAAGGACTCTTGGAAATTTATCTTAGATGTGTATCAGGGCGATTTGAAGGAACAGGATGTTCCTGAAATCATCGCTGGACTCGGTGCAGGCAAATGGCGGAGTGTATTAGAGGAATACTCTGGGAAGCGCATACCCTTGTTCAAGGATAAGAAGTTCACCACTTCCGCAGAATTTCGAGCATGGCCGAAAATCTTCAAGCACTTAGATTGACGCTGCAAAGCGTGTACTAACCCAGCACTAGGGCACCATCAATAAGGTAGCGCTCGTTCCGTCTGTTATTCTTTCGCTATATCACTAACACACGGGAGCGTCCTAATGTCTCTAGTTCAACGTGCCTCTGTCCTGATTCTTCTTACCATCAGCCTTGTAGTTGCAGCTAGCGCACAAACTGATAAGAGTTTCCCAACTGATGATGAGATCAACCTTGTGCTCACGCAGACCGAACGGGCGATGCAGCAATACAAGCCGCTAATCGACCAAGAAGAAATTCAGATTGGTGAAGCCGCCAAGGATGCGGTTGCTCATGACCGAGATGTCGTGAAGGGGTTGGAAATAGCCGTGAAAGCATTCAAAAACAAGCCCCAAGGTTTCAATGGGCCATTAGGTTTCACGTTCTTTGAATGGCTGGATGACGCAGAGAGAAACGCGTTGCTGTGCGGAAGTTACGCGTCAACGCAATCCACCCTACAAATGACGGCAGGAAATATGAGCAAGGCAACCCTCCTACTTCATCTTTCGCAAAGCTGTATGGATGTGTCCACGTTGATATATACCGTAAGCGAGAATGCCGGTGCCTTGTACGAAAGGTATGCAGCAGCCGAAGACCAGATGGCAACGCAGGGCGCTCAGATCGCACAAGAGTGTTCGGAAATTTTGAAGAAGAGCGGCATGCCTGGCCCGCGCGTCGCGGACCTCTCTTCGTTGTTCCGCCGCGTGGCCGCGAATTTCTTTTTCGATCGCATACAGCCCGGCGATGCGTTCGATGGCTTCGGCTGCGACCGGCGAGCGATGAGCGACGTGCAGGTCGTAAAACTTTCTGCGCACATGCGCCCAGCAGGCCGCTTCCTGAATGCGCCCGGTTTCGTACACCGCGTCGAATCCCGCGTACCCATCGGCCTGCAGCGTGCCTGTAAAATTGCCGAGGTGTGCTTGCGGATGTTCGCCCTTGCGATCCGGTGAGTAGGCGAACCACACCGCCGCCGGTGTGGCGTTTCACGCGGGACGGTCGTCGCGCACATACGTCCAGAGCCGTCCGGTTTTTGTTTTTCCATTTCCCGGCGCCAGCACCGGAACCGGCGTGTCGTCGGCGTGCAGCTTCGCCGCGCTCAGCACGTGACGCTGCAACGCTCCTACCAGCGGCGCAAGCAACGCGCTCGTGCCTCCCACCCAGTCCGCCAGCGTCGAGCGTTCCAGATCCACTCCTTCCCGCGCGTAAATCTCCGACTGGCGATACAGCGGCAAGTGATCGCAATATTTCGAGACCAGCACATGCGCCAAGAGCCCTGGTCCGGCCACACCGCGCTCGATGGGACGGCTTGGCGCTTGGGCTTGCACGATGCGTTCGCAGCACGCGCAGGCCAGTTTGGGCCGCACTTGCCGGATCACTTTGAATCGCGCCGGCACGTATTCCAGAATTTCCGAAACGTCTTCACCCAGAGGTTTCAGCGTGCCGCCGCAGTCCGGACAAGCCTGCTGCTTGGGCGGATACTTGTGCACTTCACGCGGCAAGTGTTCGGGCAGCGGCTTGCGTGTTGCTTTACCCTGAACGGGTTTCGTCGCGACGCTTGCAACCGGCGCAACCCCGGCCGGCGAGTGCGAAGCCGCTGTGTTCTCAGTTTGCGTCGCCTGCAACTCGTCTAGCCGCAACTCCAGTTGCTCGATCTGACGATCTAGCTTCTCCGACGAACGCCCGAACTGCATCCTTCGCAGCTTGGCAATCAGCAGCTTCAAGTGTTCGATCTCATTGTCACGCGACAACAACTGTTCGTGCTGCGAGAGAATCAGTGCTTTTAATTCGCTGGGATGAAGTGCGTCGAGATCGGGGAGCGTGTGATCCGCGGCAGCCATTGCCGTGAATCTAGCAGACTTTCGTTACAGCAAAATAAAAATGCGCGGGAAAATAAAAACTTTTTCGCTCACACCGCCATCTGCGGCGCGTAACTGCGCACCGGTCGCCGCCAATCGATTCCTTCCAGCAGCATTGACAGCTGCGCTTGCGTGAGCGAAACCGTGCCACTGGTGGCCTGTGGCCAGATGAACCGCCCGCGCTCCAGTCGCTTGGCGAACAAACACAGCCCGTCACCGTCCCACCACAGCAGTTTGATCAGATCGCCGCGCTTGCCGCGAAACACAAACACGTGACCGGAAAACGGACTCTGCTCCAGCGTCGTCTGCACCATCCCAGCGAGCCCCGTGAATCCGCGCCGCATATCCGTCACGCCCGCCACGATCCAGATCTGCGTCCTTGCCGTCAATCCGATCATCCCAGCAAACACTCCAGCACCACACGCAACGATTCCATATCGATGCTGCCAGTGATTCGGACTTGTCCCTTGGGGAGTTCGACCTGGATCATTCCCAATGCCGTCCGGCGTCTCGGTTCACCGGCGGACCGCACCGCTTCGCTGGCCACCGCTTCCGTCACACGAACCGGAAGTAAACTCACCGCCACTGTGTTTCCCGCGCCCAGCAATCCTCGGTGGTACTGCCTGCGCCACTGAAACACCTGGTTGGCGTTCACCCCATGCGCCCGCGCCACGCGCGCTACCGATCCGCCCTCCACCAACGTCTGTTCGACGATCCGCCGTTTCTCCGCTACCGCCCACCGCCGTCGTGTCGGTTCTTGCTGACCAGCCATCCGATCCGAAGTGTCCACCTATCCCCCCAAGTGGACACCATCGCTCGATACTTCGGGCGACGGTCGGCGCCATAAAACCCAAGAAGTAAGCAGGAGGAAACCGCATTCTAGGCGGCTTCTGTGAGGGTCTAGAATCTAACAAAATTTAACGACAATTGGCAGCGCGCGGTGGTGCTAAGTCACTGCCGTACAGGTCTTTATGATGTGGGTGTTGCAATTTCGATCCCCACCGCCCCTACCAATCTCATCGAACCGTCTTCGACGCCAACTTCAGGAACACTTCAACAAGCAGGAAAGGCTCCCACCCTTTCGCAGGCTCGCGAAAGGGCGGGCCACCTGTCCCGCAAATTCGACTCTAAGATGCCGCCGCATTGCCGGCGAACGCACGAACTGCCGTCGACTGAGGACGCAGCAGCAAATAGAATGCGACCACGTGCGTGATCATGAGAAGCGGCACGTAGAGGATTGGAATTGCGTATGCGGCGCCCAACTGGCCCGCCATTGCAGGCAAGCCGATTTGGACAGCATGGTAATAGTCGAGAATCAGATCAACGATCCCGACAAGATTGAAGGCCGCGACAAACAGCCAAAAGAGGGGGCGTATCCTTACCGTTAGAAGCGCAAGGATGGCGAGCACCCCGGTTGCCAGATCCCAGTAGGCGGCGAATGTGCCGAAGCCAGCGGCTGGCAAATTTGGGCCAACCACGCCTGGGAGTATGAAGACGAGCCCGAAGAACCGGAAGCTGTGCAGCGTGGCGATGGCGCGTTGCTGTGCGACGGCGTCCATCGCCTTCAGCCGGGGCAGGATGTACACGGTGAAGCAAAGCAGCCACGCCACATAACCTAGAACGAGATGAAAATTGAAGATTATTTGCGGTGCCATTTATCCTCCTATTCCCTTATTCGTTGAGTTATCTTTCAGCAGTATCCCGAGCGGCATGAGTGGCCCGACCGGAATGAACTGTTCGTCCACGAGACCTTCCTTCGAGAGCGGCAATCCTTCCATGAGGGCCCGAGCCTCCGCCTCGTCCTTGCAGTTCAGCAGGAAGATGACGCCGCGGCCGTCGCCGCGCGTGAACCACTGCTGAATCTTGCCGTCGAGATACAGGGGAACGGTGGCGCGAATTTCCGCGGGCATGATTTTCATGACTTGCTCGGGAGTTACCCCCGGTTTTGGCGAAAGGATCATCATCACTCCGGTGATCTTGGGTTGCGGCGGCGTGGATTGGGCTCGCGCCATGGGCGCCAGAACCGTCGCAAAGGTCAGCAGCAGGGAAGACAATTCCCATTTCATCGTTCAGCTCCTTGGATTCCTTGCGGAACCGTGATGTTGTGGTACCATTGGGTACCACACGCTTAGATGGTACTGTGCGGTACCAGAGTTGTCAAGGAGAGGGTCATGGCGAAAACGCCGGTGTCAAAACGCAGTCTGGGGGACGGGGACGAAGCCGCGGTGCGCAAGCGCATCCTGGAGGCGGCCTTTGCCGCATTCATGAAGAGTGGCTTCGCTACGGCCAGCACGCTTGAGATCGCGACTCACGCGCGCGTTTCGAAACGAGAGCTTTATGCGCTGGTCGGCAACAAACAGAAAATGCTGACCGCCTGCATCGGCGAGCGCGCCAAGCGATTTGACGTGCCTGCTGACCTGCCCGAGCTGCGCGATCGCGAGACCCTGGCGCAGGTGCTGGCTTCCTTCGGTACGAAGCTCGTCCGCGAGATAAGCGATCCCACGGTGATTGCCGTATATCGCTTGGCGATCGCCGAGGCGGTCCGAGCCCCAGAAGTAGCGCGTGTGCTCGACTCTAAAGGACGCGAGACAAGCCGCGCCGCCTTGCGTAAAATCATGGCCCAGGCCGTGAGATCTGAACTGCTCACGGGCCGCCCTGCCGAGCTTGCCGAGCAGTTCGCCGGGCTGCTCTGGGGGCTTTTAATGGTCGACTTGCTGCTTGGCGTTACCGAGCGACCGACCCCCCGCAAAATTGCGGAACGTGCTCGCGACGTCGCCGCCGCCTTCCTGCAACTTCATCCCCTACCGAATCATGCACCTGCTAGCCGGACGCCCCAGCCCTAATCATGGGTATCAGCAGAGCGAGTCGCTTTGGGTAGCTTGTTCAAAAAGTGTTAAACGGCCTCGATCGAGCCCGTCCTTGGGAATGATGAAATCCAACCTCATCGAACCGCATTCGACGCCAACTCCAGGAACGCTTCAACAAGCAGGAAAGGCTTCCACCCTTTCGCAAGGTCGTGAAAGGATGGGCCACCCGCGGCTTTAGGGTACTTACCGTATTGCAGCGTTACTAGAACTGCTGGAACATGCTGATTAGCCCATGTTGATTAGCCCATAGTTGTTTAAAAAGGCCCCGGGGGAGTGTGATCATGCGGGTGCAGCGATACAAGCCCAGTTTCCAACTCGCACTCCTGCTCGTTGGTTTTCTCATTCCTCAGGTTTCAATCCGGGCGCAAACTTCGCTTCAGAGTAGTTCCTGGTACCAGAATACGCCCGACGCCAATGCAGTGCTCGGAGTAACGTCCATACGATTCGGTTGCTCACCCCAGCCGGAGTCTTGCTTCGATGAAATAACACAGGCTGCGACTTCGCAGGACGTCCAACGGATCTACCTGGCTATCAAGATGGATCCCACGACTTCGGCCACGTACGCCACGCAATACAGCGAGTGGAGCCTGACTCATCCTATTCTGTTCTCTATCGGCTTCGACGATCTCGTAAACCGAATGGAGCACATGCAGTCCGATTTTGGAATCGCGGTACCTGGAACGATTGTGACCGACACTCTTCATGCCTCCAAGTCCGCAAATCCGAATGTGAAATTCGCGGTCACTATTTACGAAGACCAGCTCGGTTCATCGCTGCTCGGCGATTCCAATCTTCCGCCGTCCACGCGCAACGGTGTCGATTATGTCCAACTGTATATGCATTACCGGAAAGATGGACCGAACTACGCTTCCTATGTTCAGCAAACGAAGGCTATTTTTCCAAACGCGAAGATCATTGCGGGGGCCTACGCGTATGACCGGATTGACTATCTTCCTTGTTCACCCGGTGGTGTCGCCTGTTCCGTTCAGGAGGATGCCGACCTTTTCAATCAGCTATTCCAGCTTCAGCTTGATGAACTGAAACAAGGCGTCGTGGATCAAATTGAATTTTTCCCGGGCTATTTTGGTATCGAGGCTCAATGGCCGAATTGGTCCGGTCGAGGTTGCGCGCCGGCACGGCTGTCTCAGTGCATTGCCAATACAGTTGCAATGCGCCAGGCCGTTGTGCAGGATCTTAGCTCCGCTTTCGGGCCTCCTGGAGGCTTGACGTCACTATCGCCCCCGTCGATCGTATTTCCTGTCCAGGATCTATCAACTACGAGTGGAGCAACGACAGTCACTCTCCACAATCCCGGGACCGGGCCATTGAATATTGCCAGCGTCTCTGTCGTTGGAGGGAATGTTTCTGATTTCTCGCAGCAAAACACCTGTCCGGCAACTCTCGTAGCTGGGGCCAAGTGCTTGATCAATATCTCGTTCACCCCAAGCGCGGTGGGTGCTCGAACATCGCAGCTAGTCGTCACCGACAGTGCTCGCCGAAGTCCTCATATTCTCGATCTCAGCGGCCTTGGCGCAAACTCGATGGCGCCCCAGGTGCTGTTGTCGCCGATAACTCTCGACTTCAAGAATCAACCTGTTGGCACAACCAGCGCAGCCTCGACCGTGCTCCTGACCAACGTCGGAGAATCCAACCTTAGCATCAGCGCTGTCAGTATCGCCGGAGGAAGCAGCCCACAATTCGCACAGACGAATAACTGCGGCACAACCGTCTTTCCTGGTGCAAGTTGCAGCCTCAACGTGACCTTTACACCTTTGACAGCCGACCACCAAGCGGCCCAACTTTCAGTCGTTGATAACGCGGTTGGCAGCCCTCATATAGTTCCACTGACCGGAAGCGGCAGCGACCCCGCGATCGGCGAAGTGCTTTTATCGAAAACGTTGCTGTCGTTTGGCAACCAAACTGTCGGGACAAGCAGCGCGGCTCAATCCGTGTCCCTAAGCAATACGGGAACTACGACGGTGTCCGTCAGCCAGATATCTCTCTCTGGCTTGAACAGTTCCGATTTTTCCCAGACAAATACTTGTGCGGGCAGTTTGGCTGCCGGAACCAGTTGCGTGCTGACGGTCGCGTTCCAACCTTCGAGTTTCGGCCCGCGGTCCGCTCTGTTGACGATTGCCGATAATGCCAGCGGCACCCCGCAGCTTGTAACTCTGGATGGAACGGGATCGGCTCCGTCGCAGCCAGTTGCCATGGTCTCTCCGTCTTCTTTGGCATTTCCGTCCCAGACCATTAAAACAGCGAGCTCCGCGATGGCCGTGACCATCAAAAATGCCGGCAGCGCGCCATTAACCTTCATAAGTATTGGAATTTCCGGTGTAAATGCTGCTGATTTCACTCAAAAGAACACATGCACGGCACCAACAGCTGTCGGGGCCGATTGCTCAATCTCAGTTATGTTTACACCTGCAGCTTCAGGCGCCCGTACGGCACAACTTGTAATCACCGACAACGCCAGCGGTTCTCCGCAGCAAATTGGACTGTCCGGAACGGGAGTGAGCGCCGCTCCACCTGACTTTGCGATCTCGGCGACACCTGCCTCGGCCAGTCTGAATTCGGGCCAATCCGCGGCTTTTAATTTATCGATATCCGGATCCAACGGCTTTGCACAACCCATTGCGTTCTCTTGTTCTGGCGTGCCTTCGACCATCTCCTGCAATTTCTCGCCGGTGGCTGTCACGCCCGGGGCAAGCTCGGTGACCTTGACGACGCTGACCATCACGACGGTGGCCCGATCTGGCGACCTGTTTCGGATTCCCGGGCGACTTCTGCTGTTACTCAAGGGAATCATCTCGCTCCTGGCAGCGATTTGGCTATTCTGCCAATTCTATGGAACGACGAGATCAATCAGCATCACAAGACGCGCTACGCTTATTGTAAGAATTGCAGCCGTGGTTATCGTTGCAACCGCCGTATCATTGGTCGGGTGTGGGGAGGTCACGTCAGGGCCGGCTCCGACGGTTACGAATAACGGAACGCCCAATGGTAACTATACAGTTTCCGTTATTGCTTCTTCTGAAAGTCTATCCCATCAGGTCACTTTGTCACTGATCGTCAAGTAAGATTGGTGAAAGCGATCCTACTGAAATAAAGCCGCTTAACGACACGAGTGGGTTGAGCCAGTTACGCTGCGTTGTGCTTTGAAATCCCGTTCCAAAACCCGGGAAATGGATTTGCGGTGCGGTCGATCTAAATCCGCCTCCATCGCATTGAGAGGAGATAATGGCGATTTCAGATCACGAAATCGAATTCACCTTCAATTCCGTAGGCGCTGCCGGCGGCGCTGACCCTCCAATCGTGAAGAAAAACTGCAAATCCCCGTCCGTTGACGGAACTCCGGTTTCGGCCGGCCAGTTGGTCCAGCTGGAGCCGGCATTTGTGGAGAGCTGCGCGTTGCCGTCGGGAAAAAATGTGGGTGCGTCGAAGTTGTAAATACGCCCTTTTCGAATCGGGAAGAGGGAATAGCTAGAGCTGCCGGGGGCGCTCAGAATGATGTTGTAGGTTGCGCCATTGGCGAGGGTTCGCGGCGCGGTAAACGCGTAGGTCGCCCAGCCGTCGGACGTTGTGAACGCTGTTGCCGGGATGGTTCCGGATTCGACCGTTATTCCTGAACCCGTTTTCAGAGTGACTGTCAGGGGATCAGCTCCGCTGTCTTTGCGCAGGCGGACGGAGAAGCTGGCGGCGACTCGATCGCCG
The DNA here is from genome assembly GCA_963774805.1 of uncultured Acidobacteriota bacterium. Lineage (GTDB taxonomy): Bacteria > Acidobacteriota > Terriglobia > Acidiferrales > UBA7541 > Palsa-360. The sequence continues at coordinate 28,745 of CAVZGK010000001.1, forward strand.
CCCGAAACGGTGAACGATTCGCGGGCCTGGAAGCTGCCGCTGATTTTTTCGCGCGAAGTATTGATCCACACTTCCATATAGCCACTTCCCGCGATCGTGCCGTCGCCGTAGACCAGCTCCAGAGTCGGCATGTAGTCGCCTTCGGTTGTTCCATGCCGCCAGTGCCATTTGGGATTGGCGACCGTGCCTGCGTTGTACAGGTGCGCCCAGTCCGTATCCGCGATCGTCGGCTGGGAGGGAGTGGGACCTGGGCTGGACAGCATGAGCATATCGAGCGAGGTGTAGTTGGTCGCGGGGTTGGCATCGATATTCGTATAGACAACGTGATAGAGCGTGCCGGAAGTGATGGCCGCGGGCGAAGAGAACGTTTCGGTCACGAAGTGGCTGCCGGGGTGGAGCTCTGTCGTCGTGGCCAGGACTTGTCCGGAAGCGAAGTGATTGGTCGTCCCATCATCCGTTTCGAGATCGATGCGGTAGGTTCCGTCGGTTCCTCCGCTGTATCCATTGCCGGTTTGGAAGTAGGTATGAATTGCGGCCAGCGTGCCAGTGTGCGTGGCGCGAAAGCGGTAATCGCCTTGAATTTGAACCGGGCCGATTCTGGTGTTGGCAAGGCTGTCGGCAGCCCACTTGGACCCGTAGTAGGTTTGGGCCCGCGCGCCAGGAGCCGCAAGGGCCAGCATCGCGGCCAACATCGAAATGGAACGAACTAACATACGTGCAAGATTCAAACGTGCCATTGCATCAAATTCCCTTCACGCCACAGTCTTCATCTCTATTGAGTCTGAAGCGGCGCAGCCGGGGGGGCAACTGGACGCAGGAACAGTTCTCGTCCATGATTTGGACCATGTACCAGGAGGCGCGATGGTTCGTCAGGTGGGCGACGCGTGTGTATCAGCGCAGCGGGGCGCCTGCCAACGGCGCGATCGCCGGGCTATATACTCGTTGAACGCCGCGGCCATCTGCCACCGGGCGCGTGCCGGAAAAGTTCCGGACGCCGCTCGTGGAGGCTCGATCCATGCCCTCGAACCTCCCTCGAGTCAGTTCCGCACCACGAGTTACTTGATCGTAATCTTCTCCACCGTCCAGGTCGAGCAATCGCCCTTGATCAGCACGTTGTCCGAAACCGCGTGCATCTCGTGAATCAGGCAGCCGGTCTGGCCGTGGCCCATGCTGGTTTGCGCCCAGCCGAGAAGCTTTCCGTCATGATCCAGGCGGTAAAGCTTGCCCGTGCCGTCGCCGCTGTAGAGATACTTTGGCGTGATCTGCACGCTCCACGGCGCGCCCACTCCGCCAATGGACTTTTTGAAATTCATGTCGGTGTCATACACCTGGATTCGGAAATTGCCGCGGTCGCCGACGTAAACGAGCCCTGGACTCCTTATCCACGGCGATGCCATGAGGGGTGCTGAACTGGTTTTCGCCGTTGCCGTGCGTGCCGACGGCCTTGACCCACGTTCCGTCCTTCAGGATCTTGACGAAGCGCGAATTGCCGTAGCCGTCGCTCACGAACATGTTGTCGTCCTTGTCAAACGCGATGTCCGTCGGGCGGTTGAAGGTGCCCAGGTTCCCGACAGGATAGCGTTCCGTCACTTTCTCGCCGCGTTCCACGTAGCGCTCCATCCAGTCGATGGCTTCGGGTTTGCGGCCCAGCGTCATTTTCACACTGGCGTTGGGGTCGAACTTCACGATCATTCCGGAGCCTTCGTCCACCATCCAGACGTTGTCGTATTTATCGACGCGCACGGAATGTGCGAAGGACGCAGCGTAATTGTCGGGCCCCCACATTTTCACGAACTTCATGTTCTGGTCGAATTCAAACAGTTCCGCGGCCGTTCCTCCGCGCGAGCTGCCGCCTTTTCCCGTGCGAGAGTACACAAACAGGTGCCCCTTGGAATTCATCGACACGCCTTCGGTTTCACCGATGGTGTGATCGGGAACGGGCAGGTTTAAAACTTCTTCTGTAATGGTCAGCTTCGGCGTTGCCGCTTCCAAAGCTAATTGCTTTTCGATTGCAGCCTGGCGCTCCGGACTTGGCGGGCCAAATTGCGCATGTACGCGCAACGTCCTCGCACCCATCCCCATGCACACCACGATCACCGCGGACAGCACAATGGACCGTCTCATCTGGTAGTTCTCCTTTCAAACAGGAAAATCCGACCGATGCACGTCGGGACGAATTCGTCCGGGACCGCCACCCAACTCCGAGAGTGGCGACATGCTACACCCAATTGCAATTTTGTCATTGGATATTTATCGGCCTCCATTTTTCGCGCGCCGCCACCGGCGCAAGAATTCTGTTTCAAAAATCCCGGTCAGGTGTAGCATGCAGCCAAGTTAAAGGGTTCGTACTCCGCATTCCGCTCGACTCGGAAAGAGACTCGGGAAAATTCAGGAGGACAGGATGAAATCGCTTGCGCTCGCCTTTTGCGTGCTGTTGCTCGCTCCGTTCGCGCTCTCGGCCCAGCAGTCGGCTCCGCAAATTCCCTTTGAATCCGTTCCGAATTTGCTGAAGCTTCCGCCCAATCTTTATCTCGGCGAAGCTTCCGGCGTGGCCGTCAATTCCAAGGGGCACATCTTCGTGTATTCCCGTGGAAACTCAAACGGCCCGGCTTACGCCGCGACCGCGTCGCAGCTTCTGGAGTTCGGCCCGGACGGCACGTTCATCCGCGAGATCGGCCACAATCTCTACGCCTGGTCTTTCGCGCACACCGTTCGCGTCGATCGCTTTGACAACATCTGGGCCGCCGACAAAGGTTCGGACATGGTCATCAAGTTCAATCCCGCCGGGCAGGTGGCCATGGTTTTCGGGCGCAAGCAGGAAGCATCGGATGAGGGAACCGAGCCGCTGAAACATCCGCATCCTCCGCTCGCGCCGGTTGATGGCATGTTCCGGCAGGTGACCGACGTGACCTGGGACGCTGACGATAACGCCTTCATCAGCGACGGCTACATCAATTCGCGCGTGGCCAAGGTCGACAGGCACGGCCGGTGGATCAAGTCTTTTGGCGAGCCGGGCGATGGGCCGGGGCAGCTGGACACGCCGCACGGCATCGCGGCGGACGCCCAGGGCAACATCTACGTCGCCAATCGCGGCGATTCGCGCATTGAGGTCTACGACAAGGAAGGGAAGTACCTGCGCGAGATCAAGATCGATGTGCCCTTCGACTATGACAAGGAAGTCGCGGCGATCGGCCCGAAACCAAAACTCGGCGGAACGGATATTTTCGCCCGGCAACTCGGCCCCGGCTCGCCGTGGTCCGTGTGTATTACTCCGCCTCCCAATCAGGTGCTCTACGCATCGGATGCATTTCCCGGGCGCGTCTACAAGCTCAGCCTGGACGGCAAGGTTCTAGGCTGGCTCGGCGAATCCGGCAAGGAACTGAAGCAGTTCGGCTGGATTCACGAAATTGCGTGTCCTTCGGAAAACGTGATTTTCGTGGCCGAATTGCTGAACTGGCGCGTGCAGAAATTAATTCTGCATCCGAAGAAATAGCGGAAGCGTTCGTCTGCGCTTGCCGCCGGCAGCCAGGCAGAGACCGAAAGTCTCTCCGCCTGCGCCCCGCACCGGGATCCTGATCGCTCCCATGCCGCCCAGGATTCCGGCGCGGCCCGGGCCGCGGGCGAAGCCGAATAAGTACAATTCTTTCAGCCTCTATTAGAAAACAATAAAATAGAGTTGACATCATCATCTCGCCTATGTTACCTACGCCATCAATCTGGGGTGGTTGTAGTCTCAACAATACGTTTTGCCGAGTGGCAGGGTTCCGAACTATTGGAGGCACTACGTGTGCGCTTTCGCCCATGCCAAGAAGCCTGTGGCCATTTCCGGCCTTGCTCGTTTTGCATTTCTCTGTTCGGGTGTTTCTGCCGTCGTTTCCGACCGTGATCGTTTCATCCAGCTTCCATCCATAAATTTATTTTTTCGGCGTAGGCATCTTTCACTCACCAGGGCACTCACTAGGGCTGTCGGGGAGTAGGGGCGCGGGATGTTGCGGAAAGTCTATTGAAGCACGGGAGGAACCGAATGAAATCGTGCGTGACGAAAGTGCTCGTATTGATTTGGGTCGTCGGGCTTCTGTTATCAACCCCCTTGCACGCGCAGGTAGCCGGAGCCACGCTGACCGGCACAATCACCGATGCGCAGGGCGGGGCAGTGGTCAACGCCAAGGTAACTGTGAAGGATTCCGCGACCGGCATCTCGACGGAAACCGCCACGAACAGCTCCGGAAATTACAACATAGTGAACCTCAAGCCGGCCAGCTATGACGTTTCGGTGACGGCAGCAGGATTCGCCACCTCCACCACCAAGGTAACGCTCACCGTGGGCGCCCAGCAGGAATTGAGCCTGGCGCTCAAGGTCGGCGATATCAGCCAACTGGTCGAAGTGACCGGCGCCGCACCGGTAATCGAGACGGAAAACGCCACGCTCAGCGGAAACGTGCAGAGCGCGCAAATCGTTGAGTTGCCCCTCAACGGCCGCGACTGGGCCTCCCTCGCCACGCTCGAACCCGGAGTGATTTCGGTTCGACCGCACGAAGCAGGTAACCCAGCCCGGCGGCAATTTGCGCGGTTTGGGCAACCAGATGACCATCGACGGAAACCGGCCGACGCAGAATGTCTACCGGCTGAACGGCGTCATCGTCAATGACTATTCGAACGCCGGACCCGGCAACGTGCTCGGCGCCAGCGTCGGCGTGGACGCCATCCAGGAATTCTCGGTGCTGACGGCCAATTACTCCGCCGAATACGGCTTCACTTCCGGCGGCGTCATCAACGCCATCACCAAGTCCGGCACCAACTCGTTCCACGGGAGCGTTTACGAATTTATTCGAAATAATGCGTTCGATTCGTCGGACTACCTATCTGGCTCGAACAAGCCGCCTTTCGTGCGCAATCAGTTTGGCGGCTCGGGCGGTGGAAAATTTTGAAAGACCGCTGGTTCATTTTCGGCGATTACGAGGGTCTTCGCCAGCGGAAGGGCATTCCGGTAACGGCGAAGGTGCTCACGCCGACTGCGAGGAATGGAATTGTCGACGATTCTTGCAACAACGTTCCCGGTACTGGTTACGCGGACGCCGCCGGATTTAAGGCGTGCACAGTTGGCGGACCGTTTATTCCCAACCCCATTTAGCCGGTGCGTGCCCGATTCCGAATGCCCAGAATTTGGCACCCGGGCAGTCTTCCGTCTGCGTGGATAACACGATCGCAGCTGTATATGGCGGCGCTAGAACCTCTACCGCTACCCGGTGCCAGCGCCAAAGGCAATATCGCGTCGAACGTCTATAGCGGCGTGCAGGCTGTGAGAGATGATTACTTCACGGCTCCGCAGCGACTTCAAGATTTCGGACAAAGACAGCATCGATGCCAGCTATTACCGGGATCTACTCCAATTGGGCCAAGCCCAACGCGTTTGATAACCAGACGACCGGGTACCTTCTGCCGAATCAGTCCGTGGCCCTCGAAGAGAACCATATCTTCAGCCCGGCCATGGTCAATAGCGTTCGATTCGGTTACACACAGTCCATCGTTACCAACCCCGGCCTGACGGCAGCGCTCGGCGGCCGCGACCGATCACCAGTTTGGAATTATCCCCTCGACCTTCGGGCCTGGGGAGGCCGGCCAAGGTGGTGGCGGCGCGGGAATCACAGGCGTGACTTCCTTCGGCGGGTTTGCGCCGCAAGGAGGATTCAGCGACTGGGTTCAGAACTTCCAGGGCTTTGACGACGTTTCCTGGACCAGGGGCAATCACACGGTGAAGTTCGGCGGTGAAGTGATTCGCAATCACACCGACCTGGTGAACGGAAACGGAAACGGCAGCGCTGGATTTGGCGTGATCCCGAACTGGCTCCAGAACGAGCCCTTTACGGTAAGGGAGCCCACCGTTCCGCCCTTCACCGCCGGAAATACGAAACACTATAACCGCTCAACTATTGTCGGCGTTTATGTGCAGGACGATTGGAAGATGAAGCCGAATCTAACCGTGAACGTTGGGCTGCGCTATGAAATGTCCACGATTCCCACGGAGAAAAATGGCAAATTCATCCTCCTCCCGACCCTCTGGGCTGACCCTGGCAATTGTTCGGAAGACATTAATGGTCTGCCCGTGGCTTCCACCTGTTCCGGTCTGGCGAACAAGGTCTTTGATAAGAATCCAACGCTCAAAAACTTCGAACCTAGAGTCGGATTTTGCCTGGGATCCATTCAAAACCGGTAAGACGACAGTGCGCGCGGGATTCGGCATGTTTGATGTGCTGCCCCTGCCTTTCATGTTCGGCCTGAATGCCCTCCAAGCCTCCCCGTCAGGAGCCGAAGTCGACCTGCACGAACGCCAAAGGTTGCGCTAATCCCGTGACCGTGGCCACAAGACGGATTGTCCGCTCGTACAAGGTGCGTTTATTTCGGGCCAGGGTCCGGCTGCGGCGGGCGTTACCGCAGCCAACACGGGTAGGTGGCAGTACACGGACCGCAATCCCAAACGGAATTACGTGATGCAGTGGAACTTCAACGTTCAGCGGCAGATCACGGCGAACTCTTCGCTCACCGTTGCCTACGCCGGATCGCGGGGAATCCACAATCCATTCCAGACGGATACCCTCAATACCTGCTTCCCGACAAAGACGTCTTCTGGCTGGTTGTTTCCTGATCCGGAATTCAACACCACCATCTTCAGCAGCTGCCCGGGAATTAAAAGCCCGGCACCGACCGGAATTGTGCCTAACACGATGGTCAATCCCTTCATTCCGGGACTGATTCTCTCCACCACTTTCATCTCTGCATCCTCGTACAACTCGCTTCCAGGTGAACTACGCCAAGAAGATGAGCCACGGGCTGCAGTACGAGGCTTCGTTCACCTGGCAGAAGTCGTTCGACAATTCTTCGGGCAGCTTTGCTGGCGACAACTATCTCGTCCAACCCGACGGCCGCGACTCCCTGGTGGGACGGCAACATCACGCGCGGGTTGTCGGATTTCAACATCACCCGGAACCTGACGTTCAACTGGCTCTATCAAATACCGAACGCCGAAGTCCTGGAGCGGTCCCGCCACATGGATCGCGCGCGGATGGGGCGTCGGCGGTTTGCTGGAATTGAGCGACGGCGTGCCGATCTGGCCTCTCGGCGGACTCACTTCAGACCCGCTTGGGCAGAACAACTCCGAGCCGATGGACGTACTGTCCCTAGCTCCGGGTTGCACGCCGAAGAACGTGGTTCAGCCGGGCAACCTGCAGTACTTGCAAGCCGCCTGCTTCATCTACCCAGTCGCGCCCAGCCAGGCGTTCTTCGAACGCCAACTGCAACAAATCCAGCCTCGGACCGGCTGGACCCTCGGTACGCCGGCGTCGCTAGGTCTCGATCCGCTCACCTGCACCAACCTCCTGGGCAACCTGCGCCGCAATGCCATCATTGGGCCGGGATTGTTCAACGTCGACATGTCTCTCATCAAGGACACCCACATCGCCAAGTTCGGCGAGAACTTCAACGTTCAATTCCGGGCGGAGTTTTTCAACATTCTCGAATCGCACCAACTTCGCAGGCGCCGACAGACAACCTCGATGGTCTCGATCCGCTACTCGCTGGTAACCGGTTTTGGACAATCGATCAGGCCACACAGGTTCCCGATGCGCGAAATCCAATTCGCGCTGAAGATCGTGTGGTAGGCGTCAACCTGTACCAGAAGCGGTCATAGGAAATCGGGAACCGGTCCATCCGCGCGACGGAGGGCCCGGTTCCTCAATTTCCGCTTACGACGCGGGCTGACTTTAGATCGACAAATATTTCTACGCCACGGTCCCGCCACTGCGAGATGGCGTGACACATCTCGGCGGCATTCCGTTGTTCATTACCACGAGACTTATTTGGAGGCTAATGAAGACGCTGTTTTGCTGTGCTTGCTGCAGGTGCCGTCTGTTTGCTGTTCGCTGGTGACTCCGCTGTTCGCGCAAAACCTGCCCGAACTGGCTTTCGATTCCGCGCCAAACCTCCTGAAGCTTCCTGACGGAATTTATCTCGGCGAGGCCGCCGGCGTGGCCCAGAACTCCAAGGGGCACATGTTCGTGTTCACGCGCAGCGGCGAAACGCAACTATTCGAATTCGACCAGGAAGGGAATTTCGTCCGGGAAATCAGCCCGCGCAACTACGCCTTTGCGTTCGCGCACACGGTGCGCGTCGATCCCCAGGACAACGTGTGGGCTGTGGACGAAGGTTCGAACATGATCGTGAAGTTCAATCCGGCCGGCAAAGTGATCATGACTCTCGGCCGGCGCCCGGAGTCCGCGGAGGGCGACGTGCCGGGCGGATTCAACTTTCATCCTTTGCTTCCCGGAGATACGCCAAAGCCTGCGGGAAATTATTCGTTCAGCCGTGAAACCGATGTGGCCTGGGACGCCGCGGGAAACATATTCGTCTCCGATGGCTACGGGAACGCGCGCGTCGTGAAGTATGACAAAGAGGGCCATTTCCTGAAGGCGGTTGGCGGCAGTGTGAAGGGCAAGGAACCGGGGCAGTTCAACACGCCGCATACGATTGCCACGGACAAGCAGGGCAACGTTTACATCGGCGATCGCGGCAACAGCCGCATCCAGGTATTTGACAATGACCTGACGCTACGTGCCGTCTGGACCGGCGTTGGCGCTCCCTGGGCGATCTGCATCACGCCCGGACCCAAGCAATACCTCTACAGTTCGGACGCGGTCGGCCCCATCTACAAAATGGATCTGGAGGGCCACGTTCTCGGAAAATTCGGCTCCGCCGGAAAAAAGATGAAAGAGTTCGGCTGGATTCACGAAATGAATTGCACCAGTGACAACGAATTGCTGGTCGGCGAACTCCTGAACTGGCGCGTGCAGAAGCTGCAAATCCATCCGGACGCGAAGTAGGCACGGTTGCCGGCAGGAAATCGCGGTAAGGGCGATGCGCGCGCGTGAATCGCGCGGCCTGCCCTGCAGGCGGAAATCAAATTTGTTGGCGGAGGCTCCGATGCGAAGCGTAGCAAAGTTTGCTCTGGCGGCTGCGAGCGTGCTGATCGCCAGCCCGTTGTTTGCGCAAATATCGGTCAAGGAAATCCCGTTCGATTCCGCGCCCAACCTGTTGAAGCTGCCCGACAACGTGGTGATGGGCGAGGCCGTCGGCGTGGCCACGAACTCCAAGGGCCACATCTTCGTCTACACACGCGATGGAATTCTCACCTATTCCGTGGGAAGTTCCCGCCAGTTCGGCCGCGGCGCCGCGGCGCGTCTCTATGAGTTCGACGACAAGGGCAATTTCATGCGAGAGATCGGCAAGGGCACGTACGCCCAGGCCTTCGCGCATACCGTGCGCGTCGATCCCCAGGACAACATCTGGATGGTGGATGAAGGTTCGAACATGATCGTGAAATTCAGCCCCGAAGGCAAAGTGCTGATGACTCTCGGCCGCAAGCCGGAGGATTTTTCCGGCATTCCCGGCCCGGTCGCTGAAAACGAATCCGCGGGAGGAATCAGCGGCGGCCAGATCGAGCGGCAACTGCTGCTGTCGTCGCGTCCGGGCGGCATGCCGCCGGCCGCAGCGGCAGCGGGTGGCGGAGGAGAAGGCGGCGGCCTCGGTCCGTTCGCCATGTTCAACCGTGAAACCGACGTGGCCTGGGACCAGCAGGGCAATATTTTCGTTTCCGACGGATACAACAACAAGCGCGTCGTGAAATTCGATAAGGATGGAAAGTTCCTGAGCGCGTTTGGGTCGCGCGGGCATGGCGACGGGCAATTTGAGGACGTGCACACCATCCAGGTCGATCATCAGGGCAACGTGTACGTCGGTGATCGCGCCAATAAGCGCCTCTCGGTGTTCGACAATGACGGGCACTTCAAGACCGCATACATCAACGTCGGGTCTCCCTGGGCGGTCTGCATCACGCCAGGGCAGCACCAGTACCTGTACAGCTCCAATTCCACCGGCACCACGGACATGGAAAATGGCGGTGAAATTTACAAGATGGAACTGGACGGCCGCATCCTCGGCAAATTCGGAAAGGGCGGCAAGCAGATGAAGGAGTTCATGGCCGTGCACGAACTCGATTGCCGCACCGACAACGAAATCTACGCCGGAGAAATTTCGAATTGGAGAGTACAGAAGCTGACGCTGCATCCGTGAGGGCTCCTAAATGATTCGAATGCCCGCCGGAAGGCGGGCGCCACACGGACAGAACCGCGCGCCGCAAATCGTGTTGATAGGTTGATGTTTGGGAATGCGAAAGCATAGGTGCAGCTATGAAATATTTGCTGTTGCTGGTGGCTCTGCTCGCCACGCTCCCGGTTTGTGCGCAGGACATGTCCGATTCGCAGAAGCTGGCGAGAGCTCCGGAGATCACCTTCCGCGTGGAGAAAGACTTCTTCAAAATTCCGACGAACATGATTATGGCTGAGGCCGTGGGCGTGGCCATCAATTCCAAAGGCCACATTTTCATTCTGAATCGCGGCAATCACCCGCTCCTGGAATTCACGAATGAAGGGGATTTCGTCGGTTCGTTCGGCGAAGACTCGCCGGTATTTCGAATTCCGCACAGCATCCGCTTCGATGCCCAGGACAACCTGTGGTACGACGGCGCCGGTGACAACCTGGTGGTGAAATTCGATCCCAAGCGCAGGGTGGAGCAGGCGCTCGGGCGCCGCGAAGGCGACATGGCGTGGGTCTACATGACGCACGGAATCGAGCGCGCCATTCCCGGCCCGTCCAGCTTTTACCAGCCTACGGACACCGTGGTCGGACCGGACGGAAGCACGTACGTTACCGACGGCTATGGAAACTCGCGCGTCGTGAAATTTACGCGCGAAGGCAATCTCGTCAAATACTGGGGCGACCGCGGCAACAAGCCCGGGCAATTCAACACGCCGCACAACATCGTGATGGACGCCAACCAGACTCTCTACGTGGCCGATCGCGCCAACAACCGCGTGCAGGTGTTCGATACCGACGGAAATTTCAAGCAGGAATGGAAAGTGGGGGCGCTGGCCTGGTCGCTGTGCATCACGCCGCCGCCCAATCAGGTGATTTTCGTCGGCAGCGTCGGAAAAGTTTTCAAGTATGACCTGAATGGAAAACTGCTGGGACAGTTCGGCAAGCTCGGCCGACTGCCGGGCTGGTTTGATTCCATCCATGCCCTGGCGTGTCCCGATGAAAAAACGCTGTACCTGGCCGAGGAGTTCAGCTTCCGCTTCGACAAAATCGTGCTGCAGTAAAACGCGGATTGTATTCAGGCTTCCGAGTTTTGTAGCGCCCGCATGAAGGCGGGCGCTACACCAGTGAAAATAATGCAGGCGCAATCGCTGAAAATAGATTCCGTGAGCCGCCAGCCCAGGGAGAACCGAAAATGAAATTCAAAGCACCTGCAATCTGCAGCGCCATCGCACTGGCCGTCGCAGCCTCTCTCGCTCCGGGAGCAGCCCGGGCCGAAGTAACGCGCGTGGAAATCACCAGCAAGCAGGATGTGCTGAACGGAAAATCTTTCGGCGCGGTCGGCCCATACGAAAAACTGGTGGGCAAAGTGTATTTCGCCGTCGATCCGAGTAATCCACATAACAAAATCATCACCGACGTCGACAAAGCCCCGAAGAACGCCCAGGGCAAGGTGGAATTTTCCGCCGACCTGCTGATTCTCCGGCCCAAGGACGCCGCCAAAGGCAATGGCGTGGCCCTGTTCGACGTAGTGAATCGCGGCCGGCCCGGCGTGCTCAACACGTTCAATCGCGGCAAGGGTTCCATTGATCCGTCGAGCGAAGCCGACTTTGGCGATGGCCTGCTGATGCGCGAAGGCTACACGATCGTGGCCGTGGGCTGGGAATTCGAAGTTCGCAAGGCCCGAGACAAAAACCTGATCGGCGCGCAGGTCCCCATCGCCACGGACAATGGAAAGCCCATTACCGGCTGGGTCAGCCCGTGGTTTATTCCGGATAAGTCCTCCGCCTCGTACGATTACACCGGCGATGACAACACGGACGTTTATCCTCCGCTGGATTTGAACAATCCCGCATACCGGCTGACCGTCCGCGAGGGCTGGGTGGCCACCCAGCACCTGATTCCACGCGACGACTGGCAATTCGCAAAAACTGAAAACGGCCAGAGCAGTTCGAATCCGAATTGGCTCACCGTGAAGGGCGGCTTCAAAGCGGGCATGACCTACCAGTTCACCTACGAAAGCAAAAACCCTCCGGTGGCTGGCCTGGGGTTCGCGGCGCTGCGGGACATGGCCTCGGCTATTAAGAATAACGCCGACGCCATTGTCCACGCCCGCTACGTTTACACCTATGGCGCGTCGCAGGTGGGCCGCTACGAGCGCCAGTTAGTCTACGAGGGCTTCACCACGGACGAACAGGGCCGCCAGGCGATTGACGCGCTATTCATCCACACCGGCGGGACGTCTTTCGGCAGCTTCAACCGGCGCTTTGCGCTGCCCAACGAACTTGGCTCTTTTACGGAGACCGTGTTTCCGATTCGCTATGAACTCACCACCGATCCGGCGACGGGCAAGCGAGATGGCCTCGGCGCGCGCGTTCCGGCCGGCCTGGAGCCCAAAATATTTTTTGTGGACTCTGGCTCTGAATATTGGGATCGCGGCCGTGTAGCGGCCCTGCGGCATCTTTCGATGGATGGGCTGGAGGATCTGCCCGACCCGCCGAACGTTCGAATCTTCACGCTGGCCGGAGCGAAGCACGGGCCAGGCTCCTGGCCGCCGGCGGACAGTGCAACGCAGCCGCTGAAGGTGAATCCCAACGATTACCGCTGGGCGCAGCGTGGTTTACTCGCGGCGCTCGATCAGTGGACCCGCAAGGGCGTGGCGCCGCCGCCCAGCCGCCATCCGCAGCTTTCCGATCACACGCTGGTCGCCCAGCGGGACATCAAGTATCCGAACATGCCTGCCGTGCAGTGGCCCTACCACGTTCCGGGAGGATATCGCGCGGACCAGCCCGGCGTATTTTCCGTGCTGCCGTTTATCGTCCCGCAAGTCGATAGTGACGGCAACGATGTGGGCGGGATTCGCCTGCCGGAGCAAGCCGTGCCGCTCGGCACCTACACCGATTGGGCTTTTCGCAGCGAGGAAATCGGCGCGCCGGACACGCTGATCGCCATGGCCGGTTCGTACATTCCTTTCGCCAAGTCTCGCGCGGACCGCGATAAGAGTCACGATCCGCGATTGTCAGTCGAGGAACGTTACGGTACGCGAGCGGACTACGTTCGCCGAGTGGAAGAGGCGGCAAAAAAATTAGTCCAGGAGCGGTATTTGCTGGAGGAAGACGTGGCGCCGATCGTGGCCGCCGCCGGCCAGCACTGGGACTGGACGATAGCCTCCGGCAACGTGGCGCAGAATCGGAACTAGCAGTTTCGTGGCGCCGGCTTCAGCCGGCGCGGTTTGAATTCTTACAACCGTGAGGCGTTCGCAGGAAAACCCCGCCGGCTGAAGCCGGCGCCACAGGAAGCTCTCGCATCTTCATCGGCGGTCCGTTGTACGTATTCCCGACAGATCGGGCGCGTCCGCCGATCGCGCAATGGGCGCTCCAATCGGTCCCGTCGAAAGAGGGCCGTGAGAGGAAGAATCGACATCCGATTCACCGGGACCCTTACGGCCAAACAAGCGCGTGCCCCAGACTTTCACTTCTTCCATGTATATATAAAAGACCGGAGTCAAGAACAGCGTCACGACCTGCGAGAATGCCAGGCCGCCGACCACCGACACACCCAGCGGGCGGCGCGACTCGCCTCCAGCGCCGAGACCCAGCGCGATCGGCAACGTGCCCATCAGCGCCGCCATGGTGGTCATCATGATGGGGCGGAACCGCACCAGGCATCCTTTGTAGATTGCTTCCGCCGGGGTCATGCCTTCGTTGCGCTGCGCTTCCAGCGCGAAGTCGATCATCATGATGGCATTTTTCTTCACGATGCCGATGAGCATGATGATCCCAACGAAACCGTAAATATCCAGGTTCATATCCAGCAGCGGAGAAACCCAGCCCTTGCTGGCGGCCAGGTGAAACGCGTACAGGGAGAGTAGCGCGCCAAATCCCGCGGACGGCAATCCCGAGAGAATCGTGATCGGATGCAGGAAGCTCTCGTAAAGAATTCCAAGAATAATGTAAATCACCAGAACAGCCATCACCAGCAACAGGCCCAGCCCGCCAAGCGACGATTGGAAGGCCTGCGCATTTCCCTGAAACGAAGTAGTCGTCGACGGAGGCAGCTCCTGGCGGGCCAGCTCATTGATTTCGTTGACCGCGTCTCCGATCGACGTGCCGGGCTTGAGGTTAAAGGAGATCGTCACGGCCGGAAGTTGTCCCAGATGGTTCACGGAAAGCGGCCCCAGCGTCGGCGAAAGCTTGGCCACCGCGCTGAGCGGCACGAGTTGGCCTCCCGGCGTGGTCGGCGTCTGCGCCGCGTGAACGTAAAGTGACGCCAGCTTATTGGCATCGCGCTGGAATTCCGGCTCCAGTTCCAGGATCACCCAGTACTGATTGTTGGGAGCAAAAATCGTGGAGACCTGGCGCTGCCCGTACGCGGAATATAAAGCGTCTTCGATCTGATTGACCGTCACACCGTAGGAAGATGCCGCGTCGCGATCGATGTCCACGTTGATCTGGGGATTGCGGATTTGCAGGTCGCTGCTCACGTCCGTCAGGCCGGTGAGCGTGCGCATCTTCGCGGTAAAGTCCGTCCGCCGCTGCGTAAAGCTCCTGCGTGTTCGGGCTCTGCAACGTGAACTGGTACAGCGCCTTGCTTTGCAGGCCGCCGATGCGGATCGGCGGATCGTTCCGAAGGAACGTGGTGATTCCCGGCACCTTGGCCAGCTTGGGGCGAAGCTCGTTGATGACCTGATCGACCTGGGGCGCTTTCGGCGCGAGGCTTCAACCGGATGTTCAGGCCGCCCTGGTTGATGGTCTTGTTTGCCGGCGCCGATCGAAGACAGAACGTATGCGACGGAGGGATCCTTCACCAGAATTTCAGCGATCTGCTGCTGATGCTGAATCATGGCATCGAACGAAATTCCTTCGATCGCTTCGGTCGTGCCATTGATTTGGTCCACGTCTTCGCTGGGCAGGAAGCCCTTGGGAATCACGACGCCCAGGTAGTAGGTGCCGACCACCAGGGCCGCGGCGATCACCATGGTGGCGAGCTTGTGCCGCAGGGCCACTTGAAGATAGCGGTCGTAACTTTTTTCCAGGCGAACTTGAACCGACTCGAAAAAATTGTACAGCCGGCCATGCTTCTCCTGATTCGGAGGTTTCAGGAATCGGCTGCACAACATGGGCGTGAGCGTGAGGGAAACAAAGCCTGACACCAGAATCGCCGCCATGATCGTTACGGCAAACTCATGCAGCAGCCGGCCCAGCACCCCGCCCATGAAAAACACCGGGATGAACACGGCGGAGAGCGAAAGCGTCATGGAAAGAATCGTGAAGCCGATTTCTTCCGAGCCGTTGATGGCCGCTTCCATCACCCCTTCGCCGTGCTCCATGTGGCGCACGATGTTTTCCAGCATCACGATGGCGTCGTCCACAACGAAGCCCACGGAGAGCGTCAGCGCCATGAGCGAAAGATTGTCCAGCGAATAGCCGCCCAGATACATCACCGCGAACGTGCCCACCAGGGAGAACGGAAGCGCGAGGCTGGGAATGGTGGTGGCCGAAATGTTCCGCAGGAACAGGAAAATAACCATGATCACCAGGAACAGGGCCAGTTCCAGGGTGAACTTCACGTCATTGACCGAGTTACGGATGGTCGTCGAGCGGTCAAACAGAATGCGCATGTTCACGGAGGGCGGCAGCGCGGCTTGCAGGCGCGGAAGCATGGCCTTGATTCCGTCGACCACCTGCACCGCATTGGTGCCCGGCTGCTTGAAAATGACCATGGGAATCGCGGAGACGCCCTTGGTATCGTTGGCGTCGTACAGGAAATTCAAATTCTTCTCGTTCTGAATGCTGTCGGTTACGCGCCCCAAATCAGACAGCCGGACTGGTGAGCCTTTGCGATAGGCGACGATCAGCTTGGAATAATCTTCCGCGTTGTACAGCTGGCCCTGAGTCTGCAGCGTTGGTGCGCGCTGCGAACCCCATAACGTGCCGGTCGGGAGATTGGCATTTCCGTTGGTCAGCGCGTTCTCCACGTCATCGATTCCGATTTCGCGGACCGCCAGGGCCTGTGGATCCAGTTGAATGTGCGGAGAATATTTATACTGCCCGTAAATCTGGACCAGCGCGACGCCGTTCACGGTGGAAACCGTGGGAGCAATCATGGTTTCGGCGTACTCGTCCACCGTGGAGAGCGGCAGGGAATCCGAGGCCAGAGCAATGAACAACACCGGGTAGTCGGCTGGATTTTGCCGGTAATAGGCCGGCGGAGAGGGCATGTTGGGCGGCAGTTGCCGGGCGGCCTGCGAAATCGCCGCCTGCACGTCCTGCGCGGCGCCGTCCAGATTTCGATCCAGGCTGAATTGCAGCACGATCGAGGTAGCGCCCACGCGGCTCGAGGAGACCATCGAATCCAGGCCCGCGATGTTGGAAAACTGCTTTTCGAGCGGCAGCGCTACGGCTGCGGCCATGGTGTCCGGATTCGCGCCCGGAACGTTGGCATACACGTTGATGGTGGGGTAGTCGACGTTCGGCAGATCGCTGACGGGCAGGACGCGGTAGCTGGCAATTCCAAACAGCAGGATTGCCATCATGATCAGCGTGGTCGCGATCGGCCGCTGAATGAATCGTTCGGGAATGCTCATGCCCGTGCTCCGTGGCGCCGGCTTCAGCCGGCGGTTTTTTCATCGCGAAAATCGTTCGTCCTACGGTTCACGCCGCTACCGGCGGAATGCAGGCGACGCGAAAAACCCCCGACGCGATCAGCTACTGAGTCTTGACGCGCCCGGGTTTCTCGGCCGTAGCATCCGCCGCATCCGCAGTCCGCACCGTCGCTCCGCCTTTGGGCGCTGCGGCAGCCGCGGGCTTGTCCGGCGCGTCCGCGACAGTATTTTTGGGCTCAACTTTCGCGCCGGGAATCAGGTTGATCTGTCCATCGGTGACGATCGTCTCGCCGGGCCGCACGCCTTTTTCGACCACGGTATCGTCGGCAATCGTTCTCACCGGCACCACGGTGCGCTGCTCGACGGTGTTGTTGGACTTCACCACATAAACATAGGAGCCCTGCTGCGTGGTAATCACCGCATGCGCGGGAACCACGGTGGCGTTCGGCTGCTCCGAGAGCGTGAGCATCACGTTAACGTACAATCCCGGCCAGAGGCGATTCTGCTGATTGTCAAACGTGCCGCGCAGATGGATGGTGCCGGTCGTCGAATCCACCACGTTATCTACGAACGTCAGCCTGCCCTGCACCGGCTGGCCGCGGTCCTGTGGAATGGTGGCCATTACGTGCAGCGCTCCCCGGTCGACGTGTTCCTTGATATCCGGCCAGTATTGCTGGGGAACCGTGAAATTTACGTAGATCGGATTCACCTGATTGATGACCACGATGGGCACGTCCGCGACCTTCACCAGATTGCCGGCCTTCACCATTACCGAGCCCGTGCGTCCATCGATGGGAGAGGGAATCGTGCAATATTCCAGATTGAGCTCCGCGGTTTTCACGGCAGCCTCATCGGAGTTCACCACGGCATCCGCGGCGTCCGCCGCGCTGGTAAAGGAATCCACCTGCTGGGCGGGAATCACGCCCTGGTCAAAAAGAGTTTTGTAGCGCTGCGCTTGCGAGCGATCGTAAACGCTGGTGGCTTTATCGCGGGCCAGAGCTGCTTTGGCCTGCGCCAGTGCGGCTTCGTAGGGCCGAGGGTCAATCGTGAAAAGCACTTGGCCCTTGCCCACGAATTCGCCTTCCTGGAAGTGAACTTTCTGCACTTCACCGGGAACTTGCGCCCGGATAGAGATCGTTGAAATCGCCTCCACGTTCCCAATCGCCTGGACCTCGACGGGCATAGTTTTCTGGGTGACTTTGCCCACCATCACCGATGCGGGAGGGCGAGCGGTCGGAGCCGCCTGCTGCTTCGAGCAGCCCATAACCAGCAGCGCGCACGCAACCGCTACAGGCGCGAGCGCACACACCGCGCCGTGCAAAGAAATTTGTCCGGACCTAGTCATAGCAGGCCAACTCACTTTAGTCGAAACCTGGAAACCTGTCTGCGCGATCTGCCGACTTCTGGTGACTTCTTAGACGAAAGGCGTGTGATGCAGGTTACAAGCGTTCGAAAGGCTGGTGCCGCCCGCCTGGGCCGAACCGGGGCGCTCCGCCGCACCGGGTCCTTGAGCCGCACCTCGCCTGTTTCGAACCAGCGCTTGCAATCTGTGCACAGCGAAGCGTTGCCGTGCTACACGAATCTCTGCGCGCCCTGATGCAGCGTCCGTTCCAGATCGTTGATGGCATCCCCTACTTTGCGGCTGATCGTCTCGAACTTGCATAGCGCCTGGATGCGTTCGCGGCGCCCGGTGAGTTGCGCGTCTGTGAGCAGGTAGCCGAGCAGCCCGCAGGGCTCGGCAATGCTTACCAGCATGATGTCGCGCGTGTCGGGAATCGCGTCGGACAGGATGGCGTCCACCACGCGACGGCGTACGTCGGCCTGGAGATGATTGTCCATCACCGGGAATCGCTCAACGTCAATCACCCAGAAGCGTTTTGATGTTTCGTGCCGCAGAATGCCCTGGCTGATGAGGGAAGCGAGCGCTTCGCCCTCCAGGTCCTCGCGACGGTAGTAAATCTGCTCGATCCAGTCGCGCACCGAGGGAGAATGTCCCAGCTGGGACATCACGCTGAGGACTCGGTCCAGGGTTGGGCTGCCGGTAGGACTGCAATCCAGAATCTGGATGGCGTCGGTATCGGTATCGATACGGTGAGCCAGGGCCAGATCGAAAAATACGGCGCCCACCAGCGCGTAGGCCGCGCCGTAGGGGCGCGTGGCGCGAAGGCCGCCGGATTCTTCGTCCACGGCCAGGAGGACGGCTTCCTCGAGCATGCTCAGCATGGCAGCTCTCCGTGGATCTTGATGAATTTATCGAGGCCGCTGACGTCAAATACCTTGCGCACCATCGAATTCACGCTGCAGATAACGAACTCGGACTGCCGCGCCTGCGCGGCGCGCGCGGCCTGAACCACCGACCGCAATCCTGCGCTGGATATATAAGTAAGCGCCGAGAAGTCGGCGGCTACACGGGGATTCGCGTCCACCGCGGCACGCAGCGCCGTTTCTAATGCGCTCGCAGCTTCGCTGTCCGCGCGTCCGGCCACGCGCACTACTTGCCATCCGTTTCGGGATTCCTCTGTCGTTTCAATCATGTTGGGGGCGCCAAAACCGTCACCGGATTTTTCGCGGCTGGCTGGCGCGCACCAATTATCCACACAAACCTTGGCCAAGTCTTTTACATTTTGATGAAACGCGCGGCGGCCCGATTCCGGGATGAGCAGGCCGCACATGGGTGTAGAATGCCCCCGAAAAACACCGGGCATTTCAATCCCGTGGCCAACCCGCCGTCAGACCATTGTGGATCCGGCATCCTTCCGGCAAGGCGTCGAGGCCGCCGGGATTCTTCTCAAGGAGTCAGCGGAATATGAAACGACTGTCGAATCTGGCAATTTTCCTCCTCCTATGCCTCGCGTCTCCTTTGCTCGCCCAGCAATCCGCGCCGTCCAATGGCACGACCTATCAACTAAAACCAACGCCAACGACGATTGCCTGGGGCTACTATGACGCTAAAGCGCGTCCCGCCTTGCGGATCAAATCCGGAGACACCGTGGAAATTCAAACGCTGGTTACCTCCAGCCGCGAGCGATTTGAAGCCGCCGGGCTGTGGCCCGATCGCGTGGAGCCGGCCTGGCGCGAGATCATCGACCAGGTGAAGGATAAAGGGCCCGGTACGCACGCCTTGACCGGACCGGTGTATGTCGAGGGCGCTGAGCCGGGCGATGTCCTGGAGGTGCGCATCCAGAAAATCCGCCTGGCGATTCCCTATGCGCTGAATGTATTTGCACCGGGGCGCGGATTTCTGCCCGAGGATTTCCCGTACGAGCGGGTGAAAGTGATTCCGCTGGATGAAAAACGCATGGTCGCCGCATTCGGCGGAGGAATCGAAATTCCGCTGCACCCGTTTTTTGGAAGCATGGGCGTGGCGCCGCCGCCGAGCGCCGGACGCATCAGCAGCGCGCCGCCGTGGGTGAACGCGGGGAATCTGGATAACAAGGAATTGGTCGAGGGCACCACGCTTTACATCCCGGTTCACGCGCGCGGCGCACTATTCGAGACCGGAGACGGCCACGCCGGGCAGGGCGACGGAGAAGTGGACATCACCGCGATGGAGACTTCGCTGATCGGAACATTTCAGTTTGTGGTGCGCAAGGATATGAAGCTCCGCTGGCCGCGCGCCGAAACGCCTACGGAATTCATCACCATGGGGCTAGACGAAGACCTCACCGCCGCGACCAAAATGGCCACGCGCGAGATGATCGATTTCCTGATGCAGGAAAAGCATCTGACCCGCGACGACGCCTACATGCTGGCCAGCGTGGCCGCCGATCTGCACATCACGCAGGTCGTGGACGGAAATAAGGGCGTGCACATGATGATCGCCAAGTCGATTTTTGACAAGGCCAAGTGATCTTCGTTCTTCGGTCAGAATGGTAAAATACATGTTACTATTAACATGGCGCTCCAAATCCTGGAATGTTTGGATCATCGCGGTCGCAGCCATTTTCAAGAGTGGTTCGATCGGCTGAATCCGGAAGCCGCTAAAAAAGTTCTGGTCGCGTTGTATCGGTTAGGGCTCGGGAACTTTTCCAACACGAAGGGTGTCGGGGCAGGTGTTTATGAATGCAGAATCAACTTCGGACCCGGATACCGAGTGTATTTCGGCAAAGATGGCGAGCGCATCGTCGTTCTACTTGGTGGCGGGACGAAAAGCAGGCAGCAAAGCGACATCAACCTGGCCGTCGATCGCTGGAACGAATATAAGCGGTTAAAAGAGGAGCGTTGAAGATGGCCTTGACTAAGGATTTCCGAGAAACGGTTCAAGCGAGAGCCAAACGCGACCCGGATTTTCGAAGAGGGTTGCTAAGCGAGGCGATGGAGAGCCTGCTTGCCGGCGAACTGCCTCTCGGCAAGGAACTGTTGCGCGATTTCATCAACGCTACGGTCGGTTTTCCGAAGCTTGCAGCGCATACGAAAATCCATGTGAAGAGCCTTCATCAAATGTTCGGTCCCCGGGGAAATCCAACGGCCCACAACCTGTTTGAAATCGTGGCCTATTTGCAAAGCTGCGAAGGAGTGCGATTTGAGGTTCGTCCCGCTTCGCGCGGGATCAAGCGCCGGCGACCGCAAAGAGCAACCCGAGCACCGGTAATTCTTGCGAGTCGTTGATTCGGACCGGAGAACTGAACCGGAAACATCGCGCTTGAAGATTCTGCTCTCAGTCCGTCGCTGTTGGAACGACGAGCTTTTAGAATTTTGTCATTTCTGCGCGAGCGCTTTGTCCGCATCGGTGCGCAGGCGCACCCAGCCCACTTTTCCGTACGGCTGCGCCCCGTACCAGATACGGCCCTGCGCGTCCTCAAACATGTCTCGCGTCCCGCGCTCGCCATAAGGCGTGGGATATTCGATCACCTTGCCGGTTTTCGGATCGAGTTTTCCGATCACGTCCGTGTACATCGATGCGTACCACAGGTTGTCATGACGATCGATGCCCATTCCGTACGGTGTGGGCATGGGGCCGGGCAGTTTGTATTCCTTGAACGTTTGCGTCTTCGGATCGAACCGCGTCAGATTGCCGCCAAAATAATCGCCGAACCAGACCATGCCCTGCGAATCGATTTTCAGGCGGCGCGGGCGTGACTCGGGATTCGGTGGAGTCCATTTGGTGACCTTGTTGGTTTTCACATCGACTTTGCCGATGCCGTGATGATCCCGCGAGTTGAACTCCGCGAACCAGACGTTGCCGTCCTTATCCAGCGTGATCCCGTACGTGTCGGGAACTTCAGGAAAGAACGTGAACTTTTTGGTTTCCACGTCGAACTTGCTGAGCGGCCGGCCCGAGCTCCAGATATTTCCCTGGAGGTCGATGATCGCGGTGTGCCGACGCGGGTCGCTGGTTTGGTTGCCGGATGTGTATCGGAGATTCGGCCATGGCGCGTTCGGCTCTTCCTCGACGGGCGGAGGCCCATCATAAGGCTGGCGGTAGACTTCAAATTTTTCCGTGCGCGTATCGAATCGCGCCAGCGCATTCTGTTTCTCGATCGTCAGCCACACCGAACCGTCCGCTGTCGGTAGAATTTCGTGAATAAATGGGCGAGTCGGATCCGGCAATCTCCAGGTGTGGAGTTCTCCGGTCTCGGGATTGAGTTTGGAAAGTCCGCCTCCCATTTCCATCCAGATATTGCCGTCCTTATCCTGCTTGCCGGTTCCCGGGCGATCCTTGGGCTCGCCCGTCAATTGATAATCGACGTAAACGATGTTCAGCGAGTCATCCGAAAAATAATCGTGCTCCTGCTTGACCTTTTGATATTGCGGCAGTAGCGCAGCCGACGCGGGAGTGTTCGCGTCAGGGCCAAACACGGTGCCGAGATACTCAGCAGCCTGCTCGGCAATTTCCGGCTTGATATCGGCAACCCCAACCTGGCGCATGTGTTCGATGGCTTCCAGCCAGCCGTCGCGGTCGCGGCCCATCGTGGCGCCCAGGCGACTCATGGCGTGGCAATTGAAGCATTCCTGCAGCACGACGTCCTTGCCTTTGGCGTCAGGCAGCAGAATTCCAGCCTGGTATTTGGTGAGCTGGCTCCACTGCACGGACCCCTTTTTCATTGTGAAGCTGGCCGCGGTTGTCTTGCCGTCCTGCACGGTGATTCCCGGCAGGCGCGCCGGGTCGCTGCGGAACCCCGTGGAAGTGGCCCATACTTCGTAGGTGCCCGCCGGCAGATTTTCCGTGCGGTACTGTCCCTGATTGTCGGACAGCACCATCATCACCATCTTCGTTTGTACATTTTGCGCGCGCACGAAAGCCGCTCGAAACGGAGATCCGTCCTCGCCTTTGACCGTTCCGGAAATCACTCCGCCGGGAGCAGCGTGCGCGGAAATTGCCAGCAACAGGGCGAACAGCGTGCCGCAGATTTTCTTGTTCATCGCCGTCTCCAAAATGCGGATGGTGCGGCCGGGACCGGCCTTGGCAGGAGTATACCGCAAGGCCGCACGGGCGGATTCAGTTTCATGGGCGCAGCACATTTATGGAAACCGGCTGGGGAGTTCAAACCTATTACTGGGCGTTTAAGGAAACCGGGTTGGTAAACACCCACAGAGTCCACCGCCGCCAGCCGAAGACGCCGGGTTGCGGCAGGAAAACTTCCGTGCGGTAGCGGCCTGGTCCGCTGATGGGTTCATCGATGTTCGCGGCCTGCTGTTCGTCAATTTTCTGTCCGTCGCGAAAGATTTTGATCAGCGGCATGCTGGGGCTGGCGGGCGTTGTAATTTGCAGATGCGCGCTTCCGGCCCACGGAAGCGCGTCGCCGGGACCTCCGGAAAGGCTGCCGCTGGTGACCCGCAGTGAGAAGCCGTCGGCGGGGTAGAGCGAATCCAGCCCGCAAAACGAATGGCCGTGTCTTAAGGCATCCACCAGCTCACTGGCGCTCGCGATTTCTGGATGGCCGCTGCCGGCATCCGGCGGGAGCAGCACGTGTTCGCGGGCCACGGCGAGGGACGGAGCGTATCCGGGAAATTTCCAGTCATGGCCGCTGCCGAGCCGCACGCGGGCATGTGTGTCCGCGGCGCAAATACCGGCAACCGGGCGCTGCCGCAGAAC
Source organism: uncultured Acidobacteriota bacterium (assembly GCA_963774805.1). Classification (GTDB taxonomy): domain Bacteria; phylum Acidobacteriota; class Terriglobia; order Acidiferrales; family UBA7541; genus Palsa-360. Next base: position 52,528 of record CAVZGK010000001.1, read on the forward strand.
TTCATCCCATTTTGCGAAATTTTTCTCCGGCGTGGTGGCCAGCCTTACGAGCGCCAGGCGGTCATTTTCCGAATAGAGCAGCAGGGCATCCAGCAGGGAGAACACGCTGCTCTGCCGCCATGCGGCATCCTCGTTCCAGATTTCCATGCCGTCAAAATCGTCGGTTTTCCAATCGGTCCAGGGTGTGTGCGGGTGGAAGGGATGAGCCAGGACACGAAATGCACCCACAGCGCCGGCCGCGGCGAGCAGTTGGCGGTCATCGTTCGTCTTGGGTTCCACCCAGGATGGAGGAATTCCCAGCGCCAGAAAATGCCCGGCGTTCGTACCGAGTTCCTCGCCGGAAATAATCGGCAGGCTGGGAGGATCCTCGGCCAGTTCGCTCGCCGTCATGGCCACGTTGTGATCGGTGATCGCGACGAACGTTAGATGGGCCTGCTCCGCCGCCGCCATGACCTCGGCGACCGTGCCGCTTCCATCGGAGGCTTTGGTATGAACGTGGATCACCCCGGCCCGCTCATAGGGATTCGCGCCCTGTGAGTAACCCGGGAACTTGACCAGCAGACCTTCCACCAGAATTCCAACAGCCAGAAGCGTTAGCGTCAGCAGGGAGAAAGCAGCGAATTTCCGCCAGCGATTGCGTGGTGCAAAAACGGGGATTGGCCCCTCCTTCTTCGGCTCCATCACGGCCGGTTGTAGCGTTGTTGCCTTAAATATAACCGACGGGGGTCGAGTAAAAGTTTGATCAGTAGCGGCGAAACTGTCAAGCGCAATCGCGATGCGCTTTGAAGTGGTACATGGTGGCTCGTTAGCAGAGCCCACTGGCCTGAAATCCGCCGGCGCAAGATTTGATTCCCGGAAGGCGAATTCGGTTGTGTTAGAGTTGCGGCCTGAAAAACAGGAGACCCAGTTGATCGCTTCCCGTGGGCTGATTCGTGGCTGGAAACTTTCTTTTGTTATCGTCGTCACATTCCTGTGCTTCGAACTCGGCACTGCGAAGGCGCAATCCGCCACGCCCGCCCAAGCCGCCGTATCCGCGGACGACGCTGATCGCCTGCCGGTACGCGGCACGGAGATCGAAGTCTGGAGCGGCGGAGGCGCCAATCCTCTTGGATCTCCCGGCGTCACCCACGGCAATGCCATCTGGACGGCGGGGCTCCGCTACGGCTGGATCCTGTCTGACGCGCACGGGAAGGGAATTTTGCGCGGGCGCTTCGAATATGCCGTGGACGCCATTCCCGTATTCATGGTGTTTCAGCCCGGCGGCCACGCCTACGGCTTTGGCTTCGATCCCTGGATCATGCGCTGGAACTTCGAAACGCACCGCCGCATTTCGCCGTACATCGAACTCGGTGGCGGCGGACTGATCACCACCCGGGAAATTCCGGTCGGAGAATCGCGCTTCAACTTCACGCCCACCGCTGCGTTCGGCGTCAATATCCTGCGCGGAAAATATCACTGGAGCGTCGACTTCCGGGTGGTTCATATTTCGGACGCGGAATTGACGAAGTTCAATCCCGGCACCGATACGTTCGGCGTGCGCGTCGGCTGGGGCGAGTACAGGAACGCGAAGTAGTCCCGCTGCGGTGCGATCGAACTTCGCGCCCGCGCCAATCTCGAAACATCATATTTCTTGACAGCGGCATGCGGTCGCAGTACAGAAGTTGCATTGCGTCCGGGCATCCTGTCCCAGCTGCCACGGAACGCGAGGATACTTCTATTTTGAAATCAAAACTATTCGCACTCTCAGCGCTCGCAGGTCTCTTTTCCCTGGGAGCGGTTCGCGCCGCCGCGCAAAACAAACCCGCGGCGCCTCCGGCAGCCGCCGAAAAGCTTTCCGACCAGACCCGGCGCGGCGAAGGCCTGTTCCTGCAGCGCTGTTCGATCTGCCACCTGCCAAGGAAATTGAAATTCGGATCGCCGCCGGTCATCGGGCCGAGTCTCAACGGCCAGTTCCGGGATGCCAGCCCCGAGCAGATGAAAGTATTGCGGGGATTTATCCTCAAGGGCGGACCGGATATGCCCGGCTTTCAGTATGGGCTGGAGTCAAAAGATATCGACGACCTGATCGAGTATTTGAAGACGCTGTAATCCGCTGGACTCCGTCGGAGGCCTTTCGTGCATAGCAGGACGGCTATTTCGCTAGTTTTCTCCGCGCTGGCAACGCTCTGTTTGTGCGCTGCTCCTTCGATCACATTCTCTCAATCGGCGCCAGGCGCGACGTCGCTCTCCGGAACCGTTAAATCGTCCGACGGCAAGCCCCTCGAGGGTGTGGGCGTTTCGGCTCGTAACGCAGGAGAGACGTTCACCACCACGGTTTATACGGACGAATCCGGCAGTTACACATTTCCCCCGTTGAGCAACGGCGCGTACACAGTTTGGGCGCAGGCCGTCGGGTTTGAGGCGGCCCGGGCGGAATCGACGCTCGCGACCGGGGCGAAAAGACAAATCGAGCTGACACTTTCCGGATTGAGCGATTTCTCGAAACAGCTTTCCGGCACCGAGTGGGCCGCGAGTTTGCCCGAAGACACTGCGGCCGACCGCCGCCTGAAAACGGTCTTCATCAACAATTGCAGCGGGTGTCACCAGGTAAGTTTTCTGCTGCAAAACCGGTTTGACGCCAAGGGCTGGGCCGCCGTCATGACCCTGATGGAAAAAATGCAAAGCATCGGCTACGCGCCCGTGGATCAGGCGCCGAATTCGGTGATTCACGCGTACAAACCCGAGATTGCGGAATATTTGGGACGCGTGCGCGGGCCCTCCGATTCGCCGCTGCAGATGAAACTGCTTCCGCGCCCCGCGGGCGAAGCAGCTCGAATCGTGGTAACCGAATACGATTTGCCTCGCCCGGATATGCCGGGCTGGACGATGCCGCATAACGGCGTCGACTGGTCGGAGGGAACTCCGTCCCGATGGGATGGCCGCGCGGCGCACGACGTGGCGATCGATAAAGGCGGCTTCGTCTGGTTTGCCGATGACGCCACGCCCGAGCGAACGCTGGGCAAACTCGATCCGGCCACCGGACGCGTCACCGAATACAAACTTGCGGACCAGGCCAACGCCGCGGAAAGTTCGCACGCCCTGGTCTTCGATAAAACAGGAAACATCTGGTTCGCCAACGGCACCGAAGGCAGCCCCACGAAATTCGATCCGGAAACCGGAAAATTTTCCCGTTATCCGCGCCCAAAGGATTATCCGTTTTCCGGCGATTTCATCACGCTGGATACAAAAGGAAATGTGTGGTCGCCCGATCGCGAAGGCGCGTTCAAGCTCGACCCGGTCACAGGAAAATATACGAACTATGCGCTGGGTCCGGGAAAGGCGAATTACGATCTGGCGGCCGACCAGGAAGACAAAGTGTGGGTCTCGCAGCCGGGCGGAAATGACATGATTGTGGTCGATTCGCGAACCGGCAAAGTGGACCAGGTTGCGCTGAACTATTTAATGTCGCAGGAATATGAAGTTACGGCGAAAGACCGCGAACTTGCCGCGGGCCTTGAACTCACGCCCAATACCGCGACTCCGATGGACAAAGGGCCGCGGCGTTCGGTGGCGGATCGCGGCGCGGGAGTCGTGTGGGTCTGTGAGTTTTTTGCCGACCGTCTGGCGAAAATCGACGCGCGCACCAGAAAAGTCACCGAGTACCCGCTGCCGCACCGCTTCAGCCAGCCCTATTCGGCTACCGTAAATCCCAAGGACCACACCGTGTGGATCACCATGCTGAATTCCGATCGCATCGCCCGCTTCGATCCGGCCACCGAAAAATTCACGGAATTCACGCTGCCGACGCGCGGCACGGAAATCCGCAACATTCAGGTGGACAGCAGCACCAATCCGCCGACGGTGTGGCTGCCGTACGATCGCACCAACAAAATTGCGCGAATCCAGTTTCGATGATGGATGGTCAAAGTGCGGCGGGCGAGCCTGCCCTTAAGGAATCAGAATCATTTTACCGTGCGCGCCCGTCTCCATAATTTCCTTGTGCGCGCGAACGGCATCCGCCAGCGGAAGTTCTTTGCCCACCACCGGCCGGAGCGTGCCATTTTCCAGTCCCGCGTAGATGCCCGCGTGAACGTCTGCTTCGTCGGCCTCTGAGATGCCCCACAAGACAAAACCCGCGCACGGAGGACGCGCGCGCCATAAGGTCCCGCGGCGTAATCGAAATATCGCCGCGGCTGCCGATGATGATCACGCGGCCAAATCGCGCCAGTAGCTTCAGGTCCGCGGCCAGATTCACGTTGGCGAGCATTTCCAGCACCACGTCAACGCCACGTCCGCCCGTGGCCTTCATGATCGCGTCCGTATATCCGGCGTCCTTATGATTGAACGCGTGGTGCGCTCCTTCGCGCCGCACCAGTTCGAGCCCCTTCTCCGAACCCGCCGTGCCGATTACCGTCATTCCGATCGCCCGCGCCATCTGCACCGCGGCGATTCCTACGCCGCCGCTCGCTCCGTGCACCAACAGCGTTTCCGAGGCGTGCACCTTGGCGTGATGGTGAAGCGCGTGGTAGGCCGTTCCGCAGGCGACGTAAAGTCCGGCGCCCTGATTGAAGGACGTGCGTTCCGGGAGCCGGTGCAGCTGGTTCTCCAGCGCCAAAGTGTATTCGGCATACGTGCCGGTCACGGGGTGCCCCACATACACGCGATCGCCGGCTTTGAATTTCGTTACGCCTTCGCCGACGGACTCAACCACGCCGGCGCCCTCGCCGCCCGGCACATAGGGAAGCTGCGGCTTGATCGCATAGGTTCCGTTGCGCATGTACGTATCGAATGGATTAACGCCCGCGGCATGCACGCGCACCACGGCTTGTCCCGGTCCGGCCTTGGGCGTGGGAAATTCCTCCAGCTTCATCACTTCGGGCGCTCCAAATTCGTGGACGACGATGGCTTTCATTGTTTTCTCCCTTGCCAATGAGACGTAATGAGCGAGATTGTGGCGAGTCGAAGAAGCAATGTCAAATTAGGGCGCAGTAGCACAGACTTCAGTCTGTGGATTTCCGTCAGGGCGACTCGTCGTGGCGGCGCTCAACGACTTCTCTACATTTGTTCGGGGTCGCTAATTCTTGTGGAACCCCACAGACTGAAGTCTGTGCTACTCGTGCTACATTACTGCGCGATTCAACCCACGAGGTCCGTCATGATCATCGATTGCCACGGCCACTACACATCCGAACCGCCTGCGTTCATCGAATTCCGCAAGCAGCAGATCGCCGCTTTCAGCGATTCCGCGAAGCCGCCGGCGCTGCCGCAGATCAGCGATGACCAGATTCGCGAACGCCTGGAGCCCGCGCAGCTGAAATTTCAGCGCGAACGCGGCACGGACGTCACGATTTTCTCGCCCCGTGCCTCCGCCATGGGCCATCACGTCGGCGACGCCAGTTTAAGCGCCGATTGGACGCGCATCTGCAACGACATGATTCACCGCATCGTGAATCTCTATCCCAAAAATTTCATCGCCGTCTGCCAGTTGCCGCAGACTCCGGGCGTCCCGCCGGAAAATTGCATCCCTGAGCTGGAACGCTGCGTCAACGAGCTGGGCGCCGTGGGTTGCAATTTGAATCCCGATCCTTCGGGAGGCTATTGGAAAGAGCCGCCGCTCACGGACAAGTGGTGGTACCCGCTCTACGAAAAAATGGTGGAGCTGGAAGTCCCCGCGATGGTCCACGTCACAGGGACCTGTAATCCCGCGATGCACACCACCGGCTCGCACTACATCAATGGAGACACCACGGCGTTCATGCAGTTCCTGACCTCCGACCTGTTTAAGGATTTCCCCACCTTGAAATTTGTGATTCCGCATGGCGGAGGGGCCGTGCCATATCACTGGGGCCGGTATCGGGGAATCGCCCAGGACATGAAGCGCCCCCCGCTGAAGGATCTTCTCCTCAACAATGTGTACTTCGACACCTGCGTCTACCACCAGCCGGGCATCGATTGCCTGAGCAAGGTCATTCCCGCGGACAATATTCTTTTCGCCTCCGAAATGGTCGGCGCAGTAAAAGGCATCGATCCCGAAACCGGACACTACTTCGACGACACGCGCCGGTACATCGACGGATCGAGCATCCTGAGTGCCTCCGATAAGCGGAAAATTTTCGAGTCCAACGCGCTGAAGGTATATCCGCGGCTTACAAGGCAAATGCAGAAGCAGGGAATAGCGGCGGGCGCCTGATTCGGAGCATCCCGAAGTCTGTCTCACTCCAAATTAACCAAGCGTTTGAATTTGCGAGTGATGCGACACTTCTGCTTGACGAACTCCGGGGCTTTTCGGACAATCTAGCCATCCGCACTTCCTGAAAACACTTCGCGCACGTCGATGAAATCGAGGCAACGGCGATGGGAAAAATCGTAGCGGCATTCGGAGTCGTTCACGCACCCCAGCTTTTCGTCCGCCCTCCCAGCGAAGACCCGGCTCAGCTGGACGCCGACATCGCGGCCATGCGCCTGGTTGGCAGGGATCTGGACGAGACTAAGCCGGATGTGGCCATCGTGATCGGCAACGATCACATGGAAACGTTTTTTCTTTCCTCCGTTCCCACCTTTGCCATCATGTCCGGCGAGCGCGCCCGCGCGGAATTCGCCGCACAAAAACTACGATCTCCCGGTGCATCAGGGGCTTGCCGAGGATCTTCTAGATAAACTAGTCAACGACGATTTTGACATGGCCTATTCGCAGGACGCGGTTCTGGGCCACGCGTTTGCCGCGATGTACGAATGGGTGATTGAGGGCCGGAAAATTCCCGTCGTTCCGATTTTTGTAAATGCCTATCTTCCGCCGCTGCCCACCGCGCGCCGCTGCGCGCAACTGGGCAAAGCCATCGCCAAGGTGATTGCCGCGCGTCCGGAACGCGTCGCCGTGATCGCCAGCGGAGGCATGTCTCACTTTCCGGGCACCTGGAAATATCCGCAGCCCGATTTCGAGTTCGATTACTGGGCCATCGCGCAAATGGAGAAAGGCAACCACGAAGCTCTGCTCAGCCTCACCTCGCAGCAGCTGGACGTGGTGGGCAACACGGAAATGCTGTCCTGGATGATGATGTTCGGAATGATCGGCGACCAGCCGGGCGAGCTGATCACCTACCAGCCGACCTGGCACCACGGCCACGCCGTAATGCGCTTCCTGCCGGACAAGCGCACCGGGAAGCTATCCGAAGAGGGAACCAAGGGCCCGGCGCACTATCAATTTAAAAGCTTGAGTGCGGGCTCGGATGGCTACGAGTTTTACAAGCATCCCGCACCGTCGGCCTACAAACTGAACAAAATTCTTTACGACCTGCGATTCAAGCCGAGCCTGCGGGTTCGCCTGATCAATGATATTCCCTCGGTTGCGGCCGAATACGGACTGCCCATCGAAGAGGCTAAGGTTCTCGAAACTTTGCAGGACGAAGACATCGAGAAATTCCGCAATGGCACGGTTCATCCTTTGGTCGAAGCCGGAGCGCATCCCCTCGGAATGTGGATGAGCGTAATCGTATTCCACGCAGAGTTGCGGCGCCTGCGCGCGGCGGCCGCCAAGGGCGATGCCGAACCGTCCAGCGTCACTCAGTAGCAATCCTCGAGGAGCAAGCTTCAGTAGGACAGGCTTCAGCCTGTCTGCTTTCTCTCATAACGGACACACTCCAAGCCATACAGGCTGAAGCCTGTCCGAATCGAACCAGGAGAATTCATGCCCACGATGCGCGTCGTGCAAATTCCCAAAGCCCACGAACCGTTTCAGCAAGTGGAGCGCGAGATTCCTGCGCCCGCGGCGGGAATGGTGCGCCTCAAGGTGCAGGCCTGCGGCATCTGCCACAGCGACGAATACGCGAAGGAAGGCTCTCGGCCGGGAATCACTTACCCGCGCGTTCCGGGACACGAAGTGGCGGGCGTGATCGATGCGATCGGCTCCGGCGTCTCCGGATGGGAAGTAGGGCAGCGCGCGGGAGTCGGCTGGCACGGCGGACACTGCGGCTACTGCGATTCCTGCCGCCGCGGCGACTTTGTGACTTGCAGCAAAGGCCGCCAGATCACTGGCCTGACCTGCGACGGCGGCTATACCGAGTACATGCTGGTGTCCGCTGTGGCACTGGCAGCGATTCCCCACGAAATTTCCGCTACGGATGCAGGTCCCTTGTTCTGCGCGGGCGTCACGACGTTCAACGCGCTGCGCAATAGCGGGGCGCGCTCGGGAGACACCGTAGCGATTCTGGGCCTCGGCGGACTCGGGCATCTGGGTGTGCAGTTTGCCGCCAAAATGGGATTCGAGACCATTGCCATCGCTCGTGGCAATGAAAAAGCGGAGTTTGCCAAAAAATTAGGAGCGAAACATTATCTCGACAGCGAATCGCAAAATGTTGCCGCGGAACTGGAAAAGCTGGGCGGCGCAAGAATCATTCTCTCGACCGTAACCAGCGCCAAAGCCGTGAACGCGGCGCTGGGCGGCCTGGGCATCAACGGTAAAGCCATTCTCGTGGGTAATCCCGATCAGCCGCTGGACATTACCGGGCGCCTGTTGATCGCCGGCCGCCGCTCCGTCAGCGGCTGGCCTTCCGGTTCGCCGATCGATTCGCAGGACACGCTGAAATTCTGCGCGCTGACCGGCATCCGGCCGATGACCGAAGTGTTTCCGCTGGAGCGCGCGCCCGAAGCTTACGAAAGAATGTTGAGCGGCAAGGCCAGGTTCCGGGTGGTCTTGGCAATGAATCAGTAGGAATTATTTCCAACCCCTGCAACCGACTGATATTGGGAAATTGCTCCTTCAACGGCGTGCGAATAGGGTACGTATCTCTTCTTGTCATTCTGAGCGGAGCGAAGAATCTCTCTTCGATCTAAGTGCGAGCAAAAGAACAAAGAGAGATTCTTCGCTCCGCTCAGAATGACATCATTCTTGATTTTCCCGCGGTCGATTGACCCTGTAATTCCACGCAATTCGGAGGCGGCATAGTTGGTGCTGACGGAATTCCTTAACACGGAGTCCTCGGAATCTTCCACTGTCGGATAGAATACTTGGCGAGCACTCGCGGTGTATGACATCTCATAATCAACTCGGGAATTCTGATCTCGATCTCCTGACTCCTCTTCACCGGTATTGGGGCTACGACGCATTCCGCCCGTTGCAGGAAGGCATCGTGCGCAGCCTGCTCGAGGGCCGCGACAGCTGCGTCATCATGCCTACGGGCGGCGGGAAGTCGCTGTGCTACCAGCTGCCCGCGGCGATCTCGCCCGGCAAAACGGTAATCGTGATCTCTCCGCTGATTGCGCTGATGGAAGACCAGGTAGCGCAGCTCGGCCAGATGGGAATTTCGGCAGGGCTGCTGAACAGTTCGATTCCCGGCGCCCAGCAGTCTCGCGTAATCGAGAAGGCCAAGGCCGGCGCCTACCGGCTCCTGTATCTTTCACCGGAACGTCTGGCGCGCGAAGATACTATCGACTGGCTGCGCCAGGTTCCCATTCTGTTTTTTGCGATTGACGAAGCGCATTGCATTTCGGAGTGGGGCCACGAATTCCGACCCGAATACCGCCAGCTCAGCCGCCTGCGCACGCATTTTCCCGACCGCGCCATCGCCGCCTTCACCGCCAGCGCCACGCAGCGTGTGCGGCATGACATTATTCGACAGCTCGCTCTCCGCGATCCGTACCGCTGCATCGCCAGCTTTCATCGGCCCAACCTGCGTTACGTGGTGCGCGCCTGCGATGGCGCGTCGCAGACCGAGCTTCTGCTGCGCGCGGTGCGCAGTTATGGGGATGAAAATCTCATCGTGTATGCGCCCACGATTGCCAGGGTCGAATCGACGGTCGATCTGCTGCAGGAAAACAATATTCCCGCCATCGGTTATCACGGGCAGATGAATCCCGCGGATCGCCGCCGCAATCAGGAACGCTGGATGGCGGATGAAGTGCGCGTGATGGTTGGCACCATTGCTTTCGGACTCGGCATCAACAAGGCCGCCGTGCGCGCCGTGATTCACCTCTCGCTCCCCAAATCCATCGAACAGTATTACCAGGAAGCCGGGCGAGGCGGCCGCGATGGGCTGCCCGCGGATTGCGTGCTCCTGTGGCAGAAAAAAGACGCGGGCCTGCACGCCTATTTCATCGGGCAGATCAACGACCCCGACGAAAAGAAGCGCGCCTGGCAGCGCTACGATGAGATCCGCGGCTTTGTGGAATCGAATGTGTGCCGCCACTTGCGCATTTGCGGGCATTTCGGAGAGAAAAAGAAATGGGCCAGTTGCGCGGCGTGCGACGTATGCGCGTACCAACCGGCGTGGCTGTCCGAACCGCTGCAAACGCGCGCGCCTCGCGGACGAAAGAAATCCAAATCGAGGGTCCCGTTGCGGCCGCTGCCGCACCGTCAGGTCGCCAATATGAAAGGACTCTACTCCCTCCTGAACCCGGGCGGCGGCAGGATGCGGCGCAGGTCGATCCTGAGTTGCGTGAGTTTTTGCGGGAATGGCGACGAGAAATCGCCAAGGAACAAAACACGCCGGCATTCGTAGTGATGCATGACACCACGCTCGATGCAATCTGTGCAGCCCGCCCCGCGTCGATTCAGGATCTCTTGCGAATCACCGGCATCGGCGAACGGAAGGCTGAGCTGTACGGCCGCCCAATTCTCGACACGCTGGCGAGATTCAAGGACGGCGCGCGCGCTGCACGCGATGAAGAACGAATCACGCCCACCGTGGAAACTATTCAACTCATCGCGCAAGGCAAATCACTCGAGGAAATCGCGGCGATCCGCGGCCGCCAGCGCACGACGATTGTGAGCATGGTCGCGGACTTGGTTGAGCGCGGACTGGTGAAATTCCGGGACGAATGGGTCAGCGCCGAAAAACGCGCAAAAGTCGAGGAGGCGGCAAGCCGGCTTGGCCTCGAGCGATTGACTCCAATCAAGGAAGCACTGCCATCTGAAGTGACCTACGAAGACATCCGCCTGGTCGTCGCGTATCTTCGCCTGGGTAGTGACGAGCGTTCACTCGCTGCGGGGAATTGAACGGAGAGTTGCTCCGGCCTGAATTTGCTGGAGTAAGCCTAAGCCAAGCTGGAGCTAAGCCTGGGACGCGGCGAGCGACGCGGTTGGCGCTTGTTTCGCCTTCAGATTTACCATCTCGAGGTCGCCCATCATGCGATGGATGATGAACCACGCGACAATGTAGAAAAGGCTCATGCCCATCAGCACCGGCACATAGCCCACGTGCGGAATCACCGTTCCAGGAATAATTCCTGAAAACAGCGCGCCCCCCAACCCTCCCAGGCACACGCCGAACCCGTTGGCGCTGCCGACTGCCTGCGAAGGAAACACATCGGCCGGCGCAATAAATAAGTTGGTCATCCAGGCCTGATGCGCGGCCGTGGCGAGGCCAAAGAGCAAAACCGCCAACCGCTCATTCGGTACCACCACCCCGAGCGTGCAGGCGGGCATCACAATCGCGCAGAACAGCATGGTCATCTTGCGCGCCCTGCCCACGGTCCAGCCGCGCTTGATCAGAAAGCTGGAAACGATCCCGCCGAGCAGAGCCCCTACCGCTGAAATGCTATACACGATCATCAGCGCGGTGCCGCGCTGCGACGGATTGAAGTGGCGCACGTCCGTCAGATACGTCGGCAGCCAGAACAAATAGAACCACCACACCGGATCGGTGAGAAATTTTGCCAGGCCGTAGCCCCAGGCTTGCTTGTACCTCATCACTTCGCTGATGGAAATTTTTGCGCCAACCGGCACGGGCGCGCCGGCTTGCCTCGGCAGGCGGTACGTATGAAACCAGATCGGCAGCCACAGGAACCCGAGCCCACCCATAATCGCGAAGCAGGCCTGCCATCCAAGCGTGAACGCAATCAGAATAAATAGCGGAGGGCCAAAGATATTGGCCAGATTCGTTCCCGAATTGACGATGCCCATGGCCGTGGCGCGTTCTTCGGGAGGGAACCATTCGGCTGCGGCCTTACTGCAGGCCGGAAAATTCGCGGATTCGCCCAGACCCAGAATCGTCCGGAACATTCCGAATTGCAGCGCGCTCCCCGCAAACGCGTTCAGCGTTGCAGCCAGAGACCACACCGCCGCGGCTATCCCATAGCCGATGCGCGTTCCGTAGCGATCCAGCAGCTTCCCGCCGCAGAGCGATCCGCCCGCGTATGCCAACTGAAAAACCATCTGAATGGTTCCGTAGACCGGCAAACCGAAATGAAATTTGTCGCGAATCTCCGGAAGAATTACGCCCAGGATGGCGCGGTCCAGATAGTTAATGGTCGTGGCGAAAAAAAGAAGGCTGACAATCACCCAACGCATGCGCATTTGGCGGCTATCATACTGCAAGTTTCTTTGGGGAAGCGTTAAATCGGTTGGCAGGCGATGGAAATGAAAAAGGGCCGCACTGGGGAGTGGATCCTCCGACGAACCCACTCCGTTGCGCGGCCCGGGGACGACGTCTAGATATGGGCGAAATTCTCGAGGGCCGCGCGATTCGGGATCATGAGCGTCGATCCCTGAATGGTCACCAGATGGCGCTCCTTGAAATCGCTTAGTGTCCGCGTGACGGTCTCGCGGGTGGTGCCGATGAACTCCGCAATTTCCTCATGCGTGAGCGGCAGCTTGATGCGCGTGCCTTCCTTGGTCTGCTGAATTCCCTCGGACCAGGTGAGCAGCAGGCGCGCCAGCTTTTCCTGCGCGGAGGCCGACAGCCCGATGGTGTGCAATTGCTGGCACGCGCCGCGATACTGGGAAGCCATTTGCTTCACCACGTTCGGCGAGGCGTCCGGGTGCTTGGCGAGGAAGCGCAGGAAATCGTCCTTGCGCACAAACGCAACCTGGCAGGGATGGATGGTCTCGGCGGTCACTTCGTATGGCAGTCCGGCCATGGAGGCCATCAAGCCGAGCAATTCGCCGGCGCGCGCGATTCTCATGATCAGCGTCTTGCCTTCGGCCGAGCTGATCGAGAGTTTCACTTCGCCCTCGCACAGGACGTAAATTCCGCGCGCCTCCTGCCTTTCCACGAACAGCAGCGCGCCCTTGGGGTACGTGGCCGTGGATTTGATCGCATCGAAGTCTTTTAACGAGGCAGCCGGCAGCTGGCAGAAAAAGCCCGCCGCATTCCTCGTGCAGGTTTTGCATCCATCGTTCAGTTCCAAGCCGTAGGGACCTTTCATACTTCCTCCTCGCCACGCATAACTGCCGGGTCATCAATCGTGGTGCTGGGCCTGTTCTGAAAAATATTTCGTGAGCGGTGTATCGGCCATGAATTCGGCGCCCGTCGTGGCGTGAATCTTGCCAAGCAGACTGCGACCCGAGTCGTCAGCGTGCGTTACACCGCGGAGGTCGATTTTCAGCTTCTTTGTTCCGAGCGACGGCGCCAGATCCTGCCAAGCCTGGAGCAGTGTATTGACATTCTCTCCGGCGATCCTGCCTTCGATCTTCAGGATTACGCTCTCGCCATTCGAAGCTTGAATCGTCACTCTCACCTGTTTACTTGACCTCCCGCATCGTCACACCTACATAACTGCAATCAGTGAGCCAAACGACTGGCGGAAGGCAGCAGCGGGGTATTCCATTCTGAAACAGGGAGTTACGGGGAGTAAGGGTATTGTGTGCGGTGGCGCACCGAGTCAAGTGACGACGATCACCGGCGGCTAATCGTCACGGCTGACTACATATAGTCCGTGCGTTCGATTCCCAGCTTTTTGATCTTGGAGTTCAGTGTCGTGCGGATCAATCCGAGGCGTGCAGCAGCGCCGTCCGTTCCGCCGATTTTTCCCTTGGTTTGGCGGAGCACCCGCAGGATGTGCTCCCGCTCGGCCGCCTCCAGCGAAACGCCCTCCGCGGGGCGGGGGTCCTCCACCGTTTCCAATTCGCTAAGTGGCGCCCGCAGGACAGTTCCCTTGGTCAGGATGACGGCCCGCTCGATGAAGTTCTCCAGTTCGCGGATATTGCCGGGCCAGTCCCAGCGGGACAGTGCCCGCATCGTTTCGTCCGTGATGGTCTCGATCTTTCGGTCCAGCTTGCGGGCATGGCGATCGACGAAGTAGCGAACCAGAAGGGCAATATCCTCGCGGCGCTCGCGAAGCGGCGGCAGCAAAATGGGAAACACGCGCAACCGGTAGTAGAGATCGCTGCGGAATTGCCCGTCCGCCACCATTTTGGCCAGATCGCGGTTGGTGGCCGCGACCAGGCGCACATTCACCGGGATCGGTTTGGTGCTGCCCAGCCTTTCAAACTCTCTTTCCTGCAGGGCCCGCAGAATCTTGGGCTGCAGTTCCAGCGGCAGGTCGCCGATTTCGTCCAGGAAAAGCGTGCCCTCGTTGGCCAGTTCCAGTCGGCCAATCTTGCGGTCAATTGCACCGGTATAGGCGCCTTTTTCGTGCCCGAAGAGTTCGCTCTCCAGTAGACCGGCGGGAATGGCCGCGCAGTTGAGCTTGACCATCACGTGGTTGCTACGAGGACTCAGTTCGTGAATGGCGCGGGCGATGACTTCTTTTCCCGTTCCGGTCTCGCCCAGAATCAAAACGGTCACATCGGTGGCCGCCACGGTCTCCACCATTTTCAAGACCCGTTTCAGGGCAACGCTCTCGCCAATGATTTCATCAAATCTCGCTTCGGTGTTCAGCTCTTCCGCCAGATAGCGCTTTTGCAACTCGCTCTGGCGCAAAGCTTCCTCGGCGTTCCGCTTTTCCGTGAGGTCGCGGATCACGCTGAGCACGACTCGGCCCTGGGCCGTCTCGACCGGGCCGAGCATGATATCGGCGGGGAATTCGCTGCCATCCTTCCGCCGGCCGAACAGCTCCAGGCCGGCGCCCATGGGACGCACGCGCGGAGTCGATGAGTAATGGTCGCGGTGCGAGGGATGCGTGGGACGAAACCGCTCGGGAACGAGGAGGTCGATGGACTGTCCGGTCAGTTCGCCGCGTTCGTAGCCGAACAGGTTTTCCACCCGCGCATTAATTTCGCCGATCCGTCCGTTCAGATCGCTGACGATGATGGCGTCGGGAGAGGATTCGAACAGCGCCCGGAATTGCGCCTCGCTGCGGCGAACGGCTTCTTCCGCCGCTTTGCGATCGGTCAAGTCGCGGGTCACTTTCGCGAACCCGACCAGTTGCCCTTGCGGATCCCGTATAGCGGAGATTGCCACGCCGGCCCAGAATGTGCGGCCGCCTTTGCGAACCCGCCAGCCCTCGTCTTCGAATCTTCCTTCGGCAGCCGCCACCTTTAATTCCGCATCCGGCTTACCGGAGTTCCGGTCCTGTTCCGAATAAAACTGCGAGAAATGTTTGCCGACAATTTCCTCCGTGCGGTAGCCCTTGATGCGTTCCGCTCCCTGATTCCAGGTGGAAACGCGGCCGGTGAGGTCGAGCATGAAGATCGCATAGTCCTTTACGTTCTCGACGAGGGTCCGGTATCGCTGTTCGATGTCGCGAAGGGCTGCGGTGCGTTCCTGCACTTCGCGGGCGCGCAGCACTACCTCCATTTCCATCCGTTGCGCCCGGGCCCGCAGTTCTTCGGTCTGTTCCTTCTGCAGGAGTTCCTGTTGCCGGAGCCGCGTGAAATCGGTGACGTCCTCCACGCGATGAATGATGTATTGCACTTCGCCGGTTTTACTCAGCACCGGCGTATTGACCGGGCTCCAGTGGCGTTCCTCGAACTGGCCGCCCTCGGATTCGGGCTTGCGGATGTCGTACTTCTGCACGGCCATGGTGTCCGGAATTTTGTATTGCAGCGTTCGCAGTAGCGAGGCCCGCAAGTTATTGACGCCCGTGGCGGCCGGGTCGTCCGGATTGTCGGGGAAAACATCGAAGATGCCGCGGCCCAGAATTTCTTCGCGTTTGGTCATGGTGGCCCGCAGGTAGGCCTCGCTGACCGCGACAATTATGAAGTCGGGCGACAGAACCAGGTACAGTCCTGGGGCGGACTGAAAGAGAGTTTGAAAGTCGGGCGTTTCTGGGAGTTTGGATAATTGCGTCATTCGTTTCGCAGTTTAGGCTCTACCGCTGGAGTGATCCGCGGATCGAAAACCTCGGGAATCATATCAAACCCGAAAGCCTCGGCCCACTTGGGATTTACTCTTGCGGTCTGACTGGAAGGAACTCAGGTAATGATCCGCGCCGGGGGCGAGTCCGTGTCCCGGTAAGCGGCTGTAGATCGTCCTGTTGTAGGAATCCGCGGCTACTGCGCCCGGCCTGCATCCGGGAACTCATGCAAATTTCATGCAATTGTGATTTCCGTCATTGCATCGCTCCTGTACTGTGAGTAGAGTGAGCGCAGGTAATCGCAACAAACAAGTGGCTGGATGGCAACGGCCCCGACTCCGCTTTCGGCACCACCCGCGCTAAGCTGCCGCGGCCCCGCCCCACGCCACGGAAGGAGAATCGAAATGACCCCTCAATCAGCAACCGCACTACAGCCCGTAAAAACGTCCGCCGTTTCAAAAGCAACGGACGCCCAGCAGACATTTGACCGGATGCAACAGATCTATGACTCCATCGCGCGAAGAGCGTTCGAGATCTTTGAAGGCAACGGGCGCCCGATCGGACACGACTTGTCCGACTGGCTCCAGGCCGAATCCGAGATGCTCCGCCCGCTGCACCTGGCAATCGCGGAATCGGACGACGCATTGACCGTGACCGCCGAAGTTCCCGGCTTTTCGGCGAGCGAACTCGATGTTCATGTAGACGGAAATCGCCTCATTATTTCCGGCCAGCACATTTTCGACAACGAAACTACCAGCGGCAGGACCGTGTACTCTGAACGATCCGCGACAGAGATTTTCCGCGCCCTGGATCTTCCGACCGACATCGATGGTTCGAAGGTCAGCGCCCTCGTCAAGGACGGCCTCCTTAAGGTCGAGCTCCCGAAGGCCTTGCATGGCAAGAGCGCGAAAGTGGAAGCTAACCCCGCCAACTGACGGCAATTTGGCGAGAATTTACGGAGGGCGTGCGGCGGTTGCGAGCGGCACGCCCTCTTCCTTTTCGGCGTAAGGCGTCGATCCAGGAAAATTGCGAATTTCAATTCGGCTGCCCGATTCCAATTGCAGGCGCGGTGCGGAACCGCTTCTCCGGTACGGGAATCTCGTAATTTGACGGGTCTGGTGATAACTTGAGTGGCTTCAAACCACGAAAGGCGCCAGACGTGAATGTTCCGCGGCAGTGATGGGACCGGGAAGTTGAACGCACGTCTCCGCGCATGCCTGCGCGAACCCCGGATTTCCTCAAGCTTTTTTCGAATGGCCGCGTTCGCGTTCGCGGCGTGGCTCCTTGCTACAAGCGTTTCCGTTCGTGGAGGATCAGCGGGCGTCTCCGCGGATCGTCCGCGGGATTTCTCCGGCGTGTGGATGGAGCGGCAGAACGCCATCACTTTCAGTTCCGCCGAGCCGCCTTTCCTTCCGTGGGCCGCGCAGCGCTTCAAAAACGTCAAATCCGGCTACGGCCCGCGCGCTACTCCTGATTCCGAAGACCCGATTTTGAATTGCCTGCCTCCGGGAGTGCCCCGCATCTTGCTGATTCCTTTTCCGATGGAGATCGTTCAGACGCCGGGCGAATTGGTGATGCTGTTTGAGTACGATCACAACGTGCGCCACATTTATCTGAATCGCCATGAACACCCCCAGGAATTGGATCTGACCTGGATGGGCGATTCCATCGGCCGGTGGGAAGACGACACTCTGGTGATCGACACGACAGGATTAAATGACCGGACCTGGCTGGATCAAGTCGGGCATCCTCATTCGGATGCCCTGCACGTGATCGAGCGAATTCGAAAAGTTGACCGCGACACGCTGCAGGATGATGTGACGATCGACGATCCGAAGGCCTACGCAAAAACCTGGAGCGGCCAGCAAATTTTCAAGCGCAGGCCCACCTGGCACCTGCTGGAATATGTTTGCGCAGATGAACGCTCGGGCTCACGGAAAAAATAGTTCGCGCGCGGCGCGGTCGTTCGCCAAACCGATCAGCGCACGACGCGCGGCAGAAAACACATGAAGTGGCATTCCAGATTCGGTGCTGAGCTGATCGCGATTATCGCGATGATCGTGGTCGTGTTTATACTCGCGGTCTATCAATACCGCTGGACCGGCGAGATCAGCCGAACCGAGCAGGCGCGCCTGAAAAATTCCCTGGCAACCAGCGTGCGCAATTTCGATCAGGAATTTTCCTACGACTTTCAGCAGCTGTGCGCCAGCTTGGAACTTGACCCGGAAACGAAACCTTCGGATCTTGAGGCGCACGCGTCGCGCCAACTCGCCGGCTGGCAGCGCACCGGCGCCCACGCCCCACTCGTCTCAGGCCTTTGGATTTGGAAAGGCTCGCCGACCCCGGAGGCAATCGAATCGTTGAGCAGGAACGATCCCGAATTTCGCCCCGCATTGTGGCCATCTGAACTGGAATCGCTGCGTGGACCGATCCATCATCAACTGCAGCAGGCAGAACTCGTCAGCAGCGATCGTGAAGCCCTCTACTACGCATGGACCTTCTACAGCGATGGGCCGGCACTCGTTCGTCCCATCTTCCGAATTGTGCCGGGGGAGCGTAGATCCGGCCAGGCGGTTTCGCCAATTGGAATGCTGATCGTAAAACTGAACAGCGAATATTTGGCGAGCCACTACCTTCCCGATCTTGTGGATCGGCAATTCGGCGCCGCCGGCCAGAGAAGCTTCGTGGTAGCCGTGCGAACTTCGCAGCCGCCGTACCGCACCGTCTATATTTCCGATACGAATTTTTCACTCGCCGCGGGTTCTTCCGACGCCACGGTCAACCTCTTCGATCTCGTCGGGGAAGAGTCCCGGCGCCGCGGCCATGCTCCACTGCAGTCCAGCGCTCCCGGAGAACAATGGCAATTGATCGCGCAGCATCCCTCGGGATCCCTCGAGGAGGCGGTGGCGTCATGGCGGCGCCGTAATCTGGCCATCAGTTTGGGCTTGCTGGTGGTGCTCGCCGCCAGCATGGCGCTGATCTTCACCAGCGCTCGCCGTTCGCGTGCGCTGGCGCGCATGCAGATGGAATTTGTAGCGGGCGTCTCCCACGAGCTTTGCACGCCGCTGGCTGTGATCAACACGGCGGCGGATAACCTGGCCGATGGCGTCGTGGAAAACGCGGTGCAGATGCAGGAATACGGCAGCTTGATTCGCGGGCAGGGACGCCGGCTCGAACGTCTGGTCGACGAAGTGCTTCTCTTTACAGCCGGAAGGTTCGGCCTTTCCGGCTACAGGCTGGAACGGGTGGAAGTGGCCGAAATTATCGCCCAGGGCCTGGCGACATCCGAATCCAACCTGCGCGAGGCAGGGTTCGAATGGACGAAATCGATTGAAGACAATTTGCCGCCGATTGTGGCTGACGCTTCCGCGGTGATCACCTGCATCGAAAATGTTGTGAGCAACGCCATTAAGTATTCGAACTCGAACAAGTGGCTGGCCATTCGGGCGACCGCAGCTTCTTCGGAATCGAAAATGGAAGTCCGAATCAGTGTTGCAGACAAGGGAATCGGGATTGCTCCGGAAGACCTCCCGCACATTTTCGAACCGTTTTACCGCGTTCCCTCGGTTCGCGATCACCAGATTCGCGGCGTTGGCCTGGGACTGTACCTTGTGAAACGCATGATGGAAGAAATGGGCGGCCGTGTGAGCGTCACCAGCGAGCTGGGCCGCGGCACGACTGTCGTGCTGCATTTTGTGGCTGCCGGGAACGCTGAACAGTCTTCAGCGGAACCGCTTCCCGAAGTCCAGGATTCACGGAAAACATGAGCGCAAAAATTCTGATCGTCGAAGACGAACCGGGCCTGGTGACCACGCTGCGCGACCGTTTGCGCAAGCAGGGCTACAGTGTGAGCGTGGCGCGCGACGGCGACACGGGGCTTGCGATGGCGTTGCAAGAGCCGATGGACCTGATTTTGCTGGACCTCATGCTGCCCGGGCAATCGGGCCTGGCGGTGTGCCAGAAACTGCGCAAGGCGGGATCGACCACGCCGATCCTGATGCTCACCGCGCGGCGGCAGACGAAGGACAAAGTCTCGGGATTAAAAGCCGGCGGCGACGATTATCTGACCAAGCCGTTTCAGATGCCGGAGCTGCTGGCCAGGGTCCAAGCGCTGTTGCGTCGCGCGGCGACTCCACCCGAGCCGCAGTCGGCGCGATACCGTTTTGGCGTGGTGGCGATCGATACGCGAAGCACGGAGGTCACGCGAGACGGCCGCGTGGTTCCGATGTCCGCCAAGGAATTCCAGTTGCTCCGCTATTTTGCGGAGCATCCGAATGTAACGCTCTCGCGCGAAGAATTGCTGCGCGAAGTGTGGGGCTACGGCGTGCATACGCCAAGCCGCACCGTCGACGTGCACGTGGCATGGCTCAGGCAGAAGCTCGAAGAAGACCTGAAAACCCCGCAGTTGATCGTTACCGTGGTTGGATTCGGTTACAAATTCGCAGCGGAAAGAAATTTTCTTCCCCAGTGAGTCTGAGCGCCCTCACCGGCCGCCGCCACAGTGATCCGCAGGTTTAACTCCGATTTAACGCCGCAATGCCCCTTCTTCGCCGGATAATAGGGCAGGTCCTTTCCAATCACAGGCAGTGCCGATTCGAATTGGCGGGCACGCACCCGCGGAGGCTAGAGATGCGGTTCAATAATTTTTCTGCGATGGTGGCTGGGATCGTATTGTTCGGTGCGTCGGTTTACCCGGCATTCGCGCATCATGGCCAGGCCAGCTTTGACGAGACGAAGGTTGTCACCATCATGGGGACCGTCGATTCGTTTGAGTTCAACAATCCCCACGCCATGCTGGTGATCGCCGTCAAAGGCGAAAAGAACACCACGCAAAAATGGTTCGGAGAAGGCACCAGCCCCAATATGCTGGTGCGCGAAGGCTGGGACCGCAAAACCGTGAAACCCGGCGATCCGATCACGGCCACCGGGCATCCGGCTCGCAATGGCTCGTTCTCCATGCGCATCGAGAAAGTCGTTTTGCCGAATGGCAGGGAACTGACGTTTGAAGGCCCCGGGGGAACATAGCGGCAGGGAAGAGGCGCATTCATTGGAAAGTGATTCGTACGGATTTTCATTGGATCTGCGTTTTCGCACGGCAATTACTGCCGCAATTTTAACGAAGCGTCGAAAGGCTTGAGGACATGCATTTAATCAGTGTGATTTGCCAGTGGCTGGAACAGACCGGAGTGGGCACTTCCATCCGGGAATCGTTGTGGCTGTTTCCGATCATTGAGACCGTGCACATTTTCGGCATCATTCTCCTGGTGGGCGCAACATCCATCCTTGACCTGCGGCTGATGGGGCTCACGTTCCGCGACGAATCCGTTTCCAAACTCGCGGAGCGCTTCATTCCCTGGGCTCTCGTCGGGTTCATCATTCAAGTGGTTACGGGGTTTCTCCTGTTTTCGTCCGAGGCGACCAAGATGTACGTCAATCTCGGGTTCCAGGTCAAGATGGTGCTGATCGTCATCGCCGGGATGAACGCGCTCATCTTCCACGCTGTTGCGTATAAAAGCGTCGGGACATGGGAGAACGATCGAGTGGGACCGCTCTCGGCCCGCGCGGCAGGATTGATTTCCATCCTGTTGTGGTTCGGGATCGTTGCGGCGGGACGCTGGATTGCTTACGTCTGATCCCGCTGGTACGGAATTACTTTGAGAATTTCCGCCGCTATTTGTGGCGCGGTGTGCGAGCGATCGCTGCGCCGCGGTGAAGCGACGCCTGACCGCTGCCGAGGTGTGACATGAACCGTCGGACTTTCCTTTCGCCAGTTGCCGCCGCGGTTTTTTTTCTGGCGGCCACATCGATTTCCGCGCACCACGGCAATACGAACTACGACATGGCCAAAACGATCGTCCTTGTCGGAACGGTTACGGACTTCGAATGGGCCAATCCCCATTGCCTGGCGCACGTGGACGTTGCCGACGACGCGGGAGCCATCCGGCACTGGACGCTGGAAATGAATTCCACGATTGCGATGTCTCGCCGCGGATGGAATAAGGACACGTTGAAACGCGGAGACCGAGTCACCGTGGAGACGCACCCCGCGCGCAATGGCGTCTCCATGGGCATTACTTCCGGTCCGGGATTCGCATTAAAGGTCGCGGTGAATGGCAAAGAGCTTCCTGGGCTTTAGAGAAGCGCGAGCGAGTTTGCGGCGAACCCGGGGATGCGAGCTCCAGGCAATCCCAAACAGAATGGAAACGAATGCCCGTCCATCGAACTGAATCGGAGATTGTCTGAATGATTCGGAATCTGTTTGCGGCGCGGCGCAGCTGGCATTTATTGATGCTGGTAATGTTATCCGGAATTTGCGTTCCGTGCGCGCTCTTGGCGGACACGGTCGGAAGCATTTCCGGGACGCTGACCGATCAGTCCGGCGCCGTGATTCTGGACGCGACGGTCACTGCGCTCAATCTGGATACGGCTGTTCAACAGACCACGAAAACGAACGGCAACGGCTTTTACAATTTCACGACGCTTCCCGTGGGCCGTTACGAAATTGAAGTGATTCGCGAGGGCTTCGAGCCCTACAAGCGCACCGGCCTGGTGGTGGACGTAAATTCGCAGCTGCGCGCGGACGTGACGCTCTCGATGGGCGGCCAGTCGGAAGAAGTGATCGTGTCCGAGGCCGGAGTGCACATCGAGACGCAGAGCACGCAAGTGGGAGAAGTGGTCACGGGAGACGTCATGACCGGCGTGGCGCTCAACGGCCGCAGCTTCACGGACTTGATGTCTCTGCAGCCGGGCATC
The DNA here is from genome assembly GCA_963774805.1 of uncultured Acidobacteriota bacterium. Classification (GTDB taxonomy): domain Bacteria; phylum Acidobacteriota; class Terriglobia; order Acidiferrales; family UBA7541; genus Palsa-360. The sequence goes on from CAVZGK010000001.1 coordinate 75,211, forward strand.
GTGCCGGTATCCACGCAAACGCCGGACTCCGTCGTGATGGCCGGGGCCTCGGTGGCGATCGCTCCGTCTGGCGGACTAAATCCCGGAAACCAGTCGATCTCCGGGCAGCGCGAGGATGCCAACGGATTTCTGGTCAACGGCGGCGACGTCAAGGAATTGATGAACGGCGGCACGCTGATCGTGCCGAATCTTGACTCCATCGCCGAGTTCCGCATCCTCACCAATAATTTCGACGCCGAATACGGAAATTATTCCGGCGGAATCGTGAACGTGGTCACCAAATCCGGCACCAACCAACTGCACGGCAGCGCGTTCGATTTTTTGCGCAACACGGCGCTGGACGCCAAGAATTTTTTCGATCCCGTGGTCGGCACGTACCGGCAGAATCAGTTCGGAGCCACCGTCGGCGCCCCCATTCGAAAGAATAAATTATTTCTCTTCGCCGACTACCAGGGAACACGCACCACGCAGGGTATTTCCACGGGGCAGATTCCGGTTCCGACGCTGGCCGACCGCTCCGGGAACTTGCTGGGCGATGCGGAACTGTTCGAAACGGGCTGCAACGGCGGGCCGTGCACAGTGTCCTCGTGCAATGTGGTCAGCACCTGCCTCGCGACGCAGCTGTCCAACAGCCTTTCGAACGCGGTTGGGCAGGCAGTCACCGTCTCACCGGGCGAGCCGTATTACACGGCGGGCTGCACGACGTACGCGCAGTGCGTTTTTCCGAATGGCGTATTTCCGATGGACGCGTGGTCGGCTCCGGCGCAGCACCTGCTGCAATATATTCCCTCGCCGAATGTTGGCAGCGCAGTGTTTTCCAGCGGCTCGGAGTCCGAACGCGTGCGCGATGACAAAGGCAGCATTCGCGTCGACTTCGCCGCGACGCGCTGGGGAGATCTCTCCGCCTACTATTTTTACGACAAGTTTTTCGTCAGCAACCCGTATCCCACCGGGCAGGGCGGAGCGTCTGTTCCCGGATTCGGCGGATTAAATTTGGGAACGGCGCAGCTTCTCAATCTCGGGGACACCCGAACTTTCGGCTCCTCCCGCGTGAATGAATTCCATCTAAGCTTCATGCGCACCTACAACAACGTCGGCCAGCCCGCCGGCGGAGTGGGGCCGAGCCTGGCGTCGCAGGGATTTGTTACCGGCGTGGGTACGCAGGGCATCGTTCCGCTCGCTCCGTCGATTGAGGGAATTGAAAATCTGGCGTTCAATTCCTTCGTCATGGGCACTCCCATCACCAATCTTACGCAGGTGAATGACACTTACACGGCCGGCGACGATTTTTCCATCGTTCTGGGCAAGCACACGCTGAAAGCCGGAATCCAGCTGGTTGTCGATCAGGTGAACGTGCATCCCAATCCCGAATTCAATGGCGGCTTTTCATTTAACGGCGGGCAGACCGGCTCGGATTTTGTGGATTTTCTGGTGGGGGCGCCGAATCTTTACAATCAGGCCGATTCTCAGGCTTTTTTCCCGCGCCACAAATATGCGGGCGTCTTCGCACAGGATAGCTGGCAGATCCGTTCGAACCTGACGCTGAACTATGGACTGCGCTGGGAAGTGATGCGCTACTGGTCTGAAAAATACAACCAGATTCCCACGTTTCTTCCGGGGCAGCAGTCGCAAGTGTATCCGACGGCGCCGCCGAGCCTGGTCTATCCCACGGACCGCGGAGTGCCGGCCACGCTCGTCCCGCAAATGAATCGATTTTCGCCGCGATTGGGCGTGGCCTATTCTCCGCGGGTTTCCATCGGCTGGCTCGGCAAGATCGTGGGAGGCCCGGGGAAAACCAGCATTCGCGCGGGCTACGGAATTTATTATTCGGTGATTCAGGGCAATACCATTGCGTTCGATGAGCCGCAGCCGCCCTATGGTCTCAGCTACACCAGTCCACTCGCGCCTCTTTTCGCCACGCCGTTTACGGCGGCCAGCGGTGAGACGGCCATCAACCCCTTTCCACTGGTGTTTCCGCCGCTGAATGCGACCATAACGCATCCAAATCCGACCATTGATTACTCGCAATTTCCTTCCATCGCGGGAATGACCGCGCCGCCTCCCTCAAACACATATCCCTACACGGAAAATTACTTTCTTTCCGTTCAGCGGGAACTGAATGTGAATACCGTATTGAATCTGAGCTACGTCGGTTCGCAGGCTCATCATCTGCTGGTGGTCTACTCGGCCAATCCCGGAAATCCCGCGCTGTGCCTGTCTTTGCCGGGTTGCGGGCCGGGCGGAGAAAATTCTTCGTACGTGAATTCCTCAGGCCAGACCATTGCCTGTACGCGGCAGGGACTCGGCTGCGCCTTCGGAAATGATGATTACGAGGGCAGCATCGGCAATTCCAATTTCAATTCGTTTCAGGCCACGTTGCAGCACAGCACCAAGAGCCTGGACCTGATGATCGCCTACACCTACAGCAAATCGATCGACCAGGCTTCCAGCCTTGCGGACGTCGTTAATCCATTCAACTTTGCGCAGACGCGCGCACTCTCGGCATTCGATCTGAAGCACAATCTGGTCGTAACCTACGAATACACGCTGCCGCTCGAGCGTTTTCTGCACCGTTCCAACGGCTGGACGCAGGGCTGGATCATCTCGGGCATCACCCGGGCCAGCAGCGGGCTGCCTGTAACTCTCTCCGTCTCCGGCGACAACTCCCTGCAGGGCAGCAATCCAAACGGCGTGAATGGACGCTACTTCGATCTGCCCGACGTAGCCGCCGGTCCCCTGAATCTGAATTCCCATCCAGGAAGCGGACAGCCGTACTTTGACACTTCGCTGTTCTCGGTCAATGCGCTGGGCACGCCGGGCAATGCGTCGCGGCGTTATTTCTATGGTCCCGGTTCGTTGAATACGGATCTGGCCCTGTTGAAAAGCGTGGCCATCGCGGAGACCAAGTCGCTGCAGTTCCGCCTGGAAACTTTCAACGTCTTCAATCATCCGCAGTTCTTCGGCCCGCAAGCCGTGAACGGCAATATCTCCAGCCCGCTATTCGGACAGATCGTGAAGGCCGCGCCGCCCCGCCTGATGCAGCTCGCCGTGAAATTCGCATTTTGAAAATCTGTGGCGCCGGCTTCAGCCGGCGAATTTTGCTATTCGACGGAAACAAAACACACAAAAAAAATCCGGACCGAGCGCTACATCGGCTCGATCCGAATTCAGTAATTGGCGGCTGGCTTGGGTTAGTCTGCAGCCGGTTTCGGCGCCGGCGGCGAGGGCTTCATGAACTTCGCATCCTCCACCGCAGCGTTAGCGTCCACCTGGGCCCACTTGTAGACGCGATTGCCTTCCGCGCTGACGACCCGGTTAGTGAATGCCACCTTGACGCCGCTGACGTCGCGGTAGTCCTCGTAAAAGGTTTCCTCAGGGAAGGAACCGATCACGCTCTGCATCGTGGTGTAGGAGCGCAGGAGCAGGCCGGTTTGCGCATCGAAGTTGAGGCGGTCGAGAACAAGGAAGCCGTCCTTGCGCGTGCCAACCACACGATAGGTATCGCGGTCGCCGATTTTTTCCATGGCGTCGACCTGCACGTTGGTGTGATCTTCACGAAATTCGAGGCCTGGAAACTTTTCTCCGAGTTCAACCAGCAGGCGCAATTCATCCCCCGTATCTTCGCGGATCGGAGTGTTGTGCCAACCGATGGTTCCGTCATAACCCATGGACACCGTGGGCCGCCCCGGAAATGTCACGGAGAGGACGCCTTTCATGCCTTTGACGTAGTGCTCGGCAGGCACCGTGCCCATTGCCGGAGGCGGCGCGGGCGTTCCCGGAGGTCCGGGCGGCGGAGGCACGAGCATGTCAGCGGTCCCTTTCAAGGACAGCGAAGTTACTTTTTCCAGCGCGGCCTTTCCGCCGAGCGCACGTTCATATTCGCTGAAGACGCTGGTTACCGTAGGCAGCGGGGCGGGAGCGGCGGCTTCCGGTTTCGGCGCGGGCGCAGGGCCGGACATTACGGTTGCGGGCGCCTTGCCTGGAGACATCGCGGCATCCAAATTGGTGTAATTCTTCAGAGCCAGCGCGGGAAAAATTTCCAGGGCCGATTTTTCCTTCGGCATTTTATCGCCGGCCAGCAGCAGTGTGGATTCCGCTTTGGCTACGCCGCGATGGCAGGTGAAGCAGGTCACTTCGCGCTTGCCGTCAAACACCGTTTGATTGAGCGCCATGGTCATTTGAATCATGCTGCGCGCCACGTGTTTCTCGCGTTTGTCATCGGAATCGAAATGGCCGATCACGTGGCAGTAGCCGCAGCCCACGCCCAGGGCCGTGGTGATGTATTCCATCGCCGGATGAACCTGATCGGCGGGAATGCCCTTGAGCGCTTCAATCTTTTTGTAGAACTGGTCGGCGGTTTTGCCCTTCATGTCAGCCGCGAGTGGGGCGGGGTTGGGAGGCGCGGCCGGGGCTTGCGCGCGCAGGCCGGGCGCACCCAGGCCGAACGCGGCGATCGATAGCGCAAGAATTCCGAGACCTTTGGAAATTGTGCGGACGGATAATTTCTTATGCATACCTTTTGATTAACCTCCCGCGGATTTTAGTGCCGGACGCAAAAATTCGCGCACGCACCGGACGAGCGTCTTGTTAGTGGGGCTAATCCTAAGTCATACCGGGGAGCAAATGCAATGCGGCGACCGCGGTTCCGGCCCCGCGCTGCGAGCTCGCGCTAGTGACTTTGGGGACCGTTTGGGTCTACTCTGTCATCGCGATTTATGGTTTTGCAACATAGATGGATGTTTTCCCCTCCGGAGGGACGCCAATGAAAATTCGCAGGGAATGTTTTGCAGGCCTCCAGCAATTCGGGATGCGATTTGCACTGGTGCTGTGCCTCAGTGTGCCGCTCGCAGTGATCCCGGCGCGTGCCGAGTGCAACGTGCCGGCACTGAACGCGCTGAACATCCCGAATCTTACGGTCGTCTCCTCGACGATCGTCTCCGCCGCCGCGCCCAATCCCGCCTATTGCGATGTGAAGGGCACGGTCACCACCACCAGCGAAGGCGCCGAGGCAGGCAGCGCGAATTTTGAAGTCATCCTGCCGCAAAACTGGAATGGAAAATTCATATTTCATGGCGTCGGCGGGCTGGCCGGAACACTCACATCTTCGGCGAATCCCGCCGATCAGGCGCAGTTCCTGGTGAAAGGCTACGCTACGGCCATCACGGACACGGGGCATCTGGTCGCCAATCCGACGTGGGAATACACCGCGCCGCGCGCTCCAGACACGCCGAAAATCGTCGATTATTTTTATCGCGCCGTGCATGACGTGACGATTGCGTCCAAACTCCTCGTCAAGGCCTACTACCACACCGAGACGATTCGCCGTTCCTACTTTGACGGCTGTTCGAACGGCGGGAAAATGGGGCTGATCGAAGCCACCCGCTTTCCCGCCGATTACGACGGCATCATTGCCGGTTCGCCGTGGCTCGATCCGGTGGGCACGTCGCTGTGGAGCGTAAAAAACATCAAAGCCCTGCTGGATGCTTACATTCCCGCGGCAAAATTCGATGCCGTCGCCGCGGCGATCCTAAAACAGTGCGACAAGGCTGACGGCGTGGCCGACGGCCTGATTCAAAATCCCGCGAAGTGCGCGTTCGATCCCAGCGCGCTGGTTCCCGAAACGCTCACGCAGGCGCAGGCCAATGCCTTGAAAACCATCATGAGCCCGGTGCGCGATGAACAAGGCAAGCTCATTTACCCTGGCGCGTCCGTCGGAAATCTGGGCCAGGTGAACATCACCGTCCGCGGCGCGACGAATTACCTCGACGCTCCGCCGTCCGATCCTTCCTCTGCCAAGCCGTGGGGCGACTCCACTGTTCCGGCTAACTGGTCGCTGGCGCAAAACATTCTGATGAAAATCGGCTATGCCGATGCCGGCGCGGACATGAACAATTCGCTGGAATCCAATGGCGTGGTGAAAACGGAGGCGCTGAACCAGGTCTATTCCCGTCTTGCGGATGACATCCCTGACGATCCTGCAGCCTTCGGAGACTTTTTTTCCAAAGGCGGAAAGTTGCTGATTTACCACGGCTATGAGGATCTGATTATTTCTCCGTATAGCAGCATCTGGTTCTACGAGGATCTGGCCCAGGAAAATGGCGGCTATGCCAAAGTGCAGCAGCATGCCCGCCTTTTCATGGTTCCCGGCATGCAGCACTGCGTTTTGGGCTCGGGACCGAACTCGTTTGACACACTCACTGCGCTGGAGAACTGGACTGAGCGGGGCATCCCGCCCGATGCGATTCCCGCGACCCATTCCACAAACGACGTCGTCGACCGCACCATGCCGCTGTGCAAATTTCCCGAAGCCGCGCATTACAAGGGTACGGGCGATCCGAAGAGCGCGGGCAGTTGGTCTTGCCTGGAAACGGACAAATCACTTTTGGCGGTCGGCCCGAATGGGATTCAGGCCGGAGCGAACGCCACGCCGCCCGCGCGGATCAGCGCGCCGGCAAAGTTGATTTCCAAAAACGGGAGCGTGTTTTAGTAGAACAGGCTTCAGCCTGTTGGTTTTGATCGTGTCCGGCGCGAACGAATGCAGGCAAACTAAACAGGCCGCGGAAAACCCATAACGCTGTCATCCTGAGCGAAGCGAAGGGTCTCTCTTTTTTTGCTCGCACTTAGATCGAAGAGAGATTCTTCGCTTCGCTCAGAATGACAAGATGGGACACGTTTTCCGCAACTCGTGAAGCCGGTCCTACTGGGTCGGCGCTTTGCCTTCCGATTTCTGCTGCATGTCTCCGTAGGTTTCGTTGTCTTCGCAAACCATCTCGCCGAGAGTCCAGTCCGGCTTCAAATCGTAAATGGCGTGGCCGCCCCAGGGTTTGGTGTAAGCCTTGGGATCTTCGATCGTGGTGTCGATGGTCAGCGTATCGTGATTGACGCGGCGGATGCGTTCGATCACGTGCAGATCTTCGGAATGGGGATGCCCGTCGTTATCCAGCCAGGTTTTATCGTTGAACCCAATCGTGTCCACCACCAGCGTGTCGCCATCCCACTTGCCGATGGAGTCGCCCATCCACGTGGGATTCGGATCGCTGGGATGCGGGCGCCCGTCGGTAAAAATATTGCGCACAAAATGGTCGTATTCAAAAATCATCAGCACCCGCCCGGGCAGGTTGGCGATTTCAATCGGCTCGGCGCGCACGAGATAGACGCGGGGCACGCCCGGCGGCGCGCATTTCAGGATGGGATCATTCGATTCCGAAAGCGATACCGAGCGAGGACCGATCTCGGGTTTATTGGCGTTGAATTTTTCTTCGGCCCAGGGAGTCATCGATGGCTTCTCGCTGGTAATTGCGAATGCCAATTCGTAGATGGTGTACTTTCTCGCTTTGTCCGGGGCGCGCCGCGAACGCCTCCAGACTCCGGAGAGATCCGCCGGGGGAGGGGGCGTCTGCGCTTTCAGGGCGGATATTTTTGTCGTCTGGGCGGGTGCGGAGGGCGCCGATGCCAGCATCGCCGCGCCAGCGAGCATCACTGCCAGTACTCGAAAAAACATTTCGCAGCCTCCCGGGAGACGTTTATTCCGCATAGTCTTCGCTGCGATCGATTACCGATTCCTTGCCGTTGGGAAAAACCACTTTGCGCAGGCGCATGATGTGTGAGCCGCTCTTGGCCGCGTTGCCGACAAACGTAAGCTGGTCGCCCGGCTTGAACATGCTCTTGCTCCATCCGAGGCGGGACATGGCGGTCAGGCTGGGCGCTTCACCCGTCCATTTGTCGGCCTTGCCGTCGGTGCCAGTCACGTCAAAAATGATTTCCGTATGGGGATTCATGAAATGAAATTCGGTGACGGTTCCTTTGAACGTAGTCAGTTTGGTCGAGTCATAGACCGAAGCGCCGTGGTGCGCCAGGGCCGGGGCTGAGAGCGACACCACACAAACCACCAGCGCCACGATGGCCAGAAAATTTATTTTCAAGGAACACCTCGCGATTGGCGCGACTATCCCATTAGCGAGCAGTGCTGTCAATGCAAAACGCGCGGCGGCATTTTGCAAAGTTCTTTCGGGATTTTGTTGCTCCATCGCGTGTGGGGCGGATTTATTTGGAGGAGTTGTCCGCAGCCGGTGCTTCCGGCGCATCGGCCGGAGTTGGTCCGACGCGCTCCACGGCCACGTGCTGAATGTGCACAGGAGTTACGGGTGTGTCTCCCGGATCGCGCGGCACCTGCGCGATGGCTTTCACCACATCCACGTTTTCGCACTGGCCCCAGATCGTATATTTTCCGTTGAAGGACGGAAAGGCCGACTCGGTGATGAAAAAGTGCGTGTCATTCGTGTCCGGTCCGCTGTTGGCCATTGCCAACCGGCCCGGCGAATCGAATTTTAGCGAAGGCGCAATTTCACTCTTGTAGGGAAAACCCGGCCCTTCCGGGTGCCCCACGCCGGTGCCGAGCAAGTCTCCGCCTTGAATCATCACGCCTGGAATCACACGGTCGAAAACCAGGCCGTCAAAAAATTTCTTGCGCTCCGTCTGCTTGGTTTCGGGATGAACGTAGGAAATTCTTCCGATGGCCAATCCCACCATCATGCGCACGGTCACCGGAGCTTCGGTTTCAAACAGCTTGCAGGAAATGTTTCCTTTGTCAGTTTCGAGCGTCCAGTAGAGCCCCGGCTTGCGCTTGTCGGCGGGCGTCGCGCGAAGGCCTGCCGGCCAGAGCATCGGGGACAGGATTATCGCTGCGATGAGGAGTACGACAGAAGTTTTCTGGGACGGTTTACTTCGGATACCGATTGGATTCATTTGCGGGTTTCCTCTACGCTCTCGGCGCGTTCCTTGCGGCAAGCTGAAGCGCGCCGCATGGAGTTCCGTAGCAATCACGGAGCATCGCGGGCGCAGCGCGCGATTGAAATCCTGCTATTTTTTCACGTATTTTTTTAGATCCATCGGGCCGACTTCCGCCCCGTATACATTTCCCTGGTGGTCGGCTGCCACGCCTTCCGCTGCGCTCGACGGGCCTTTCGGATCAGGGTCGGGAATAAACGCCGTCACCTTGCCGGTTTTCGCGCTGCCAATGCGGATGCCGCGCTTGCAGCCGGGATTGTAACCATAGCCGGGCTGGTCCGTGGACTCCGAGTCCGCCACATACATGGCGTCATCCTTATCGACATCGATAAAAATCGCGCTGGGGCGGCCGAACTGCTTCCATTCGGTGATGTACTTGCCGTCCTGCGTGAAGATCTGAATGCGGTTGTTGGAGCGGTCCGCGACGTACAGCCGGCCTTTGGAATCCAAAGCCAGCGCATGCGGGCCGCTGAATTCACCCGGCGCCGATCCCAGCTTGCCCCATTCCTTGATAAATTTTCCGTCCTTGGAGAATTTCATGACGCGCGCGTTCACTTCGGAGCCCGGCGGAGAACCGTGCCCATCGGCCACGAAAATATCGCCGTTCGGCGCAACGATCACGGCCGATGGCCGGTTGAACGTGTCCGGAGTATTTCCCGGAACGCCGGCTTTTCCGAGCGTCATCAGAATTTTTCCGTCCGGGCTAAACTTGAATACTTGATGGCCTTTTCCGTGTTTCCCGGCATCGTCCGGCGTAAGCATTCCGCCCACGCCGTCCGTAACCCACACGTTGCCGTCTTTGTCCGCAAAAATGCCGTGAGGCAATAGGAACATTCCCGCGCCGAAACTGTGCAGCACCTTACCGGATGGATCGAACTCGAAAATCGGAGTGAGATCGGAACCGGCGCAAGTATTTTTGCCGCAGCGGTCGAAGGTCCAGATATTTCCCTCCGGACTGATGCTTACGCCGGAAGTCGCGCCCCATTTTCGCCCGTCGGGCAGCGGAGCCCATCCGGTGATGGTGCGGTAGGGATTCGGCAAATCATTGGCAGGGGGATAGCTTTTCTGGGCGCGCGCATTTGGGCTGAACGCCGCAAGGATCAGGAAGCCCGCCAACCACTGGATTTTTACGCACCGTCGATGGTTCATCGTTCCTCGTCCAATCTACTTGCTCTCAATATTGACGGCGTAGTACGCGATGTTTTTAGTGGAGAGCTCTTTCCACCAGTGCGGCGTTTTAGCCGGGATGGTGATCACGTCGCCTTTGGTCAGATGGAAAGTTTCGCCGCCATCGATCGACGTCGCGGTCATCTGCTCGGCGTTGGTGCGCTTCGCGCCAACCATCGTGCCTCCGGTGATCATCGTGCCCTCGCCCTCCACAATGATGAAAATATGGTTGGTGTGCTCGTGATACTCCACGGCGCCGGCTTCGCGGCGATTCGCCAGGACCAGCAGGCCGGGGTCGTTGATGATCGGCCCGCCCTTGGCCATGACCGTAGCCACCTGGTCATGCGGAATGTAGTGAACGGCGGCCGGCACGCCTTCGCCGGTGGAAGCGGCGGAAGCGGCGAGCAGGCTGGTAGCCACGAGCAAAGCAGTTTTCACGACTGAAAATTTCATAGTGTCCTCGCTCCTGGTTCGGATTGTGTTCGCCGCGCTACTGCATTTCGCTGGCGGGCCGCGGTATGTGCAGCGTCATCAGCACTAAGGGGCCGCCGCTGGGCTTGAACTGGTGCGGAGTGCCCTCGGGAATAATCGTGAAGTCTCCCTTGTTGATTGCCTGCGCCGTTCCGCCGTCGATGGATGTGCCCGAAAGATTTTTAGGATTGGTGCGTTTTTCACCGACCACCTTTCCGCCCGTGGTCAACGTGCCGGTGCCGTCAATAATGTAAACCATCTCCGCTTCGGTTTCATGCACGGCCACCGCGCCCTCCACGGGCCGGTATTCCAGATTGGCGATGTACGGGGGCAGGGAAAGAATGTGTTCGGCAACCATCACTTGGCCTTCCTTGTGTTCTGCCTTGGCCTTGGCCAGCAGCGCCTGCACGTCCGCTGCGGAAGAGAAAATTTTCATTGCCGAAGCATCCATCTGCGCGGCGGGCGCCTGAGCGGACGGCAATGCCGTCGGTTGTGCTCCCGCCAGGTTGAGCGCCGGCTTTCCCGCCATGGTCATCGCCGCCGCTGTAAGTGCCAGCACCAAACTGAGTCCCAGAGTGCGCATGCATTCCTCCGTTTGCCCGGCCGTCGCCGGGATTTCATCTGAAAATGTCCAAGTCCTGACACTTATACACCGCCAGCCGCCGTTGGAGAATCCAAATCGGCGGGCGGCCCGCGTGTCGCGCCGAAGCGCCGTTGTTTAGCAGGGAAATGCTATGCGCCGAGGCCATCCCAGCGTACTATTTCACGGAATTGATCCGACGAACGCGGGGGGGGGATCTACATGGTGAAATTACTGGCACACTGGATTCTGAGCGCGCTGTGCTTGCTCCTGGTGGCGCATTTTGTTCCCGGATTTATCGTCACCGGCTTTGGCACGGCGCTGATCGCCGCGCTGGTGATCGGCCTGGTGAACGGCACGATCGGAATGCTGCTGAAGATACTGACGTTTCCGCTGACCATCCTGACCTTTGGAATTTTCTGGCTGGTGATCAACGCGCTGATGCTGAAGTTCGCGGCGATCTTCGTGCCCGGGTTCGTCGTGGTGGGTCTGTGGCCGGCGTTTCTGGGCGGGTTGATCCTCAGCGTCCTGAACATGATTGTGCGACATTTGCTGAGGTCTCGCGACGCTTAATCGGCGCGTACTTCGGACTGCGGCCGTGTGGCGGCACCTTCGTTGCGGAATCTTCAGTAATCTTCGACAGGTTTTCGACTGAAAGGCGAGCGAGGCGTTCGGGGGGCGCGGGCAGTCCGGTAATCCTCAAGCTCCGCGTTGCTTACGGCGAAGTGCGTTTCCGGAGGATGATTCGCGTAAGTGGCCAGTTCCCGGCGCAGCTTGCGCGAGCAGACGTCCGGCGCGTCCTGAATGCTTAGCAGGCGTTGGTTGAAGGCAACCGTGGGAATGGTTACGGTGAATTCGCGAGGTTCGCTGGCCGTCTCTCGCACTGTGAACGTGTATTCGCGGACTTCCGCCTTCACTTCGTAGCCTTGGAATTGCACAATGGCTTCCTGGCTCACTTGGCTGCGGCAGCTTTGGCGCCGATTGGCGCGATCGCGGCGGGTGTTGCGACTAATTTTTTAATTTTCCGGGCGCGGCGTCGTTTCGGCGGGGTTCCCTCGGCGGCGTCAACCACCATCATGCTGGTGACGAACTTTTTCATGCCGTGCAGGTCAAAGTCGATGGATGTGCGCTCAGAATTGGATTCGGTGACTACGCCCAGGCCATATTGAAAATGCTTGATGTACGCGCCTTCTACGAGAGCTTTCAACGTCCCTCCTCGCTCCAACCGCTACCCTCAACGATTCGCCCGGGCGAACTACCGCGTTCCAGCGATCGACGCCCAAACAAAAATGGCCCGCAAGATTGAACTTGCAGGCCTCCAGAAAACTAAAGGTTTACAAGAGCAATTCAGCAACCATCATTTTAACACGTTCGAGGTTCGCAGCCTAACGATATTGGCGCGGTTTTAGCGACAATCCTCTGCGTTTGGAATGATTTCGGGAGAATCTCGCTCAGCAAAGGAGGCCGGGGAACTGAATTCAAAAGCCGAGCCAAATCGCCTTCTGGAAGAGACTTATCACACCGAAAGAAGCCGGACGGATCCTCGGGCCAGCGCAGTCAGGAGAGGCCGCTCCGGTGGTGGAGTCCAACCGAGCGCTTATCCGTTGGCTGGAGAGAAAATCCAGTCGAAAGGAAGGATCCTTAAAAGCCTTGTTTTCGACACTTTGCCGTGCCAGCCGCAGCGCGGATTGTCGCAGGCCAGTTCCTCTTCGCCGAAGACCTTCATGGCTTCACTCTCCGAGAGTGAGGGCCGGGCGTATTTCCGCTGTAAGTTAATGATATGACCGCCCTTAGGGCACGCAAACACGATTCTGTACGCTTTGCTCATGCCTTATATTAGCATTAAATCGTGTTTCTGGCTAGTTCGAGAAGACCCAAATTACCGTTTTCTGGCAATTTAGGCGCCTTTTCCGGCAGTATTTGGCCCAAAAACGCCCATTTTCGGGCCGTTGGCAACCGGCAATTCTCCGCCGGTCCTAGCGCTTAGCCGGGTAATCCTTCTGGAAGCCATTTCGAGTGTTCTTCACGGAGAAGCTGCCATCGGGATGTGCCGTCAGATCGATGGTGTAGACGGTACCCTCGTTCGGTACGCCAGTCACCAGCGTGCCGCCCGTCCCCTGATTGGCGATGAATTTTTCGGGCACATTGTGTTCCTTGGCATCCGTCGCAAAGTGTAGTTGCCAAAGGTCTTCCAGACCGGGCGAGGTTTTCAGCGTTTCGAACGTGGGCACTGCGGCGCCCTTGTTCGCGCCGTTGTCCATGACGGCGACGCGCGGGTGCATGGCGTCCACCAGCATGGGAAGGCTGGAGATATCTTGCCCGTGGTGCGACACGACGTAAACGTCGATGGCTCCGACCAGGTTATTCGGGCAGGCCAGATCATGCTCCTTGTTCCAGGTGAGGTCGCCGAAATCCGCCAGCCGGAATTTCCCCAGTGCGATGACGATGCCCACGGATTGCTTGTTCTCGCCCGCCAGCAGGGGGTCCGCTACTTCGTCCTTGGATTTGAATCCGGAGCAGGTTGGGTTGGGCTGCCCTGCGCCGCGCAGCGGTTTAGAGATGGTTTGGGTGGCTGCGGAGACGACTTCGACGTCCAGCCCGGGAATGGGAAGCTTGTCTCCCGGCTTCGCCACGATGTGCTTGCCTTCGCCGCGGACCTTCAGATAAGCGGCATAAGTTTGAGGGACACCTAGGGTCTGCTCGCCGATAGGGCCATGGTCGATAAAAGTTCCGACCGGAATCATTCCGGCGAGATCGACGACACCGCCGGCGTGGTCGCCGTGGTAATGGGTCAGGAGGAGAAAGTCGATCTTGCTTAAGCCGGCGGCCTTGGCGACGCTAACGATGCGGCCTGCGTCCCGAGCCCCGGGCCATCCCGTATCCACCAGCAGTGACTGGCCGCTGGGCGAGACGAACAGGGTCGACTGCCCGCCCTCCACGTCGATGAAATACGCGCGCAGCGCCGTCTTGTCCTGCGCATACGTGGTTGCTGACGCCAGAACGACCGCAAGTGCAGCGAGGACGACTATTCTCCGCATGTTTCCTCCACCCAGAATGGAAATGGCAAACTATCTGACGCTGGCACACGCCGCTGGAAGCCGGATCTCTAGTCACGGCGATTTCATCGCAATTCGTATCCGTGAGCGACCACCGAGCGCAGTCGGATTAGACGTCCCGCGCGATCGGAAAGTATACTGAAAAAAGTCTGAAAATCATCTGGCGTGCCGCTGGATTTTTCTTGTCAGGGAAGCCCTGCAGACAGTACGCTTTTGGTCCATGCCACACAAACGGGCCATCTCGCGCATCGCAATTGCGCTGCTTGCAGTCGTCTCCCTGGCGCCAGCAGCTCGCCTCGCGGCTCATGACATACCGAATGACGCCACGGTGCAGATGTTTTTCAAGCCGGACGGAAATCATTTGAACGTGCTGGTGCGCGTTCCGCTGAAAACCATGCGCGACGTAGAGTTTCCGGAGCACGGCGACGGCTACCTGGATTTCGATCGCGTCGATCCCACACTGCGCGAGGCCTCCACGCTGTGGGTTTCCGATTTCATCGATGTGTATGAGGGCGACCATTTGCTGCCCAAGCCGCGCGTCGTGGAGACGCGTCTCTCGCTGGAATCCGATCCGTCGTTCGCGTCCTACGACCAGGCCCTGGCGCATTTTTCCAGCCCCAGGCTTTCCAACGGCACGGCGATCTTCTGGAATCAGCTGATGCTGGACGTCAACTTCGAATATCCCATCCAGTCCGATCAGTCGCACTTCTCGATTCATCCGGGACTCGACCGCCTGGCTGCGCGGGTGGTTATTGCGCTGCGTTTCGTGACACCCGGAGGTTCGGTTCGGGCCTTCGAATTCCTGGGCGATCCGGGACTGGTGCATCTCGATCCGCGCTGGTTTCAGGCGGCCGGGCAGTTTGTGAAGCTGGGATTTCTGCACATTCTCGATGGGACCGACCACCTGCTGTTCTTATTTTGCCTGGTGATTCCGTTCCGGCGGTTCCGCGCGCTTATTCCCGTGGTCACCTCGTTTACGATCGCACATTCGATCACGCTGATCGCTTCGGCCTACAATTTAGCGCCGGACGCGCTGTGGTTCCCGCCGCTGATTGAGACGCTGATCGCCATGTCCATCGTGTACATGGCGCTGGAAAACATCGTGGGCGGAGCCACGGTGCAGCGGCGGTGGATGATTACGTTCGCCTTCGGACTGGTTCACGGATTCGGCTTTTCTTTCGCTCTGCGGCAGACCATGCAGTTCGCCGGCTCGCATCTGCTGGCTTCGCTGTTGTCCTTCAACGTGGGTGTGGAGCTGGGGCAACTGCTGGTGCTGGCACTGCTGATTCCGGCGCTGGACCTGCTGTTCCGGTACGTGGTGGCCGAGCGCATGGGCACGATCATTCTATCCGCGATTGTGGCGCATACCGCATGGCACTGGATGACTGACCGCTACGCCGTGCTGCGCCAGTACCAGATTCCGTTCCCGTCCCTGGAGGCCGCGCCGCTGGCCAAGAGCTTGCGGCTGCTGATGCTGATCGTCATCGCCGCGGGGCTGGTGTGGGTGGTGTTCGGCCTGCTATGGCCGCGAATCAGCGGCACGGAAGATGAGCCGGCCGTGCGCAGCCGCTCGCTGTAGAGCAGATGTGTCTTTGTTGGGGAGCTTGCCTCTAGATCGGTCTTCGCATTTCGCGAGATCGAAACAGCAACACAGAACCAACGATGGCAGCATTCGGGCACGGCCCCGCTTGACATCTTTGGGAACGCGATTAAACTGAACGTGTTCAGAATTAACTGAATCGCTCTTGGGAAACGGCGGGCGGAGATGCGACGGCCCAGAAACCCCTCAGCGTTCCGCGACCCCGGGAAGCAGGTATGCCTCGGATGATTGACGTTCGCGAAGAAATCGCCAACGCTCCGATCGGCGGCTACCATCGGTTTCTGGCGGTGCTTATTGGCCTGGTGGTCTTCTTTGACGGCTACGATACGTTTAATCCCGCTTACGTCATTCATTACGTGGCGAAGCCCTGGCATCTGGCGCCCAGCCAGGCCGGCCTGCTGGTTTCGAGCGGGCTGATCGGCTTCATGATCGGCGCCCTGTTGCAGGGGAAATTTTCCGATCGCTACGGCCGGCGCTCGACGCTGCTCGCGGCGCTGTGGATTGTGACGCTTTTCAGTTTCGCAACGGCGGCGTTCGGGCGTTCGTTCCTCAGTTTCTGCGGATTGCGTTTGCTCACCGGCCTGGGCATGGGGGCACTGTTGCCGCTGGGCGTGACGTACGTCAATGAATATGCGCCGCGCAGGCTGGCCAACACGTTTTCCATGTGGGGTTGGGCGCTCGGCTGGGCTACGGGCGGTATCGTGGCTGCGGCGATTGGAATTTATCTGACGCCCCTGTTCGGCTGGCCCGCGCTGTACTACGCGGCGTCGTTGTCGGTGGTGCTGGTACTGGTGTGTCACGCGGCGCTGCCGGAATCCCTGCAATTTTCGGCGATGCGAGGAGACTGGCGGGGCATCACGGAAATTCTGTGCCGGCTGAATCCCTCGCAATGCGCGCGCTACCGGGCGGCCGAATGGGAATTTCATGTTTCCGGAGCCGAGCGACCAGCCGGCACATGTCTCGTTGCTGCTGTCGGCCCGCTACCGGAAGACCACGCTGTCGGTCTGGGCTTCTGCCTTTTTTATTTTGTTTGGCATCTGGGGCCTGTCAGGCTGGGTGCCTACCGCCATGATGCAGCGCGGCGAGGGCTTCGCGACCAGCTTCAGTTTTGGCGCGTTGATCCAGGCGATGGCCTTCATCGGGTCGTTGCTGTGCGGCTATCTGGCGGATCGCGGCGGAAAAGATCGCGAAGCGATGGCCGCGTGGTGGCTGGGCGGGGCGGTTTCCGTCGGAATTCTCGCAGCCGTCAATATTCACGCTTTGAACGTGATCTGCGTGGGCGCGGCCGGCTTCTGCATCCTCGGCGGGCAAAACGTTTTGAATAATTTCACGGCAGCTTCCTACGACACCGAGGTGCGCGGCACCGCGGTTGGAATGATGCTCGGGGTCGGGCGAGCCGGCGGAATTCTGGGGCCGTTTATTACCGGGCTGCTGCAGCAATACACGCCGAATACGTCCGGACTCTTTCTGGCGATCGGAGCAGCCTCGCTGATCGGGGGCGCAGCGATTTTATTCGCGAGTCCCAAGCCTTCGCGGGAATTCGTGGCAGGCGCGAGCGCGCTGCAAGCGTCGTAAACAAATTCGGCAAGCCCAAGGGGAAAAGAATGACGCAGCAGAAGCCAGCCGCACTGGTGACCGGAGCCGCAACAGGGATTGGCCGGGCCGCGGCCGTGGCGCTGGCAGCGGCGGGCTACGACGTGGCCATCAACTACAGCCGCAGCGAAGACGCGGCGCGCGAAACCGCGGCGCTGGCACAGGCCAAAGGCGCGAAGACTCTGCTTTTCAAGTGCGACGTGAGCGATGACGCCTGCGTGCGCCAGATGCTGGCCGCCGTGGAGCAGGAGTTCGGACGGCTCGATGCGCTGGTCAACAATGCCGGCATCACATCGAACGTCAAGCCCGCCGACTTTGAAGCCATGACAGCCGAGGAATGGGATCGCGTCTTCGGCGTGAACGTGCGGGGGATGTTTCAGGTGACGCGCGCCGCCGCGCCGCTACTGAAAGCCGCGCGCGGCAGCGTCGTGAATACCGCCAGCATCGTGGGACTGCGTCCCGGCCCGCAGCCGCTACCGTATGCGGCAAGCAAGGCGGCGGTCGTGAACCTCACGAAGTTGCTGGCGCTGAATCTTGCTCCGGACGTGCGCGTGAACGCCGTCGCGCCCGGCTGGATGGAAGGCGACTGGATGCAGCGGATGCTGGGCGATCGCTACGAGGATCTGATGGCCCGCCGCGCCAAGAGCACGCCGCTGCGCCGCTGTGCGACCGCCGAGGATGTGGCCGAGGTGATCGTCAACCTGATCACCAGCAACCGCTTCGTCAACGGCGAAGTGATCGTGATCGATGGCGGATATTCGGCTACGACTTAACAACTGGGTTCGTGTCACAGGTGCCGCGAGCGCGAGGCGTGATGGCTGGCGTTCTGCGGGAGACCGTCGGCCACAAAGTTTGCGATAGGGACTGTTGGAGGAGAGCCAGGTGCTGGAAGGCGTTGTACCGTTTCCGCCGGAGTTTGCGCGGCGCTACCGCGAGCAGGGCTATTGGATCGACCGAACCCTGGCGCAGGAATATCGAATTGCTTTCGGCAAGTACGCAAGCCGGGTCGCGCTGATCGATCGCGATCGCTCCATCACCTACGGCGAAATCGACCGGCTTTCCGACAATCTGGCGCTGAATCTGTGGCAAGAGGGTTTTCACCCGCTGGATCGGGTAGTGGTGCAACTGCCCAACGTCGCCGAGTTCGTGATTCTGTATCTGGCGCTGCAGAAAATCGGTGGGATTCCCATCGCGGCGCTCATGCCGCATCGCTTTGCGGAGATCAGCCAGTTTGCCGAACTTTCCGGCGCCGCCGCATGCGTCGTTCCTGACCAGCAGGGCGATTTCGACTATTGCGCCATGGTCGATCGCATTCGTCTGAAAGTTCCCAGTTTGCGCCAGGGCATCGTGCTGGGCGCGCCGCGCCCCGGATTTTTGTCGCTGCCCGAAATGATTGAGAAGCCTGCCAGCCTGCCGAAGTCAGTGCTGTCGGAAATTCGCATCGATCCCGATGATCCCGCGATTTTTCAACTTTCGGGCGGCACGACTGGAATTCCGAAACTGATTCCGCGCACGCACAACGATTACGCCTATAACTCGAAACTCGCTTCCGAAGTTTGCGGCGTCGGCGAGGATGGCGTGCTGCTGGTAATTTTGCCGATCGCGCACAACCTGCCGCTGGCGTGTCCCGGGATTCAGGGATTTCTGTTTCATGGCGGCCGCGTGGTGCTCAGCACCAGCGCGCGCGCGGAGGATGTTTGCGCTTTGATCGAGAAGCATCGCGTCACGCACATCAAGGTGGTGCCCGCGCTGCTGATCCGGTTGCTGCACGATCCCGCGGTAAACCGCCACGATCTTTCGTCGCTGAAACTGATTCAAAGCGGCGGCCAATCCATGCTGCCCGAGGTGCGGCTCCTGGCCAAGAAACTGATTCCCAGCGCGTTTGTGCAGGAAAATTTCGGAATGTCCGAGGGTCTGCTGATGTTTGTGCGGCTCGACGATCCTCTGGACGTCAGCCAGGAGACGGTGGGCCGGCCCGTTTCTCCCGATGACGAAGTGCGGCTGCTGGATGATGACGACCGCGAAATTCAGGGCGGGGAAATGGGTGAACTCTGCTGCCGCGGCCCCTACACGCTGCGGGGATATTTCGGCGTCCCGGAATACAACGCGCGCACGTTTACCTCTGACGGATTCTACCGCTCCGGCGATCTGATGCGGCGGCACCCGTCCGGCAACTACGTGGTGGAGGGGCGAAAAAAAGATCTGATCAACCGAGGCGGCGAAAAAATCAGCGCCGAGGAAATTGAAAATCTGATTCTTTCGCACTCCGCGGTGAAAAATGTGGCCTGCGTTCCGGTGCCGGACCCGGTGCTGGGCGAGCGCATGTGCGCCTGCGTTGCTGCTGCGCGAAAATGCCACGCTCAGTTTCGACGAGTTGAAACGTTTCCTGCTGGGCAAGGAAATCGCCAAGTTCAAGCTTCCCGAGCGGCTGGAAATTCTGCAGGATTTTCCGCTGTCGCCATTCGGCAAGGTTTCCAAAAAAGCCCTGACCGAAATGTTCGCGAAAAGCTCGGCGGATGGGCATTTGGGCAGGGAAGGCGTGCGGCTCTAACGTCCGGAAAGGCCGCATCCTAAAATTCAATGAGAATTATCGACGTTCATTGCTATCCGAACACGCGCGAATGGATCGCCTGCCAGCAGCCGTATGTCGATGCGCTGGCCAAATACTGGAACCGCGCCTGGGCGCCGAAATCGGAAGCGGAAGTTGTGCAGGAATTCATCGCCGCCGGAGTCGAAGCAATTTTGGTGGCTCTCGACCTGGAGACGACGATCGGCACCGCGCCTTGTTCGAACGATTTTGTCTCCGCGATGCAGAAGCGCCACCCCGAACGGATCATTCAATCCTGGGCGGCTGTCGATCCGTTCAAGGGCGAAGCCGGCGATGCAGGAAGCTCGCCATGCCATTCAGGATCTCGGCATGCTGGGATTTCATTTTCATCCCATCATGGGCCACTTCGCGGTAAACGACCGTCGGCTGTACCCGCTGTTCGAACTGATTGACGCCATGAAGGTCCCGGTGATGATCGACGTAGGCACCACCGGCATGGGCGCGGGAATGCCCGGCGGCATGGGCGCAAAAATCCGCCACGCGCACCCTTCTGCGATTGACGAACTGGCCGCGGATTTTCCATCGCTCACGATTCTTGCTGCGCATCCCGGCTGGCCCTGGGTGGATGAAATGACCGCCGTGGCGCTGCACAAGGGGAATGTGTACTGGGAACTCTCCGGCTGGGCTCCGCAGTATTTTCCGCCGCAATTGAAAAAAGATATTCGCGGGCGCTTGAAGGACAAGATCATTTTCGGCAGCGACTATCCGAGCATTCCCTACGAGCGGCTGCTGCGGGAATGGGATGAGCTGGGTTATTCCGACGAGGTGAAAGAGCAGGTCTTCCACGGAAACGCGGAAAGAGTTTTGGGTCTGTAGCAACTGCGTGTCTCGGCGGCCGGAGCGATCGAACACCTGCGTTCAAGGAGCAGTCACTTGCCATCTCCCATCCGCCGCGTAGTCACCGGAAAAGATTCCTCGGGCAAGTCGATCGTGTTGATTGACGCACCCGCCGCGGCCGTTCTTCACCGTCCAGAAGGCGGCCTCACCATCACCAATCTCTGGCTTACGGATTCTTCTCCCGCCGATCTATCGAAACCCGAAGACGCCGCCATGCGCAAAGTGGGCATCGCGCCATTTCCGAACGGCACCAACTTCCGCGTTGTGGAATTTGCTCCCGAGAAGGATATCGCGGCGGGCTATGACGACCGTCTGAAAATGACTCAGGGCATCGGCCTCGCGCCCGAAGGGCCGACGCGCGAACGTCCTCGGCATCCGTCCATGCATCGCACCGGCACCATTGACTATGCGCTGATTCTTTCCGGCGAAATCGACATGCTACTCGACGATTCGGAAGTGCACCTGAAGGCGGGCGACGTGCTAGTACAGCGCGGGACGAATCACGCGTGGGTCAATCGTGGCGACGCCCCGTGCCTTGTGGCGTTCATTCTGGTGGATGCAAAGGACTGAGGGACCCGCCGCTACCGGAAATATTTTCGCGGCATTTCCTACTGCACGTGCGCGTCAAATACTCCCGTTTCGATGTTTCCTGCTCGCTTGACCTGAACGAAAATGCGGCAAGGTTATTGTAACGCGTGCGCGCGCCCGCCGCCGACCTCGTGAGCTCGGCGGCGGGCGCCGTCTGCAGAAATGCGGAACCACCGACTTTCGTAAGCGATATATCAGTAAGCTGCGCTCTGCGACGCCCGCGTTGATTACCTTGCCGGACAAGCATATATTGCTGGCAACAGGTAATCCGATTCCATCGTCCGCGAAGGGGTGAACTCCATGGACCGCAAGCTCAGGAATTCAGGCCTGATTCTGGCGCTCGAAGCGGCGCTCTTGCTCACAGCCGCGCCGCATGCTGGTGCGCAGGGACAATCACAGAAAAGTCCCGGCGGTGGCGCCGCCGCGAGCCCGCTGGCGGGGCTCGGGTCGATTTCCGGCACGGTCAAGGCTCCCGGGGAATTCAAAGCGGCGAAGGTGTACGCGAAAAATCTTGAGAAGAACGTGGTCTACATGGTGTTCACCGAAAACGGTCGCTACCAGGCGGTCGATCTGTTTCCCAGGCAAATATGAAGTGAGCGCCACGAAGAACGGTTTCACCGGCAGCGATGTGCAGAAAATCACCATCGCGTCCGGCGGCAGCGCCACTGCGGACTTGACTCTGAAAGAGGGAACCTACCGGCCCAATCAGCAAATGCGCAGCGGCCTGCCGAAAGACGAACCGCTGGTTTCCTACGACGAATTGTATCCGCCGTCCCACGCGCGCCAAACCATCGAGCGCACCTGCATCATGTGCCACGGGCCTGACTTTCTTCCCAACAAACAGTGGGATGAATCGCAATGGAACGACGCAATCAATCTGATGCAGAACCCCGAATGACAATGCCGGCGCGCGGCTCGTGCCGGGAACTTTTGCGGCCGGAGAGCGCGAGGAACTGGTCGCCTATCTGGTGAAAAATTTCGGGCCGGACAGCAAGAAACGCGGGCTGGCCGTTCCCGACGAGCCGATTGATGAAAAGGCCTCGGGCAAGGCCATGTTCATCGAGTATCACATTCCGCCGCTGGCCAAGGGTGACCGCGGATTTCATGACGCGCATCTGAGCCAGAACGGCGACGTCTGGTACGTCGATGCGCGCGGCCTGCAGGTCGGGAAAATGGATCCGCGCACCGCCACCTGGACGGACTACCCGCTTGCTGGCGCCCAAGTATCGCGGGCATGGACTCACGCAGGATGCCAGCGGCGACATCTGGGTCGCGGGTCATACCGCCTTCGTGCGCGTCGACAGCAAAACCGGAGCGATCAAATATTATCCGTACGATCACGATGCCAAGCGGCCGCCGCACGGCAACACGCCGTTCGTCGATTCCAAGCAGAATATCTTGGAGTTCGCTCTCGTGCGCCAATTCCATCGCCAAGTGGGATCGCACCACCGGCGAAGTGTCCATGTACAAAACGCCGACGGACAACAGCTTCGCCTACGGCATGGTGATGGACAAGAACGACAAAGTGTGGCTGGCTGACTGGTGGCGCTGCAAGGTCACGAAATTCGATCCCGTGGA
The DNA here is from genome assembly GCA_963774805.1 of uncultured Acidobacteriota bacterium. GTDB lineage: Bacteria > Acidobacteriota > Terriglobia > Acidiferrales > UBA7541 > Palsa-360. Next base: position 98,076 of record CAVZGK010000001.1, read on the forward strand.
CAGCCAATGGATCGAGTACGCGCCTCTGACGAGGCCATGCACCATGCGCCGCGTCTTCGCCGATCACAACGGCATGATCTGGTACGCGCTGGAATGGCCCGGAAAAATCGGAATGCTCGATCCGACTACGAATAAGATCGTGGAATACGCGCTGCCGGTGAAGTGGTCCTTCCCGTACGACATCCAGCAGGATCACGACTCAGAATTATTGGATTGCGGATTCCGGGCAGGGCGGCGCGCTGATCAAATTCGAGCAGAAGATCAAAAACATTCACTTATTACCCGTACGTGCAGCGGACCGACATGCCCAAGATCGAAGTGTCGAATGAGAATTCGATCTGGTACACCACGCGATCCGCCGATTCAAAGGAACAGGCGCTCGGCGTGCTGTACCCGGACAAAGCGAAAATCCAAACCCTGGCCGCGACGTACTGACTTGTGGCGCGGGCCTTCAGCCGGCGGCGGGCTGCATCTGGCCGCAGGCGAAGCCGCGCCACTCAAACATCATCGCTACGGTTCACGTAAGTTTTCCCCGCGCGAATCGCGACCACACTCTGCAGTTTTTGTTTTCCCGTGCGCTTCATTCCCGTGCTGTCCGTGAACGTGAAGGGACCTTCGCGCACATCGAGAATGGTGATGTCCGCCACCGCGCCCGGCCGCAACGTTCCGATCTCCACGCCAAAATTAAACATGCGCGTCGGCCGCGAGCGTGACGCGTTCAATCACCTGATCCAGGGTCAGTCCCACAAGCAAAAATTTGGAGATTTCCGTGACCAGGTCGTACACCGGCCCGTTGTAGCTGATTCCGCCCAGATCCGTGCCAATCGTGTCCGGCAGGAAACCTTGCTGGATGCATTTTTCCGCCACGTCCAAGACTCATATGCGGGCCGCCATCGCCAACATCGAAAAACACTCCGCGGTCGCGGCATTCCTTCATTTCCGGAATCATTTTTCCGTTGGCGTCGATCGGACCGTTGGGCTCGCCCGTGATAGCAATGCGTCAGCACATCGCCTTTTCGCAATTGGCGCAGAATTTGCGGCAGCGGGGAATAGGAATCGCCGACGTGTACCATCAACGGCAGATGGGAAAGTTCGGCCGCCTCCAGCGCGCGTTTCAGACACTTCCATATCATTGGGCCCGGTGATGGGCTTTGACAGCCGCACCTTGATCGCCACCACGTCCGGCTTGTTGGCTTCGGCTGCCCGCGCGGTGCGCTGCGGATTCACCCAATCGAGATTCGTATAATTTCCGGCCAGGCCCATCAGCGTGCCGCGCGCGCCGATGTCCACCATCGCAAACACGCGCGTGGCCGACGGCTTGATGACGTACTGCCGGAATCCGGCGATCGCAAACGATCCTGCCGAACCCGCGTCGATCGCCGTCGTAACGCCGCGCCCCAGGCAATACTGATCCACATTCACTCCGGTCGGGCCGATGCCTTCAAAAATGTGCATGTGCACATCAATCAGTCCGGGCGTGACGATGCTTTCCTTTGGCGGAGATCACGTTCTGCGCTCCGTCCGGCGGAAATGTCCGGCGCGATCTGCTGAATTTTTCCGTCCTTCACGGCCACGTCAAGCAGCGCGTGCAGTTTCTGGCTGGGATCGACGACCGTGCCGCCCTTGATCAGCAGGTCGCGGCTCTGCGAGAGCGCCTGGCTCATGTCCTGCGGAGGAGAAGCAGGTGCGGAGGACGGTTGCTCCAGGCCGCGCATGCCGAGCAGCGGCGCGGCCGCCATCAATTTGGAAAAATTCCGGCGTGTCAGCATGGTTCACTCCTTGAATTCTTTCCGTGCGCCTCCTGCTGCGCACGGCGTCCCGGCTGGGCCACGAAAGCTGAAGCCCGCTTGTAACTTGTTTCTTAATCGACTTTGGATCATTAATGGGGCTCATCATACTTCACTTGACAATCTTTTCCCGCCGTTTTTCGAATTGCGTCCCGCACTCTCCGGTCCGAATTTCTCAAGATTCTCCCGACCTGCGAGGATAGCTGAACGTGATATAAGTTCCGGTGACACCTGCGCCAATCAAGGAAGGAATCGCAAATGTCGCAGACCATTGACCCGAAGACCGCCGACCGCAAATGGTTGGGGCTTTACGACCGCCCGCACCGCGACCTGCGCGAATTTCTGGAGCGCGCGGAAAGTCTGGGCGAAGTGGCTCGCGTCCAGGGCGCCAATTGGGACCTGGAACTCGGCGCACTCGCGGAAATCGTAAATCACAAGAAATCGGAAGCCCCTGCGCTGCTGTTTGAAAATATCGCGCAATATCCCCAAGGTTTCCGCGTCCTTTCCGGTTCCGGAAATTCTTCGAAACGCATGGCCTTAATGCTGGGCTTCCCGATGCCGAAGACCGCCATCGACGTGGTGCAGGCATTCCGCGATCGCATGAAGCTGCACAAGCCGATTCCTCCAGTGACGGTCAAGCACGGACCCATCCTGGAAAATATCGACCGCGACGAACAGGTGGACCTGTACAAATTTCCGGCGCCGCGCGTGCACGAACGCGACGGCGGCCGCTACATCGGCACGGAAGATCTGGTCATCATGCGCGATCCCGAAGAGGGCTGGGTCAATGCCGCGACGTACCGCGTGCAGGTTCATTCCAAAAACACCACCGGATTGTGGATGTCCCCCGGTAAGCATGGACGCCAGATTCGCGACAAATATTTCAAGCAGGGCAAGCCCTGCCCCGTGCTGGTCTGCTGCGGCCACGATCCGCTGCTGTTCCTGGCCGCGGCCAACGAAATCAAATTCGGAGTTTCAGAATTCGATTATGCCGGCGGACATCGCGGCGAGCCTTTTGAAGTAATTCCCAGCGAAATTCACGGCCTGCCCATGCCGGCGCACGCCGAAATTATTTTGGAAGGCGAAGTGACCGAGGGCGACGTTCACACCGAAGGCCCCTTCGGTGAATTCACCGGATACTATGCCAGCCCTTCGAGCCAGCAGTCGGTGATTCGCGTCAAGCGCGTTTATTACCGCAACGATCCTATCTTGACCATGGCCACGCCGATGCGTCCGCCGTCGGACATGTCTTTCGGCAGGTCCATCGTGAAATCGGGAATGATCTGGGACGCCATCGAGCGCGCTGGAATTTCCGGCGTGCAGGGAGTGTGGTGCCACGAAGCGGGCGCCATGCGCCTATTCAATGTGATTTCCCTGAAGCAGGCCTATGCCGGGCACGCGAAGCAAGTGGGACTGGTCGCCGCCGGATGCCAGGCTGGAGCGTATCTGGGCCGGTTCGTTGTGGTGGTCGATGAAGACGTCGATCCCACGGATCTTTTCGACGTGGTGTGGGCGATCTCCACGCGCTGCGATCCGGCGTTGGACATTGAAGTCATCAAGCGCATGTGGAGCGGGCCGCTCGATCCGATGATTCCGCACGGATCGCCGGTCAATTACAGTTCGCGTGGGTTGATCGACGCCTGCCGGCCTTTCGAGCGGCTTAAGGATTTTCCTCCGGTCGTGGGAGCCACGCCGGAATTGCGGGCCAGGGTGGCGGCGAAATTCGCGGATGTTCTAAGCAAGATTTGAGTAGCACAGCCACTCCTGGCTGTGCGGTTTTTGCAGACTACAGCCTTACTCGGTGAACTGGCAATTGCAAAAGGCGCACAGCGAAGAGTCGCTGTGCTACGTTAACGTAAGGCCCAGACGCCATGACTACGCCAGCGACGGTCAATGTTCCGGAACTGATTGACGGGCAGAAGGTCAGCCCGTTTCAAATTCGGATTCTCGTTCTGTGCGCGCTGGCCGCGCTGCTCGATGGCTTCGCGGCGCAGATGATCGGCTATGTGGCCCCCTCTGTCGCACGGGAAATGCATCTCGGCCCCAAAGCGATAACTCCAATTTTCGCCTGGGGGCTGGTCGGTTTGATGCTCGGCGCGCTGTCCTTCGGCCCGATCGCCGACCGATTCGGGCGCAAGCCGGTGATCGTGCTCTGCACTTTGTTTTATGGCGTGGTCACGCTGGCCACGGCCAAAGCGGATTCCGGCACGAGCCTCGCTGTCCTCCGATTCATCGCCGGCCTGGGTTTTGGTGGCGTGATGCCCAATGCCATTGCCATGACCGCGGAATATTCTCCGCACCGCCGCCGCGGCACGATGGTCACCATCATGTTTTGCGGCTTTCCCATCGGCGCCACCATCGCCGGTTTTGCCGCGGTGCCGATCCTGCAGGCGTACAGCTGGCGAGGCGTTTTTGTCCTGGCGGGCTGCATGCCGATTCTGCTCGCGCCAATCCTCGCCGTGTTTCTTCCGGAATCCATCCGGCACATGGTGATTCACCGCGGCGATTCCCAGCGCATCTCGCAATTGCTGTCACGCATCAATCCGCAGCTTGTATTTCCGGCGGACACAGAGTTCGTGGTGCGTGAAGAGCGGGCGGACGGCTTGCCGGTGGCGCACCTGTTTCGGCAGGGCCGCGCGCTGTCCACCGTTCTCCTGTGGGTCGGGTTCTTCATGAGCTTGATTGACATCTACCTTTTGACCAGTTGGCTGCCCACGGTGTTTCACAACGCAGGCATCACTCTTTCGTTGGCGGTGATCGCCACCGCTGCATTTCAGGCCGGAGGTGTGGCCGCTTCGCTCGTGCTGGGTTCGCTTGTAGACCGCTTCGGCTCCTATCGGGTTTTGTGCATCACGTATTTTCTCGGCGCATTTTTCGTAGCCGCGCTGGGGTATTCCCATTCCATCGTCGTGATCATGCTGTGCACCTTTTTTGCCGGCGCGGGAGTGATCGGCGGGCAGACCGGAGCGAATGCGCTGGCCGCATCGTTCTATCCAACCTACATTCGTTCGACCGGCGTCGGCTGGGCGCTGGGAATCGGCCGCATCGGCTCGGTGGTCGGGCCGGTATTCGGCGGCGTCATGCTTTCGCTGCATTTGCCGCTGACCACACTTTTTCTGGCGGGCGCCGCGCCATCGCTGATTGGCAGCGCCGCGATCTTCTTGATGGGCCGCGCGCAAAATCCATCGCAGGACGCACCGCGCCCACTAGAGGCCGCTGCATCGTGACCGCACGGATGGAGACCTGAAGAGTAAAGGGGCAATTTCATGAAAGTGGGAATCATCGGAGCCGGCGGAGTCGGCTCGGCGTCGCTCTTATCGCTGGTCATGCGCGGAGTCGCCTGCCAGGTGGTGGTGCTGGATAAAAATCGCGAGCGCGCCAACGGCGTCGTCGCCGATCTGCAATATGGAGCGACGCTCTCTCCCGCCGTGGAGTTGCGCGCCGGAGATTACTCCGACCTGGCGGATGCGATGCTGGTGATCGTCACCGCCGGCGTGAACGAGAAAACCGGCGGCGCCACCGATCGCAGCGATCCGGCAGGCCGGCTGAAATTGCTGGAGACCAATGCCGGCGTCTATCGCGAAATTATTCCGAGCGTGGTGGCGGTCGCGCCGCAGGCCCTGATCCTGGTGGTGACCGATCCGCCGGATCCGCTGGCCGACCTGGCACGCAGGCTGGCGGGGCATGAACGCGTGCTGAGCAGCGGCACGTTCCTCGATTCGCTGCGGTTCCGTTTGCATCTGGCGCGGCGGCTGAAAGTGAATCCGATGTACGTCGAGGCGCAGGTGATCGGCGAGCACGGCACGTCGCAGGTTTTTCTGTGGTCCGGGGCGCGAGTGGGCGGCACGCCGATCGCGGAACTCCTGGAGCGCGGCGGGCAGGACCTGGAAACTTTTCGCCGCAGCGTCGAGCAGGATGTGCGCTACGCGAATATCACGATTATCGAGGGTACCGGCGCGAGCCAGCTTGGCATCGGGATGGTCACCGCCCGCATTGCCGAAGCTATTCTGCGCGATGAACACGCGGTAATTCCCATCGGTTCGTTTCAACCGGAGTACGGCGTGACGATTTCGCTCCCCAGTGTTTTGGGCCGCCAGGGCGTCAGTAGGATTTTGTGCCCGCAGATGTCCGAGCAGGAATCGCAGGCGTTTCAGCGCAGCGTCGAAGTGCTGAGAAACGCCGTCGCGCGAATCGCGACTCCGGCAGGGCAGAAGCCCGCGAGCCAGGGCGGGTCGCACTAACCGAAACATCCCACGGCAATTTCATCCATTCGTTCGCGCAGCCGCGCTTAGCGGAGCGAGTAGGTCAGTTCATCGCCGGAGCGAGTTTTTCCGTCAACTCGATGCGTGTGCCCCAGGGATCGGTGAGGTAGGCGACTTTTGTCGTTCCGTTAGGCGCGAGGCGCACCGCTTCATCCAGCTTGATGCCCGCGGCTTCCAGTTTCTTGGTGAACGCATCCAGGTCTTTCACATCGAAGCCGATGTGATCGAGCGAGCGTCCCTTGGTCGGCAACAGCGCTGATTTTCCCGGCGAGAAGGAAAGATTCGAGCCTGGGATGTCGTCGCAATCGATCAGGCCCGGCGAAGATTGCCTCTGCCGCGTGCCCGGCACGCCGCCAAACATTTTCGCGTACCACGCCTGCATCCCCGGAATATCGACGGGATAAAAATGAATGTGGTTCATGGCCACGGCGGTGGGAAGGGAAGGATCGCCGAAGAATTCCACGCGAATGCCGTCAGGCCCGTGCACGTAGCCCTGATTCGGATTCCCCGTCTGTTCGATTTCCACGCCTTCGGCTTTCCATTTTGCCAGCGTTTTGGGCAAATCTTTCCAGGCGAATCCAAAGTGATCGACTATCGATCCGGCGGGAGGGCCCGAGGGATCGGCCTGGCGCAGCATGATGTAGACGCCGGGAAATTGCACCAGCATCAGCGTGCCGTTCTGTACGACCGTGCCGCCCATCGTGGCGGTCCAGAATTTCTTCTGGGCCTCCACATCCTTCACGAACAAGTGAATGTGCCCCATGCGCACGCCCGCATCGTTGGGAGGAGCAAGCTGCGCATGGGCCGGCGAAACCGCGAACGCTGCGGCCGCGAGAATCAGCACCGCTCGAACCATGGCGAAGTGGGATTTCATTGGGTTGTCCGTTTCGTTTCTAAGGATGCCGCGTAACATACATCGAATCCAGCGATACAACAACAAGCGATCCCCGCCGCTCGGTCGCGCACGCTTTGGCCCGTGGTGCTTGGCCGCAGTGCCAAACCCCACAGGCTGAACAGGCTCCGGAAAAACTCAAAACGCTGTCTTTCTGAGCGGAGCGAAGAATCCCTCTTTGTTCTTTTGCTCGCACTTAGATCGAAGAGAGATTCTTCGCTTCGCTCAGAATGACAAAAAGATGCAGTTTTTCCGCAACCTGTGAATCCTGCGCCACGGAATTCCTATTCCGTCACGAGGGTGGGCACGGCGGCGTCCGCCGCTACTTTCCATTGGCCGCCTTGTTTCACGAAAACGATCAGCGCGCGATGCGGTGTGCTTACGATCGCTCCGCTCGGGTCCGCAATTTTCCGGATCCGGCGATCCGTGGCCAGCGCCACGTCTCCATACACGGACATCAACTTGAACTGATCCGCGAACAATCCTTCGCCGGGTTTAAAATTGAGATGCGCGACGCGTTCCAGCGCGGCGGGCTTGGTCAATATCACGTTCGGAATCCACGCCAGAATCTCAAACCACTTGTCCGCATACATCGATTTCAGGTAATCGACTTTCGCGGTGCGCACCGCGTCCATCCATTTCTGGTCGATTTCCGCGAGCTGCTTTTCCAGTTTTTCGTCCGGGCTCTTGGTGCTCACGGCCCCGCTGGTTTTGAAGTTCCCTTCGGACGGAGGAATTACCGGCACAAGTGCCGCCGCGGCCGGACGCCACTTGCCGTCCTGCTTCACGAAGACGCGCAGGCAATGGCTGTCCGAAGTGAAGGCATAGCTGCCATCGGGCCGCAGCGTCTTGAAATCGGTGTGATCGGTTCCCAGCGCCACATCTCCGTAGAGCGCCACGAATTTGAAGTCCATGGGATAGGGACGAACGCCGGTTGCCGGATTCGCGGCCGATTGCGTGGCCACCATTTCTTCCTTGTTGCGCAATGTCCCGGCCGACTGCACCTCGAAAAATCCATCCGCCCAATACTGGCTGCGGAACTTGACGCATTCCTGGTAAGGCTTCTGATAAGGCCCATCGCACAGCCATTGCTGATCCACATCCCAAAGCGTGTCCTCTAGATTTGCCGGCTTGGCGCCCTGAGCCGCAGCCAGCGCCGGAACCGCCAGCAAAATTGCCACAACCAGTGTGCGAACCCTGATCATTCCGTTCCTCCATGAATTGAGTTGCTATGCGCCGTACTATAAATCACTTTGCGGCGTTAACGAAATCCCGCGGGTCAGGCTGCCGCTAATCCGCTTTCCTGCGGCGCGCTAAAATAGGAAATTCAAAAGGCAGTCGGGGAAAGTAAAGCAGGCTGCTCGCACACGATCCGGCCGGACTTCGCTACGCCCAAACGTCGTCGGGAAGGTTAACCACAATCGGCTCGGAAGAACCGCGGATTACCACCCAGCGGAACGGATTTTCACTGGACGGATTGGTTTCGCGGTGCACCAGCCAGGCGGGGATGTGCAGAAAATCACCGGTGCGCGCGGTTTGCGAGTGCTCGCCGTGCTCGCCCCACTCGATGAACGATTCACCCTCGAGCACGTAGGCGATCGTCTCCTGCGATCCATGGTGGTGAATTCCGGGTCCGGGCGCCCGGTTCCACCAGAAACGTGCCGCCCCACAGTCCGGATTCTATGTTCAGTTCGGGGCAGACCGCGGCCAGGCGCAGTGATCCCGGCGTCTGTGAAGTTCCGCGGCGGAATTGATCGGGACGGACAATCGTCGCGGACAGGGAATTGTCTTTACTCATTGCAATTATGATGTCGCGAAGCGCGGGAAGTTGCAACGCAGGAATTGGCGCGGCCGCTCCGTGTACCAAAGCAGAATCCCGCGCCGTTACACCGGATATGTGGTTCGTAGCTGGTTTCCACTCTTCCCGTGCGGCTCTCAGTCGTTGCGCGTGGGCAGGTTGCGGGCGCTGTAGTCAAAATTTTTGGTTTCCAGCGCCACCGTGATGCGTGTAAGAGACTGCCCCAGCAGCGCATTAACGCGCGCCGGAAGTTCCGGATCGCCCGCCGTGTCTTTTTCCTTGCTGCATTCCAGCTGGGCTTTTTCCAGCAGGCGCAGACTTTCCGACATGCGGTTGGGCCAAGTCATCCGGGCGCTGACCTTCGGAACGGCATGAGATTTCTTGCGTTCCGGGCCCGCCTCCTTGTCGATCTCGGCCAGCACGTCGTCAATGTTGGCGATCGTCAGGCTGACTTCATCCTGCGAACTCTCGGCGAGTCCATTCGTGTTCGCGCGCTGTAACAGCACGCGAGCCAGACGCAGATCGTCCCGCGCCCGCAGGTAGCCAGGATGCTTGTTACCCGCCTGCGCGGTGCCAGCCAGGCACAGGGACATCGCCAGTAGCGCCCACGGGTTTAATCTCATGCGCCTCATCATCTCAGTCAGACCTCCGTCTGATACAAGCTTCAGGGATAGAACGGCGGCTGGCGATAGTACGTAGGTCCCGAAAATGCCCGACCAGTACTAACGAACCGGAATCTGAATGTCATAATTCTGTGAAAGGAAACGAGTTCTGAGCAGAGTCAGTCGGAGGCTGTTCGTACTTCCTGACCGGGTGCCGTACGCTATGGGTTTCAACGGTGTGGCTCTAGACTCGAGGCTATCTCCGTCTTACCCTCGCGCACAACTTTTTGAAAGTTCTTCGAAATCGCAATCCAAGCCCGCACTCTTGAATTTCACGAGGGTGCGGCATCCGTCAGACTCGAGATCCAAAAATCGGCCCGTTCTCCGGTATTTTTTAGCTTGCCCGGAAGCGAAATCCATTAGAGAGTAGGAGGGTACTGGGGGGCAGGTTTCGGGATTTTGGGCCATCTGCAGAAGGAGTGCTACCATGCCGCTGCAAAATTCAGATATCTGGTTTATTACGGGATGCTCGACGGGCTTCGGGCGGGAGCTCGCCAAGTTGGTGTTGGATCGCGGCTACCGGGCGGTAATCACCGCGCGCGACCCCTCGCAGATTCAGGATCTCACCGCTCACCATGATGGCCGGGCATTTGTTCTTCCGTTGGACGTGACCGACAAGCAGCAGGTCGCCAATGCGGTGGAGCAAGCGGAGCAGAAATTCGGGCGCATCGATGTCCTCGTAAATAACGCCGGGTTTGGTTACGTCGGCGCGCTCGAAGAGAGCGACGAAGCCGAAGTGCGCTCCATGATGGAAACCAACTTTTTCGGCCTGGCCCGCATGATCCACGAAGTTCTGCCCGGGATGCGCCGCCGCCGGCACGGCAGTATCGTCAACATTTCCTCCATCGGCGGTCTGGTCGGATTTCCCGGTGTGGGCTACTACAATGCCACCAAGTTCGCGGTCGAGGGACTCTCCGAAGCTCTCTCCAAGGAAGTCGCTCCCCTGGGCATCAAGGTTCTGGTGGTTGAGCCGGGGCCGTTCCGCACGGATTGGGCTGGGCGTTCCCTGAAAAAGAGCACGCGCCAGATTGCGGAGTACGCGCAGACGTCGGGAGTGTTTCGCGAGCGCATCACCAGCCGCAGCGGCAAGCAGGCCGGCGATCCGGTGCGCGCCGCAGAAGCCATCGTCAAGGCGCTGGAGTCCAGCAACCCTCCGTTGCACCTGGTCCTGGGTTTGATCGCTCTGGAAACCGCGCGCACGCAAGTGGAAAAATTGCGAAGTGAACTGGACGCGTGGGAAGACACAGCGTTGAGCGCGGACTTTCCGGAAGCGCAAGCGGCTACCGCCGGATAGTCTCGACATAGGCAGGCGTCCCGGCCGCCTCTGGCCGGGACATTCTTCTAAACCCACTCTCCTGAGCGCATCACCGGTTCCGTCGAGCCCGACGCGCTGATCCCGTCCACATCGATCTGTTTCGAGCCAATCATCCAGTCGACGTGAATCAGGCTTTCGTTGGCTCCGCGCGCGGCCAGTTCCTCGGGAGACATCTTGTCGCCGTCCTGAATGCAGCTGCTGTACGCCTGTCCCAGCGCAATGTGGCACGCGGCGTTTTCGTCAAACAGCGTATTCATGAACAGCAATCCGCTCGCGGAAATGGGCGAAGAGTGCGGCACGAGCGAAACTTCTCCCAGGCGGCGCGCTCCCTCATCCGTTTCAATCATCCGTTGCAATACCTGCTCGCCTCGCGCGGCGTGGGCCTCCACGATTTTTCCACCTTCAAATCGCACCGAAATCTTTTCGATCATCGTGCCCTGGTGGGAAAGCGGCTTGGTGCTGGTCACTTGGCCTTCCACGCGGTCTTTATGCGGTGTGGTGAAGACTTCTTCGGTCGGCATATTGGCGATGCCGTACAATCCGTTGAGCGCCGTCTTTCCGCCGCCCAGCCACAAGTGCCCGTCGGACAGACCCACCCGCAGGTCCGTGCCCGGGCCGCGGAAGTGCAGCGTCGAGTATCGCTTTTCGTTCAGCCTGTTCGCGCTGGCATGCAGCTTCGCATCGTGTTCTTTCCAGGCTTTCACCGGGTCGGGCTGGTCCGCGCGGGACGCCGCGAAAATGGCCTTCCACAACCGTGCCATGGCTTCCTCCTGCGGCAAGTCGGGAAACACGGCTGCCGCCCAGGCCGGAGTGGCGCAGGCCACAATCGTCCAGTTAATTTCGTGGCGGGTGATCAGTTCCAGCGCCGGCCGGTAGGCCTTGGACATCGAGCGATTCGCCCGGCTGACCTTGTCCGGATCTTCTTTAGAGAGCAGCGAGGGATTGTTCCCGGAAATCGCCAGGCGCGCTGCGCCGTTGCGGAAGGCCTGCGCCATTCCCTCGTACAGCCAGCCCGCCGCCGTATCGAATGCCGCGCCTTGCCCGTGCCGAAATCGCAGCAGCGCAGCCTCCTCGTCCACGAATAGCGTGGTGACCAGCGATGCGCCGGCCTTGTAAGCGTGCTCCGTGATGCGCCGCGCCAGTAGCGCCGAGTCCAGGGTCGCGGTCATCACCAGTTCCTGCCCCGGCGCCAGACCCAGGCCGGCGCGCACGGCCACTTCGGCCAGGCGATCCAGATTCTTTTCAAATTCGGGAGTGGAAAACGACTGTACTTTGGAGGATGCCGTCGTGGTGTTCATGCGCACGATTATCGCGCGGCCCACAGGCGGTTGACAATCCAAAGAAGGCGAAGAAGGCAACTCCGATTTGAAGACGGACGCCCTACGGGATAACCAATCGCCGGCTGCCGAACTTTATTTGTTTGTTCGAAAACAAAAATGGGGAGAAAGGCCGTGGCCTTTCTCCCCAAATTTTTTCTTGTGCTGCGGCGAACTTATCCGATTGGGGTGCTGGTAGCCGTCGGGGTCGTGCCGTCGGTGGTCTGACGAATCACGCCGCTCTCGTTCGTGAAGAATTGGCGCTGACCGGTGGAGCTGGAAGAGGGAACCGCCAGAATCGTGTACTGCGTAACCGGCGCCGTCGAAGTTGCTGGCGTGTAGGTAAAGGAATAGCCGCTCTTCACTGGATTTCCGGCAGCGCCGAGCAGGTTATCCACCAGGTCGGCCGAAGAAGCGCTCGGCGATCCACCACCGGATACCGGACCCAACTGCGAAAAGTCTGTGGTGGGATCTGTCGCGTAGGTCGTGTTATACGCCGCGATCGCCGTATTGTACGTGCGCAGCGAAGCCACGGCAGACGCCTCATTGGCCGCCATTTTTGAGCGCAGCAGGTTCGGAATCGCGATGGCCGCGATAATCAGGATGATGGCAACCACGATCAGCAGTTCGATCAACGAAAAACCCTTCTGATTACTCCGCATCTTTACCGCCTCCTCCGTCGCTATTCGACGCCGAGATATTTGTGAGCCGTGGCTCATTCATGGAATTCTCATTGGCAAAACAAGTTCCAAATCGCACGAAGGACGGTTTTTGATTCGACACGCAGGCAACAAGTCACGATCTATGAATTATTTGCAGGCGAGGTTGGCCCGGCATGGCATCTGCCGGAACCGCGCTGGAGGCGCAGAAAGTTCAAGTCTGTCGACAGAAAACGTCAGCCTGGATTGACGGAAAATGTCGATGCCCGCTAGTCATTGACGGAATTTTAGAGCTTCGACGCCGCTCGCCCGGCCAAGAAGCGATCCTGGATTATCACCGCTGCGTGTAGGACCAAAGAGTCCTGCGAAAGATCCGCCGTCAGTTGCAGGCCAAGCGGCAGACCGGCGACCGGCATTGGTACGGAGATCGCCGGCGTTCCGAGCGCGCTCCATGGCGCGTTCATTCGGGGATCGCCGGTGGTGTTCAGGCCCAGTGGTGCGGGTCCTGTGGCGGCGGGAGTAAGAATTACGGGCGTGTCCTTGAAGATTTCCGCCAGCTTCGAACGGCTTTCCGCGATGTACTTTTGGGATTTGCCGTACTCTTCGTCCGGAATTTTCAATCCTTTGCGAACCAGCGCCGCGAGCTCCGGATCCAGTCGATCGCCAAACTCCTGCAGGCGGGCTTCATGGAAGCGCGCGCCCTCATAGAACATCAGCGTGTCGTTCGCGGCGTCCAGTTTCTTGAGCATTTCCGCAATACCGATGCTGCGAATTTCCAGGCCCGAATGGCGTAACGTCGCCAGGCTTCGCTGAAATTGCGCCGCCATTTCCGGATCGCACTCGGGCGCGGGATCGGGGGCCGCGAAAACAAAATGTTCCCGGCGATCCTCGGCGTGGCCGAGCGCTTTCCACAGCGCCAGCATATCCGCCGGGGTATGCGTGAAAAATCCGAGCGTATCCAGACTTTTGGATACCGGCAGCATTCCCTCCGTTGGCAGCAGATCGAACGTCGGCTTGAATCCGGTGACTCCGCAATAGGACGCAGGGCGAATGATCGATCCGCGCGTTTGCTCTCCGACCGCGAAGGGAATCATGTTCGCGGCGATCGCCGCCGCTGATCCGCTGGAGCTTCCGCCGGGGGTGTGTTCCAGATTTCGCGGGTTTCTGGTCGGCCCCGGCGTGCGATAGGCAAACGCGGTGGTGACCGTCTTGCCCAGCAGCACCGCGCCCCGTTCGCGCAGCTCGCGAATGAGGGCAGCGTCCTCGGTTCCCACGCGCCCCTTGTACAGCGGGGATCCGTACTCGGTGGCAAGCCCCTTCGTCTCGAGAATGTCTTTCGCGCCGAAGGGAATTCCAAAGAGCGGACCGTCTCCCGTGGGCTGCTCGGGATGCACCTCCACCCAGGCGTGGATGGATGGCTCCATTTCCTTGATGCGGTTGAGGCATTGCTCCACGCCGCGTTTGCGCGAATCGCGATCCGCGGCCAGCCACTGCCGAAAGGTTTCAAGGCGCGGAGGTTCCGCGGCGGCGCCGCGCGCTACCGGCGCGCCAGCCATTTCGAACATCCCCGCGGCAGCGCCTGCGGCGGCGCTGGTCTTTAGAAAATCACGCCTCGTAAATTTCATGATCATTCGCGCCCCTTTGCGCGATACGTACTGCGGTCACGTTCCTGCTCGTACATTGCGGAGACTTCAGCTTCACAGGCAGCAGACGATGCTCAAAATCTCTCACACTTGCCCCGCGCGTGTCACCGGATTCCAGCACGGCTGTAAAACCGTTGCCTCTACCGGCTGGCGTCGAAGAGAGTCATTCACGCCCGCACTTGCCCGAACTCGCGCCGGCGAACTAAAATCCGCCCAGAGGACTTTCCAGACATGACGCTACCCATGAACCCAGGCAGGAGAAGTGTGATGAAGTGGGGAATCGCATCGGCGGGCATTCCACTTGCTGCGCATGCGCTGGCGCCCGCCGCGGCGGCAAGTCCAATGCCGGACGACTCGTCTGAGCGCGGCGGTGCCTCCGTGACGCTGCGTCCTGGCCTGCAAATCCATTACAAGGACGAATGGTTCGGCGCGCCATGGCTCGATCCCCAGGCTGTCGTTTTCCTGCACGGCAATCTGGAAACGAATTCGATCTGGTACGGCTGGGTGCCGCGCATGGCGCAGCGCTATCGCCTGCTGCTGCCCGATCTGCCGGGATACGGCGGCTCCACGGCGCCCGCGGATTTCGAATGGTCGCTCGAGAATTTTGCCAAGGTCACTGCGGAATTTCTGGACAAGCTGGGCCTGCAGTCCGCGCACATTGTCGGCGCGAAAACGGGAGGCGCGATCGCCATGCAGTTCGCGGCCATGTACCCGCAGCGCACTCGGAGCATCGTGGTGGCCAGCGGGCCGTTCACGGCCGTGGGGCCCAGCGTGGAAAACAACTCGCAGCAATTGCGTCTCGGGACGTCCGCCTCGAAGGAAGAGATCGCCTATTTCGACAAAATGAGGGACGACACCCGGCCGGAAACACGGAAGGGAATGGGGAAGGTGATTACATCGATCAATGTCGAAGGTCTGCTGCCGCTCATCACCGCTCCCGCGCTGATCATCACCACGGACCGCAATGCGTTGCAAACCATCGAAACGGTTCTTCGCTACCAGCCGAAAATTCCGAATTCGCGCCTGCTCGTCGTCACCAGTGATGCGTACCATGTCGCCGTTTCCAACCCCGAGGAGTGCGTCACCAGCGCTCTGGCGTTTATGGAAGAGAGCAAAAAGCCGGCCTGATCCCGCCGCTTTGTTTTCGCATGCCTTTTCCGGGCGGGAGCGTACGATAACCGTAGGGGACGCCTCGATGGAAGGCTCCTCCCTGTGGGAGATATCCAATGACGGAATTTCGCACGGAACGGGACAGTATGGGCGAGGTGCGCGTTCCGGCCGACAAACTCTGGGGCGCGCAAACGCAGCGGTCGCTGGAACATTTCAGCATCGGCCGGGACTTGATGCCCGCCGAAATGATCTCGGCCTATGCCATTCTGAAAAAAGCCTCGGCCCTGGCGAATTTTACGTTGCGCCAGCTCGATCAATCGCGTTGTGACCTGATCGTAAAAGTCTGCGATGAAATCCTTGCCGGCCGGCACCAGGATATGTTTCCGCTGCACGTCTGGATGACGGGCAGCGGCACGCAATTCAACATGAACGTGAACGAAGTGATTTCCAATCGCTGCAGCCAGCTGGCTGGAAAGGCGCTCGGGAGTAAAACTCCCGTTCATCCCAACGACCACGTCAATCTGTCGCAGTCCTCGAACGATTCCTTTCCCTCGGCGATGTACATCGCCGTGGCCATTGCCGTGAAGCAGCGACTTCTGCCATCGGTAACACAACTGCGCGACGCGATCGCCGCCAAGGCCGTCGAATGGAACGATATCGTGAAGATCGGCCGCACGCACATGCAGGACGCCACACCGATGACGCTGGGGCAGGAGTGGTCTGGCTACGCCAGCATGCTGGCGGACGATCTTGATCTCCTGGAGAATGCGCTGAAGGGAGTCTATCTCCTGTCGCTCGGCGGCACAGCAGTCGGCACCGGAATCAACGCGCCGCCCGGATTCGCCGAGCTTGCCGCGGCCGAGATCGCGCGCCTGACCGAGCTTCCGTTTGTCACCGCGCCCAATAAATTCGCGCTTCAGGGCGCGCACGATGCGCTCGTGCAATTCTCCGGAACATTGCGCACGCTGGCCGTCTCGCTCTACAAAATCGCCAATGACATTCGCCTGATGTCCTGCGGTCCGCGGGCCGGCTTTGCCGAACTGATCCTGCCGGAAAACGAGCCGGGCTCGTCCATCATGCCGGGAAAAGTGAATCCCACGCAGGCCGAGGCGCTGGCGATGGTCGCCGTGCAGGTGATGGCCAATGACGTGGCCGTGGGATTTGGCGGCGCCGGCGGGTACCTCGAGATGAACGTCTATAAGCCGCTGATCATTCACAACCTCGCGCACTCGATCGATATCTTGACCGACAGCTGCGCGAATTTTCGCAAGTTCCTGGTTGAGGGCACCCGTCCGAACTTGAAAAAAATGAAAGAAGACGTGGACCGTTCGCTGATGCTGGTGACGGCGCTTTCCCCGGTGATTGGTTACGACCAGGCCGCGAAGATCGCCCACTACGCCGCCGAGCACGATCTGACTTTGAAGGAAGCTGCCCTCAAGCTCGGCCTCGTGAGTGAGGCCGACTTCGATCGCCTGGTCGATCCTCGAAAAATGGCTAAGCCGGATTCGGAGAGCCCGCCCGAATAGAGCCCCCGCCGTTCCTCAAGCTGTCCCTCCGCCGTCTACATAAGCACTGCCAAAAGCGGGTTCATCGGTAATTGTGCCGGTCACGCCGTGATGAAGCGCGGCAGGGGAGAAGGATTCCCGCGCGTTTTGTGCCTAAAAATCGCTTGCACAATATTACACCATATGGTGTAATGTAAGGCATGGATCAACTGACCGACGTGCTCCTGGCCATTTCTCATCCCACCCGCCGCGCCATCATCGGCCAGTTGGCAAACGGGCCCGCCCGCTTCCTCGATATCGCCAAGCCGTTTGACACGGCGTTGAACGCCACCACCAAGCACCTCAAGGTGCTCGAACGGGCCGGACTGATCGGGCGCGAAAAGCGGGGCCGCGAGGTTCTGATTTCCTTTCGCGGCGAACCGCTGCGCGAAGTGGCGGGATGGATGCACGAATACGAGCGATTCTGGAACGAGCGCCTCGACGTGTTTCAGCAATATTTCAAGGACAAAAAGAGAAAGGAGAAGAAGCGATGAGCGATTTCAAGAAGACAATTGAGTTCAAGTTCGAGCGAACCATTCCCGCGCCCCTGGCCGAGGTGTTCGACGGCTGGCTCGATCCGAAGGTCCCCGGCAATCCGTGGAACATGGCCGAAAAACTGCTCCTCGATCCGAAAGTGGACGGCTTTTTTTACTGGCTCATCAGGGGAAATTCGCACTACGGCAGATTTACGGAGATGCAGCGGCCCCATCGGATGCAGCACACTTGGATGTCGCGCAGCACGGCGGGCGAAGAGACGACGGTCACATTGACCTTCAAACAGGAGGGAGAGAACACCGTGATGACTCTCCTGCATACCGGCATTCCCGACACGGACGCGGGAAAAGGGCACGAAAAGGGCTGGAACTACTTTTTGGATCTATTTCCGAAACATTTTGCGAGTGTTTCGCAGAAGAAGGAGTAGTTTATGGATTCACTCAACACCCAAACCACGAAACTCGGGACTAGGTAAAGCCAGGGATTATTGCAGACCAGCCCGGAGTGGTATCGAGCCGACGGATTCCGCGCCGCCATCGCCTCCAAAGGCGCGGTTAAGCTTTCACTGCGGCGAAAGCGTCAGCTTGTGCGCCGACTGCTTCTCGACAGCCGGGCGCGTGAACGGCAGATTGAAGTAGACGCCGTCTGCGAGCTTCTCCCGCGTGTTCCCGTAATATGGACTTCCGGGCTGCGCGGATTCTCCGGGCGCATTGGTCGCCATCGTCTTGTCCACGTCCGATAAGTCAATGATGCGCCGGAAGTTCGCGCCGGTGGCGTTGACGTCGTTGAACCCTCCCGGCCGCTCGACGGGCTTCAGGCTGAACTGGTCGATGAACATATGCTGCAGCGCGCTTTGGTTGATGCGGCCGTAGCGCCACTGCGATTGGTCGGAGCCCCAGTCCTTGGTCACCTGCTGCAGCGCCTCTAATAAACCTTGCTCGACGAGTGCATGCTGCTCCTGGCCTGCCGCGGCTGCCACCGCTTTTCGGCCGGCGTCCGTGGTCGTCCATCGGACATAGATCGCGCCGGGCGTTGTGTCCTTGGTGAGAATCCGATCCCAGCTCTCGATCATGGCGCGTGCTTTCTCGGCGTCAGGATTCTTCGCTGTCCAACCCTTGAAGAGCGGGGCGTCGCGCTCGGCGTGGAGCGAGTACGTGTCCTGCTGGATACGCTCCATATCCTCGATCGTGAATTTCTTGTGATCGGCGATCTGCTTATCGAGCAGTTGGTGAAGTCGCGTGATGCGAGCGATATCGGCGTCCCTCGTGGTGTTGTAGAAGACCGGCCGCCCGGTGTAGCCCTGCGGGTGGGTGTTGTTGTTAGCGGTCGCGATGTAGCCGCGCGCCGGGTTGTACTCGCGCGGCAGATCGCTGCGAAATCCCTTCCACTCGTATTTTCCCGTCCCGGGGACGGGCAGCCGCCCGGTCCATCCGTCGCGGTCGGGCGCAAAGCCTGAGACCTGCAACGCGATGTTTCCCTTCTTGTCTCCGCAGATCAAATTGTGAGCCGGCAGCTTCCACGCCATGGCGCGATCGAAGAAGTCTTCGCAGCTGGTCGCTTGCGCCAGCCTCAAACTCCCCCTGAGGGGCGCGGTGCCGGGCTCCTGGTCTGCGGACCTGGCGGCGAACGCGAGGTGCCGCACCTGATCCTCGTAAAACACCGGACCGTGCTTGGAGAACTTCAGCTCCACCGTCCGAGGCTTTGCCTCGCCCTTGACCGTGATCTCTTCGCGGATGATCTTCATCGGTACCCAGGTGCCGTTGAACATCGTCTCGTTCGGATTGGCCGGGTTGGTTTGCTCGACATACGTGTCCACTTCGTCGATGCCGGCGAAGGTCACACCCCACCCCATATTCTCGTTGTTGCCGAGGTCCACGCCGACAAACGGCGGTTCGCCGCCGCCGATCACGTGCCACCCTGGCGCATCGAGATGCACGAAGTACCGCAGCGAAGGCATCGAGATCGTGCGATGTGGATCGTTCGAAACGATGGGAAAGCCGCTGGCCGTGAGCTTTCCGCTGACCACCCAGTTGTTGCTGCCGTCCATGTCCTGCAGCTCGGGCATCAGACGCGCGGCCTGCCTGGCGGGCACCAGCGAACGGTACGGTTCCACAATTTCAGGCGATGGCAGTTTTCCGGGCGCGAACGGGTCGTCATCGCCTTTGCGCGCGGCTGCCAACGCCTCTTCCGTGATCCAGCTAAGGTCGAGACCCTCCGGCACTTTCAGGTCGTCGTAAGGATCCGGAGCCGCGCGCCGGTTGGCCTCCTCGGCCCCATATTTCTTCACGTTCAACGCGAGCTGAAGCTCCGCGGCGGGAGCCGCGCTCGTGCTGTCGATGCCGAGTTCCGCCCAACGCAACGTCACCGTTTTGGCCGTCCATGGCTCGGGCTTGATGCCAGTCAGCTTGAATTCAACCGGCAAGTTGTCCGCGTTCATGGCGATGTACGCGTTGTGGCCGTTGGCCCACGCCGTGAATAGCCGTTCCGCGTCGGGGTGATAGCTCACCCATTCTTTCGCGTCCCATGGGCCACGGAACATCATCAGCCGCGCGCGCGCGTCGTTGTCGAAGGCCTTCGGGCCGAAGATCTCCGCGAGCCGACCCTCACGCCAGCGGCGCCACATTTCCAGTTGCCAGAGGCGATCCTGCGCCATCACATACCCCTGCGCGAAGAATAAGTCGTCCTCGTTCTGCGCAAAAATATGGGGAATGCCTTGCTGGTCACGGATGATTTCCACGCGTTGTTTCAATCCGGGAACGTTCAGGCTTCCGTCGATCGTCGCCAGCGACTGGCGTGCCAGTTCGTTGAGCGACGCTGGCGCCGGCGCGCCCTGGATCGAGCGCTGCGAACACCCCGCAGTGAACGAGACGAGGGCAACCAAACACAGGACACATGCGTGAGTACGCGGCAGAGACATCAGAGCCTCCCGACGTTCCGGCACCATGGTATCTTTTTTCATTCCCTGAGACGCTACTTTAATGACGTCCTCGAGCCGAGAATTGGTGCAGCCTTCTTCGTGACGTGCTTTCCTTTCTCCGTGCAATTAGCTGGACCCTAGCTCCTCCCGTCGGTCCGTCATCTGTGAAGCTAGGTGCATGACGTAATATCAAGGAGCCGTGTGTCTCGCGCCGGGAGGGCGCGCCATGTCGAAAAAAATAGGTTTTCTCTCGTTCGGGCATTGGACCGATTCCCCCGGCTCTCAGGTACGCTCCGCAGCCGACTCCTTGCTTCAGTCTGTCGAGCTCGCTGTTGCCGCGGAGAATCTGGGCGCTGACGGCGCATACTTTCGCGTTCACCACTTCGCTCGCCAGCTCAGTTCGCCGTTTCCGCTCCTCGCTGCGGTCGGCGCACGCACGCATAGGATCGAGATCGGCACGGCCGTAATCGACATGCGCTACGAAAACCCGCACTACATGGCCGAAGACGCCGGGGCAGCCGACCTGATCGCCGGCGGCCGACTGCAGTTGGGCATCAGTCGCGGCTCGCCGGAACAGGTGATCGACGGCTGGCGTCACTTCGGTTTCACTCCGGCGAAAGGCGAGAGCGATGCGGAAATGGGACGCCGCCATGCTGAGGGGCTTTTAGACCTGCTGAAGGGCGAGGGCTTCGCCGAGCCTAATCCGCGGCCGATGTTTCCGAATCCGCCCGGGCTGCTGCGCCTCGAACCGCATTCGGCGGGCCTGCGCGATCGCATCTGGTGGGGCTCCGGCTCAAACGATACCGCGCGCTGGGCCGCGAAACTCGGGATGAATCTTCAGAGTTCGACGCTGAAGGACGATGAGAGCGGCGAACCGCTGCACATTCAGCAGCGCAAGCAGATCGAGACGTTTCGCGAGGCCTGGAAAAAGGCCGGGCACAGCCGCACCCCGCGCGTGTCGGTCAGCCGCAGCATCTTTCCGCTGGTGAACGACCTCGACGTCGCCTATTTCGGAAGGGAGAAACACGATCGCGATCAGATTGGCTTTATCGACGCGAACACACGCGCCATTTTTGGCCGCTCCTATGTTGGTGAACCCGGTGTACTGGCCAAGGAACTTGCCGCAGACGAGGCCATTGCTGCGGCAGATACGTTGCTTATGACAATCCCGAACACACTAGGAGTGGAGTACAACGCCCACGTGGTTGAAAGCGTCCTGAAGTTCGTCGCCCCGGAACTGGGCTGGCGCTGACGCGAGGGGCAGAAAACCCCCGAACGCAGCAGATGGCCCTGCAGTCGCGGTAGCAGCCGCGGAGCAGTAGCGCCGCCTTCACACGCTGCGGAAAAACTCAATTTGGTGTCATTGAAGTTGCAGTCATTCTGAGCGAAGCGAAGAACCTCTCTTTGTTTCTTCGCCTTCACATCGATCGAAGAGAGATTCTTCGCTTCGCTCAGAATGACAAAACGAAGCATATTTTCCGCGGACTGTTCAGCCTGCCGGGGTTGATGGATGGGCGCAGAGGAGTGTTCCGGCAAGAAACCTCTAAGCGCAACGGCGGCTCCGGGAAACGGACACTTTGTTCAGTCTCGCGTTTCATAAACCCAAAGTTCCGCACCTCGATCGGCCCGCGCCGGGACGGCCAGATAGATGGGGATGATCCGGACAAGGACGAGCGGCGCGGTCTCGTCCGTCGGGAGTTCCTGTGCCCCCGCGCCCGCAGAACTCAACAACACGAGCATCGACAGACACGCCAGCCGAATTAACCTCATTCATGTCCCCTTGGTTAAAAGTTTTGTACACACCATATTGGGCTCTGCAAACCTCGATCCCAGCACGATATCAAACCCACACTGCTGGGCCCTTGTCCGGTGCATAGGGAACTGCCGGATAAATTCAGTCCAGTCCTTCCACTCCTACCCTCGGCGCAGGACGCTCTTTTTTCAATTCGACGGGGTCCCCGGCGGCGTTGATTCTTGGACGGTGTAGATCCTAACTTCAGCGTTCGAAGTCGCCGTTGCAGAAACTGCCAGGTAGAACCGGTCGAAACCCTTTCCCTGCCGTCCGAAATAACCAGCTGTTCCCGCGCCGACTACCGTCGGAATCTTGGAGATGAGCGTGTAGTGATCGGGATCGTTTTGTTGATAGACCCAGATCGAGCCTTCTCGTCCAGGCACGAAAAGGCGCTTTTTCTCCGCGCTGTAGTACAGATCATCCGTGTCCTGAACGGTCGGGAGGGAAGCGACCATCTTGCCTGTAGCGGTATCGAAAATCGAAACGGTGGCCGGTTCCCGTGTGCCGACGATCACCCGGTGGTTGCCTTCGTCCAGCGCCATAGGGAAATTCTGCAGGTTGGTGACGGGCCACTCGGTGATCTGCTTGGTCTGGCGGTTGAGCACCTTGATTACCTTCAGATCCGGCACGTTGACGTAGATGTTGGGACCATTCTTTTCGAGTTGAAACGATTCCGGCTCGCCACCCAGCTTGTATTCCTCGTCAGTACGCTTGTTGGTCATGGCATCGATGGTCGCGATCGCGGAATTCTTTTCGTCGTCACCGCATCCGACGTACACGCGTTTCGTGGCAGCGTCATAGCGCAAATTGTCGGCGCCGCCTGCGAAATCAACGGTAGCGAGTTGTTTGTATGACTCTCCATCGTAAATGTAGACCTTGCCCTTTTCACTGGCGACAAAGAGCTTGTTCGCTTCCGGAGAAAACGCCACGCCCTGGGGGTTCGGCACCCCGGTTATTTCGTGGGCGCGGGCCCCTTGAAACAGGTCGATGATCTCCACGGAATTGTTGCCGAGGCCCGAGAGGAAAACTTTGCCCTTGCCGGTCGCGAAGTGATCGAAGCGCCCCTTCACGCCTTCGAGTGGAACGGTAGCGGTCAACACCATTGGGGGCGCAACTTCGGCCGCAGGCTGTGATGCCGGGGGCGCGGTGGCTTGCTGCCCGTGACATGCCGTAAGCGTAATTCCCAGCAACACAAGAAAGCGGAAACCAAAGGGAATTTTCATTGGATCCTCCGTGGGATTTGAACTGATCAACCCGAACCGTTACTCGACAAGCCCGTGAGAAAATACTCGCAATCGTCGACCGAAGTCCAACGATTGTTTCGGCGGTTCCGAAAGGACGAGTGAGCCGGGAATCCGCTCGATCCGCGGCTTGGGATGGTCAGCCGTGTTCGCAGTCAAAAACAAGCGCGGAGGGCACCAACGCGAGCGTATTTGCTTAGGGCTTACAGCCGGTGATCAATCTCTGATCTCAATTTAGTGAGATCATTTCGAGCTTTTAGAGAATTGAACGGATTTTCTGCGGGTGCTGAAAACGCGCAATGGCCTGCTCTCCTTGGAAAGCAGACCGTTGCGTAGGATGATCGGAAGGTGACAGATCTTCCGCTATCATGAATTTCTAGCGATTGTCGTCGTGGCGCTGGTCCTGGTCCTGGTTTTGGTGTTGGTCTCGATTTTGGAGTTGGTCTCGATTTTGACGTTGATCGTAGTTTTGGCCCTGGTCCTGGTTTCGACCTTGGTCGTGGTACCGGTCTCGGTCCCGGTTACGCTCTCTATCCCAGTGGTGATCGTGTTCAACCCTTCCACGATCGCCTTCCCAATAGCCCGCATAATACTGGTGGCTCTCGTAGCGGGGCCCTACCCATCGAGCGCCCGCATATGGAGTTCGCGTGTAGTACCCCCCATGCCATTTGTAGCGTCTTCCGGATGGATACCAATACCCGTCGATCCAAATGTAGCCCTGGCCCGGACTTCGAGGCACAACTCGATAGCTTCGGGGTTGCGGCGGCGGACCGATGTTGATGCCGAATGAAACTTGGGCTCGGGATGTCGATGCACCGGCCATCAACAAGACCGCGACGAACAAGGATGCCCAAAGGATAACTCGCAACCGCATTGAATCTTTTTTTGCAGCGTTGTCGAATTAGTTGGTTCAAAGTACCCTCCAGTGAATCACGAGTACGCCTGATGGTGGGCCTCGGGACCAATCTCGTCTGTGCAGTAGTGAACATGCCGCGTAATTCCGGAGCTGCTGTCAGACCAACTGAATGCTTCATGGATGAGGCGATTTCCTGTAATGAATGTCTGGTTGTTGGGATGACTCACTGACCGGCTTGGCACATCTGGGGAGCGGGAAAATCGGTCGTAGGTGGCCTACGCCACGAGCCCGCCGCCATTCGAAAGTAGGCGTCGGGCGCCCCACCGAACACCGCAGGACTCAGCCGGGTCAAGGTGGAACTAGCCGGTCAGCAGTTGCAATCACTCGCCGACCCAAATCGCGAGCCAAACCCAGCTTACGGGACGGTGACCTGGATGCTCACCGCATTTGGATTTGTCACCGTCGCCGAGCCGGCCGATGTTACTGTCGCCGTCGGTGTAACCGTCACGACGTACGATCGCGCAGTTTTCGACTGAGAATACGTCGAACTTCCCACCGCACCGCAGCCCATTAGCATGCCCGCAAGCGCAACTGTCAGTAGTACCGGGAAGGCTGCAATAAGGCGTTTTCGGCGGAAGGTAAAGGGCACTCCCAGCAGAGCCGCGAAAAGCATCAAGCCGCCGCCACCACGCCACGGAGTTGCCGGCGTGTAATTCATCGCACTCGCATTCGCCGAAATGGTGACGGTGGAACTACCAGTGCCCCCCGTTGTCAGCGTAACCGGGCTGGCAGCAGCCGTCACATTTGCCGCGGTGCCGTCGGTGGAAGTGACGCTGGTGACGAACGTAACTGTTCCGGCGTAATTGCTTGACGTAAGCGTGAGCGTAGCCGTTGTGCTGCCTCCGGCGGACATGGTAACCGTCGGTGTGTTGGCCGAAATCGTATAAGTTTCTGTCGGCACTGCCGCTGCACCTGTCAATACGATGGTCTGAGTTACTGGATTCGAGTTATCGGTGAGCACAACGCTGCCGTTTAATGTGCCCGCAGTTGGCGGAGTAAATTCAATACCCAGAATGCAGCTTGTCGCCGGACTCAGGGTCTGGCTGCTTGACAGGGTGCAGGAGGTGTCGGCCCCTCCGAACGAATAGTTCGTCGCGGGGCTTATGTTGCTGATTATCAACGGGGAGTCGCCGAAATTCGTAACGGTGACATCTTGCGCAGTGCTGGTACCGCCGACGGTGGTATTGGCAAACGTGAGCGAAGGCGCATCAAAAACATCGACCTTGCGAATGGCGGCGTTCTGAGAATCAGCGATGTAGAGATTGCCGATCTCATCCGACAAGAGTCCGACGGGTACATTCAACGCTGCGCTGGCCGCCGGCCCTCCGTCTCCGGTTCCGCCCGCTGCTCCGGTGCCGGCTATGGTCGAGATCTTTCCGGTAGCTCCATTCACCTCGCGAATTACCTGGCTCGCGGAATCAGCGATGTAAATATCCCCCGCAGGATCGACTCGCACGCCCGCAGGATTGTTCAGCTGGGCAGCGGTGGCTAACCCGCCGTCGCCGGTATTCCCAGCGCTTCCGGGCGTCCCGGCGACTGTCAAAATAGGATTCGGGGTTGTTCCGGTGAGCAAAGTCTTGCGAACGATGTGATTGCCGCTATCGGCTACATAGATGTAGTTGCCTTCATCCATGGCCATGCTGGTAGGACCGTTGAGCGAAGAGCTGGTACTGAGTCCCCCCTCACCGTTATATCCCTGGACGCCATTGCCAACCTGAGAGATCGTTTGATAACTGGTCCTCATTACGGTGCGAACTCTATTGTTCAGCTTGTCCGCGACGTGCAGGTTTTGAATGATGCAAAACACGATGTCGACGGGCATATTCAATACAATCTGATTGCCCGGGCAGCCGTCGCCTACGGAATTTGTCGCCGCGCTGCATACCGAAGGAGGAGTAGTGCCAGGGGCGTAGAATTGTCCTGCGTAGGTCGAGATGCTCCCGTCGGGCTTTACCATACGAATGACATTGTTGTTTGTGTCGGCTATGTAGACGAGTCCAGCGCCGTCCACTTGGACTGCCATCGGGCCGTTAAGCTGCGCGTTGATGGCGGCCCCGCCATCTCCTGAATAGCCTGCCGTTCCCGTACCGGCAAATGTGGAGATGATTCCAGCCGGCGTGACCTTTCGAATCTTGTTGGCCTTCGGATCCGCGATGTAGTGATTACCGAATCCATCTACGGCGATGCTCGTGGGACCGGCGAGCGCAGCGCTAGTAGCCGCACCGCCGTCGCCGCCTGTACCGGTACCCGCGAAATTCGAAATGATCGCTGGTCCAAAACCTGCCAACGCCAGGTGCCCTGGAGCGGTCAGCGAGACGGCCAGCAATATTTTACCGCTGGGGTCACTGAGCACCACCGCTCCGTGCCGTCTGCCGGGCGCTGTCGGCTGGAACTGGACTTCAACCGTGCAGGCTCCGGCCACGACGTTTGGACAGCTGGTCCCCGCGGCGACCGACGTATAGTCAAGATTCGGCGCGCCCATCGTCAGAACCGAAACGCTTCCGAGCGTAGTGCCCGGTGCGACGGTGAAAGTAAGAACGGCCGTGCCCGGCTTGGTGAAAATCTCGTCCGAGGGTTTCGCAGTTACCTGGGCCGATACATCCAGCGCGGTCAGCAGAATCAAAATCGCGAAGAAAATCGCGGAACGAAAGGCAGATACGAATGGGACACACATCCGCAGAATTTTGTTTAGCATCGTTAGAACTCGCCGCGGCTAGGGTGTCTTAAATCCCACCCAGCGCCACCTGAGATTAGAGAACCTGGCCATCACACCCGTGAACAACCGAAACTTTCGAAAATCACCTTGGACCAGGTGCCAAAATGTATCAATACAGTTAACTCGGTAAATAGCGGGCGGCTTCCCCTTAATTCCTCAGGCTGATCGGCGAAATGGCCCTACCGGGTGAGGCAGCAGAGAACTCAGGGCCCTTTGGAGGCGGACACCTCGCCACTAATCCCGCCCAATGGCGCTGTTTCAGGGCAAGGGTATCGGGGAGAGAGGTAAGAATTGATGGCGTGGCGAAGGACGCAGTCTTGAGCGAAACTCCTCTTCGCCCCAGGTCTCTGCAAACAAGGAAAAATACAAGGAATAGCGTGCCAAGATACGCGCGAGCCCCGCTGTAAGTGCTGAAAAGCCAGCAAATTAGCACGGAAAAAGATTCATTTAGGGTCAATCCGAACAGGCCAGGATCAGAAAGGAATGTTAGGCGCCGCACTAGTCGCGATATAAGTATTACAATATTAGTCACGTACAGCCCTTAGACCTTAAGCCAAGCGATCCGCATAACAGTATATTTGGAGCTCCGCTCTAGGCCGCATGGCACGATGAGCGCGAGTAATCCAAATGACTGTCCAATTCAATTTGCCGACATCGGTGCCGGCGCGTGGCCGATTCTTCGCACCGGAATTCTCCATATTGGTACGAGCTTCGGCCGTGCGGCGCAACGCGATCGGCACGATCGCTTTGTGCTGGTTGCTGGTCATCTCGACGGCAGTCAGTAGCCGTGCCGGCGGAGCAGACCAGGATCAATCCAACGGTACGACCCTCAAGCTGCTGAGCCTGGAGGAACTCGGCAATGTTGAAGTCACTTCAGTTTCCAAGGACCCGAGGCAGGTTATGAAAACACCTGCGGCAATCACTGTCATTACGCAAGAAGACATCAGGCGTTCCGGCGCTACCAGCATTCCTGAAGCTTTGCGTCTCGCGCCGGGTGTGGAAGTTGCGCGAATTGATGGCGACCATTGGTCCATTGCAATTCGCGGGTTAGCCGGCCAGTTCTCCAAGGACCTGCTGGTATTGATTGACGGCCGGAGCGTCTACACGCCGTTGTTCGCGGGAGTGTATTGGGACGTGCAAAACGTGGTGCTCGAGGACGTGGACCGCATTGAGGTGGTCCGCGGACCGGGTGGCACGATCTGGGGAGCGAACGCGGTCAATGGCGTGATCAACATCATTACGAAGAGTGCCGAGAACACCCACGGCGTCCTTGTCAACATGGGGGGCGGAAATGTGGATCAGGGCACGGGAAGCATCCGCTACGGCGGGATGATCGGGAAGGATTTCAATTATCGCGTTTACGCCACAGGTTCAATTCGTGGCCCGGAGTTTCACTCTAACGGCGACGAATTCGACCGGTGGCGAATGGGGCAGACGGGCTTCCGCACGGATTGGAAAAGCGGTGACAAGAACGCCTTCACGGTACAGGGCGACATTTACAGTGCCGGGAGCGGAGAGAGCTCCTTCCTGGCAACGTTCTCTCCGGCTGCGGAGATCGTCCAGAACGGTATAGCTTCCGTCTCCGGAGGCAATGTACTAGCCCGCTGGCAACACACCATGGGTGAAGGCTCCGACATACAGATCCAAACCTATTTCGACCGCACCAACCGGGTTGATATTGAAGGCGGCGAGAAACGCGATACGTTTGACGTTGATTTCGTCCAGCACGTCCGCGTACATGAGGCCCAGGAGTTAACCTGGGGCTTGGGAGCGAGGGTGAGCCCCAGCAAATTTATTCAAACGACGCCGGCTATCAATTTTCTGCCAAATAATCAAACGGACAGCATTTACAGCGGATTTCTGCAATACGAACTTCCGATCGTACGCGATAGACTCACGCTGACCGCCGGAACCAAGGTGGAGCACAACAATTTCAGCGGTTTTGAATTCGAGCCGAGCGTGCGGCTGTTGTGGACACCAACGGCGCAACAGTCCTTTTGGGCCGCTGTGACGCGGGCGGTTCGGACACCCTCGCGCCAGGATCAGGATGTTTCTTTCGCCATTCTGGCGGCTGCGGAGCCAACTCCGCCAAGTGTTTATTTCGAAGTCGTAGGGAATCCGAATGCGAAGGCGGAGCAATTGGTCGGCTACGAAGTCGGCTATCGCACGCAGATCAGTAAGAATTTCTACCTCGATGTTACGGCATTCTACAACAATTACAACGGGCTGCAGGGCTACGGTCCGCCGGGAATCGGCGAATCGGCTGATCCGCCTCCCCTGCATCTTTTCTTTCTCTTGCCATATGCCAACAGTATCGAGGGAGACACCGTTGGCAGTGAAATCGCTCCCGACTGGAAAATTACTCACTGGTGGCAGGTGCGCGGCTCCTATTCTTTTCTGCATATGGCGTTAAGGAACAAGCCTGGGTTCACAGATATCGGGAACCTACTCAGCTCCTACATGGGTTCAAGTCCGAGCAGCCTCGTCAGCTTCCAATCACTCTTCAACTTGCCTAAACACTTTGAACTCGACGCGACGTACAGGTACACGAGCGCCCTTCCTGCATACAGCGTGGCCGCATACAGCACAGCTGACCTTCGTTTGGGATGGCATTTCGGAGAGGGACTCGAATTTGCCGTCGTTGGACAGAACCTCCTGCAACCGTCCCACGCGGAATTTGGAGGGAATCCAGGCCCTCTCGTCGGAATCAAAAGAAGCGCCTATGCCAAGGTGACGTGGAGGAAGTAAAAGCCACCCAAGGCCATGAATCGTACCTCTCACGGCGAGTCTTTTTTGAGCGCTCCACGCGCTCGCGTATCTCTGCGGCCCCGCATTTCCGTTACTTTTCTACTGTTTTTTCTCCTTTACCCGCTCCATTTGTCCGCCCAGCAAACGAAAGCGTCTGAAAACGCGGTCAAAGCCACTTACCTTTACAACTTCAGTCGCTTCGTCCAATGGCCCGCGGACGCCGCCATCGCAAAGAGCAACTCATTTCCTATCTGCATACTCGGCGAGAATCCATTTGGCGCGGTGCTGGACACGATACTCTCAGGCGAATCCATCGACGGCAAGGCCGTGGTGGCAAAGCGGCTGGCAAAACTGCAAGAGACGTTGGATTGCCGGGTTCTCTACATCAGTTCGTCGGAAGACAGCCGCCTCAAGGAAATCCTCGCGGTGGTGGGCAACGCCGCTGTCTTGACGGTGAGTGACATACCGCATTTCTCACAGCGCGGAGGCATGATTCAGTTCGTCTTGGCAGGAAATAAAATCCGGTTCGAAGTAAATTTGACGAACGCGCAAACCGCGGGCCTGACCATGAGTTCCGATCTGCTTAAGGTCGCCATCGCCGTAAGGAAGTCTCCGCAGCCGGGGGACTAAAACACAATGTTCAGAAACTATTCGATTTCAAAGAAGATCACGTGGACGAATATGTTGGTGAGCGGGGCCGCGCTACTTCTGGCGTGTGCTTCCTTTATTGGCTACGATCTGGTGAGCTTTCGGCAAGCGATCATCTACAATTTGTCCATTCAGGCCCAGATTGCCGGATCCAACTCCGTTTCCGCGCTGCTGTTCGATGACCAAAATTCGGCAGAGAAGACTTTGTCAGCGCTCCAGGCTTCGCCGTATATCATTTCTGCCGGCATTCTTGCTGTCGGTGGCCGGCCGTTCGCGGCTTATTTCCGCGACAAGGATGGAAAACTCCCGGTTCTGCCTCAGCTCACTTCGGAGCAGACAGAAACCCATCAATTTGGGAATGACACGGTATTACTGATTCGCACGATCGTATTTCAAGGGAAGCCAATCGGGATCATTTACATTCAATCCAGCATGGACGCTTTGTACGCCAGATTGAAACTGTACGCGGAAATCTCCCTTCTCGTATTGGCGGTATCCCTTCTCGCGGCGCTCCTGATTTCGCCTATTTTTCAGAGAGAAGTTGCCCGACCGATCGTGCAATTGGCGGAAATTGCGCAGCTCGTTTCCCGGGATAAAAACTATTCTGTCCGAGCCGCACAATCCGACAGTCACGACGAAGTATCGGTTTTGGTCGAGGCTTTTAACGCCATGTTGTCACAAATTCAAGAGCGCGAGGGAGCCTTACGAGAAGCTCATGACGAACTGGAACACCGAGTGCAAGATCGCACGACCGAGCTAAACAACATCAATCGAGAACTCGAAGCTTTTTCTTACTCCGTGTCCCATGACTTGCGGGCGCCCTTGCGGGCTATCGATGGATTTAGCCAGGCCCTGCTGGAAGATTACGGCGAACAACTGGACTCCTCCGGCCAGGACCACCTTCAACGTGTGCGCCTTGCGGCGCAGCGCATGTCCGTGCTGATTGATGACCTGCTGAATCTTTCTCGCGTGACGCGCAGCGAGATTCGCCGGGAGAAACTTGATTTAAGCGCGGTAGTCCGATCGATCGCGGAAGAACTTCAGCGAACGGCGCCAGGCCGGAACGCAACATTTGTCATTGCCGAAGGTCTTACAGCGGATGGAGATGCGCAATTACTGAGAGTGGCGATCGAAAATCTGTTGGGCAATGCCTGGAAATACACGTCAGGCCATAGCGGCGCGCGAATTGAATTCGGTCTTCATCAAAACAACGGCCGAACCGCCTATTTCATTCGTGACGATGGCGCAGGATTTGATCCACGCTATTCCGACAGGCTCTTCGGCGCCTTCCAACGCCTCCACGCGATGGCCGAATTTCCAGGAACCGGAATCGGCCTGGCTACCGTGCAGCGAATTATCCGCAGGCATGGAGGAGAAATTTGGGCGGAAGGGGCAGTCGAAAAAGGCGCAACTTTCTATTTTACTTTGCAATGAAATCGATTTCACCTGAGGACGGGCCATGGACGACAACGTAATTCTGCTGGTCGAAGACAATCCGGACGACGAAGCCCTCACGCTTCGAGCGTTAAAGAAAAACAATATTCTCAATCAAGTAGTGGTCGCGCGCGATGGAAGTGAAGCGCTCGACTATATGTTCGGCAGGGGAAATTACTCCGGCCGGGACGCGAGCCGGTTACCGCAGGTAATTTTGCTGGACCTGAAGCTTCCGAAGATCGATGGCCTGGAAGTCTTGCGCCAGCTTCGGGCGGATCAACGCACCAAACTGACTCCTGTCGTGATTCTCACCTCTTCCAATGAAGAACAGGACCGGTTTCAAGGGTACGACCTGGGCGCGAATAGTTATGTGCGCAAGCCGGTCGACTTCAATAAGTTCATTGAGGCGGTCCGCCAGCTTGGACTGTACTGGTTGGTATTCAACGAACGGCCACCGGTCGGGAGGCGCTGAATGGGAACCCCACTCCGTTTATTGATCGTCGAGGACTCCGAAGACGACGCGGCACTGCTCCTGCGCGAACTCCGGCGCGGTGGCTATGACGTCACGCACGAACGGGTGGAAACACCCAGCGCCTTGACCTCCGCCCTAGACCGCCAGAAATGGGACATCGTAATCTCCGACCATTCCATGCCACATTTCACCGGGATCGACGCCTTGCACACTCTGAGATCCAAGGGATTGCGCATCCCGTTCATTTTTGTCTCTGGAACCATAGGGGAAGAAACGGCTGTCTCCGCGCTAAAGGATGGCGCGCAAGACTACTTGATGAAGACCAACCTGAAGCGTTTGGTCCCAGCCGTTCAGCGGGAACTGCGAGAGGCCGAGCAGCGGCAGGAAAAAGAACGTTTGGAGCGACAAGTACAGCAGTTGCACAAGTTCGAAACGATTGGCCGGCTGGCGGGCGGCATCGCTCATGATTTCAATAACGTTATTGGCGCGATTTTAGGCTGGGCGGAACTATGCAGTCAGGAAACTCAACCGGGAACGCAACTCCATGATCGCTTACATAAAATCATGGACCAAGCCGATCGGGCTGCTGCACTGACATCCCAGCTGCTCTCGTTTGCGCGGCGGCAATTCCTGCAACCGAAGAGAATCGATCTCAACATGCACGTTTTGCAAAGCACAAGTCTCCTTCGCAGAATCATCGGAGAAAACATCGCGATTAGCGTCAAAACGGCCCAGGATCTTCACATCACGCTGGCCGACCCCTCCCAGATGGATCAAGTGCTCATGAATCTCTGCTTGAATGCCAGAGATGCAATGCCAAATGGCGGGCGGCTCATGCTCGAAACGAGGAATATTGAGGTAACGGAAGAATATTGCCGCCTGGTCCCCTATGCGCAGCCCGGAAGCTACGTCTTATTGTTGGTTTCCGATACGGGCGAGGGGATGGACGCCGAAACAATTGAACAGATCTTTGAGCCTTTCTTCACCACCAAGAAAATGGATAAGGGCACGGGGCTCGGTCTGGCGACGGTATACGGGATCGTGAAGCAGCACGGCGGTTTCCTGAACGTAGAAAGTGAAGTGGGAAAGGGGACCACTTTCCAAATCTATTTTCCAGCCGGTAGCGGTATGGCCGAACCCCGGGAAGCTCGGAGCGACGAAAAACCGCGCAAAGGAAGCGAAACAATCCTGCTGGCTGAGGATCACGATGGGCTTCGACTGTCGGCTCAGGAAATGCTGGAGGCTCTTGGATATCGTGTTCTGCTCGCGGCGAACGGCTTGGACGCGGTCCGGCTCTTTAAGGCAAATCCGGATGCGGTGGATTTGGTCATATTGGATGTCGTGATGCCGGGACTGTCTGGGCCGGAAACGTATGCAAAGATGGCCTCCATTCGAGCGGATTTGAAAGTGGTTTTTACGACTGGATACACGAGTGAAGTAGCTCGTCTGACTTCCCTGATGGAAAGTGGCGCCGGCTTCCTCCAAAAACCTTACGGCTTACGCAGCGTCGGGTTGAAAATTCGTGACGTACTAGATCGTGCGCCGGCAGGTATCGGAAAAGCCATTCCCAACGAAAGATAATAGAGAACCGGAAGAAGACGAAGCAATATCCGATTTTGAGTCCATTTGAACATCCCCAATTTCTTGGACTCTCGCGGCTCGGCCGTTCCCCGCTATCGTGTCGCGGATTGTGACCGGCAACAGTTGTTATGTCCTGATTCGACCAAACGGCTGCTTCCAAATTGGCACTCCTGCGGCCTTCTGCCGGTGAGCCAAGCCCTCCACCCTTAACTTCTAGGCCACGCGTACCATTGTTTTTGTTTTGTCCCGAATCAATGATGGGAAGATCGAAAATTCGTGGACCGTCAGGTTTGCGAGAAGTTAGCTCTGACAATCGGAAAGGGATACCGGGGGGAGATCAGTGCCTCCCGATCTGAGCGAACTTTTAGCAAAACTGCGTTTTCAGTTGAATCGAAGGCGTGGGTGGAGGGCAAATGACCGGCTCGGGAGCGGCAGTTTACGGAGTTTATGACTATCGATTGGTGGCACTCTCAGTCTTGATCGCGGTGCTTGCCGCGTATGCTGCCCTGGATTTGGCGGCCCGAGTGACCGCCCAACATGGCAAGGTGCGGTTCGCGTGGCTATTGGGGGGCGCGACGGCCATGGGCACGGGAATATGGTCCATGCACTACATCGGTATGCTGGCGTTCAGCATGCCGATCCCCATTCTTTATGATTGGCCCACAGTGTTGCTCTCCTTGCTGGCCGCTATCTTCGCCTCCTCCATCGCCCTTTTCGTCGTGAGCCGCCGGAAGATGGGATTCTTCGCGGCTGCGGCTGGCAGCGTCATTATGGGCGCAGGAATTGCGACCATGCACTACACGGGCATGGCGGCAATGCGGCTGCCTGCCATGTGCCATTACTCACCTGGACTGGTCGCCCTTTCCGTGGCGCTGGCCATCGTGATTTCGCTGGTCGCCCTTTGGCTTACGTTCCGACTTCGCCATATCGAGAAAGGTGGCCGGCTGCCGAAGTTCGCCAGTGCTCTGATCATGGGCGCAGCGATTCCGGTCATGCACTACACGGGTATGGCTGCGGCGGGTTTCACATTTACCGGCGCGGCGCCGAACCTGTCGCACGCCGTCAGCGTCTCGTCCCTTGGAATCACGGGTATCACGATCGTGACGTTTATGGTTCTGGGACTGGCCCTGCTGACTTCGGTGGTCGATCGTCGCTTCTCTGTTCTGGAATCCAGCGAGGAGCAGCTTCGCCTGATCTTCGATACGGCCATGGATGCAGTCATTACCATGAACGCCGAGGGCCGCATCACTAACTGGAACTGCGAAGCCGAAAAAACGTTCGGGTGGACCGCGGAGCAAGCGCTGGGCCGGCGGCTCTACGAGATCATCCTGCCGCAACGCCTCCAAAACGAGCATGAAACCAGGCTGCACCGCTTCCTGGAAACGGGCAACGGAGAGGCGTGGCGGCATCGCCGGGAAGTCATCGCCTTGCACCGCGATGGACACGAATTTCCCGCCGAACTGGCCACTTCCCCAGTCGAATTCGGCGGGCAGTGGATATTCAGCAACTTTGTGCGGGACATTTCGGAGAACAAACGGGCGCAGGAGGAATTGCTCAACGCGAAGCGGGCGGCCGAGAACGCTAATCGCGCGAAGAGCATGTTCCTGGCCAACATGAGCCATGAATTGCGGACCCCGCTGAATGCGATTATCGGCTATAGCGAAATGCTGGAGGAAGAAACAGAAGAGCTGGGAAAAGACACGGTTGTGGACGACCTCCGAAAAATTCAGGCCGCCGGCAAACATTTGCTCGCGCTGATCAACGACATTTTGGACCTGTCGAAGATCGAAGCCGGCAAAATGGGACTCAACCTGGAAACGTTTCCCGTTGCCCAAATGATCGAGGAAATTACCAGTACTGTCCAGCCGTCCTCGGAGAAAAACAGCAACACGCTTCATGTGGACGTGGCACAGGCCGTGGGCGAGATGTGCGCCGACCTCACAAAAGTCCGGCAGATTCTGTTGAATCTGCTGAGCAACGCCTGCAAATTTACCGACCACGGCCAAATTTCGTTGCGCGTTTCACGAAAGACGATTCAACACCGCGACTGCCTGGAATTTGAAGTGCGGGACACGGGAATCGGCATCACCGAGGAACAACAGCAAAACTTGTTCCGCGAATTCTCTCAGGCCGACTCTTCCATTGTGCGGAAGTACGGCGGAACAGGCCTCGGGCTGGCAATTACCCGCCGGTTCGCGCAACTCATGCAGGGAACGATCAAGGTGCAGAGCCAATTCGGCCAGGGTTCCACTTTCACCGTCTTGCTTCCTGCGGTAGTCAGCGTTGAAGCCGGCGATATAACTCGTATCCGATCGCAGAAGGAATCTTCCGCCCAGGCTCAGCCCTTGCAAGAGGATCGGGGAACGATCCTGGTGATCGACGATGACCCATCGGTGCTCGATCTTATGACTCGATATTTGAGTAAGCTGGGATTCTTGGCGATGACGGCGGAGAACGGTTTGGAAGGGCTACGGCTAGCCGAACGGGTTCGTCCTTTGCTGATTCTGTTGGACGTCATGATGCCAGAGCGCGACGGATGGAGCATTCTCCAGCAGATCAAAGCGGATCCCGGGCTGGCCCATATCCCGGTGATCATGCTCAGCATTGTAGATAATGAACAGATGGGAATGCGATTGGGGGCTTCCAATTACCTTGTCAAACCCGTGGATCGCGAACGGCTGGCGCTCTTAGTCGAGCAATATGCGCGAGCTCGATCGCCCTTCGAGAGTTCCGTACCAGCCCTCGAAGGGGCAACGCCAAGCTAAAGTGCCGCAATTGGACGACGCCGCCGGTATGGCGCAGCGACCCGAATCGTTTCCGAGAAAGGCCAAAATGCCAAAAATCCTGTTAGTCGAGGACAACGAGATGAACCGGGACATGCTCTCCCGGCGCCTGCAACGGAGGGGATTTGAAATCCTTGTGGCGGGGTCCGGAGAGCAGGGTCTTTCATTGGCGCGACAGGAATCGCCGGACCTGATACTCATGGACATCACTTTGCCGGAAATGGACGGTTGGGAAGCGACCCGTCACTTAAAAGCATCTGAAGATACCCGCCATATCCCGATCATCGCTCTTACTGCCCGTGTGCTGGTGAGCGATCAAGCGCGAGCGTTTGAAGTGGGCTGCGACGACTATGATACCAAGCCCGTGGACTTCGCCCGGCTGACCGAAAAGATCGGGAATCTGTTGGGGGAGCACAAATCTCAATGACCCCGCGGCCTCTCCGGATCTTGATTGTCGATGACAACGAAATGAACCGGGACATGCTGGCACGGCGGCTGGAACGCAAGGGCTATGCGGTTCACGTGGCGGAAGGAGCAAAATTTTTGACGGAACGCATCCAGGCGGAGCCGACCGACCTTGTGCTTTTGGATGTCGAGATGCCGGAGGTCAGCGGCTTGGAAGCCTTGCAGAGGCTGCGTGCGCGATACTCTCCAAGCGAATTGCCCGTCATTATGGTCACCGCGAAGGACCAGAGCGAAGATATTGTGAAGGCGCTGGACCTTGGAGCCAATGACTATCTGACCAAACCCATCGATTTTCCGGTCGCCCTCGCCCGTATCAACACGCAGATGTTGCGCATGAAAGCGGAGGAGGCTCTGCGGGAAAGCGAGGAACGCTATGCCCTTGCGGCGCAGGGCTCGAACGACGGACTTTGGGACTGGAATGTCCGGGACAACATCATCTACTTCTCCTCCCGCTGGAAAAGCATGTTGGGTTTTCAGGAGCCAGAAATAGGCGGCGACCCGGGAGAATGGTTGGAACGAATCCATGTCGGCGACCGCAGCCGAGTGAAGGACGAGATCGCCGCGCACAAGAGCGGACTGACGGATCATTTTGAGAGCGAATACCGTGTGCAGCACAAGGACGGCACGTTTCGCTGGATGCTGTGCAGGGGGCTGGCGGTTTACTCGCCTTCGGGCCAGGCGACGCGCATAGCCGGCTCGCAAACCGATATCACGGAAGGGAAAGTTGCCGACGCGCTTACCGGATTGCCCAATCGGCTATTGTTCCTGGACCGCCTCGAGCGGCTGATCGCGCATACGAAACGCCACAAGGATTATCTCTTCGCCGTCCTGTTTCTGGACCTGGACGGCTTCAAGATGATCAACGACAGTCTTGGCCACGGGATAGGAGACCAACTCCTTGTGGGTGTGGCCAACCGGCTGGAAAAATGCCTTCGGATTACCGATACGGTAACCCGCATCGAAAAGCTTTTTACCATCGCGCGGCTCGGAGGAGATGAGTTCACCATCCTGCTCGATCAAGTGAAGGATCCAAGCGACGCCACCCTGGTGGCCGACCGGCTCATGACTGCGTTAGCCGCGCCGTTTCTGCTGGATGGAAGGAAAATCTTCACTTCGATCAGCGTTGGGATCGCGTTGAGCAACATCGGCTACGACAAGGCTGAAGATCTTCTGCGAGACGCCGACACGGCAATGTACCGGGCCAAAGCCACCGGAAAGGGCCGCTACGAAGTATTCGACCTGAATATGCGGGCCAGCGTGATCGCCCGTTTGCAATTGGAGACGGATTTACGAACCGCCGTGGAGCGCGAAGAATTTCGCAACTACTATCAACCGATTGTTTCCCTGGGAACCGGGCGTATCACGGGATTCGAGGCCCTGTTGCGCTGGCAGCACCCCACTCGAGGACTGCTGCAACCCATGGAATTCATTCCGGTGGCGGAAGAAACCGGCATGATTCGCGAACTCGGCTGGTGGAACCTGCAAAAGGCCTGCCGCCAGATCAGCGCGTGGAACCGCCACCGGAACGGCCATCCTCTTCTGGTAATGAGCGTCAACCTGTCTGCCAAACAGTTTTTGCAACCGAATTTGGCGGTCGACATTGGCAAGCTGCTCGAAGAAGTGGGCCTCGCTCCCAACACCTTGAAACTGGAAATTACCGAAAGCTCGGTTATGGCCGATCCCGCGGGGGCGGTCGAAATGCTGACGCGAATCAAGAAATTGGGCGTCCAGCTTTCCATCGATGATTTTGGCACCGGCTATTCTTCTCTCAGTTACCTTCATCGATTTCCGCTCGACACCTTGAAAATCGACCGCTCTTTCACCCGCGCCATCGGCCAGGATGGAGACACCATGGAGATCGTCCGCACCATTCTTCCCATGGCCAGCAGCCTGCGGCTCGACGTGATTGCCGAAGGCGTGGAGACCGCCGAACAGGTTGAAATGCTTAGAACGCTGCGGTGCGAATTTGCCCAAGGCTATTACTTTTCCAAACCGGTTCCCGCCGATGAAGCCGGAGTCCTCCTGGAACGAAATCCAAAGTGGTAGTAGGTTATTTCGGGTGGCGAGGTTACAAAACTTGGAGCGAAGCTTCGAGAAACCCTTCTTCGTGGACCAGCCGTATCTTCAGCACAACTGACTGCGATCCGCTGCACCCTCGGGAATCCGTTGACTGCATTATAGCAATTATGCGATAATCTAATCGATGAGGCGGTCTCGGAATTGAGCGGCGAATTCACGATTGAGTACGTGGAGCTGCCCAACGGGCGGGTGCCCGCCCGAGAGTTCGTGGATTCGCTGGATGACAAAGCTGCCGCCCGCATAGACGCGTTTATCGACCGCCTGCGCATCTATGGCAACCGGATGCAAGGGAAGTTCGTTAAGAAGCTCACGGACGACATATTCGAGCTAAGGGTCAAGCAATTCGACCGGATTTTTCGGGTTCTGTTCTTCTACCAGCCGGGAATGCTGATCGTGATTACGTCAGGGTTTCAGAAAAAGACGGAACAGACTCCACCGGGCGAGATTACAAGGGCAGAGCAGCTAAGAAAGCTCTGGATGAAGTACCGAAACCGTTACACGGGATCGCAGAAGGAAAGAGAAGCCATCCTGAAGGAGTTGGGCCTATGAGACAAACCGTCAAGCGCGACAAACACAGTGAAATTGTCGAACAGCGTGCGCGCAAGAGCGCAACCTACCGTAAGACCTTCGGGCGCACCCTGCACCAGATTGATCTGGCCTTGCTGGTGCGCGAGATGCGGGAGGATGCGGGGTTGACTCAGACCGAACTAGCGAAGAAGGTGGGCACGACACAGTCCGTGATTGCTCGCCTGGAGGACGCCGAATACACCGGCCATTCGCTCACGATGCTGGAACGCATCGCTGCGGTCTGCGGCATTGCCCTCAAGCTCCATGCGGAGAAAAAGCCCAATTTCGACCGCGAGGTCGCGCTGGTCTAGTCCCACGAAGAGCAAGCCATCGAACGACTGGCCGGTTTCCTCTGCAAATCGTTGGGGTCCAATTGAACGTAGTGGGGTCCATTTGGGGTCCAAAACGGTCCATTTTCAAGCCGGATTCAGTTAGGTTAGCCGTGTAAGGGCAATTGAAACATCGTGAGTTATGGAGCGGGCGATGGGAATCGAACCCACGTCTAGAGCTTGGGAAGCTCCTATTCTACCATTGAACTACGCCCGCACTCCGCTAACGCTATCAAACCTGCCTGCGGTCTTGCAAGAATTCAATGGACTGCGTTTCATGCTAGAGTGTCGCGTTGCATTTCCCAGCGCCGGTCGCTGTGCCGGCGGGGCGTTACTTCGGGAGGCGGTTTTGGCGTATCGGGATTTACGCGATTTTATTGCCAGGCTGGAAAAAGAGGGCGAACTGCGGCGCATCTCCGCCGAGGTCGATCCGGTGCTCGAGATTACGGAGATTACCGACCGCGTGACGCGCGCCGGACGGCCCGCGCTGCTGTTTGAAAAGCCCAAAGGGTTCGCGCGTGCCGCTGCTGATCAACATGCTGGGCAGCGAACGCCGCATGAATCTGGCTCTGGAAGTTTCCGATCTGGACGAGGTGGCGCGCGCGCATTCGCGGATTTCTCGACATGCAGTCGCCGCAGGGTCTGCTCGACAAATTCAAGATGCTGCCGAAGCTGGCCGAACTCGGTTCGTTTTTTCCGAAGACCGTGAAGTCCGGGCCGTGCAAGGAAGTCATTCGCCGCGATAATTTTTCGCTGCTTGAATTTCCCATTCTGCAGTGCTGGCCGCAGGATGCCGGACGATTCATCACCTGGCCGCTGGTGTTTACGCGCAATCCGGAAACAGGGAAGCGCAACGTCGGCGTCTATCGCATGCAGGTGTATGACGAGCGCACCACCGGCATGCACTGGCAGACGCAGAAGCATGGCGCCGAACATTTCCGCCGCGCCCGCGCCGCCAATCCCGACGGACGCATCGACGTGGCCGTGGCCATCGGATCCGATCCG
Source organism: uncultured Acidobacteriota bacterium (assembly GCA_963774805.1). GTDB lineage: Bacteria > Acidobacteriota > Terriglobia > Acidiferrales > UBA7541 > Palsa-360. The sequence continues at coordinate 139,252 of CAVZGK010000001.1, forward strand.
ATGACCTGCCTGTCCGGCATTCTGCCGATTCCGCCGGATCTCGATGAAATGATGTTCGCCGGATTTCTGCGGCGCGACCCGTGGAAATGGTGCGCCTGCGAAACTTCGCGACCTGGAAGTGCCGGCCAATTCCGAAATCATTCTGGAAGGCTACGTGGATGTAAAAGAGATGCGCACCGAGGGACCCTTCGGCGATCACACCGGATTCTATTCGCTCGAAGGAGAGTTTCCGGTTTTTCACGTCACCTGCGTGACCCATCGCCGCGATCCCATCTATCTGACCACCGTGGTGGGCCCGCCGCCGCAGGAAGACTTCTACATGGGCCACGCGGTCGAGCGGATTTTTCTGCCGGTGATGAAAATGCAGTATCCGGAGATCGTGGACGTGTGCCATGCCCGCCGAAGGCGTCTTTCACAACCTGATGATCGTGTCGATCCGCAAGTCCTATCCCGGGCACGCCCGCAAAATCATGCACGCGCATCTGGTCGCTGGGGCAGGCGATGTTCACGAAGGTCGTGGTGGTCGTCGACCATGACGTGAATGTGCAGGATTTCCGCGAAGTGGTCTGGAAATCGCTGTGCGCCATCGATCCCGAGCGGGATGTGGAGTTCGTCATGGGCCCGGCGGACACACTGGACCATGCCTCGCGGCATGCAGGATTACGGCTCGAAGATGGGCGATCGACGCCACGCGGAAGTGGGAGAGCGAAGGATTTCGGCGGCCCTGGCCGGACGAAATTGTCATGGATTCTGCCACCAAAAAACGAATTGATTCTTGTGGTCCACCCTCGGACTGAGGCGGTAGCACAAAGTCCGCCAAAAAGTGTCTGGAAAGCCCATACTGGTAATAGTAGTCCTAGTATTCACTAAACGCTACTAATTGTAGTTTTCTGGCCTTTTTCTGTCCGCACGGTCAGCCGCGTAAGCGGTATTCTTCAGAACAACTTGCGAATCCGTTTGCTTGACACTCCCGTGCTGGATGCCAAATTCGCTGTACGCGGCGACCGCACTGTGTCGAAAACTCGGGCCGCGCCTTATTTCCGGGGCCGTATGTAGGCCTTGGTGGCAAATCGACCGATGATACAAATGCCAGCCTGGGCAAGACGCGTGGCGGGCTCGGCGGCGTTCCGCGGGACCGGTGGGGCCAGGACTCCTCCCGTTCCTTGCTCCTGACAGGTGTGGGAAATACAGCAGATTTGAATCGGCCGGGAACTCAGAAGGCGACTTGGCCAGACCGCCCGGCTAGGCGCAGAAGTAGCAAGCCCGGGATTTTTGAGGGGTTTTTGGATATGTTTGGTAGCTCAAAACAAAAGGCGGTCGTGGGGTTGGACATCGGCTCGAGCTCCATCAAAGCCGTGGAGTTGAAAAGCACCAAACACGGCTATGAACTGGTCAGTTTTGGCCTCGAGCCGCTGGCCCAGGACACCGTGGTGGACGGCGCGATCATGGACGCGCCGCTGGTGGCCGGCGCGATCAGCACAATTTTCGACGACGCAGAAAGTCAAGACCAGGAACGTGGCCACCGCCGTTTCCGGGCCACTCGGTGATCGTCAAGCGGGTTATCGCTTCCCATCGATGACCGAGGAAGAGCTTTACGACCGCATCCAGTCCGAGGCCAGCCAGCACATTCCATTCGACATTGCCGACGTGAACCTGGATCACCAGCTGCTCGAGTCGGTGGACTCGCAGATGGATGTCCTGCTGGTGGCCGTCAAGAAAGACAAGATTCTGAACCACACCAACGTGCTGGCGCAGGCCGGCAAGAATTCCACGGTCGTGGATATCGACGCCTTCGCCCTGCAGAACTGCTACGAAGTGAACTACGATCCCGATCCGGGACAGACCGTGGCGCTGCTCAACGTCGGCGCCAGCGTCATGAACATCAACATCGTGCGCGGCGGAATCCCGCTGTTTACGCGCGACGTTTCCGTCGGCGGCAACCAGTACACCGACGCGCTGCAAAAGGAACTGGACCTGAGCTTCGAAGATGCCGAACGCCTGAAGAAGGGCGAGAACATCGCCGGCGTGGCGGACGAGCACCGCGCCACGATCCTGCGTTCGGTCACCGACATTCTGGTCCTGGAAATCCAGAAGACATTCGACTTCTTCCGCGCCACGGCCACCGGCGAGAATATTCAGAAAATCGTGGTGGCCGGCGGCAGCGCCCGCGTGCCGGGACTTGATGGACGTGCTGCGCGAGGAATTCGCCGTTCCCGTCGAGGAAATGTATCCGTTCCGCAAGATCGTGATCAATCCGGCGCAAGCACAACGAAGACCAGATTCGCGAACTCGCGCCGCGCCTGGCCATTGCCGTGGGACTCGCGCTCAGGAGTTTTGACGAACCATGATTCGGATCAACCTACTCGGGAGATCGCGACCCAAAGCCACGCGACAGCCGCCGTGCCGCTCGAGGCCACGCTGCAATTCGTGCTGCTCGCGATTGCGCTGGTCGTGAGCCTGCGGCGTCCTTGTACGGCCACTACCTGCTGCATGGACCGTGAAAACACCAAGGTCGCTCGCGCACATCCAGAAACAGACGGCGGAAAAGGCGCGGCTCGAACAGCTCAAGCAGCAGGTCGATAACTTCGAAAAGCAGAAGCGCCGTCCTGCAGACAGCGCATCGGTGTGATCGAGGAGCCTGCAGCGCAACCGCACCGGCGGCCAGGAACTTCTGGAAGCCATCGCCAATACCGTCAGCCGCACCGATACGCTGTGGCTTACTTCGGTGGATCGTAAGGGCGACGATCTGACCATCAACGGCCAGGCCGGATCGATCAATGCCGTGGCCAATTACATCACCCAACTGAAGCGCTCCGGCTATTTCAACACGGTGGAAATCAAGGAATCGCACCAGGATGACACCAACAAGGCCGTGCAGATCTTTGTTTTCAGCCTGACCGCTCAATTTGGCTTACCGCAAGCCGCCGGCTCCGCGCCGGCAACCACCGGCACTTCCGCGCCAGCCGCCAGCACGCCACCGGCCGCCCGCAAGCCGGGGAATATCTAGGGGGAGCGATGGCGATTTCGTTCCGCGAATATCCGTGGTATCTGCAGGCGCTGATCTTCTTCGCGCTCGCGCTGGTAATTTTCGGTGCAGGTGAGTATTTGCCGATCTCTCCGGTGTCCAGCATGCGGAGCACGCTCGATGCAAATTACACCAAGGATTCCGACTTGAACCGCCAGGTTGCCGAACTGCAGGTGTATGAGCGTCGCAGTGCCGAGTTCAAAGTGGAAATGGCGGCCCTGGAAAAGCAATTGGACACGCTGAAAACGATTGTTCCGGAAGAAAAAGAAGTGGACGAGTTCATGCGCCTGTTGCAGGAGGCTGCCGCCGCGTCCGGCGTGCAGATTCGCAGCCTGACCGCGCAGGCCGTTGTCCCCCGGGATTATCACTACGAGTTGCCGTTTCAGATCAGCGTCGACGGGCCGTATTTCAGCATCGAGGATTTCTTCGCCCGGCTGAGCCGCCTGTCCCGAATCATCAATGTGGGCGATCTGACGTTCACGAACGTGCCTGATCCGGCGAAAGCGAAGTACCCCGAGCGCCCCGGTACGACCGTCGAGGGCAAGTGCATGGTGACCACGTTCTTCAGCAAACCCATGGACTCGGCCCCCGGACCCGGCGCCAAGAAACAGCCCGCGGGCAAGAGCCCGGCCGGGAAATAAGTGGAATCGAGCCGACTAACTATGCGACTCGCAATATCATCGCGAACCCTGTTGCCGCTGGCGCTATCGGCGGTTCTTGCGACCTGTGCGCTGGGCGCAGGATCATCCGAATATCCAGCCCAATGCCATACGCGATCAGTTGAACCAAGCTGGCAGCGCGCAAGCGCCGGCTGCGCCGAAGCCCACGGCTGCACCAAAGCCCGCGGCTCCGCCGAAACCTGCCGGCCCGGCTGCTGCTGCCGCTCCCGCCAAAGCCCCGGCTTCTGCCGCTGCGGCGAAGGGACCGGCGAAGGGTGCCGCAAAAACTCCGGCCAAGGCTGCGACTGCGAACGCCAAGGACGCGCCGAAGAACACGGTCCCAGCCGCCTCGGGCAAAACTCCCGCGGAAAAGCCGGCTGAAGAAAAAGCCACCGTGCGCAGAGATCCGTTTGACACGCTGCTGACGAAGGCTCGGGCCGGAAATGCGCCGCCCGAAAATCTTCCCCCCGGGAAAGCCGGGCTGATCGTCGATACGCTGAGAATCGACGGAATCGTTCACAGCCCCAGCGGAATGATTGCTATGGTTTCCAACGCCCAGCAGCGCGTTTATTTCCTGCGGGAAGGCGACAAACTGTATGACGGTTCGGTCCAGAAAATCACCCTCGACGCGATTTCGTTTAACGAGATCGGCAAAGACGCCTTCGGCAAACCGCTGGAACGCGTGGTGACCAAGCGACTTTACCCAAGTCCAGGAGAACAGCAATGAAGATCAATTGGCCGGCTTTCGGGTTTCGCTGCCTGCTTGCTGGCAGGCGCCGCAACCGCGGTTCTGCCCGCGAGAGCGCAGGTGGCTCAGATCACCGGCGCGAGCGCGGCCGCACGTTCGGCCTCGATCTCGGCGGTGGAAATCGCCCAGTCGGGCGAGCAGACGATCGTGCGCATCAGCGGAACCGGGGATTTGCATTACCGGACTTCGCAGCTGGACTCTCCTCCGCGGTTGGTCCTGGATTTTGCGGATACCCGCTTGAGCGTCGAGAAGACAAAATTCGCCAGCGTGTTTTGCTCCGGTCAAGGACATTCGCCTGGGACAGCCGACGCCCGGCCAGTCGCGCATCGTGATCGATCTGGCCAACTCCGCCAAGTTCAGCACGCAGGCGGACGGTTCGAACGTCACCATCTATTTCAACGCTCCGGCTTCCGTTGCCGCAAAAGCGCCCGCCGTCCCCGCGGCGTTGCGCCCGGCGGCAAAAGCCCGCGCCGCGTAAGCTGGCTGCCGTGCGCGAACCCAAGATGCCGCTGCCCGCATGGCTCACCGGAAATGACGCAGGCTTGGCGCGTCCGGCCGCTGAACCGGCCGCTCCGGCAGCCCAGCCGCAAAACCCGGCCGACGTCCGCGGATTCCCAGACGCCTGCCACTCCGGCGATGGAAAAGAAATATACGGGTGACCCGATTTCGGTGAACCTCAAGGACGTCGACCTGAAGGATTTCTTCCGCCTGATTCACGAAATCAGCGGACTGAACGTGGTGCTCGATCCGTCGGTTCACGGAACCGTGACGCTGGTTCTCGACGAAGTGCCCTGGGATCAGGGCCTGGACATCGTGCTGCGCAACAATGGCCTGACCAAGGAAATTGACGGCAACGTTCTGCGCATCGCCACCCAGGACACCCTGAAGCATGAAGCCGACCAGAAGCGTGAACTCTTGAAGGCCCAGACGGACGCCATCGAGCCGGTTACCGTGACGCGCGTTCTGAGCTACGCCCAGGCCGACACGCATGGTCATCACCATGAAAAAATTCCTGACCGCGCGCGGCGATGTTTTTGCGGATGTCCGCTCCAACACGCTGATCATCCGGGATATTCCGTCATCTATCCCGAAGATCGACAACCTGATCCGCCAGCTGGATCGCAAATCGCAGCAGGTGGAAATTGACGCGCGCGTTGTGCAGACTTCCCGCTCGTTCGCCCGCGAAATCGGCACCGCAGTTCGGATTTTCCGCTCCGACCGGAGTCACCGGCAACACGGCCTTCGGCGGTCTGACGGGCCTGTCCTCGTTCATCAGCCCGGTCGTCCACTCGGTCGCGACGCCGTTCTCGACTACGTCGCAACGGCGGAAACTCCATCCCGCTGAATACCAGTCTCGGCGCCACCGCGCCCAACAGCGGCTTCACTTTTGCCACCCAGGGACATAACTACGCGATCGATTTCGTGCTCAGCCTGATGGAATCGCGCGGCGTCGGTAAGATTCTTTCCGAACCCAAGGGCATCACGCAGAACAATGAGAAGCTGACCGTGAAGCAAGGTCAGCAGGTGCCGATCCAGACCAACATCAACAACACCATTTCCGTGCAGTACGTGGACGCGGTGCTGAAGCTGGAAGTGACGCCGCAGATCACCTCCGAGGGCACGGTATTCCTCGACGTGACCGTCGAAAACACGCAGATCGATAAGAGCATCAGCGTGTCAGGGCACGCCCGGCGCTCGATACGCAGTCCACGCAGACCAAGGTGCTGATCAATGACGGCGGCACGGTGGTGATCGGCGGCGTGGTGGTCACCAACCAGAACACGACCATCGACCAGGTGCCGCTGCTCGGCAACGTGCCGCTGATCGGAAATCTGTTCAAGCACACCGCGATCAGCGTCTCGACGCAGGAGCTGATGTTCTTCGTTACGCCGCGCATTTTGCCCGGCTAAGCTCGCACGGTACAATATCGCACGACCCGGGAGGAGACCTTGGTCTCCTCCCCTTTTTTTATGCCGGCTGCCGCCAACCTTCGCCTCAAAAATCTTCGCCGCGCCCTGCAATCCGCCGGCGCCGATGCGCTGCTCGAAACGCACCTGCCCAACATCTACTACCTGTGCGGATTTTCCGGCGATTCGGCGGCGCTCTTTGTCGATTCCGCCGGAGCCACGCTCTTTACCGATGGCCGCTTCACGATCCAGGCCCGTGAGGAAACGCGCGGGATTCGCGTGAACATCCACAAGGGCCCCCTCCTGGAAGCGGTGGGCAAGCACCTGCGAACGCGCAGCCGGCTCAAGGTCGCGGTTTCTCCCGCGCGGGTGACGTTGGCGGCCTGGAAAGTACTGCGCAAGGAGGCCGGAACCCATCTCAAGTGGGTTGCCGTCGACGGAGTGGTGGAAACACTCCGCGCGGTCAAGGATGCCTCGGAGATTCAGCGCTTGCGGGATGCAGCGCGCCTGGGTTCGGAAGTCATGGAAGAGGCAATCCGCCTGATCAAGCCCGGCGTCACCGAATTGGACATTGCCGCCGAGATTGGCTACCGCATGCGGCGCAAAGGCGCTTCCGGGGAATCATTCGAGGCTATTGTGGCTAGCGGACCGCGGTCGGCGTTGCCTCATGCGCGTCCGACGGCGCGCCAAATCGGGAAAAACGAGTTGGTCGTACTAGACCTGGGTGCTATACTGCGCCGCTACTCGAGTGACCTGACGCGCACGGTGTATGTAGGGAAGGCTCCCGCGCGGGTCCGGGGATGGTACCAGTCGGTGCTGGAAGCGCAGGCCGCGGCACGGGACGCAGTGAAGTCCGGTGCAACCTGCGGATCGGTGGATGCGGCCGCGCGGAACGTCCTGCAGCGCAAGGGATTAGGTCGATATTTTGTGCATAGCACGGGTCACGGGATCGGCCTCGAAATCCATGAGGATCCGCGCATTGCCCGGGACCAGAAAACGCTTCTGAAGTCGGGCCAGGTGATTACCCTGGAGCCCGGTGTCTATGTGGAAGGCGTCGGGGGAATCCGAATTGAAGACGACGCCCTGGTTACGCCGCGCGGCTGCGAGATACTGACCTCCGCCCCGCGCGAATTCCTCGAACTTTGAGCGGAAAAACCTGAGCACAATGATGAAGGGATCCAAAAAAACACCGGCAACTCCCGATATTTCAGTGCCCGGAGTGGACCTCGGGCAGCTGGAGCGTTTGCTGTCCTTCATGTCCGATCACGGCCTGGAGGAATTCGAATACGCGCACGGAGATTTGCGGATCCGGCTGAAGAAGGCCATTCCGCAGCCGAGCGCCGCGCCCTTGTTGGCACTTCCGATGGCTCAAGCCGCGCCGCCCCAGGTTGTCGTCGCTCAGGCGCCTCCCGCCGCTCCTGCTGCGGCTCCAGCGCCCGTAGCGGCCGCTCCTGCCGCCGCGCCGGCTGCGGACGAGCACATCATCAAGTCGCCGATTGTCGGAACGTTTTATGCCGGCGCCAGCCCCGAGGCGGGACCCTTTGTCCGGGTGGGCGATCGCGTGGAAGCCGGCCAGACGGTCTGCATTATCGAAGCCATGAAACTCATGAACGAAATCGAAGCGGATATCAGCGGGGAAGTGGCGCGCGTGCTGATCGAGAACGGGCAGCCGGTGGAGTACGGAGAGCCGCTGTTCGCGCTGCGCGCATCGGCAAAAAAGAAGTAGTCAGCGGCCGGCCGCTGCCGCCGGGTCCAGGGAACCGGGCTTTCGTGGCGCAGGACTCGCAGCAACGCCTGCAGGCAGCCCGCACGAAAAATGTTTCGAAAAATCCTCATAGCCAATCGCGGTGAAATCGCCCTGCGCGTGATCGATGCGTGCAAGGAACTGGGCATTGCCACGGTCGCGGTCTACTCCGAAGCCGATCGCAACGCGCTGCACGTGCGCTTCGCGGATGAAGCCGTGTGCATCGGCCCGGCGCGCTCCAGCGAAAGCTACCTGAATATTCCGCAGGTGATCAGCGCCGCGGAAATCACCAACGTGGACGCGATCCACCCCGGTTACGGCTTCCTTTCTGAAAATGCCAACTTCGCCGAAGTGTGCGAAGCCTCGCACATTACTTTCATTGGTCCATCACCCGACTTGCTGCGCATGATGGGTGAAAAGGACCAGGCGCGGCGCGAGATGTCCGCCGCCGGAGTTCCCGTGGTGCCCGGATCGCAGGGAATTGTAGTGGACGAGGCCATGGCGCTGTCCGAAGCGGAGCGAATCAAGTACCCGGTGATTCTGAAAGCCTCGGCGGGAGGCGGCGGGCGCGGCATGCGGGTGGTGCGTAATGAAGGCGAACTTCCCGCGGCTTTCGCCACGGCGCGCAATGAGGCGCAGCAGGCGTTCAGCGTGCCGGACCTGTATCTCGAAAAATTTATCGAGCGCCCGCGGCACATTGAATTCCAGGTGCTGGGAGACAAGCACGGGCATGTGATGCATCTTGGCGAGCGTGAGTGCAGCATCCAGCGCCGCCACCAGAAACTGATTGAGGAATCTCCCTCGCCGGCGGTGAATGCCAAGCTGCGCGCCGATCTTGGCGCGCGCGTCGTTTCCGCGTTGGAACTGGTGGGTTACTCGAGCGCCGGCACCGTGGAATTCCTGATGGATGAAGACGGTTCCATTTACTTCATCGAAATGAACGCGCGCATTCAGGTGGAGCATCCGGTCACGGAAATGGTCACCGGAGTCGACTTGATCAAATCCCAGATTCGCCTGGCGGCCGGAGAAAAACTGGACGAAGTCACCGGCAAGCTGAAACTCCATGGTCATGCCATCGAGTGCCGCATCAATGCGGAAGACCCGGAAACGTTCATTCCATCGGCCGGACATATCACCGTGTTTCGCACCCCCGGCGGCCCGGGAATTCGCGTGGATACCGCCGCGCACGCTGACGCTGTCATCCCCCCTTACTACGATTCGCTGGTGGCCAAACTGATTGCTTACGGCGACACCCGCGCCGAATCCATCGCCCGCATGCGCCGCGCTCTCGAAATGTTCGTGGTCGAGGGCATCAAGACCTCCATTCCCTTGCAGCGCAAAATCATGATGGATCCCGATTTCAACGCGGGAAAGCTGGACACCCACTTTCTTGACCGATTCGCCACATCCCGGCCCGGATAGTGCCATATGAACCTTGTGTTCCCCCGGCTCTATGCCATAATCGACCCCACTTTGCTCACCATTTCGGAGCTGGAATTGGCCGAAGAACTGGCAGGATCCGGGGTCGAGCTGATTCAGTATCGCAATAAGACGGCGAGTTCTCGCCAATTTTTCGAAAATTCCAAAAAACTTGTGGACTATCTCGAGCCTCGCGGCGTGCGTTTCATTGTGAACGACCGCGCGGACATCGCGCTGTTGGCGAACGCCGCCGGCGTGCACGTGGGGCAGGACGATTTGAGCGTGGAAGATGCGCGAGCGGTGTGCGCAGGTTCGCGACGGAAAGACTTCTGGGTGGGATACTCCACGCACTCGCTGGAGCAGGTCGCCGCGGCCGATCGTACTTCCGCCGATTACATCGCCTTCGGCCCGATTTTTCGGACCGCGACCAAGCAAAATCCCGATCCGGTGGTTGGCACGGAATTGCTTCGCCGAGCAAGGCAGCTTACCAAGAAGCCGCTGGTCGCCATCGGCGGGATCACGCTGGACCGCGCCGCGGAAGTGTACCGCGCTGGCGCCGATTCGCTGGCCGTGATTCGCGATCTGCTCTGCGCGCCGGACCCGGGCGTTCGTGCGCGTGAATACCAAAACGTCGCCGCGGAGCTCTGACTCTGTAGCGCCCGCCTTCAGGCGGGCACTGGAAGCGCAAGAGTGCCCGCGGTAAGCAACGCGCACAAAGCGATGCAACCGCCGAAAGAAGAAGAGGCCACAATCCTGTGCCGGACGTGAAATCCACCGCCGTAAACGCGCCAACCGCCGAAGCGGAGTCCTCCGGTTTCGTTCGCGGCCTTGGTCTTTTCGATTCGACCACGATTGTGGTCGGCTCGATGATCGGATCCGGCATTTTTATCGTTTCCGCAGATATCGCGCGCAATGCCGGGTCGACCGGCGGGCTGCTGGTGGCCTGGATCATCGCCGGGCTCATGACGGTGACGGCCGCGCTTTCCTATGGCGAGCTTGCGGCCATGATGCCCAAGGCCGGAGGGCAGTATGTTTATCTTCGCGAAGCGTATTCGCCGCTGTGGGGATTTCTGTACGGCTGGACGCTTTTCCTTGTCATTCAGACGGGAACCATCGCCGCGGTCGCCGTGGGCTTCGCGCGCTTCCTCGGAGTGGTGTGGCCCGCGATTTCTCCCACGACGTACGTGGTTTCCCCCATCCGCCTTTCGGACAGCTACGCGATCAGCCTTTCGGTGCAGCAACTGGTCGCGCTGCTGCTGATTCTTTTCCTGACCGCGCTGAACACGCAGGGCCTCAAACTCGGCAAGCTGATTCAGAATGTGTTCACTTCGGCGAAATTGCTGGGCCTCGCGGCGTTGATCCTCGCGGGAATTTTTCTCGGGCGGAACTCTGACGCAATTCAGTTCAACTTCAGCGGGATCTGGACGCTGCACGACCCGCAGACGATCCAGCCGGGCGCCAATTGGATGAAATCGTTCATCCCTGCGGTGACGGCGGCTTCCGGCACTTTTGGCCTGATCATCGCCTTCGGCGTTTCGCAGGTGGGATCGCTGTTCTCGGCGGACGCCTGGAACAACATTACCTTTACCGCGGGCGAAGTAAAAAATCCCAAGCGCGACATTCCCGTTTCCCTGGCCGTCGGAACCGCCGTGGTGATTTCGCTCTATTTTCTGGCCAACATCGGATACCTCTCTACGCTCACGCTGCACCAGATCCAAACCGCGCCGGACGATCGCGTGGCCACCGCCACGCTGGCCGCAATTTTCGGGCCGCGCGGCGCCACGCTCATGGCCCTCGCCATCATGACCTCCACGTTCGGCTGCGCGAACGGACTGATTCTGGCCGGTGCGCGCGTTTACTACGCCATGTCCCAGGACGGATTGTTTTTTCGCAGCATCGGAAAGCTCAACGCCAATCATGTTCCGGCCATGGGATTGGTGCTGCAGGGCATCTGGGCGGCGATTCTGGTGCTGCTGCGCACGCGCTTGGTGAATGCCGCGACCGGAGCGGTGACCTACGGAAACCTCTACGGCGTGTTGCTGGACTACGTAATTTTCGCGGTGCTGATTTTCTATGTTCTGACCATCGGCGGCGTGTTTGTCCTGCGCCGCAAACGTCCAAATGCCGAGCGGCCTTATCGCGCCTGGGGCTATCCCGTCGTTCCGATTCTTTATATCGTGACCGCCGTCATCATCATGCTGATCCTGATCCTGTACCAGACGCAGGATACCTGGCCCGGTCTGGTGATTGTTTTACTCGGCGTCCCGGTCTATTGGGCCTGGAGCCGGCAAGCAGCAAAAGTGGGCTAGGCGGCACGCGGTTTTGAAATCGCCACGGGTTTTAGGATTGAGCTTGCGCGGCGAGACAGCGGAGATCACGAAAATCTCTTGGAATTTTCTCTGCAAAGGTGAACATGGCCAATCAACTGTTCCAGGTTAAGACGCACGAGGCGCTGATCGAAGAACTCAAGGGCGAGAATCAGCTGCGCCGGGTTCTCGGCCCCGTCCAACTGACCAGCCTCGGCGTGGGCGCGATCATCGGCACGGGCATTTTTGTTCTGACGGGCGTTGCCGCGCATGACCTGACTGGTCCGGCGCTGATGCTTTCGTTCGTGGCTTCGGGACTAACCTGCTTTTTCGCGGCGCTGTGCTACGCCGAATTCGCTTCGATGGTTCCCGTGGCCGGTTCGGCTTACACCTACGCGTACGCCACGCTCGGCGAATTGTTCGCCTGGATCATGGGCTGGGATTTGATTCTGGAGTACGCGGTGGCTTCCGCCACGGTGGCGCACGGATGGTCCCACTACTTTCAGGATTTTCTGCGCTTCTTCCACATCGCGTTGCCCCATATTTTTACCAATGCGCCGTTCGACTATGACCTGTCTTCGGGAAGCTTCACCCTCACCGGAACGTGGTTCGATCTTCCGGCCATTGCCATCGCATTGATCGTCACCGCGATTCTGGTGAAAGGCATCAACGAGAGCGCCAGCGTGAACGCGGCCATCGTTGCCCTCAAGCTGGCCATCGTGCTGTTCGTGATCGTGGTGGGCGCGTTTTACGTGAATCCCGCGAACTGGCATCCCTTCGCCCCGTTTGGTTTGAGCGGGCTGAGTTTCTTTGGCCACACGGTTTTGGGCCAGACGGGCCCCGGCGGGCAGCCCATGGGAATGCTGGCCGGCGCGGCCATCGTTTTCTTTGCCTATATCGGATTCGATTCGATTTCGACGCATGCCGAGGAAGCGCGCAATCCTTCGCGGGATGTGCCCATCGGCATCATGACTTCGCTGGTTCTTTGCACGTTTTTGTATATCGCTGTCGCCGGCGTGCTCACGGGAATGGTGCACTACGATAAGATCAATATTGACGCTCCGGTTTCCGACGCCTTCCGCCAGGTGGGATTGCCCTGGGCGGAATTGCTGGTTTCCGTTGGCGCCGTTGCGGGAATCACTTCCGTGCTGCTGGTCATGATGCTCAGCCAACCCAGAATTTTTCTAGCCATGGCGCGGGACGGTTTGCTGCCCACGGGATTTTTCGGTGCGGTGCATGAAAAATTCCGCACGCCGTGGAAATCGACCATTCTGACCGGGCTGTGCGTGGCCACGATGGGCGCGTTTCTGCCGCTGCGAATTCTGGCGGAGCTCGTGAATATCGGGACGCTCCTCGCCTTCGTCATCGTTTGCGCGGCGGTGCTGATCATGCGCCGCACGCACCCCGAGGTGCGACGTCCGTTCCGCGCGCCGCTGGGCTCGATCGTTCCGATTCTCGGCATCTTGTCCTGCCTGATGCTGATGTTCTCGCTCCCCGTTGCCAACTGGATCCGCCTGCTGGTGTGGCTCCTGATCGGTCTGGCGATCTATTTCAGCTACGGTATGTCCCATAGCAAGATCACGCGCATGGCGAACGCTGCAAAAGGCGAGCCGGAGGCGGGACGGAAGTAACACTGGATTGCCGCAAAGAGGCGTATTTTTTGGCCTCCGGCGGTACCCATAGGACCTCGCTAGTACTCGCTATTTTTGTCTTTTCCACATAAGCCTAACATTTGCCATGTGATAGGGGAGGCTGTGCCGATTTCGCAAGGGGCTGCCAACCTCCTCATTCAAGGGACCCTCGATAGCCAGTCGCTTCCGTACGTACCATTTCGCGTTTGCCCTCCTGCTGGCAATCTTTCCGGCAACTTGATTCGCGGGCATGTAACTAGCGCTGTACCCGGACGACTTGCTCGAGCCGCTGAGGATCGCAAGAAACGAACGGGTAAAGCAAAAGGCCGGTAATCCGATGTATTCCTCGAAGGAGCGAGGAAGGGGTAACCGGTTCCAGTCTGTGAATCCGGCGCTTTCCCGGTTCGGCACTAAATAGAACCTGATGCTGGTTTTTATTTCGCAATGCGTCCATCGGAGGACTGAATGAGAAAACAGGTCGTGATCGTTAGCTACTGGCTGGGTTCTGTTTGCGCCGTGGTGGGTTTGATTGCCCGGGGGCTTGATGCGTTTGGGATGAACTTTATCGACTTTGCAACCAAAGGCGGCGGCATCGGATATCACAGCCTGATGGACGGCACACTGTTTTTCTACCTGATCTCGATTGCTTCCGCGAGCTACGAAAGGTATATAGCCCGGCAAGCGGAGATCGCTCCAGCCGCGGCCGCTAAAGCCGTCCGCAGTTCCGTTCATGCCCGTATTCCATCCAATGCGGAGCAGGTATATTCAGGCGCGGAAATGTAGAATCGCCGGCGCCTCTCGATGAAGCGCCGCCCCGTTTCTGAATCAGGATCGATCTGAAATCGAGAGCGCCCGCGGTCGCTCTCGATCCGCTTTTACAGCCAATTCCGCTTGGTAGCGCGCAAATCGATGCGCTCGTATCGCGTTCCCAAGGCAATCACTTTCATGTTTTCCCGCCTTTGCGCCGCGCAATCAGGGCTGCTATCCTCTGAATCGCCGGATGAATCCTTTTTCCAATTAGTTGTAAGTGAGAATTGGACGGCGCTTGGGCAGCCGTGGTTGTGAATGTATGGACATGACGCTGACAAATCGTGGCCGAGCGATCTGGGCGGGCATGAGGATTGCCGATTGGATCGCTCTTGCGGTGCTGCTTCTGTACGGCATTCTTCTCGGGCTGCGGGAACTCTACTCGCGCACGCCGGTCAGCGGATTTCTCTTCTTCCTGGTTGTCTGCGCCGTGATTTATTGGCTGGTACGCGGCTGGCGATGGGCGCGGGACTACCTGCTCTGGAGCCTGCGCAACCGCCTGGTCGCCGCGTACGTTTTCATCGCGGTCGTTCCGGTGCTGCTGCTGTTGACGATGGCAGGTCTCGCGGCGTACCTGCTGTACTGGCAGCTCGGCTCGTACGTAATTTTCAATGAAATGGAAGAACGCCAGGAGCGCGTCGGCGTCGTGGCCACGGCCATGGCCACGTCTTACGCTGTTGAGGCCGCCTCCGGACGCACGGCCGCGGCGCTGGCCTTGCCGGTTGATCCCGACACCTACATCAAAAACGCGATGGCGGAATTGCCCGGATTGAAAATCGAAACCGGGAAGGGCGCGGAACTCTTGCCGTTCGGAGATCAGGTTCGTGCCGGGCGCTACCGCGGACTTGTTTTCAGCGGCGGGCAGTTGGCGCTGCGGGCCGTGGTGGAGCGCCCATCGGTTTCGGGGCGCATCCTGGTTTCGGTGGTGGTGCCGATCACTCCGGAGCTGATCGAATCGCTCTCCAGTAAATTGGGGCCGATCGAATTCAAAGTGCTGCGCCCGGAATCGCCGGCCGCCGGCGGGGGTTCCGTGGTGCCCAAGGTGATCGCTGCGCCGCAGTTGATTCCCGTGCAGCAGGTTTCTTCCCGCAGCAAAACTGTTCCAAAGGCGGTGAACCCGTTTGACAAGTTGATCACGGGAATCGTCGATCTGGACGTGCTGGATCTCGATCAGAAACAGAGCCATAGCTCGCCCGTGCAAGTGGTGGTGGCGTTCAGCACTCGGCCGTCGCTTTTGAACCGTCGGCTGTTCAGCCCGCTGGGCGATCTGGGAGGCGCGGCGGCCACGGCGCTGCTGGTGGTGGGCACGATCTTTCTGTTGATTGAAGGCGGATCGCTGATCACGGGCATTATCATGACGCGCACGATTACCACCGCCGTGGACAGCCTGTACAGCGCCACGCAGCACGTGCAGGAAGGCGATCTTTCCTATCGCGTGCGCATCCCGCATCGCGACCAGCTCGCGGCCCTCGGCGAATCGTTCAATTCCATGATGCAGTCCGTCTCCACTTTGATCGAGGAGCAGCGCAAGCGCCAGAAACTGGAAAACGAGCTGTCCATCGCGCAGGAAGTGCAGCAGCAACTTTTCCCGCGTTCGCTGCCGAATCTGCCGGGAATTGAGATTGAGGCCATCTGCCGCCCGGCGCGCGTGGTCAGCGGCGATTACTACGATTTCATCCGGATTTCCCCGACGCGCCTGGCCATTGCGCTGGCGGACATCAGCGGCAAGGGAATTTCGGCGGCGCTGCTGATGGCCAACGTGCAGGCGGCGCTGCGCAGCGACGTCTTGCGGTACCGGGACGGGCACAGCGGAGCGCATCGCGAGGACATCGACACCGCGGAGATCGTCGCCCACCTGAACCTGCACCTGTTCCGCAACACGTCCAGCGAGCGCTATGCCACTTTTTTCTTTGGCGTCTACGATTCCGAAACGCGCCAGCTGCACTACACCAATGCCGGGCACCTTCCTCCCATCTACCTTTGCGGCAGCAACGTGCGGCTCCTGGAGACGGGTGGCATGGTGGTGGGCCTGTTTAACGATGTTCCGTTCCAGCAGGGCGCGGTGGAAATCGCGCACGGCGGCATGCTGGTGGCGTACAGCGACGGCCTGATCGAACCCGAAAATGTCTACGGCGAGGAGTTCGGCGCGGAGCGCCTCACGGCCGTGGCGCAGCGCAATCGCGATTCGTCTTCGCATGTGATTGCCGAGGCCATGATGCACGCCGCCGAAGAATGGTCTGGCACGCCCGAGCAGGCCGATGACATGACGGTGATCGTCATGCGCTTTTCAGATCCCGCCGCGGAGAAACGCGCGTGAAAGTTCTGACGGCAGCACAGATGCGCGAAGCGGATCGCCTGACCACCGCGCGCTATGGTATTCCCGGCATCGAACTGATGGAAAATGCCGGCGCGGCCGTCGCCGAATTCCTGCAGGAAAGATTCGCGGATCTCGCCGGGCGGAAAATCCTGGTGCTGTGCGGAAAGGGAAATAACGGCGGGGACGGCCTGGTGGCCGCGCGGCATTTAAAAGATTCCGGTTGCAAGGCTGTAGTTTTTTTGTTTGCGAATCCGGGATCGGTTGAGGGCGATGCCGCTGTCAACTTAAAGCGCTGGCAGCAGGGACTTGGCGAATTTTATGTGATGACCAGCGAGGCGGAGTGGGATTCAGCGCGCCTGGCGCTGGAGGAAGCGGACCTCATCCTGGACGCCCTGCTGGGAACCGGATTGCGCGGGCCGGTCAGCGGTTTGCTTGCCAGGGTGATAGAAGATCTGAACGCGGCGCGGGCCCGGCGGCGGGGCAAGACCAACTTAGTCGCTGTGGACACGCCGTCGGGGCTGGCACCCGATTCGCAGGATTTCGGCGGACCGGTGGTGGCAGCCGATTACACCGTCACGTTCACCGCGCCGAAGGTGGGCCAGTTGGTCCTGCCGAATTCCACCTGCTGCGGCGAACTGGTGGTAAAGGATATTGGCACGCCGCCGGAACTTCTGGAATCCGATCCGCATTTGAAAATTCATTGGATCGAAGCCGCGGAGTTCCGTGCCTTGCCGCTCAAGCGCGACCCCGTGGCGAACAAGGGCAGCTACGGCCACGCGCTGATCGTGTCCGGTTCGCTCGGAAAATCCGGTGCGGCCATTCTGGCGGCGCGCGGCGCGTTGCGTTCCGGAGCTGGCCTGGTCACGGTGGCCACGCCGCAGGTTGTGCTTCCGATCGTGGCCGCGGGAATGCCGGAAATGATGACCGTTCCGCTGGCGGATACCGAGGCCGGCACCGCCAGTCTTCGCAATCTCGATTACGGAAAACTTTCTGAGACCTTGCGCGGCAAATCCGTTCTGGCCATTGGTCCCGGCCTTTCCATGGTCAGCGAGACGCAGCAATTCATTCGCACCGTGGTCGGGCAGACGGAGTTACCGGTCATTTTGGATGCAGACGGCTTGAACGCTTACGCGGGGATGGCCGACACTCTGAACGATCGCCGCGCTCCGGCCATGGTCATGACGCCGCATCCGGGAGAAATGGCTCGGCTCTTGGGAATTACGGCGAAGGAAGTACAGGCGCGCCGCCTCGATGTCGCTCTGGAAGCCGCCGGCCGCTGGCGCGCGCATGTGATTCTCAAAGGCTTTCATACGATTCTCGCCACGCCCACCGGGCAAGCCTACATCAACACCACCGGCAATCCCGGAATGGCCACCGGAGGCACGGGAGATGCGCTCACTGGAATTCTTGCCGGACTCACCGCGCAATTCGGCGTGGAGGACTGGACTCGCGTGCTAAGCCTGGGAGTTTACCTGCACGGTCTGGCCGGAGACATCGCCGCATCGCGGGTTGGCGAGGCGCCACTGATCGCTTCGGACTTGATCGACGCGATTCCCGAGGCGCACGCGAGAATCCTGGCGGAGTGGAAAAAGTAGGACCGGGCTCCAAACTGATTTTGCAGAAAAATTCAACCGCAGACACGCGGGCCAGGTTGCGGAAAAACCAAATCGATTTGTCATTCTGAGCGAAGCGAGGAATCTCTCTTGGATTTCTTGCTCGCACTTAGATCCAGGAGAGATTCCTCGCTTCGCTCAGAATGACAGCGTTTTGAGTTTTCCCGCAGCCTGTGACGCTTGTTCCACTTATAATGGGCTGGAGAAAATGCCGCCTCAGACATTCACAACCAACTCCTCGGAAGAAACCATCGCACGGGGAAGGGAAATCGCCGCAAAACTTCATCCGCCGGTTTTAATCCGGCTGCAGGGTGATCTGGGCAGCGGCAAGACCACGCTGACCAAGGGCATCATCAGCGGTTTGGGCGCGGCCAGGGAAGAAGACGTCACCAGCCCGACCTTCAACCTGGTGCACGAGTTTCGCATTCCGGTTGCGGCGGGACCATCCACGCGAGAGCGGCCGTCCAAGATCTATCACGTCGATCTCTATCGAATTGACAGCTTTCACGATCTGGAGACTCTGGGCCTTGAAGATGCCCTTTCCGAGCGCGCCATCCTGATCATCGAATGGCCGGAACATTTCAGTTTTCGCACGGATTGGCCGGTACTTGATATTCGCCTGGAACATGCCGGCGGCGACGCCCGGAAAATTTCCATCTCCGATCCCGCACGGGAATAGAGCGCAACCAACGAACCGAGAGCGTCGTCCTAAGTGTGCACGAACCGGAAATTTCGATTGTGCCGAAAGAATCGCGAGTATAGCCTTCTAGCACTATAAACGATGGCGCTGAGGCGGCGCGCGGGGGCGTCTTGAAAGCAACTCTAATTTGCAGCGCTGCCGTATTGTTCGCAGTCTCCGCGATCGCGTCCGGCTTTGACCGCGGCGCAGAGAGCGCGCCGCAGTCCGCGAATTCTGCTCCCGCACCAGTTAGATTTGATCACGCCCTGATTTGTGTTTCCGATTTGGCGCCCATGCAGCAAGGGCTCGCCGACGTTGGATTGCAGCCCGACTACGGCGGACACCACGGCCACGCCACCACACAGATGGCTCAGCTCGGATTTCCTGACGGAACCTATATCGGAGTTGAGGCGCCGGTCGACGCTTCCGTGGAAACCGGAACGCCGCAATCCGCGCTGATGAAAGCCAATGCCGGACCGTGCGGTTGGGCGGCGACCTCGCTCGATCTTAAATCCGATCTCGAAAGAATCTCGCGCTTAGGCGTTGCCGTTGGCCAGCCTGAAGCTCGAAGCAGGACGCGCCCCGACGGTACCACGGCCGAGTGGCGCAGCGCGTCTCTCGGCGCCGGAGCGCCCGGATCAAATTTGCCATTCTTGATGGAAGACAAGACACCGCGCAGCAACCGCGCCCCGCGCGCGTCAGCGAGCATCGAGGGCTCCACGCTCTCGGGGGTCGGCCTCGTGATTCTCGGAGTAAAGAATCTGAATGAGAGCATTGCTCTCTTCCGAAAAGTTTATGGCTGGCCGGCGCCTAAAATCGAGGAGCATCCCGACTTCGGCGCGAAAGTCGCCTATTTCAGCGGAACTCCGGTGATGCTCGCCGCCGCCTCTCCCTCATTTTCTTGGCTGGCGGAGCGAATTTCGCGCTTTGGGCCGTGCCCGGTGGCGTTTTTGCTGCGTGCGGACGACTTCCGGACCGCGTCCGAACATTTTTCACTTCCCGCGGGGAATCGCTGGTTTGGTTTGAACGTCGCGTGGTTCAACCCGGAAAAGTTGCATGGCGTGCGGCTCGGAGTTGTCGGCGGACAGAATTTGGCGGCGCAATCGTTCTGATCGTATTTGCCGTGCGCAAGAGGAGACTCGTATGACCGAGATTACTCGACGCGGTTTCGTGAAGGGTGCGGCGCTGGTGGCGCCCCTGGCCTTTTCGCCGTTTACGGTAGCGGAAACCACTTCCAGCGCTCGCTATGATGTGGTCATCGTCGGCGCCGGGCATAACAGCATGATCACCGCCTGCTATCTGGCGAAGGCCGGCTTCAAATGCCTGGTGCTGGAGGGCCGGCCGCTGATCGGCGGCGGCACCAAGACGGCGCAGCTGACGCTCGCCGGATTCCATCACGATGTTTGTTCTTCGATCCACGCCCGCATCCAGGCCAATCCGCTGATGAAGAACAATGAGTTGAACCTGGACGAATACGGCCTCGAATATATTTATCCCGATCCCGTTTACCACATCGCGTTTCCCGACGGCAGTTACATCACCAAGTGGCGCGATTTTGACCGCACCTGCGAAGAGATTGCCAAATATTCCAAGAAAGATGCCGATACCTGGCGGCGCATGGCCACCGAGGCCGATGAGATCCGGCCGATCGTGAATCAGGTCGAGTACACGCCGATCGGTTTCGGCAAATCGCTTGCCGAGCGGCTGGCCGAACATCCTCGCGGCAAAGTGTGGCAGCGGCGCATGGCCATGTCCAAGTGGGACGTGCTGCACCAGAATTTCGAGGACGAGCGCACCATGGTGGCTATGATGCCCCCGTTTCCGAAAGAGCTGACGGGACCCTACTCCGGTTTTGCGGCCTATCCCAGCAAGAAAGAAGAAGTGCCGCAGCCGAAAGGCGGCTCGGGAATGATCGCGCTGGCGCTTTCGCGTTTTCTGGAAGCGCATGGCAGCGAAATTCTGGTCAACAAGCCCGCCGAACAATTCATTGTGGAAAACGGGAAGTGCGTCGGCGTGACTTGCGCCGATGGAACCTCCTACCGCGCCGAAAAAGCGGTGCTCTCCACGGTTCATATCAAACAACTGGTGAAAATGGCGCCGTCAGACCTGTGGCCCAAGGATTTTCTGGAAGGTGTAAAAACCTTTAACACCGGCAATGCTTCGTTCAACTCCCACTTCGCCACCACCGTGCCCATGAAGTGCCCGGTCAAGGGCGGCACGGTCACTCCCGTGCACATCTCGAACATTCCCAGCTGCAAGCGAGCGCTGCGCTACGAATCGGAAATTACCGCTGGTGAATTTCACGTGGAGGAGCCGGTGCTGCACATCGTACAAACGAGCGTCGCCGATCCCTCGCGCGCTCCGGCCGGAATGCACACGCTGCGAATTCTGTGCGAACAGGCCGTTTACAATTTGCCGGATGGCGGACCGGGCCGCTGGGCCGAAATTAAGGCGGAAGTGCAGGAAGCACATCTAAAAGCCGCGCAGCGCATCGCCCCGAATCTCACGGATGACACGATTCTGGCGCGATTTTCCACTAGTCCTGTGGACATCGAACAAATGAACGCTTCGATGTGGCATGGCTCCTGCCACAGTGGGACCGATGGTCCGGCACAGTCCGGAGCGATGCGTCCGGTACCCGGCTGGGCGCAGCACCGCATGCCGATCGCCGGCCTGTATCAAACCGGCGGCACCACGCATCCGGGCGGCGGCGTTTCCGGCGGTCCGGGCCGAAACGCAGCGGTCGTGATGTTGAAGGATTTCGGCACCAGCATGGAAGAGGTGCTGAGCAAGAAGGGTTAGAGCACCAAGGAACAAGACACGAACGAACCTGAAAAGACGAAGACGCGAACCAGCATTAGCGAAAATTCATCGCGCTCTTGGGATTATGGGTCGCGGCTTTCATAGGCCGCAGAAAAAGTCAAAAATTTGTCATTCTGAGCGAAGCGAAGAATCTCTCTTTGTTCTTTTAGTGCACACTTCGATCGAAGAGAGATTCTTCGCTTCGCTCAGAATGACAAAGCGAGTGACTTTTTCCGCAGCCTGTTTCAACCGCGACATTATGCTTCATGAAAAGCGCGGGCTTTAGCCCCTGAAGCTCTTCGAGGCTGGCGGTCCCAGTGTTCAGCAGACTACTTCTGGTAAAAATGACGGGCCATGATTGCGGAGGCGCATTCTTGAAGCGACTGGAACGGTTGAAACGATCCTGCGGTTTGCCGCTGTTCTCGGTCTTGGCGGTGGCCATCCTGATAATCGCGGGCTCACTTGTTGCTGCCCAAGCCGGGCAATCCGCGCCCGTCCCCGCACAGGATGTGCATGACACTCCCGTGCCGCTGCCCGCGCCCGCTCAGCCGTTGCCGTACAGTCACAAGGCTCATCTGGCTCTGGGCCTCGAGTGTGCCATGTGCCACACCAATCCCGACCACGGACGCATGATGACTTTTCCCGCCACGGCAACCTGCATGAATTGCCACGCTTCTTTCGGGAAAAATCGGCCTTCCATCCAGAAGCTTGCGGAGTATGACAAATCGAAAACCGCCGTGCCCTGGGTGCGCATTTATACCGTGCTGCCCGGCATCAACTGGAGCCATCGCCGGCATCTGGACGCGGGAATGAAATGCGAAATGTGCCATGGAAACGTCAGCCAGATGCAGGTGATGACCAACGTGAAAAGCGTCACGACCATGGTGGGCTGCCTCGACTGCCACAAGCTGCACAACGCTCCGACGACGTGCACCACCTGTCATAATGCCTGGTCGCCGGACATGGTCGTCGCCAAATAAGCGGCGAAAGCCTTCGAGCGGCGCCGCAGACGCGTTCACCCGTTTTTTCGATGCGCAAACGCAAGACATCCCGGGGACGATCGGGCGGAAGAACCGGTAAATCGAGGGCATCGCGGTGAAACTAACTTTGCTTTTAAGCATACCGCTGGCATTCGCATCGGCGTATCTTGCGCTCAGTCCCGAGCTTCCCACGGCAGCGGTATGGATCATGTCGCCAGGCTCGTACATCGTGTTCCACGCGCCCCCGCCGATCAGCTATTTCTTCGATAGCTTCAATCCTCAGGCTGCGGTCATCGGCGTAAACTTCGTCTACTACACGGCGATTATCTACCTAACGGCCCGGCAATTCATCCTTCCCGGGAAATACTAGAAATTCCGCTTTCACACCTCTCGATCTTCGCTCGGCGTCCCGCTCCTGGCAAAATGTCCGATCTGCTGTTAACGGGTTAGCCGCTCTGTCTTGTCTGTGCGTCCTGAGGCTTGCTAGGCTCAATTGGAGCCTAGCGCAGATTCGTATGCCTGAACGCACGTCCATGCTCACCAGCGGTACGCCTGCACGCGTGAACTTGCGGCCGTATTCCGCGGAGCTTCCCCTCGGCACTTTGGCTGTTGGCGTGGATAACATTCATCACGACGTTTTCCTAAGTCCTGCCTTTGTCGAGTCGACAGAAGCTTACCTGTTGGAACTGATCCGGCAGACCGCCAATCTTACTTTCCTCGCGCAAACCGACCGCACACAGCCCGATCGACGCCAGGTCGGACGTCGCGAGATCGACCGCAAGGCTGCGCGTGGTCCTGAAACGCCTTCCTGGAAAAAACATCTCTCCGATCTGCTTCATGCCGGATTGCAGCAGGCCAAATTCGCGAAAAATGTGGAAGTGGATCTGCTGCTTCGCGCGACGGTGGTCAAATACCTGACGCAGGAAATCGGCACGCAATTCGCCAACCTGCTGCTGGAAGCCAAGGAATGGATCCGGGCCCGGGGAACGCATTTCGATCACACCGAACAGGCTCACGTGATCAAGGCTCGCCTTGCGGAATTGCGCGCCGACCGCCGGAATCTGTTTCGCACCGTGGGCCAGCACGTTTTTCAGGCCATCAGCGATCTCGAGGAAAGCAGCCTGGGCCGTTCCCGCAAAGCCCTGTTCGGCGAGGAAGGTTCCGCCGCATACGACATCCTGAACAACCGCCTGGCATTTGTTGAAAATGGAAAGGACGACCGGCTGTTTCTCGATCAATACGTCCTGCTGGGAAATTATTTGCGAGATCAGGACCGCTTCGAAACCTTCGACTCGTTTTTTCTAGACTTCCTTCGTGAGTCGATTCTGGCAGGCGATCCCGGGCACGACCTGAACGAATCGTGGCGCGAACACCAGAAACTGGTGGACTCCGCCGTGGCCTACCGCGCCGAAATTGCCCGGCTGGAGGAAGAGCGGGACGCGCTGGCGCGCAAGCTGGACCGTTCCGACGGCCTCATCGGACGCGTTGGATTTGGCAGCGATCCGGCATTCTTGCGCGCTTCCATGACGGATGTCGAGAAGCGCCTGCGATTCGCGCAACGCAAGCTGCAGGAGGCCAACCCGCGCATCGAAGCTTCCCGCGGCGAGGCCGATTACCTGGCCAAGCAGTATCAGGATCGCCTGGGCGACTACCTGAACCAGCCCGAGAACGCGCGGCGCCTGTTCGATCCGGCCGCCCCCGGTGAGGCCCGCGGCAGCGCCGCCGAACTGCGCGCGCGATTGCTGGATGAACTGATTCTTCGCCTGGAGCAGCGGGACCTGCTGGTGCATATCCTGGCCAGCTACCAGCTGCGCAACATTTGCCACGATTACTGCCCGCCGATTCACTTGCAACAATTGAAAAAGGCTCTGGTGTCGCGCGAGGAATTCAAGCGCGTCGAGGACATTCTGAAGCAGTTTCCCGCAAAGCAGTATTCCGCGCAGCGCATTGACGATCTCTCCAAAAAAATACGCAAAACGCCCCGGGAAGAAGTTCGCGCGGTGGTGTTGCGCTTTGCCGAGGATTTCATGCGGCTGCGCCGCGATACCCGGAACTATGAGCGGCTCAGCGCGGCCATGGAGCGCGTGCACCTGGTGCGCAACGAACGCACCCGCGAACTTTCAGAAATGAATCGCAGCCTGTACGAATTTCTCCTGCCGGAAGAGGCCCGCCCGGCGGAAGACCGCATGCTTTCGCACACCATCATCAAGGCCGACGTGCGCGGCTCAACCAAAATTACGCATGAGCTGCTGGAACGGGGATTGAACCCCGCCTCGCTGTTCAGCCTGAATTTTTACGAGCCGGTAAAGCGCATTTTGGAGCGGTACGGCGCCGCCAAAGTATTCATCGAGGGCGACGCGCTGGTGCTGGCAATCTACGAATCCGAGTCCAACCGCGCCCACCAGCGCGCCGTTTCCAAGGCTTGCGCGCTAGCGCGGCAAATTCTGGCGGTATCCTCCGCCTATAACGATCGCCCGGAAACCGCCGACCTGCCTCGCTTGGAACTGGGTGTGGGCATCGCCTACCAGGGATCACCGCCCACGTATTGGATGGACACCGACTCCCGCATCATGATTTCCCGCGCGCTGAATCTTTCCGACCGCCTCTCCAGCTGTTCCAAGGCGGCTAAGCGCATGCTGGCGCAGAATCCGTCGCAGTTCCGGCTATTCTTGTTTCAAACCATGACCGAGGGCGTGGCCGAAGACGAGGCCGATGAATTTCTGATCCGCTACAACTTGAACGGCGTGGAACTGAACGAAGAAGGTTTCCACAAACTGCAGGAAGAAATTTCCCTGACCACGCTGGAAGCCGACTGCGTCATGCCCTGGGGCAAGGAACGTGTGCAATTTTATTACGGCGAAACTCCTGTTGGGGAAGGGCTCGAGCCGGTGCTGATCCGCCGCGGTTTCATCCGCCAGATGCTGCCCGGTGGAAAAATCGGGGAAGCCGGCACGCGAGCCTATTACGAAGTGTGCGTGCATCCCAAGATGCTGGAGCTTGTGGAATACCTCGCGGCCACGTCCGCCGCCAAACGCGATTGACCCGCCTCCGCCGCGCCCATCGGGATGGCGCGTGGCCAGAATCCGTAGTAGCCTGATCCCTTCATGAGCCGCAGCAAAAATACTTCCAAGCGAAAGAAATTTTCCGCAGGCAGCGAAGCCCGCCGCCGCGCAAGAGAACTTGCCGGACCTCCGCCGGCCGCGCGCGTAATTCCCGACAAACGCTTGAAACCCGTCAAGCACAAGAAAAAACAGGATGAGGTTGAGTAGCACAGCCACTCCCGGCTGTGCGGTTTTGTAAACCGAAAGTACGCCAGGATTGAGTGTAATCAGGCAAAAACCGCAAAGCCAGGAGTGGCTCTGCTACCTGAGACTGCGCGACACCTGCTAGTGAATGTGCCGCGTCTTCTTCTGCATGTAATCCATCAGCAGGTACTGTCCGAGGGTGTAGGGCGTAGTGAAGTAGGCTTTGCCGCGGCACAGTTCCGTGACTTTCTGCACGAAGTGCACCAGGCTGTAGTCGCTGGCCAGCATGAACGTGTTGATTAAAATTCCGGACTTCCGGCAGCGGCCCACTTCTTCGAGCGTCTGCGTCACCACCAGCGGATCGAGTCCGAACGCGTTCTTGTAAATGCGGCCGTCATCCAGCGTCAGCGCCGAGGGCTTGCCGTCGGTGATCATCACGATCTGCTTCATGTCTTTTTTCTGCCGCGCCAGGATGCGCCGCGCTACGCGCAGGCCTTCGCGCGTGTTCGTGTAATACGGGCCAACCTGCACGCGGGCCAGTTCGCCGAGCGGCATTTCTTCCGCCGAATCGTGAAACAGCACCAGGTGCAGCGAATCGCCGGGATACTGCGTACGGATCAGATGCGAGAGCGCCATCGCCACTTTCTTGGCGGGTGTGAAGCGGTCTTCGCCATACAGAATCATGCTGTGGCTGCAATCGAGCATCAACACGGTGGCGCAGGAGCTTTGATACTCGGTCTGGTGGACCATCAGGTCCGGATAGTCTAATTCAATTGGAACTTTGGACCCTTCGCGGCGCACCGCATTGAACAGGGTTCCGCTGATGTCCAGATTCAGCGTGTCGCCAAATTCGTACGGGCGCGACACTCCGCCCGACTCGACTCCCGTGGAAAGATCCCGCGTGTCGTGGCGGCCGAAGCTGCTCTTGCCGAGCGATCCCATGAGGTCCTTGAGCGTTTTAAATCCCAGAAAGTCGATGGTCTTGTCCGTGATTTCGAAGCGCGCGTCGTTTTCGCGGTCCCGGCCCTGGCCCACTTGCCCGCGCGGCGTCTTGTCCGGCGGCGCGGTGACCTGCGGGTTGCCGGTCACGTAGCCCTCCTCCATCAGCCGGTCCATCAGCTGGTCGATCAACTCCTTCATCTTCGCGTCCATTTGCTCGGGCGTGCCGTCCATCAGGTCCTGCATGTCCTTGTCCGGCAGGAGATCGCCTTCCTCCAGCGCGCGCTGGATCGCCTGGCGCAGCGCTTCCATCGTCTTTTCCCGGTCCATCTCGCTCATGCCGTAGTATTGCGATTCGAATCCGCTCTGCAGGAAAAAATCGGAAAGCCGCTTAAGCAGTTCCTGAAGATCGACGCCGTCAGCGGGTTCGCCTGTGTACTTGGTGTATTTGATATATTTCACAGTGACTCCGTATCCGAAACGGCCCCTGACTTCCCATCAAAACTGATCGCCGACCGGGCCAGCGGCTAAACAGGTTGCGGAAAAACTCAAAGCATTGTCATTCTGAGCGGAGCGAAGAATCCCTCTTTGTTCTTTTGCTCACACTTCGATCGAAGAGAGATTCTTCGCTTCGCTCAGAATGACACAGCGAGGCACGTTTTCCGCAGCCTCCGAAGCCGTGCCCTGCCAACCAACTTCCAGCCGCAAATCAAACCCCAGGCGAGATTCGCTTTGTAGGGCACGGCTTCAGCCGTGCCGAATCTTGCCGCAATAGCACAGGGCTTCAGCCCCTGAAGTCCGATGCCCGCCCCCTAGTTAAATTGCCGCCGCGGCGGGCGCGTCTGCTGCTCGCGAGGCTCCGGAGTTTTCGGACGCTCCGCATGAAAGCCGCGCTCTTCATTGCGGTTGATGCGTTTGTGCGCCCATAGCCCTTCCAGAACAAATTCCGCGGCTGCTGCCATGCCGGCCGGTCCGTTTCGTCCGTCGGCCCCCAGGCGCTCCACGTGCTCCATCAGCCCCTGGATTTTCTTCAGCTGCGCCAGCGCTTCCGTTGCCGGAGCGTTTTCAGGAACCTTCAGTTCGCCGCCCAGTTCGAACCACTGCACCACCGGCTGAAGATTCGCGCCGTCCATTCGGCTGGTGAACACCTTGCCCACTGCTCCGCGAATCAACTCCCGCGCAATGTTTTCCGCGCCGCGTAGTTCGCCTTCATACTCCAGCTCCATTTTTCCGGTGATGGCCGGAAGCGCGGCGTAAACGTCCGCGATGCGCGCCGAGGAGCGGGCTTCGCGATTGCGCACCGCGCGCTGCTCCGCGCTGCTCACCGCGCTCTCCAGCGCGGCGATTGGCAGCCGCTGGCTGACGCCGGCGCGTTTGTCGATGCGCTTGTCCTCTCGGGCCAGGAACGCTACCAGCTCGATCACTTCGCGCAGGTAGTCCGGAATATCGACCGGCGCGCGCCCGCCTTCGCGGTTGACCCACGCTTCCTGTGAGGTGATCGAAACGCCTTCCTCCACCGTCGCCGGGTAATGGGTGCGAATTTCCGATCCGATGCGATCTTTTAAGGGCGTAATGATCTTTCCGCGCGCCGTGTAATCGTCCGGGTTGGCCGTGAAGACCAGCAGCACGTCCAGCGGCATCCGCACGGGATAGCCCTTAATCTGAATGTCGCCTTCCTGCATGATGTTGAACAGGCCCACTTGAATTTTTCCGGCCAGGTCGGGCAGTTCGTTCACGGCAAAAATTCCGCGATTGGCGCGCGGCAGCAGTCCGTAGTGAATCGTGAGTTCATCGCCCAGGGCGCGGCCCGAACGAGCCGCCTTGATCGGATCAACGTCGCCGAGAATGTCCGCGATAGTTACATCGGGCGTGGCCAGCTTCTCCACGAAGCGGCCTTCGCGACCCAGCCAGGAAATGGGAGTGGCTTCGCCCTTGTCCGCGATCAGATCGCGGCAGGCCCGGCATAGCGGGACCAGAGGATCATCATGAATCTCGCAGCCGGTGATGTAGGGGATCTCCGAATCCAGAAAATCGACCAGGCCGCGGAGGATGCGGCTCTTGGCCTGTCCGCGCAAGCCCAGCAGAATAAAATTGTGCTTGGCCAGCAGGGCGTTGGCGAGTTGCGGCAGCACCGTTTCCTCGTATCCGTGAATGCCAGGAAACAAGGCCTCGCCGGAATCCAGTTTGGCGAGGACATTGGCGCGCACTTCGTCCTTCACGGAACGGCGCGGCGTTCCCGGCGCATAGCCGGGAAGTTTTCTCAGCTCGCCGAGTGTTGCAGGCTTGGTGGTGGTCATCAAGGGCCCCTAAAAGGTTTACAAGACCATTATATGCCACACCGGGGGTTGCTGCAGAAATCAGATCGAAAGCCGGGAAAAGCGGGGAATTTGTGCCAGTCGACGTGAACTTCAAGAGCCGCAGTCCTGCTGCCGGGTTCGGCGAAGGGCTGCCTTTCGCGGCGGCTGTTCCACAGGCCGCGGATAAACTCAAAACGCTGTCATTCTGAGCGCTCGCACCAAGGACTCGCGCCGAGGACTCGCGCCGAGGCGCAGCGAAGAATCCCTCTGCGCTTTCTTGCTTGCACTTAGAGCGAAGAGGGATTCTTCGCTGCGCTCAGAATGACATAACGATTTACTTTTTTCGCGGACTGTCCAGCTGGTGTTAATCCGCCAGATAAAAGTAACCGACGCGATCGTTGGACGGGCTGCCGTACCACAAGCGTCCTTGAGCATCCGGAAAGAATTCGCGCAGCGTATTTTCTGAATGTGGATAAGGATACTCGATGATTATTCCAGTCTTCGGATCGAGGCATCCCAACTCATCCATGTAATACGAGGCGTACCAGATTTTGCCGCCGCGATCGACGCCGAGTGCATACGGGCTCGGCCGGGCGCCGGGCAGCGTATATTCCTTGAACGTTTCGGTTTTCGGGTCGAAGTGGGCCACTTTGCCGGAAAAATATTCTCCGAACCAAACCGTTCCGTCCGCGGCTACGAGAATTCTTCGCGGCTCGCCTTTGGTCGGAGGCACCCAGCTTTTTTGAACGCCCTTGCTATCCACGCGGTAGAGCTTCCCGTCGTCGCGCAGGCCGCCGGCCCAGATGTTGTCATCTTTGTCAATCGTGATTCCGTAATACGCGCCGCTATCGGCGTGGTAGGCGGTGAATTTGTGCGTTTCGGGATCGAAGCGATTCAGCGGATCGCCGGAACTCCACACCGTTCCCTTGGAATCAATGCGAATCGTGTGCGTGGTCCCCGGATTGGGGGACTCGTACTCGGAAATCTGCTTGGTTACCGGATCGAGATGGCCAATCTTGTTTTTGAACTGCTCGGAAAACCACACCGTGCCGTCGGCAGCGGGCACGGCGGAATGAATTCGCAGCACGTCCGTGCTCGGCACCGGAAAATCTTCCAGCGCGCCGGTCGTGGGATCCAGCCGCGCGATCTTGTTTACCGGCCCGTTGTAGGGAATCCAGATCTTTCCGGTTTTGTCCGGAACGGCGCTCCACGGAAACTTTCCACCCACTTCGTATTCGACGTACACGATTTTCGTGGATTCGTCGCCAAACGTTTGCGCCACCTGGCTGTATCCGGGAACGTCGGCCGGAGATTTCGGCAGCGTGGAATCCACGCCAAAAGTGGAGTTCAGATAGGACGCAATGTCGCTGGCTTCCTGGTCGTCGACCTTCGCGCGCATGGTGTGCCGCATGTACTCCACGCGGTCGCGCCAACCCTCTTCGTCGCGCGCCGTGGATGCGATGCGCGTCTGAATGCCGTGGCAGGCGGCACAGGTGGCCGTCGGCTGCCCCGGCTTCGGCGTAAACAGCGCTCCTTTGCCTTTTCCCGGAGGCAGCAGTTGATCGGTCTGGTACAGCGAAATGTCGGTCCAGTGCACCATTCCTTTGGAGAGCGCGAATTCGAACGAGACGGATTGCTCGTCCGTCAAATTCACGCCCTTTTGCGGCTGGGCCTGGAAACCGACGGCGCGAATTCGCACTTCGTACTCGCCCGCGGGCAGATTCGGGATTCGATATTGCCCGTTCTTGCCGGACAGCACGCTGACCGTGACTCTCGTTTTGGCGTTCCGCGCCTGCACGAATGCGCCCTGAAATGCGGCGCCGTCCGGCCCTTTCACCGTTCCAGTGACCGTGGCTCCATACGCGCTCGTCGCGGCCAGAAGCGCTACAGCCGCCCAGGTCATCACTTTTCGCATCAACTGCATAGCCAATTTCCTCCGTGAACTAAAACTCAAGCCGCTTCGTGTCTCGCGCCGGAATGCGGCCCACGCTTCCAAGGGTTCATATCCCGAATTTCCCGGAGCGATTTCATCAAAATCGCAAGCAAGGTGCTCGCCCTGCGCAAGCGCCCAAAAAAAGTTTGTCATTCTGAGCGAAGCGAAGAATCTCTCTTCGATCTAAGCGCCGGCAAACAACGAAGCGCGACTCTTCACGTCCCCCGGCATGACAGCATTTTCAGCGCATTCACCGCTCACAGCTTCCCGTGCCCGTTCCCAGCGGCTCTTCCCCGAACGCGTTCCCGTTCCTGCAGCTTCGGATACCAGCCCGTCAGATGGTCCACCAACCGCGCTTGCCGGTCGCTCTCCGACCGAATCTCCAGAAGCCTCTGCCGGAAATTCAGGTCGATCGGAAGTTCCGAAGCCACATGGTACGCCAGCGAAACGCCGCCATCGGTTTCAAATCGCGGCGCGTCTTCTCCGTATAGCAAGTTGTGGCACTGGTTGCAGAGTTCCTCGAGTCGTGCGGACACGGAGGAATCAGCCGGCGTGAAATCGTCCTCCAGAAATTCCACGGCCGCTTCGAGGTACGATTTCTCTTCATAGATCTGCAGCAACCGAAAGGCGTTCTGGCCGGCGGTCAGAATATCCGAGCGGCCGTCCTCGTACTCTTTCAACACCTTGACGATCATGGCCGAACATCCCATCTGCGACATGCCGGCGCCCTGCACCAGAATCAACCCAAACGGCGAAACCGTGTTCAGGCAGTGGCGCGTCAACTCCCGGTAGCGGGGTTCGAAAATATGCAGCGGCATGGCCTGTCCGGGAAAGAGCACCACTTCAAGAGGGAACAGCGGTATGCGCGCGGATTCCATGAATGTCCGCAGCAATCATAGCAGAAGCAAACTGCCGAGTTCTCCGGGGATTTTGCGGAGAACTGGGCGAGGGCGCGCAGGCAGAGTGCCAGCGCGGGCAAAAGATCAGGCGCTCTTCTTGCCGAGGTAGAGCGAGTTATACAGCCAGCCTGCCACGACGCCGCCGGCCAGCGGCCCGACCCAATACACGCCGTGATTGTTCCAGTGGCTGGCAGCCAGTGCCGGACCAAATGCGCGCGCAGGATTGAGCGCCGCTCCTGTAAACGGGCCGCCAAACAGCGCGCCCGCCGTGATCGTCAAGCCAATGGCGAAGCCCGCCACCTTATCGAACGCGCCGCGCTCATCGACGGCGGTCGCGAACACCACCAGGACCAGAAAAAATGTCATGATCGCTTCGAACAGCATGCCGTTTCCGCGGGAGATGCCGCTAGCCAGGTCCGGCGTTCCCAGTTGCGCAGGCCCCCAGACTTCCACCGGCAAGCGCCGCAAAATATAAGCCGCGGCCGCGCCGCCCGCCAGTTGCGCGACCCAGTAGAGCAGGCTATCCAGTGTTGACAGCTTTCGCGTGACCCAGAAACCGATGGTCACGGCCGGATTAAAGTGCCCGCCGGAAATATGGCCGAGCGCGGTGACCATGATGCCAATGGCCAGACCGTGGGCCAGGGCAATGCCCAGCAAGCCCACGCCGTTTTGTCCGTTGGAGCCGGACCGCAGGAACTGGTCGGCGCAAATCGATCCCACGCCGCAAAAAATGAGCATGAATGTGCCGATAAACTCTGCGATGAGCTTCTGCGGTTTTGAGTACATGAACAAATCTCTCCTCGCGGTACGGTGCAAGGCACAGCACGTCCCTGGTTGTCATTTTGTGGGCAGATTCTATGGGAAGTTCCAACCGGAGTCAAAGTATCAATCGGAACGGTAGCACAGCGACTCTTCGCTGTGCGCATTTTGCGATTGAAAGTCGGAGAGAATCATCAAGGCAGGGCAAAAAACGCATGGCAAATCCTGGAGTAAACTTCGCAGCAATTCCTGCAGCAAACTTCATGGCGCGTCATCCCAGCGAATCCATCGACCACGCTGCCGCTTCAACCTACAAAATCGCACAGCCAGGAGTGGCTGTGCTACTTAGCGCGTTGTCGCGCCCGCCGGGACGTTCACCGGCGTCAGCCAATTATGCCGGTCAGCATTCGTGCCTTTGAGGATCGCGAAGAATTCTTCCTGCAGCGCCTTGGTGATCGGGCCGCGCGAGCCTTTGCCGACCTTGATCCGGTCGATCGAGCGCAGCGGGCTGATTTCCGCCGCTGTGCCCGTGAAGAAGACTTCATCGGCGATGTACAGCATTTCGCGGGGAATTACCTGTTCGCGGACCGGGATTTTCAGGTCTTCGCACAGCGTCATCACCGAGCTGCGCGTGATTCCCGGCAGCACGCTCGATCCCACCGGCGGCGTGTACAGCACGCCGTCCTGGGCCACGAAAATATTCTCGCCGGAGCCTTCGCTCACGTTGCCGTTGGTGTCCAGCGCGATGCCTTCGGTGTACCCGTTGGCCAGCGCTTCCATGTGAATCAGCTGCGAGTTCATGTAATTCGAGGCAGCCTTGGCCATGGCGGGCAGCGTGTTGGAAGCCATGCGATTCCAGGAGCTCACGCAAACGTCCACGCCCTGCTCAATGGCTTCGGGGCCGAGGTAGCGTCCCCATTCCCAGCAGGCCATGTACACTTCGATGGGTACATTCATCCCGCCCACGCCGATGTCGCCATAGCCGCGCAGCGCGATCGGGCGGATGTAGCAGGAATTCATCTTGTTGACGCGCACCACTTCCAGCGCCGCGTTGGACAGCTCTTCAACTGTATAGCCGAGCTCCATGCGGTAGATTTTCGCGGAATTGACCATGCGCTGCATGTGCTCGCGCACGCGAAAAATGGCCGGGCCGCTCTTGGTTTCATAGCAGCGCACGCCTTCGAATACCGACGAGGCGTAACTGACCACATGCGATAGGACGTGAATCTTCGCGTCCTCCCACTGGATCAGCTTCCCGTTGTGCCAGATCTTCTCTGTCGGTTTCATCGGCATAGTCGTTCTCCAAGCTGCACTGCGACGCAAGATTTATAAGGCTCTGAAAGGAACGAGCAAAATTATAGCACAGCGTTGCGTGCCGATTTCCCCGGGGCGGGGTCAGAAGTTCTCATCTAAGAGTGCCAATTTGGTTGGTGGGGTTCGAGTAGCACAGGCTTCAGCCTGTGGATTTCCAACAGATCTTGGCAACCGTGCTTGAGCCGACCGAACGCCGCCAGCACAGATCGCAGTCCCAAAGCGTCAGTGCTCAATCCGTTCCATCGAATAAGGCTCGCGGATCGTATTCAAATTTTTCATGGCGTGGGCGCGCAAGTCGCCGTTATAGCTTTCCCAGACGCCCAGCAAAAGAAACGGAATCGACGGCGGCAGCCGCCCAGAGCTTGGCCTGGCGGGGAGCCTTCGATTCCGGTTCCCACCGGAACAGTTGCGCGGCGATGATAAAAGCGATCAGCGCGCAGCCGCCCAGCGAGGCCAGATACATCCCCAAATCCATCAACCCAGTTTTCTCGGCGCTCATGGCGCGCTGCAAGCCGCTCACGAGATACGTAGCCGGCAGAAAGAGCGCCACGTACTGCACCGCGCCCGGCAGCATCGGGAAAGGAATGGTGGCGCCCGAAATAAAGAGAAACACGAACCAGATAATCTGGTTGATGATCTGGGTTTCCTGCATGGTGTTGGTCACGCTGGCCACGATCAGGCCGAGCGAAGCAAAGGTAACGGTTCCGATGGTCACCAGAACGAACACCGACAGCACGTTGCCCAGCCCCGTCATGTGGAACAGCGATCGCGATAGATAGAACTCAATCACAATCGTGGGCAGAGTTAGAAAATAATTGGAGATCAGGCTCGACGCCAGCATGGCGCTTGCGCCCACTGGCGTTACGCGGAACCGGCGCAGGATGCCCTGCTCGCGAAACGTCACCAGTTGCACGCTCAGTCCCCAGAAGCTGCCCATCACCGTCAGCGCCAGGACCATGGACAGCAGGTAGGGAATCGCCTGGGCCCGGCCTTTTCCGAACAGCGTCATATAAATAAACAGAAATGCCAGCGGCATCACCAGACTGAAGAACAGGAATGCGCGGTTGCGCATGGCCAGCCGCATGCGGCTCATGGTCAGCGCCCAGGTATCGTGCAGAACGCGGCTCAATCGCGCAACCTTCTTCCGGTCAGCTCCAGAAAAATATCCTCGAGCGACGGAGCGGAAATTTCCAGGCTCACCAATTCGTTGTTTTGCTCTTCAAGATGCTTGACGAGCGCCACAATCGTCCGCGGCACTCGCGTCGAATACAGCAGATAATCTTCGGCCTGCGCGCGGCATTCCGTGACCCCTTCCAGGGTGCCCAGCGCGCCATTCACTTCCGGCCGCGCCATGCGCACGGTAATGCGGGTCACGGCCCCGGAGCGTTCTTTCAGCTCCCTCGGCGTGCCCAGCGCGATCACTTTGCCGTGGTCCACGATCGCCACGCGGTCGCAAAGCCGCTCCGCTTCCTCGATGTAGTGGGTGGTAATCAGAATGGTTTTCTTTTCTTTCTTCAGCTCTTCGATGATGTCGTAGATTTCGCGGCGCACCTGGGGATCGAGGCCGGCTGTAGGCTCGTCGAGGAATACCACGCGGGGATCGTTTACCAGGGCCATGGCCAGCGCCAGGCGCTGCTTTTGCCCGCCGGAAAGCTGGGAGTAAAACGCGTTGCGCTTTTCTTCCAGTCCAAAGCGTTTCAGGAGTTCCGGCGCGCCGCGATGCTTCGGGTAAAAGCTGCCGAAAAGCTCCAGCGCCTCCTGGACGCGCATCTTGTCCGGAAGGGCTGTAGACTGCAACGCCGCGCCGATCACATATTTAAACTCCACGCCGCTGGTTTGAGGATCGAGACCACAAACGCTGACCGTGCCGCCATCCTGCGTCCGCAAGCCCTCTAGAATCTCCACGGTGCTGGTTTTACCGGCGCCGTTAGGGCCGAGCAGGCCGAACACTTCGCCCTCATTTACGGCAAAGCTGACGCCACGCAGCGCCTCGACGCTGCCATAGCGCTTGGTCAGATTGCTGACCTCAATGGTCGCCCCGCTTAGCATGAGGCCATATCTATAACACAATCCGCTTCCGGCGCGCGAACGGCCCAGGCCGCGGGCGGTGGGGTCGGTGGTCCGGAGATCTGCCCCCATCGCGCAGCCGCTGGAGCGCAGCGGGGTCGCTTCGATGGAAGGGGCGGCTAGAGGTCTGCGGGAGATTAGGTGTATTTATTGTAAAATCAGTACCTTACAAGGACAGGTCGCGGCCCATTTTGGTACAGGGTACAGAAGTACTGTCAGAACGTTACGTACGTGCCATTGGCTTGGACTCCGCTTCCCAGCACACTGTTTCTGCCCCGAACCATGAGCGCTGACCAACAAGTCGATGAACTTCTGAAGGCTCGCGCCGAGATTGACGAGCAACTCCGCAAGCACAAGGACGCCCTGACGGTCCTGTTTACGGACGTGGTCGGCTCCACGAGCTATTTTGAGCGCAATGGAGACACAGCCGGGCTGGTCATGATTCACCGGCACGATGATTTGGTGACCCGGGCCATCGCTCAATTTGACGGAAAAGTAGTTAAGACCATCGGAGATTCCGCCATGGCGGAGTTTCCCGATCCGGGTTCCGCGGTGCGCGCCGCGGTGGAGATCGAGCGGCAATTCCTGAAGCTGAATCTGACGCTGCTGGAAGATCAGCGCGTGGAAGTGCGCATCGGCGTGCACACCGGAGTCGGTTTTCGCAAGGGCAACGACCTGTTTGGAGACGTAGTAAACGTCGCATCGCGCATCGTGCGGCGCACGGCCTCGGCGCAAATTCTCATTTCCCGGGCCATGTATGACGCGGTCTCCACCGATCAAGATTTGCACTGCCGCTGGCTGCACAAGTTGACCATCGATGGCCGCACCGAAAAGGAAGATATCTACGAAGTCGTGTGGACCGACGTGGACGCCTACCGCGATATTCAGGAACGCATGGCTTCCTCTACGCACATACCGCCGCGGTACGAAGTGTTGGGACAGATCGGCACCGGCGGAACGGGAATCGTGTACAAAGTTCGCGACCTGGAAACCAGCGAGATTGTGGCTTTGAAGGTACTGAAGCCGGAAATCGCCTCCGATCCGGACGTTCAGGAAAATCTGAAGCGCGAATTGCTGCTGGCACGCAAGATTACCCACAAAAACGTTTGCCGAATTCACGAATTCAGCCGCTTCAATGGTGCGGCATATACCACGATGGAATTTGTGGAGGGCGAGAGCCTGGCCTCTCGACTTTCTCGCGTGGGTGCGCTGCGCTTTGATGAGGCGCTGGACTTCGCGCGTCAAATTTGTGACGGCTTGCGCGAAGCGCACGCGCAGGGAATTGTGCACCGCGATTTGAAGCCGGGAAACATCCTGGTGGATCGCAGCGGCACGGTAAAGATCATGGATTTTGGCATCGCGCGGATGATTCAGCGCGACGGCCCGATGACCGGTACCATCGTCGGCACGCCGGCGTACATGGCCCCCGAGCAGGCCGAGCTGAAGGCGCTGAGCGCGCAAACTGACATTTATGCTCTCGGTCTCTTGCTCTACGAAATGATCACCGGAGTGCCGGCTTTTGACGGCGATTCGCCGGTGGCCGTGGCCTTGAAGCAGATTCGCGACTATCCGAAGCGCCCGCGCGAAATCGTGCCGCAGCTTACCCGCGCCGTCGAATCCGTGATCATGAAGTGCCTGCAAAAGGATCCGGCGAAACGCTTCGCGTCCGTAACGGAGCTAGAGATCGCGCTCCTGAGAGCTTCCAAAGCGCGGAACGCGAGCCCCTGGGAAGTCGTGCTGAATCGAAGCGTGGATCGCGCGGAAGCCCAGATTCGCAAGTGCCTTTGCCTCGGGCTGGAGCATGCTCAGGCCCTCGCCGAACGCCAGGACTGGCAGCAGATGAAGCAGATTCAGAAAGACCCCAAGGCCATGCTGGGAGTCACTGGAATCGTGTCGGCGCTGGCTGTATTCATGATTTTCGGCGCCTGGAAGCCGCGTACGACCAATGCACAGAGCGTGCCCCTGGCGGACCGCGCCGCTGCCGCGATGTCATCCAACGCCGGCGGTTATCCCGAGTTTCGAACTTTGCCCACGCCGAATTCGTTGGCGCCGCTCGCCTCGCACGAAGTGAACCTCTACGCTGATTCGAGCGCGGGCAGCAAGGCCTCGTCCCCATCCGTCTCTCTGGATGAAGTCGACGTGACGGAAACGCCCGCCGCAAACTCGCTACAATCGAACGCGAAGCCGCAGCGTGGGTCATTTGCAGTAAAACCAGCGGCCCATGCCGTGCAATCCAAGCCTCATTCGAACGATGCCGCCGTCCCGGTGCAGGCCGCGCTGGCGAATCCGGAGCAGCCGCAGGTTCCGGCCGCGTCCACCGCGTCCAAGCCAGCCGCTGCGGAATCCGCTA
This sequence comes from uncultured Acidobacteriota bacterium, assembly GCA_963774805.1. Lineage (GTDB taxonomy): Bacteria > Acidobacteriota > Terriglobia > Acidiferrales > UBA7541 > Palsa-360. The sequence continues at coordinate 177,692 of CAVZGK010000001.1, forward strand.
CCGCAAGTGCCGCGTCGCAGCCCGAGGAATCTGCTCTTTCATCCGCGGGCATTTCAAAAACGCCCATCTCGGGCACGGCGGGAAGCGATGAATCGAAGGCCGCCAAAATCTTTGTGGAAGTGGGTTCGTTCAAGGACGAAACCTGGGCGGACAGCGCCGTCGAGAAGTTGACGCATCTCGGCTTCCGCGCTGTCATCCTTCACAAAAACCTGTTGTGGAAGCAGTCCTATCACGTGCAGGTGGGCCCGTACACGAATCCAAAGGACGCCGCGGACGCGCGAGACAGCCTCGCCGCCCAGGGTTTCAAAGGCCATCTGGTGAACTAGGCTCCGATAGACTGATCGACGGTTAGCGGGACCAAAAACGACCGCTGGCTGGAACGATCGCCGCGGCCGCCCGCGGTTGCTGGAGAAGCGGCAATGCCTCACGATCCACGTTTCGGCTCCCGCCTGGTTCGAACGCGTCTCTCCGTCTCATCCGAGTCAATCCGCGAAGCGCGACTTCGCTGTGAACTCGTATTTCTTCGTCGGCCTATTTTTTCCGCTTGCTGCTGCCTTTCCTTCCGCCTGGATTCCACACATGATCGTTGAAATTCAGAATTCGCTTCTCGGCCAGCTGCAGCCCTTCGGACTCCAGCAACTTACGCTGCAGGGAAGCGTGCGGTTCGCGGATCAGCAGGCGGCCTCCCGCGCCGACCACGCGATGCCACGGCACGCCGTGCCCGCTGGGAGAAGCGGCCATGGCGCGGCCGGCGGTGCGCGCGCCGCCCGGCAAGCGCAGCGCTTTCGCCAGTTGTCCGTAGGTCAGAACGCGCCCGCGCGGAATTTTTTTCACCAGCGTGTATACAGGCTTCCAATTCATCGAATTTGTTCCTTCGATGGCTGATTGTAGTGGTACTAGTGCGCGCGTTCCAGCAACTTCATCCTAAGGCACTATGGCGCCGCGCCGATGGGAAATGCAGAATTACAATCGTGAACCGGCAATTGAGCATCTAAGTAAGTGAAAGATCCTTTCAGAGATTCGCCGGGGGGCCGGCGCGAAGAACTCTCAAATTGGGCCAGCTGCCATTCGAACAGAATGGCACAAGGGAGTTACTGTTACGAGGCAGTTTAGGCCAAAAGTCGAGGATCAGAATTGACTCCCGTAGTGGAAGAATTTTACACTACAGCTTCGTTGTCGGAGTCTGGAGCGTTCTATGGCCTTTCTACGACGAAAAGGGAACACCTTTTACCTGGTGCATAACGTTCGCGAGGGCGACCGTGTAAAGCAACTGCACCTGGCCAAGCTCGGAGAGCGCCCCCGAATCACGGACGACGTCGTACGGCAAGTCACCCGATCCTATCCCCTTGTGGAAGTGAACTGGAGCGAACTGCGCGAGCAGATTAACAATCGCGTGGAATTGTTCGATCCTAAATCGAATCAGATTCAGAAGCTCGTTTCCACCTTGCGTACGCTCAACCTGGATTTAGCCGATCTGTTTCCCCCGCTGCTGGATGTGACGCATGCTCCGGAAGCAGGGCAGGAAATTATTACGCAGCTCCGTCTGCTGCACTCCACCGTAGGAGTCAAACTGGACCAGTTTGATCGCGCTCCCTATAGGGGCGTGTTAGCGGACCGGAAGTTCCGGTAGGAGAATGGTCATGAGCAGCAACCGTGCACCACAACAGCACCTGGATCCCACGCTGAGAAGCGTGGAGTCGCAGGAATTTCAAGCGGCGCTCAAGAGCAAGGTCGTCGGGCAGGAAGAGGGAGTCCGCGCGCTGGTGGACCTGTACCAGGTCTTCTGCGCGGGGATGAGCTCCAGCGGCCGCCCGGTGGGCAACCTGCTGTTCCTGGGGCCGACCGGCTCGGGCAAAACGCGCATCGTGGAAGCGGCGGCTGAAATCCTGTTCGGAGACCCGCGCGCGGTGATTAAGGTGGATTGCGCGGAGTTCCAGCATTCGCACGAAATCGCCAAGCTGATTGGCTCGCCCCCGGGATACCTGGGACATCGGGAAACGCATCCGCTGATCACGCAGGAAGCGCTGGCGCAATATCACAAGGAAGATCTGAAGCTGAGCTTCCTGCTGTTCGATGAGATCGAGAAAGCCTCCGACGCCCTGTGGCAATTGCTGCTGGGGATCCTGGATAAGGCAACGCTGACGCTGGGCGACAACCGGCGCGTCGACTTGTCGCAGACCATGATTTTCCTGACGTCGAATCTGGGCGGGGGAGAAATCACGGAACTGATGACGGGCGGCATGGGCTTCGTGCAGCCGCAGGACAAGGCCGAAGACAAGCTGGACGTGAAAGTGGAGCGGACCGCGCAGGAGGCGGCCAAGAAGAAGTTTTCTCCGGAATTCATGAACCGCCTGGACAAAGTGGTGGTGTTCCATCCCCTGCGGCAAGAGCAACTGGAGCAGATCCTGGAAATCGAGCTGGGCATGGTGCAGCAGCGCGTTCTGGACACGGGCCGCGGGCAATTCCTATTCCGCGTGACGAGCGCGGCGCGGCGTTTTCTACTGCAGGAGGGAACGGACATCAAGTACGGTGCACGGCACCTGAAGCGCGCCATTGAAAAGTTCGTCGTCTATCCGCTGGCCAACCTGCTGGCCACCGAGCAGATCCGCTTCGGAGACATGCTCGTCGTCGATTGGGACGGCAAGTCCGCCCACCTCTCCTTCCAAAAGGAAGGGGAAGGCGCAGTGGTTCCGACGCCGACGCGAACGGCTCGTGGCGCCGCGGCGCAATTGGCCAAGGCGACTGGCGGCAAAGCTCTGGAAGCCCCCGCGCAGGTGATCGTGCGGGAAGCGAAGGCGCCTTCCGCGTTGCCGTCGGGTGCGCCTCCTCCAGTGGCCTCCGGCCGCAAGAAAGTTGACCCACAGTAATCACCCGATATCACGGACAGCTAAAATCTCGAAGGGCGGCCAGATGGCCGCCCTTTCGTTTTTCACCGTGGGATAGGCTTCAGCCTGTCTGGTTTTAATCTGTGCTGGCCCACATCTAATCCAAACAGACTTCAGCCTGTCCCACGTACCTTGTTTACGATCTACTACACTAACTATATTTTCGAATATCAATAAAACCGCAAACGCCATAGAATCACGGCCACGTGGTAGGGTCCTGCTTCTTTCAGTGAGCAGTAAAACGTTGCGGAATGATTTCGGGCATCCTGATTTTGGGTCGAACCGTGCGCCCTCAGTCGAATCCCGATGGACTTGCCACGGGTCGGTCTTGAGCAAACTAATTACTCGACCAGTGATCCTGTGGGAGGCCCGCATGAGCCCAGTTCAATCCGTGGTGTCGCAGCATGAGGCACCACGTACAGCAAATCCTCACCTGCCGTTGGCAGTTATCGGTTTGTTTTTGGCGGCGATAGGTTTGCTGTCCCCGTTGCCTGCCCTCGCCCAGGTCACAATCGCCATCAACCCCACTGCCGTTAATCTTGCTCCCAATGGAACGCAGCAATTTACCGCGAGCGTAACGGGCTCTGGCGACACGTCCGTAACCTGGACGGTGCAGGAGGGCGCTGCGGGGGGAACCGTCAACGGCGCGGGACTCTACACCGCTCCTGGTTTGGCCGGCGCTTACCATTTGATTGCTACAAGCAATGCCAACACTTCGAAAAGTGCTACGGCCACCATTGCGTTGCCCGGATTCGTGCGCTGGGGTATCAACGCGCCTCGGGGACTCGATGCTGCGACTCTTTTACCGGATGGAACAATTCTTGTTACCGGGGGTGCCAACCCGGGCTGCGCCTCGACCAGTGCCGAGGTCTATAGCCCTGCGAAAGACCACTCGACAACTACCACTGGGATGCTCGTGGCGCGATGCGTACATACTTCAACGCTTCTCCCGAACGGCAAAGTTTTGCTGGCCGGCGGTCAATCGAATCAGGGAGAAACGGCCACCGCGGAATTGTACGACCCGGTCGCCGAGACATTCACGCCGACCGGCAACATGGGATCTCCGCGTGGGGGACACACCGCGACGCTTCTCTCTAACGGGAAGGTTTTAATTTCGGGCGGCATAAATTGCCCCTCCACCTGCGATGCTCCCTACACGACGGCAGAACTTTACGATCCCGGCGCCGGGATATTTACACCCACAGGAAGTATGGCAGCCGCTCATTACGGTGGGACGGCGACCGTCCTTCAAAACGGGAACGTGCTCATTGCCGCCGGAACCGGGTCCTGCACGCCATCAGGTTGTGTGGACGAGAACACGGCGGAAATCTACAATCCAGCCTCGGGCACATTCACACCGACGGGCAACATGCTGGTTTCCGGACCGCAGCAAGCGGCCGCTTTGCTGCCAAACGGAGATGTCCTTTTTGTGGGAAGTTCGCTTGCCAGCGGAGGAACAGTTACTGCCGAGGTCTACAATCACACCACGGGAACATTTTCGCGAACCGGGGATTTGAGCATTGCGCGCTCCGTGGTTTCCGCGACCTCGTTGCCGAGCGGCAGGGTGTTGGTGTCAGGGGGAAATGGCCCAGGTTTCTATCCGACGAGCGCTGAGATTTACGATCCTTCTTCCGGTAAATTTTCCCTCACAGGATCCACGCACGAGCCGAGGATTTACTCCACGGCGACGCTGTTGCCAAACGGTACAGTGGTTATCATCGGAGGTGGTTATGCCACCGGCCTGACGAGCGCGGAATTCTACGATCCCTCCACGAGTATTTTTACGTCACATTCCAGGTTCATGAATGTCGATCGAATCTTTCAGGCCTCCACGACACTGGCGGATGGAAGAATTCTGATCACCGGTGGGCAGGATGAGCACAATTCCAACCTTCCAACAGCCACGGCGGAAATCTTCGATCCCGGAACCGGTCAATTTAGTCTCACCGGCGCTATGGCGACTGGCCGGGAATCGCACACCGCCACGCTTTTGCCAAGCGGCAAAGTTCTGGTGGTTGGGGGACTTGGTCCGCCAAGCAGCACTTTTACGATTATTCCGAGCGCGGAGCTCTACGATCCTGTCGCGGGCACATTTAGCCCCACGGGGAGCCCCAGCGTGCCGCGCGGCAATCACACGGCCACGCTGCTGCCAAATGGGCTCGTTCTGATTGCAGGCGGGGTGAGTAACTCGGCGCCCGCTGTTGCGACCGCAACCGCAGAGCTTTACGATCCGACATCGGGTACCTTTCATTCCGCTTCCAGCATGGCCACCGCCCGTTTCGGGCATTCAGCCACGCTGTTGAATAGCGGGCTGGTTCTGATCGCTGGGGGGATTCAGACCGCTCCCGACAATGCAGTGTTGGGGCCTGCAGGGGAGCTCTACGACCCGAGTACAGGATTATTCACCTCCGTTGGGCCGATGATTTCTAACGTGCCATTTGGATGCGACTGCCCAAGCTCGCCTCTGAGTTCTGTCCTTCTGTCAGACGGCCGGGTTCAGCTGGGCACCGGAAACATTTTCGATCCTGCCAACAATACTTTTTCGCCGCTCCCCACCACATTAATTCCAAGCTTTTTCAGTCTCGCGGCGCTTCCCAACGGCGAAGTCCTGGCGACGGACGGATCGTTCATGCTGATCGATCCCACGAACAACTCCGATTCATTGTCGCAAAATGTTCCGGTGAACCGGCAGTCGCCCTCCCTCAACCTCTTGTCGACAGGCCAGGTGCTGGTAATAGGCGGCACCGGCGCTTATCAGGCCGACTTCTATCAGCCGCCAGTGGCCGTTCCCGCACCCATCGTTAGTGGCGTCGCGCCTAATCCGGTGACCGGATTTACCGCAGTTCCCATTACAGTTACCGGCGCCAATTTCACCACCACATCCGTGGTGATGGATTTGTTCGTGCCTCTGCAGACGACGTTCGTTTCTCCCACACAGCTCACGGCAATTTTCCCGGCGCAAAACTTGCTGTTGGCCGGGACACATCCCATGGAAGTTGTGAATCTCGAAGATCCGCGGATCGCCATGTTCAACTTGCTGGTCGTCAATCCGCAGATGCATGCCACCGCGAATGGAAGTTTCATAGACGGCTCTACCGTCGCGTTCCCGAACGCTAACGTGGGAACTTCAACGTCGGTTGCCGTCAATCTCGCCAACTGGGGGAACCAGCCGTTAAAAATTGATTCCCTGGCCATTTCGGGCACCAACAGCGCCGATTTTACGTTTGGCGCTGCAACGTGCTCTCCCACGCAGGGTGCGACGCTCTCTCCGCAGGCGGCTTGTACTGTGAACATTACATTTACGCCGCCGGCTCCGGGACCATTTACCGCTACGCTGACCCTGAATTTTGAACTGCCGGGCAGCCCTATCGTCGCTACTCTCCAGGGAACCGGCGTTGGCGTTCCGATGGCAACGGTTGCTCCGCTCAACTTGGCCTTCGGCACTCAGAACATCGGAACCTCGAGCGCGACGCAGCCCTTCACGATAACGGATACCGGGACGGGCGATTTAACGATCAACAGTCTTGTGGTCTCGCCCAGCCAGTACTTCAGCGCCAGCAATGGATGTGTGGGAACCAAGCTGACGGTAGGCAATTCGTGCACTGTCAATGTTGCGTTCACGCCGATCGGCGCCGGGGATATCGGCGGGACTGTAACCGTTGTCACCACCGACGGCCTCTCCCATGTCGTGCAACTGACCGGCACGGGAATTGGCATACCCGCTTCGGCCATCGCTCCGCTGAGCCTAACCTTTGCCAGCCAGGCGATCGGTACGTCGACCGCTCCGCAGCAGGTGATTGTCGCCAGCACCGGGACGGCGCCGCTCCTGATCTCCAGCATCGTGCTGAGCGACACCGCGGATTTTCAGATGTCCAACAACTGCCCGGCGAACATGGCGCCCAACACGAACTGTTCGCTCGGAATCACCTTCGCGCCGGCCAATATCGGAAACATCACAGGCACTATCGTCGTTACCGCCAACGACGGATCTCCGCACACTATCCAATTGACGGCAGTCGGTGCGGGCTTCGCGCTAGTACCGGCCTCGGGCGCGTCTTCGAGCGCGACGGTCTCCGCGGGGCAACCTGCGACCTATCCACTGGACCTTTCCCAATTGAGTTTTTCGGGTTCGGTGACGTTTACCTGCGGCTCAATCGGCACGGTCCCGAACGCTTCGTGTTCGGTGTCGCCCAATCCCATTACAGTAGGGAGCGGGGCGTCGACTCCCGTGACAGTAACCGTAACTACCGTAGCCCAGAGCGCAATCGGTTATCCGGTATCCGTGCGCCGTGATTTCCATCCCGCAGCGCCGAATTTTAAGCTTTTGGGATGGCTCGTAGCTTTGTTCCTTGCGTTGGCGCTCTACGTTACTTCGATCAAATTCCAGCGGAAGCCGCCGGTCCTGGCATCACTGCTCCTGTTGGTTCTGAGCATCTGGGGCTGCGGAGCGGGGAGTTACGGCGGCTCGGCTGGTGGTTCATCTAGTGGAGCGACGGGCACTCCGGCGGGAACCTACCAGTTCCTGGTTACCGCCTCCTCCGGCGGCACAACGAGTAAGATCACCTTGACCCTGGTTGTGAAATAACGGACGCGCCTGTGTGCGCGAGAAAATGGGGGAGTACCACTGATCGGGCGTCGGCGCTCCGTTAGCGCCCGGGTCCTGAGGCAGGGATGGCCGTGTCTCGCCGCACGGCGTGCGCGGTTCAGAATTCGGAGGGGAAAAGGATCGCCAGCTACCCGCAATTGTAACTGCTCTTATTTCAGCTAGTTAAGTCGCACTCGCGCTTCGAAGAACCACCTTCTAATCTGCTAGCCTGCAAATCGCAAATCCTCGTCCCGCGAGCTGCGAGATTGAAATCTGACAACGCACTTCCGCCATCTCTTGTCGTTACGGTGTATCAAAACGACAGATAGTGCCACTAAATGGAACATCACTCGCACTCTCCTACAGCCCTCTGAGCGCGTTTCATTTTTCCCAAATTTCTAACTTCGCCTGAATCAATACCTTCAACTTCGTGAACTTCGGTTTCCGATTTGGTCCTTCGGTTGCGTTAACAAATTGACTGCGCGAGAGAACGTAAGCCCGCGACAGATTGCTTCACCTGAGGGAAACATGAGACCTGAGAAAGCCAAGCTGGACCCCAACCGCCACAGCTTTGAATCCCAGGAGTTCGAATCCGCCATGCGCCGACGGATTGTCGGGCAGGAAGAGGGAGTTCGCGCGCTGGTGGACCTGTACCAGGTATTTCGCGCAGGAATGAGCTCCAGCGGCCGCCCGGTGGGCAACCTGCTGTTCCTGGGGCCAACCGGCTCGGGCAAAACGCGCATTGTGGAAGCGGCAGCCGAAATTCTGTTCGGAGACCCGCGCGCGGTAATCAAGGTGGATTGCGCGGAGTTCCAGCACTCGCACGAAATCGCCAAGCTGATTGGCTCGCCTCCGGGATACCTGGGTCACCGGGAAACGCATCCGCTGATCACGCAGGAAGCTTTGGCTACCTATCACAAGGAAGACTTGAAGCTGAGCTTCCTGCTGTTTGATGAGATCGAGAAAGCCTCCGACGCCCTGTGGCAATTGCTGCTGGGAATCCTGGATAAGGCAACGCTGACGCTGGGCGACAACCGGCGCGTCGATTTGTCGCAGACCATGATTTTCCTGACGTCGAACCTGGGCGGGGGAGAAATCATGGAACTGATGACGGGCGGCATGGGCTTCGTGCAGCCGCAGGACAAAGCGGAAGATCGTTTCGACCATAAGATCGAACAAACCGCGCAGCTGGCGGCCAAGAAGAAGTTTTCTCCGGAATTCATGAACCGCCTGGACAAGGTGGTGGTGTTTCATCCCCTGCGGCACGAGCAACTGGAGCAGATTCTGGAAATCGAGCTGGGCATGGTGCAGCAGCGTGTGCTGGATGCCGGCCGCGGACAGTTTCTGTTCCGCGTGACGAGCCCGGCGCGGCGTTTTCTTCTGAAGGAGGGCACGGACCTCAAGTACGGCGCGCGGCATCTGAAGCGCGCGATTGAGAAACTGGTGGTCTACCCGCTGGCGAATCTGCTGGCTACAGAGCAGATCCGCTTCGGTGACATGCTGGTCGTAGATTGGGACGGAGAGGCGAACTGCATGGCGTTCCATCGGGAAGGGCAGGGCGCCGCGATTCCCGCGCCGCCGCGCCGCCGTGTTCGCGTTGTTGCCGCTAGGGCTGTTGCCAAGGCCGCGGGAGAAGAAAAGGTCAATGTCGGCGTTCGCGAGCCGGAACCGGTTTTTACGCGGTAGGTTTGAGTAGCACAGCCACTCCTGGTTGTGCAAATTTTGCGGCGGTCAGTTGGAGAGGATTGTCCGTAGTGTTACAAGAACGCCGAGACCAATGCGCCGTCCCCGCTGCTAAGCTTGCGACGATTTTGCTTTCGGCTTCCAGCGCAGCACCGGTTTGCGAGCCGCCGCCGCTTCATCCAGCCGGCCGACGCTCGTCGAGTGCGGCGCGGTCTTCACCAGTTCCGGATTGTTCGCCGCTTCCTCGGCGATCGATCGCATCGCGTCGACGAAGAAATCGCACTCCTGCTTCGATTCCGATTCCGTCGGCTCAATCATCATGGCGCCCGGTACGATCAGTGGAAACGCCGTGGTGTAGGGATGAAAGCCGTAGTCGATCAGGCGCTTGGCGATGTCCATGGTGTTCACGCCATTCTTTTTCTGTCGCGCATCGCTGAAGACCACTTCGTGCATGGAAGGAAGATTGAAGGGCAAGTCGTAGACGTCTTCCAGATTCTTGCGTATGTAGTTGGCGTTGAGGACGGCGTCTTCCGTGGCCTGGCGGATGCCCGGGCCATACGCCAGGGTGTAGGCCAGCGCGCGCACCAGCACGCCGAAATTGCCGCCGAACGCGCGGACCCGGCCGATGGACTTTATTCTGTTGATTGTCGAGCGCCAGGTTGCCCGTGCTTTTCCACCAGCACCGGAATCGGGCAGGTACGGCTCGAGGATTTTCTTGACCATCACCGGGCCGGCGCCTGGTCCGCCGCCACCGTGCGGCGTTGAAAAGGTCTTGTGCAGGTTCAGGTGCATCACGTCCACGCCGAAATCGCCGGGGCGTGCGACGCCCGCCAGCGCATTCATGTTTGCGCCGTCCATGTACAGCAGCGCGCCGTGCGGGTGCAGGATTTCCGCGGCTTCGGCGATGCTCTGCTCGAAAACGCCGAGCGTCGAAGGGTTGGTGACCATCATCGCCGCCACGTCGCCGTTCACAATTTCTTTCAGCCGGGCGATGTCGATCTGGCCGCGCTCGTCAGAGCGCATGTTTTCCACTTCGTAGCCGGCAATTACCGCGGTCGCTGGATTGGTGCCGTGCGCGGAGTCCGGAATCAGAACTTTCTTGCGCGGGTCGGCCCTCGGTGTCTTCCAGGTAGGCGCGAATCAGCAGCAGTCCGGTCAGCTCGCCCTGCGCTCCGGCCGCGGGCTGCAGCGTGCCGGCGTCCATGCCCGTAATTTCCGCGAGGCAGTTCAGCAGCGTTGCAGAATTTTCAGGCAGCCCTGCGAAAGTTCCTGCGGCTGGTAGGGATGTTCGGTGGCGATGCCGTCCAGGCGCGCGACGAATTCGTTTACGCGCGGGTTGTACTTCATGGTGCAGGAGCCCAGCGGATACATGCCCAGATCGATCGCGTAGTTCCAGGTCGAGAGCCGCGTGAAGTGGCGGATCACTTCGATCTCGCTGACTTCCGGAAAGCCCTCGACGCCATCGCGCACGTAGTCCGCGCCCAGCGCTTCGCGCGCGTCCACGGCGGGAACGTCCAGCGGAGGCAATTCGATGCCGCGCTTGCCCGGGGCGGACTTCTCGAAGATCAGTCCTTCGTTGCGCACGTGGCGCGCGGCTTTTTTGATGCGGTCGGTCAAACGGATTCTCCTCTGTAGCACAGCGATTCATCGCCGTGCGGGTTTGTAAGCTGACGCAGATCTCGATGCAGTTGCGGTTGCAAAAACCGCACAGCGAAGAGTCGCTGTGCTACTAGATCGGTTTCGCCAGAATTTCGCGAACCGCTGCTGCCATGCGTTCGATTTCGGCGCGCGAAGTCGTTTCGGTCACGCAGACCAGGCCGCACTTGGTCAGGTCCGGATAAGAACTGTCCGAGCGGCAGCGGCCCGATAATTTTGTCGCGCAGCAATTCCGCGTTGACCATTTTCACCGAACGCGGCAACTCGCACCGCGAACTCGTTGAACAACGGCCCGGAGAATGCGCGCCGCACGCCGGGAATCTTTTCCAGTTGCTCCAGCGCGAACCGCGCCTTGGCCAGATTCTGCTCGGCCACTTCTCGCAGACCTTCCTTGCCCAGCAGGCACAGGTGAATGGTCACGGCCAGCGCGCACAGCGCCTGGTTGGTGCAGATGTTGGAGGTCGCCTTCTCGCGGCGGATGTGCTGCTCGCGCGTCGCCAGCGTCAAGCACGTAGCCGCGCCTGCCGCGGCTGTCCACGGTTTCGCCCGCCAGCCGTCCGGGCATCTGCCGCACGAATTTTTCGCGCGTGGCGATGACTCCCGCATAAGGGCCGCCGTAGCTCGGCGCCAGGCCGAAGCTCTGCGCCTTCCATGGCCACAATGTCCGCCTCAACCGGAGGCCGCACCACGCCGAGCGAAACGCCTTCGGTGATCGACACTACGAGCAGCGCGCCCTTGGCATGCGCGAGGGCAGCGAGCCGCGCAATCTGCTCGATCACGCCGAAAAAATTCGGCGACTGCACCACGACCGCGGCCGTTTCCGTGGTCGATCGCGCCTCCAGCGCGGCCGGCATCGATCTTGCCCGGAGCCGCGAATCCGATTTCGTCGATCTCGCAGCCCGAGATTACGCGTGTAGGTGTCCAGCACCTGGCGGTACTCCGGATGCAGCGAACGCGCCACCACCACACGGTGGCGGCCGGTGAGGCGCTCGGCCATCAGCACCGCTTCGGTCGTGGCCGTCGAGCCGTCCCACATCGAGGCGTTGGCCACTTCCTGCCCGGTCAGCTCGCACATCAGCGTTTGAAATTCAAAAATTGCCTGCAGCGTGCCCTGGCTGATTTCCGCCTGGTAGGGCGTGTAGGAGGTGAGGAATTCGCCGCGCTGGATCAGCGAATCGGTGACCACCGAGCGCAGATGGTTGTAAACGCCCGCGCCCAGAAAACTGGTGTAACCGCGCGAATTTTCCGCCGCGCGCTCGCGGAAATATTGGATGAGTTCCTGCTTCGGACAGCGGCCCGGGAAGCTGCAGCGGCGCCTTCAGCCGGAATTCCTCGGGGATGGAGCGAAACAGATCTTCGATCGACCGCAGCGCCGACGGCATCGAGCATTTCGCGGCGCTCGGCCGGACTCTTCGGGCAGATAGCGCATCAGGCCGAGGCTTCCTTTCCTTCTCGGCGATGAACGCCTGGTACGCGGCGGCGTCCATCAAGCCGGAGACTTCGGCGGGATTGGCCAGCTTGACCTTGATCAGCCACGCCGCGCCGTGCGGATCGGAATTGACGAGTTCGGGTGTGTCCGCCAGCGCGGCATTCACTTCGGTCACTTCGCCGGATACCGGCGCATAAATTTCGCTGACGGCCTTCACCGATTCCACCGTGCCAAACGATTTCCCGGCCGTAAGTTTGGCGCCGACGGCGGGCATCTCGACGAACACCACGTCGCCCAGTTCGTGCTGCGCGTAGTCGGTGATGCCGATGGTGCCGGTGTCGCCCGAGACGTGGATCCACTCGTGTTCTTTGGTGTAGCGGTAGTCGCTTGGATACATGACGCGCTCCTCAGTGCAGCTTCCCTGTCGGGTTGCATTGCATCTTCAGAAGAAGCGACAGGCTGAAGCTGTCCTACCGATCTTCGCTCGCTTGTAAAACGGCATCGGCACGATTCGCGCCGGGGCCTGATTGCGCGCGAATTCCGATGTGAAATTTCCGTGCCCGGCGCCTTCGACTCCACCGGCACGTAGGCCATGCCGATATTCTTCTTCAGAAACGGCGCCGGCGAACCGCTGGTCACGCGCCCGGCTTCCTGGCCGCCGATCGAAACCGAGCAGCCGTCGCGCGCGATCAAGCGGTCCTGCATTTCGAAGCCGACCAGCGTGCGCTCAACGCCCTGTTTCTTTCTGCCGCACCAGAACGTCGCGCCCCAGAAACTCTCCCTTGTCGGGTTTGCAGATCCAGCCGAGACCCGCTTCCCAGGGCGTGGTCGTGTCGTCAATCTCATGCCCGTACAGGCACATGCGATGCTTCCAGCCGCAGCGTATTGCGCGCGCCCAGTCCGCAGGGCAGCAGGCCTTCTGCCGGGCCTGCTTCCAGCAGATCTGTTCCACAGCTTTTCGGAATGCTCGGGCGAGAAATAAATCTCGAAGCCATCTTCTCCCGTGTAGCCGGTGCGCGCGATCAGGCAATCCACGCCGTCCACTTCGCCAAACGTGAAATGGTAGTAGCGAATCGGCATCAGGCGCACTGCGGTGAAGCGTCTGCAGAATTCCCAGCGCCTTCGGCCCCTGAATCGCCAGCTGCGAATAGCGCGCGCCGGAATTTTCAAGCTCCGCGCCGACACGGTTGTTGCGCGCGAATGTATTCGAAATCCTGGTCCTGATTGCCGGCATTGACGCACAGAAAATAGTGCGTATCGGAGATTTTGTGCACCAGCAGGTCGTCCACAAACGTGCCCTGCTCGGTCATCAGGCCGGAATACTGCGCCTGCCCGACGACGCAGTTTCGAGGCGTCGTTGCAGGTGACGTGCTGCACCAGCGCCAGCGCCTGCGGCCCGCGCACCTCGATTTCGCCCATGTGGCTGACGTCAAACAGGCCGGCAGCCGTGCGCGTGGCCAGATGCTCGGCGACGATGCCGGAATACTCCACGGGCATGTCCCAGCCGCCAAAGTTCACCATCTTGGCGCCCAGGCGGCGGTGAACGGAGTTCAGCGCGGTCTTGCGAAGTTGTGTGGTGGTCGGAGATGTCACTCGAAATTCTCAGAATCCGCAGCGCGAAATCGAAACTAACACGCAGGTTTGAAGGGTGTCAAGAAAGGGGGGCGCGGCGTGGCAACCAAGGTTCCTGGCTTGCGGGGTTATTCTGCAGCGGAAAAGCATTTCGAAGATATCTCGTGAACAGGTCTTGAAAGTCGCGGCTTCCCAGAACGCAGAAAAATCCAAAAAATTGTCATTCTGAGCGCAGCGAAGAATCTCTCTTCGATCTGGGTGCGAGCAAAGAAAGAGAGATTCTTCGCTGCGCTCAGAATGACAGCGTTTTAAGTTTTTCCGCGACCTGTGAAGCAGCGACCCACAAATCTCAGTAATCCGATCGCTGGTAGTTCCACAGTGCCATGCTGCCCTATGGTAAATTATAGGGAAAGCGGCAGCCGGAACAGGATCTGGCCGCTGCGCAACCACAAGACTAATCATGCAAACCACAATTCTCTGCGCCCAATGCGACCTGCCGGAGAGCACCTGTAAGTGCGACCGTTACTGCTGTTACTGCCAGGGGCAGGAACGCATCCGCCTGTGCATGGACGGCAAATATTATTGCCCGGATTGCCGGGAAGCTTGCGAAATCAGCGTGGCCCAATCCAATGAGTGACGAACCGGTTCGCGTGGTGTTTCACCTCGACCATGATCTCCGCCTGGTCGGTGTCTTTTGCAGCGCCGTGGAGCATCAAGCCACGCAGGCGGGGCTGCCGGGTGACGCCTGCGCGAAACTTTCGCAGGCCGCGGGCGACGTATGCCGGGAAACGATTGCGCAGTATGGCGCGAACGGCGAGCCGGTTGAAGTTACACTCGATAAATTTTCCGACCGCATCGAGATTGGAATTCACTGCCGCGGGCAGGCGCTGCCGGCGATCGGGCTGGACAAATTCGCGTTGCCGGGAACTGCCGGGAAAGACGCCGGCCTGAATGGATCGGACTTGCTCTCTCGCGTGGACCGCGTGCTCTACAACGCCGACGGCGGCGTGGCCCGCACGACCCTCGTCAAATTCCTGCCTGGGCATAGCTGAAGTCTCGAAGAAAACCCGGTAGCACAGCCACTCCTGGCTGTGCGGTTTTGTAGGCCGCAGGTTAGCCGACTCTTATTGGAATCCGCAAAAACCGCACAGCCAGGAGTGGCTGTGCTACGTCTCGTTAATTCTGATTCAGCAGAATGTCGATGGAGCGCATGATTCCGGGGGATTGCCAGTCCTGGGGACCTACGATTTTGCGTGCCAAGTTGCCCTGCCGGTCGATCAGATACGTCTCTGGGTACATGGAAGTGCCGTAATCGGTGGCGGTTTTCTTGGAGACGTCATCGTAGGTCGGGAATACTACGTGGTTGTCCACCAGGAACTTCTCGTAGGCGCTTTTATCCTCGTCCACGCTGATTCCCAGCACCACGCCGCCCTTCGGTCCAATGGCCTGCTGCAGCGTGTTGAGCGATTGCGTTTCTTCCAGGCACGGAGGGCACCACGAAGCCCAGAAATTCAGCACGACGACCTTGCCGCGAAAATCGGAGAGATGCTTGGCGGAGGCGGTCTGCTGATCAAAATTCGGGCCGGCAATCTGCACATCGAAATTCTTGGCCGTGCGTCCCGCCAGGCTGGGTTCGCCCTGGCGATAGGAGGGCGCGGCAAACACGTACAGCACCGCCGCCGCGAATACCAACAGAACCGGGCCGAGAATCTTATGCTTCAAGGTTTGTTCTCCGATCCCACTATAATACAGCCCTTGTGGGACAGCCACTCTTGGCTGTCCTTTTGAACCTTTTAGAAATCTGCTCGCGGACAGCCAGGAGTGGCAATTCCACAACCGATGGCCTCTACGACTATTTCGGCGATCGTGCCGGCCCGCAACGAGGAAGCCACGCTCGCAGCGGCGGTGGAGTCGCTCGCGGCGCAGCCTGAAATCCTGGAGATCATTGTCATCAATGATTTGTCCAGCGATGGCACAGCCGGCGTGCTTCAGGAACTTTCTTTGCGCTATCCGCAATTGCGGATTCTCGAGACGCAGAGCTTGCCTCCGGGTTGGGTGGGGAAAAATTACGCCGTGTCATTGGGAGCGGCTCGGGCGAGCGGAGACTGGCTACTGTTTACCGACGCGGACGGCGTGCATTTGCCAGGAGCAGCCGCGCGGGCGCTGAGCGATGCCGCAGAGTTCGAAGCGAGCCTGGTGTCGTACTCGCCCGAACAGGAGACGCATACCTGGTGGGAAAAGGCGCTGATTCCGTTTGTTTATACGCGTTTGGCGAATCGGTTTTCTTATGACCTGGTCAGCGATCCCGGCTCTCCGGCCGCGGCGGCCAGCGGCCAGTTCCTGCTGATCCGCCGTGACGCGTATGAACGCATCGGCGGGCACGCCGCGGTTGCCGGCGAAGTGCTTGAGGACGTGGCCCTCGCGCGGATCGCCAAGCAGAGCGGCATGCGGATCTATTTTGCGTCCGGAAAGGGAATCATGCGCGTCCGCATGTATCGTACATTCGGCGCGATGTGGCAGGGATGGACCAAAAATCTGTATCCGCTGATGGGCGGAACGCCGGGCGCTGTCGGGCGAGAGATGTTTCGCGTGGTTCCCTGGATTGCTTTCCTGGTGCTTCCGCTGGCCGTGATGCATCTAATTTACGGTGCATTGGGCCTGGGGCTTTTGCTGGGGCGTCACGCAGCGTACGCGGCGGATCTGAGGCGGAATCGTTTTCCCGGGAGGCTTGCCTTATACTATCTACCGGGTGTGGTTCTGTATGCGGCGGCGCTGCTGAACTCCGAATGGCGGTACGCCATGGGCAGCGTGTCCTGGAAAGGGCGGGAATATCCCGTCGGTCGCGATTTGTGAATCGTAGTTCGTATTTTCTGAAATGATGCCCTCATACGGCTGGCAGGCACCGGCAACGATTTCCTTCACTTTTATGGTCTATTTGACGCGCAAGATCGAATTCTCGGCCTCGCATCTCTATCACAATCCGGCGTTTTCAGCCGAGGAGAATCGGCGCGTCTTCGGCAAGTGCAACAATCCGCATGGGCACGGGCACAACTACGTGCTGGAAGTGACCGTGGCGGGCGAGCCCGATCCTGCGACCGGCATGGTGCTGGATCTCAAGGAGCTGAAAGACATTCTGCAGCGCGAAGTCACCGACCGCATGGATCACCGGTTCCTGAACTACGAAGTGCCGGAACTCGCGGGGCAGATACCAACGTGCGAGAACATCGCCAGCGTGATTTGGCGCCTGCTGGAGCCGAAAATCACGCGAGGGCATCTAAACCGTGTGCGCCTGTATGAGACGCCCGACCTTTTTGTCGATTGCTACGGCGAGGGTAACGGAGCTTCCGGCGGCGCGGGAGCTGCTCGATGAAGCTGCTCTTGTGGCGGCGGTACCGTTTTTCCGCGTCGCACCGCCTGCATAGCGCGCAGCTGAGCGATGACGCGAATCAGCGCGTCTACGGCAAGTGCAACAATCCGTACGGGCACGGGCACAATTACTTTGTGGAAGTGGCGGTCTCCGGCCCGGTCGATCCGGCAACGGGAATGATTGCCAACCTGGCTGACCTGGACGCGTTTGTCGAAAGCGCGAAGTGATCGAGCCGTTCGATCACAAATATTTGAATGAAGAGGTCGCGGAATTCCGCGAAAACGTTCCGACCACCGAAAATGTCTGCATGGAGATTTTTAAACGTTTGCGGAGTTTTCCAAAGGCCCGGCTGGAACGCGTGCGCGTCGAGGAAACCGAACGCAACAGTTTTGAGTACGCGGGAGCGCCCGAGGGGAGCAAAGCATGACTGAACAAGACGAAGAAGCGAATCGAAGAGCTGTCGCTGGCCGAACCGGAAGGCGCGACACTCGGGCGAGACGATCGCCGATCTACATGCGCGGCATTCTGGAGTCCATTGGCGAGGATCCCGACGCGCGACGGACTGCGGCGCACTCCGGAACGCTTTGAAAAAGCCTTGCGTTTTCTGACCAGCGGCTACCAGCAGGATCCGGAAAAGCTGCTGAACGGCGCGATGTTCAGCGGTGTGCTACGACCAGATGGTGCTGGTGAAGGACATCGAGTTCTACAGCCTGTGCGAGCATCACCTGCTTCCGTTTTTCGGAAAGTGCCACGTGGCGTATATTCCGGACAAAAAAGTGGTCGGGCTTTCCAAGATTCCGCGCCTGGTGAACATGTTCGCGCGGCGGCTGCAGATTCAGGAGCGGCTGACCAATCAGATCGCCAACGCCATCCAGCGAAGATTGCTCCACTGGGAGTGGGTGTGGTGATCGAAGGCGCGGCACCTGTGCATGGTGATGCGCGGCGTCGAAAAGGAAAGCTCGCAGACCGTGACCAGCGCGATGCTGGGCTCGTTCCGCGACAATCCCAAGACGCGCGAGGAGTTCCTGTCGCTGATTCGCGGCAAGTAGCACAGGCACTCTTGCCTGCGCGGTTTTGTGGGCTGCGGTATTTCTACAGGCTCCTGAGCCAGCGGTGGGCAACGCCATCGCTCTTCGCTTTTGCCAAAAGCGTCACGCCAGCAATTCCGCCAGTTCAATCAGGTTTCCGGTGAGCGTTGATTTGTGGCCGGTTGTGCATCTCTTTGATCGACAACGCCACGCAGGTAAGAATGTTTTTGCTACTTTAATTAAGATAATTTTTGCATGTCGCCTTAGCCCTATGGTAGATTGCTAGGGTCGAAGAGAAGACAAAAAGAGAAGAAGTGAGGGGTACGACGGAGAGGACGACTTGAGAGAAGCTAAGTCAATGTTGATCGAGCAGTACCGGACGCATGCGAAGGATACGGGCTCACCCGAAGTGCAGATTGCTTTGTTGAGCGAGCGGATCAACTATCTGACCTCGCATCTGAAGGCGCACCTCAAGGACCATGCATCGCGACGCGGGTTGATCATGATGGTCAACAAGCGCCGCCGTTTGCTGGATTATCTCAACCGCCGTGACCCGGATCGGTATCGCGAGATTGTCGACCGCCTTAGTTTGCGCAAGTAGTCGCTCCCGAACAGAGAGCGCCGTCGCGCCAACAACGTCTCCCGAGTTCAGCGGAGTTCTGTAGCCATCTGGCGGCCCAGGGCGTTTGCGCCCGGCCGCTTTTTTTGTAGGCAGACTCCGGTACGCCGCTCGTAGTTGCTCGTGTTTTTCTCTTCCCCTACAAAACGGGACGTGTTTCTCCCGCACTCGAATGGCTTTCCTGCGCGCGTATGGCCCGATGGTTCGGGACGCGGCGGAAGGTCGAAAGGACCACCGTATATGTCTCAAGCAGCACCCGCTCCCCATCAGGTTACGGTCGAAGTCGGCGGACGCACGCTGACGCTCGAAACCGGAAAAATCGCCAAGCAGGCCAATGGCGCCGTTCTGGCGCGCTACGGCGACACCGTCGTGCTGGTCACCGCCTGCATGGATTCCAAGCCGAATGACCGCGATTTTCTTCCGCTCACCGTGGACTACCGCGAATACACGTATTCCGCCGGAAAAATTCCCGGCGGCTTCTTCAAGCGCGAAGGGCGCCCCTCGGAGCGCGAAATTCTGACCTCGCGCATGATCGACCGCCCGCTGCGCCCGCTCTTCCCGGAAGCCTGGCGCAATGAAACGCAGATCGTGGCCATGGTGCTTTCCGCGGACAGCGAAAACGATCCGGACATGATCGGCATCACCGCTGCTTCCGCCGCCGCGTTTATTTCGGACTTGCCGTTTACCACGCCGGTTGCCGCCGTTCGCGTGGGCCTGGTGGAGGGAAAGCTGGTCGCCAATCCGACGACGGCGGAACAGAAAACCAGCCTGCTGAACATGGTCGTAGTCGCCTCCGAACAGGCCATCGTGATGATCGAAGCCGGCGCGACCGAAGTGAGCGAAGACGCGGTCGCTGACGCGCTCGAATTCGGGCACACGCAGATCAAGCAGATCATCACCGCCATTCGCCAGTTGCACGATCAATTGAAGCCCAACAAAGTTACCGTTGCGCCGCTGCCGTTTGACGAGGCGCTGGCCAAGGAAATCGAGCAGAAATTCGGCGCGCAACTGCATGACGCGCTGGACACCAAGAAACATCCCAAGAAGGAAAGCTACCACCTGATCGACGAAGTGAAGAAAGCGATCAAGGAAACGATTCCGGAGGACGACGACGAAAAGCGCGCCCTCGCCATGCGGGCCTTTGAACGCCTGCGTGAAAATTATTTCCGCGAGGACATCCTGAAACGCAATCGCCGCCCGGATGCGCGCGCGTTTGACGAAATCCGCGACATTACCTGCGAAGTGGGAGTTCTGCCGCGCGCTCACGGCTCGGCGCTCTTCACCCGCGGCGAGACCCAGGCGCTGGCCACCACCACGCTGGGCACCAAGGAAGACAAGCAGCGCCTCGACCTGCTTTTCGAGGACGAATCGTTCAAGCGCTTCATGCTGCACTACAACTTCCCGCCGTTTTCCGTCGGCGAAGTGAAATTCCTGCGCGGTCCCGGTCGCCGCGAAATCGGCCACGGCGCGCTCGCCGAACGCGCGTTGTTGAATCTGCTTCCTCCGGAAGCCGATTTCCCCTACGCCATGCGCCTGGTTTCAGACATCATGGAATCCAATGGATCGTCGTCCATGGCCACCGTCTGCGGCGGTTCGCTTTCGCTGATGGACGCCGGAGTGCCGATCAAGTCCGCCTGCGCGGGCATCGCCATGGGCCTGGTCATCGAAGGCGACCAGCATGCCGTCCTCACGGACATCGCCGGAGCGGAAGATCACTACGGCGACATGGATTTCAAGGTTGCCGGCACACGCACCGGTATCACTGCGCTGCAGATGGACATCAAGGTCGGCGGCGTCAGCGTCAGCCTGATGCGCACGGCCCTGGAACAGGCTCGCCGCGCGCGCCTGCACATTCTGGACATCATGGACCAGACCATTTCGTCGGCTCGTCCGAAAATGTCCACTTACGCACCGCGCCTGCACCAGTTGCAGATTCCCACGGACAAGATTCGCGATCTGATCGGCCCCGGCGGCAAGAAGATCCGCTCGATCATCGAAGCCACGGGCGTGAAGATTGACGTGATGGACGACGGCAGGGTGCACGTGTTTGCCAACAACGGACCGGCCGCCGAGTCGGCTCTGCAAATGATTCGCGACATCACGGCCTCCGCCGAGATCGGCAAGACGTACCTCGGCAAAGTCGTGCGGCTGGCGGAATTCGGCGCGTTCGTCGAAATTTTCCCCGGCACCGATGGGCTGCTGCACATCAGCGAAATCGCCGAGCAGCGCCTGCGCGATGTGCGCGACGCGCTGAAACTGGGCGACCAGGTTCTCGTCAAGGTGCTGGCCATCGAAGGCAACAAGATTCGCTTGTCGCGCAAAGCCGTCCTGCGCGAACAGCGCGAGAAACAACAGAAGGAAGCCGGTGCAAGTCCGGCCGGTGGCGGGGAACCGACCCAGGGTTGATTTGGGTTGCTCGACGGTGTGGCCGGAGAACATCCACGGCACGTGAAACGGGGAGGCGATGAAACGCCTCCCCGTTTTCTTTTTGAATTCTCTTCGGACGCGGCTTCAGAGCTTTCCAACCACCGCCTGCGCAATCGGCGTTTCGATCTCCATCGGTTTGCCGTTATCCGGTACGCGACTGGCGGAGCTCGTCGAGCCGAATATTCCTGATTGAATAGAGGGACATCCCTCGAAAACACGCGCGCAGGAATGTTGTGATGTTCACCGACCGCCCGGTTTCAATTGTTCGCGAATAGCGACGCCTGATTGGGGATCCGCGCTTCGATGCCGCGCGTGATGTTTTGAGCCTGTTGCAGGGCGTCGGCCTCATCCTTCGCGGCGGTCGCGCGAATCTCCATCACGATCAGTCCTACGGCTTTGCCCGCCGCATCCTTCAGTGGCAAAGCCAGATCGTAGAACGGCGAATTCCCATTTACCTTCACAACCGTCGGCTGCCCCGACGTCGCCACGCTCAGGTCCTTCAATGAAGATTTCTTCCCAATCTTGCCCGGTATGCCGTTGGCGATCACCACGCTGTCTTCCGAGTCATGCGGTTTGGAATGAATTCCCATCTTTTGCACGCCGGGATTGGCGGCCAGCGCTTCATCGACAAGTTTCCGCGCATAGGGAGCGGAGACGTTCGTAGCGAACTGGAACAGAGAGCCGAGACTCGGGATCTGGCGCGCCAGTTCCGCTCGCAATTGCTCCGCCTGACGCACCGAGTCCGCTTCATCGGTCGCTGACGTGTAAGGAATTTCCATCACCAGAATTCCGAATTTGCGTCCCGCTGCATCGAACATGGGCATCTTCAGGTTGTAGAACGCACCGTCATCGCGCTTGACGCAAAAGGTGTTGCCGTCTTTCACCGCGTCCAGATCGCCGTCCGAGGATTTCACTCCCGCTCGGCTGGCAAGAACGTTGGCGATAATCACGCTGTTACTGCCGCCCGGCGGTATCGCGTGGATCCCCATTTTTCGCAGGTAGGGATGCGCGGACATCATTGCGAGCAGCAATTGCTGACCCGCCGGGGCTTCGACCTTTACGCTCACCGGCGGCTCACCCGCTCGGGTGGGCGCCGCGCCTGCCGGTTCCATCTCTAAAATTGCCGCGTTTTTAGAATTTTTCTGCGGCACCGCGACGAAGTAACGGTTCAGTGCAGGGACCAATGCCGCCGCGTTTGCGCCCGCGCCGGTCTGCGGGTTGCCCATCGGGCGATAATGATCGGCATCCGTCTGTTCGTAAACGCTCACCGCGCCGTCACCCGCGGCGTAGAGCCGCTTAGCATCAGAGTCATACGCGAGGTCGTGCAATCCGCTTGGTGCCGGCAGGGCTTGAAGTTCCTTGCCGGTGTTGGTATCGAAGACGGAAATCTTTCCGCCGCGGCATCCCACGAACAGGCGCTGGCGCTGTTCATCGAGCGCCAACGCAATATTCTCCTTGCACAGGGCCACTGGCCATGACGCGATGACCTCCGCCTTCCAGCGGTCAATCACTTCGATCTGATTCCTGGCCGCGTTGTTCACGTACATTCTCGGACGGAATACATCGAGCGCCATCGCTTCCAGCGCGTCGCCGTCGATTTTGATGTCCGCGATCTTGCTTGCCGAAGCTGAATCGACGATGCTGAGCTGCCAGAATTTGTTTCCCGCCGCTTTACCTCCGTTATCGACATAGAGAAGCTGGCGCGAACCGTCATAACCGATCGAACTGGCGTCCTTCGCCAGGGACACAGTGTTCAGCGCCTGATAAGTCGTGCCGTCAAAAAATTTCACAGTGCCGTCCGCGCCATCGGTGACATAAATCCGATTCTGATCCGCGCGGTAAAGCACGGCGCGTGGTTTGGCAACCCCGGTGATCTGGTGAGTGACCGTGCCGCTGGAGAGATCGACGACCAGGATCGCCTGCTGATCCTCCGCGGTTACAAACAGGCGGTTATTGGCGGGATCGGCCGCTAAATGGCCAAGCGAGCCCTTCACCGCCGCGGGCAATTCAATCGTGCGGACCACGCGTAGTGGGTCTGCTTGCCGAGCCTTGGCCGGAATTGACACTGCCGTGCAGATTGCGAAGAGTATGAGCGGAAGAAGTCGTTTCATGGCCCCAATTAGAACACGGAAATATAAATAGAGTTTGAATAAGAGGCATCCGTCAAGATTTTCCGAGCATCGCAGCGCAAAGCCGCGAATCGGACGAAATTCCTCCCGGAACTCGCACTACGCAGCACACAGTTTGTACGATGCCTCAGCCGCGTCTACTGCGCCACCCACTTATCGAGCCGCGATGCGTACAGGTTCGCGATGTACACGGTCTTTTCATCCGGGCAGGCGATGCCGTGCACCGAGTCGATCGTGCCGGGCATGCGGCCGGGTCGGCCGAATGCGCCGAGAATCTTGCCGTTCAGGTCCATTTTGTAAACGCGCCCCACGCTGCCCACGAAAAGCACCTGGTTCGGTCCGCCCGTCAGGCACAGTGCCCACGGAGCGGTAGGCAGCGGCCAGATCGCTTTTTCTTTTCCTTCGATGTCAAATACCTGAATGCGGCTGTTGCCGCGATCGGCGACGTAGATGACGTCGTTGCTGTCAATCACCAGGCTGTGCGGCGTATTGAAGTTGCCGGGCTGGTTGCCGCGCTCGCCCCAGGAGTCGACAAACTTTCCGTCCTTGTCAAACTTGGCGACGCGCGAGTTGCCGTAGCCGTCGGAGACGAACATGCTGCCGTCCTTGCTCCAGCCGATATCCGTTTCCTGGTAGAACTGGGCCTTGCCGCGCGCCGCTTCCTGGATCACGTGCGTCAGCCAGGTCCACGGCTCGGGATTTGTTCCCAGCGTGCCTACCGTGCGTCCTTCGGAATCGAAGCGGTAAATAATGTCGTCCGCCGCGTCCACGTACCATAGATTGCCCTGGGGATCGAAGCGCACTGAGTGCGCGCCAGTAAACATTCCAGAGCCCTCGCCCCAGGAGCGCACGAAGCTGCCATCGGACTTGAATTCCTGCACCGGGTGGTAGCCGCGATTCAGCGCCACGATGTTGCCCTTGGGGCCTACGGCAATGCCGCTCACGCGGCCCACGATAGAGTTGGCCGGATAGTGAAAAAAGTCCTGCACCAGATGAAACTGCAATGGCGGAATCGAAGCAGCCTCGCCACCGCGGCCTTCCTGCGCGTGCATTCGCGCGATGAAGAAAATGGAAATTGCCAGAGCGCAGATCGCGGGCAACAAAAATCGCCTCTTCATGGAAGCCTCCCTAAGATGTTCACTGCGGGCGGATGTTACTCTCGGTTATCTCTTGTTGCAAGGGTGCAAAGTAGCACAGCGACTCTTCGCTGTGCGGTTTTTGCAGATGTCAGCGAAAGGCGGCTGGCGGAACGGCTAACGAGCGACGGGAAAAGAAGTTGTGTTGCGTTTTTGCATATTCTCACAATCGTTGCCGGACTATACGTTTACAAAACCGCACAGCGAAGAGTCGCTGTGCTACTCGGGCGGATTGCACTGCAACCGAATTCTCGGATAGAGTGCGAGTCGCGCCGTCGACGCCAAACGACCGGCGGGGAGGACTCAATGGGTTTGAAGCGATGCACTTCTCTGGTCAAGGCAGGGATCTGGATTTCGGCCGCCGCGCTGCTTCTGTCGCTGCCCGCGCACGCGCAGGAATTGAATTTGAAGGGCGCGATTGACATCCACAGTCATCAGGACCCGGACAGCTCGCCGCGCGCGATCGATGCGGATGATCTAGCGCGGCTCGCGAAATCGAAAGGCATGCGCGGCATCGTCTTCAAAAGCCACTTTGAGCCCACGGCTTCCATGGCCTACCTGGTGCGCAAGGAGGTTCCGGACTTTGAAATTTTTGGCGGCATCACGCAGGACCTGGCCGAGGGCGGAATCAATCTGGAGTCCGTGAAACACATGGTGGGGATCAAGGGCGGATATGGACGAATCATCTGGCTGCCCACGTTTGACGCGGAACACGTCGTCAAAGAATCAAAAACGAACGGGCCGTTCGTGCCGGTGTCCAAAGACGGCCATTTGCTTCCCGGCGTGGTCGAGTTGATCGATTTCATCTCCAAACACCATGAGTTGGTGTTTGAGACCGGCCACGTCACGCCCGAAGAGGGCCTGATGGCCGTGCACGAGGCGCACACGCGCGGCGTGAAGCACATTGTGGTCACGCACGCGATGGCGAATTCGGTGGCCATGTCGATTCCGCAGATGAAGACCGCCGCGCAGGATGGCGCGTACATCGAATTTGTCTACGGCGCTGTGCTGGGAGCGAAGCCGTTCGTCACGATCAACGATTACGCCAAGGCGATTCGAGAGATTGGCCCGAAATCCTGCATCCTGGCCACGGATTTCGGCTCGGTGCAGAATCCGCCGCGCTCGCTGGAGCCGGACGGCCTGCTGGAATTCATGCAGGCCCTTCATAAAGAGGGAATATCGGTGGACGACATCAATCTGATGGTTAAGACGAATCCGGCGCTGCTGTTTGAACTTAAACCCTAGGGTTTGTTCCCTGAAACTCTCTCTTACTAAACGAAGTCCGTTCCTGGTTTACGTCTGTAGCGGCGCGATACGGGGACCAGCTTATAAAGCCTCGCGACGAAGTGTTGCCTGCCGCCTTGACTCGGTGTAGGTTGTTGGCAGGCCGGGAGGTTCGTCGGAAATTCCGGTAAAAATACGAGAGGAAATTCCATGAAAGCTTCCAGCGTTGTCCGTATCGGTGTGGCTGTGTTTTTGGGGTTAGTCGGCAGTTGTTTCCTGGCCGGTCCTTCGGCCCAGCCGAAACCCGCGGCGCCAGGCTACCACCTGCTGAAAAGCATTCCGTTGCCCCAGGCTCCCGGGGACTCCGAATATTTTGATTACATCACCGTGGATGCCGCCGCGCGCCGCGTTTACGTTTCGCACGGCACGGAAGTTGTGGTCCTGGATGCCGACAAATACACAGTGGTCGGGAAAACTCGGCCCGTTCAAGCGCTGCCACGGCGTTGCGCTGGTGCCGGGCGTGGGCAAGGGATACATCACGGACGGCGACGCTCAGAAAGTGTACGTGTTCAACATGAAGTCGCTGAAGATCACCGGCGAAATCGATGCCAAGAATGACGTCGATTCCATCATTTACGAGCCGGCCACCAAGCACGTGTTTACGTTCAACGCCTCCAGCAAGAACACCACGGTCATCGATCCGATGAAGGATGCCGTCATCACCAATATCGACCTGGGGCAGGGCGTGGAATTTCCCGCCGTGGACGGCAAGGGAATGGTCTACGACAACGGCAAGGATAAGAACCAGATCATCGCGATCGACGCTCGCACCAATACCGTCAAGAACTACTGGCCGTCCGCGCCGGCCGCATCGCTTTTTGCCCTGGGAATGGATCAGAAGAACGGGCGAATTTTCTCCGGAGGCCGCGATCCGCAGATCATGATTATGATGGATGCGAAGACCGGAAAAGTTCTGCAGTCGGAGAACATCACCGCGGGGGTGGATGCGATTATTTTCGAGCAGTCCACCAACCTTGTATTCGCCGCGACGCGCGAAGGCTTTGTCCACATTTATCACGAAGATTCTCCGGATAAGATCACCGAGGTCGAGAAGGTAAAGACCGAATACGGCGCGAAAACCATGCAGATCGATCCCAAGACCCACAAATTCTTCGCGTCCACTTCGGATTTCGATCCGCCGCTGGCTCCTACGGAAAAACAGCCCAATCCTTTGCCCCGATCCAAGCCGGGAAATTTCCGGGTGCTGGTCTACGGGCGATAGGGAAGCGGGATCGCGGCGTGCGTTGTTACGGTTAGGTCCGATAAACGTGCTATCGGCGTGAAAAATCGTAGCGGGCGGTCTCCGCGATCATCCAAAAAACGTTTCTCCTTGACCCTCATTAACGAGCATGGGAAACTGCTTAAGCGTTTAAATAACGGTTTATTAACCATGTTGCGCTCACCCCAATTCGGACGTCGATCCAATTCCATTCCTGACGGAATCGCGGAACTTCTTGTGAGTACTTTCCTCCCTGAGCATCGCGATGCAGGTCTGGGAGGACCATAAACCCTAGGGTGGCGTTTCAAGTTCCGGTAGGACCAACAGCCGCCCTTCATCAGGCGGCTTTTTTATTTTCCGCACACAAAAAGTCTGATTTTGAACGCAGCAGTCGCAGACGAAGAACAGTTTGGAGGTTATCGTGTCCGGCCTTAAAGCACCACCCGAAGAACGAGACTCCCAGCGCTTGAGCGCCGCGCTGCGCCTCGTGCTGCGGCGCTACGCGGCCCAAGTGCGCAAACATCCGGCAATGGCGGCGGGCGCCTTGCTTCTGCCGGCCGTCGCCGACGTATTGACGTTCTACGCGCCGCCGCTGCTGATTGCGCGCTTACTGGAAGCTTTCGCCCGCAATGAGCATTTCACTGCGGCGCGATTAATGCCGTACGTCCTGACGTTCGCCGGCCTGTGGCTTGGCGGGCAAATACTGTGGCGCATCGCGGTGGCCTTCATCGCGCGCGTAGAGATCCGTGCCATGGAAGCGCTCTATGTGGAGGCGCTCGACGAACTATTGGTCAAGGACCTGGCCTTTTTTCAAAATAACTACGCCGGGTCACTGACTAAGCGGGCGTTGGGCTACGCCCGCCGCTTCGAAGATGTTTTTGACAACCTGTCGTTTCAGCTTGCCTCCACGGTGCTGCCGCTGGTGTTTGTAGGCGTGGTGCTCTGGAGGTATTCGCCGTGGCTCATCGTTCTTCTGGTCGCGATGCTGGCCGGAACATTCGCCATGGTTTTTCCGCTGATCCGCCGGCGCCGGCGTCTGGTGGATATTCGCGAGTCCGCGTCCAACGTGCTGGCTGGCCACGTGGCGGATTCCATCACCAACGCAGAAACCGTGCGCGCTTTCGCGCGCGAAGATGAGGAAGCCCGCATCCACGCCGACAACGTATGCGACTTCGGCGCGAAAACTCTGCGGTCGTGGGATTACCAGAATATGCGCGTGGATCTGGTCACTGCGCCCATGTTCGTCATCACCAACACGCTCGGGCTGATGCTGGCCTTGTGGGTGGGCAGCAAGTCGGCGTCGAGCCTGGAAGCGGTGTTCATCACTTTCAGCTATTACGCTACGGCCACGCGCGTCATGTGGGAGTTCAACCGCACCTACCGCAACCTGGAAGGGGCGCTGACCGAGGCCGCGCAATTTGCCGAAATGCTCCTCGACCCGCCGCAGGTCCTTAACGCCGAGGTGCCGGAGGAATTTACTCCGGCCAATTTCGGCGTGGAGTTGCGTGGCGTGGGCTTTCGATATTCGCCGTCGCAGCCTCCGCTCTTCAGCGGCCTGTCCCTGAAAATTCCTGCGGGCGGAAAAATAGGGCTGGTGGGGCGCTCCGGCGGTGGCAAGACCACTCTAACCCGGCTGCTGTTGCGGTTCTCGGATGTCGACGAGGGTGAGTTGCTGATCGGCGGCCAGCCCATTCAACGGATACCCCAGGCCGCGCTGCGGAAAGCGATCAGCTATGTGCCGCAGGATCCGTCCATGTTTCATCGCAGCATCGCGGACAACATCCGCGTAGGGCGTCCCGGCGCGACCGACGAAGACGTGAAGCGCGCGGCGCGGCTCGCCCACGCGGCGGAGTTTATTGAGGCCTTGCCTGCCGGCTACGAAATGCTGGTGGGTGAACGAGGTGTGAAGCTCTCCGGCGGCCAGCGGCAGCGCGTGGCCATCGCCAGAGCCATTTTGAAAGATGCTCCGATTCTGGTGCTCGATGAAGCCACCAGTTCGCTGGACTCCGAGAGCGAGGCCCTGATCCAGGACGCCCTGTGGACGCTGCTCGCCGGGCGCACCGCGATCGTGATTGCGCATCGCCTTTCAACCGTGAAGCGAATGGATGAGCTGATCATTCTCGACACCGGAAAAATTGCCGAACGGGGAACTCATCAAGAGCTGCTTGCCCGCGGAGGAATTTACTCCGTGCTGTGGGCGCATCAATCCGGCGGCTTTCTGGTGCAGGAAGAGGTTTCCGGAAACCCGGGGTAAGCGCGGCTAGACGCGGCGGATCAGCGCGCCCACGCCGGCAAGTTTTTCCTCGATGCGTTCGTAGCCGCGATCGATGTGATACACGCGATCGATCACAGTTTCGCCCTGGGCGACGAGCGCCGCCAGCACCAGCGAAGCGCTGGCGCGTAGATCGGAAGCGATGACGGTCGCGCCGGAAAGCGTGGTGGGACCGTGCACCACCGCGCGGCGTCCATCGATCGTGATATTTGCGCCCATGCGCACCATTTCACTGGCATGCATGAAGCGGTTTTCAAAAATAGTTTCGGTAATCTCCGATGGACCGCTGGCCTGGGTCACGAGGGCCATGAACTGCGCCTGCATGTCGGTGGCAAAGCCCGGGTATTCCTCGGTAATCACGTTTGACGCCACTAGTTTCTTCGCGCCGCGGACCTGCAGCTTGCCCGGTCCGGTTTCGCGGATGATCACTCCCGTTTCGCGCAGTTTGCTGATGACCGATTCCAGATGTTCCGGCGCGCAATGGGTCAGCTCCAGATCGCCGTTGGTGATGGCTCCGGCGACCAGAAAGGTGCCGGCCTCAATCCGGTCGGGAATGATGGCGTGCGCCGCGCCGTGCAGCTTGTCCTTGCCGCGCACTCGAAGCGTGGCGGTTCCCAGGCCTTCAATATCCGCTCCCATTTTGATCAGGAGCTCCGCCAGGTCGGTAACTTCCGGCTCGCGTGCCGCGTTTTCGATCACGGTTTCGCCCGCCGCCAGCACCGCCGCCATCAGAATATTTTCCGTGCCGGTCACAGTGATCTTGTCAAACGTGACGCGCCCGCCCGGCAGGCGTCCGCCGCGAGGGGCGCGTGCCTCCACGTAACCGTGTGACATTTCAATTTCAGCGCCCATCTGTTCCAGCGCTTTCAGGTGCAGGTCCACGGGGCGCGCGCCGATCGCGCATCCGCCGGGCAGGGAAACGCGGGCGTGGCCGGTGCGCGCCACGAGCGGACCCAGCGTAAGAATCGAAGCGCGCATGGTTTTCACCAGCTCATACGGCGCTTCGGCGTCGTTGATCTGCTCGGCTTGGATGCTCATTCCGGTCGGAGGAATAGCCGGGGTTTCGACGATGGCGCCCAGGTGCGCCAGCAGCTTGCCCATGGTGATGATGTCGCGCACCCGCGGGATGTTGTCCAAATCGACGCGGTCGCTGGTCAGGAGCGCGGCGGCCATTGCGGGCAGCGCGGCGTTCTTCGCTCCGCTGATGCGGACCGAGCCTTCCAGCGGCGTTCCGCCTTCGATCAGCAGTTTATCCATGTGATTTGTGCGCGCGGCTTGCGTTGCTTTTGGCGCGGTTAAGTGTGTTGTGGACATGTCCGTGGTGGTCGCGCAAGAGGCGTTTAGCCTGTTGCGCGCTCGCTCCTGTCTCTAACATTATGAGGGCGGCGGCCAGATCGTGTCCGGATTGACGCAGGGCGCGTGTCGAGTCGGCCACGCCCTTCCCGGAAGCCTCCATCAGGATCCGCAATCCTCGTGCCTGCAACTTGCTGTTCGTCAGGGCCACGCGGATCATCCAGTTGTCATACACGCGGCCAAGGCGAATCATCACCGCTGTAGAGAGCATGTTGAGGACCAGCTTTTGAGCCGTGCCTGCTTTCATCCGGGTCGAGCCGGTGATGACCTCCGGGCCGGTCAGGGTGACGATGCTGATCCCTGCCAGTTCAGTTATCGGCGTGCGCGGATTGGACGTGAGGCCAATTGTCACTGCGCCTTTCTTTTTTGCGAATCCCAGCGCGCCCAGAACGTAAGGCGTTCCTCCGCTGGCCGCGATTCCTACTACCGCGTCTTTTGATGTGAGCCTGTGCGCCGCCAGATCCTTGGCGCCCTGGGCGCGATTGTCTTCGGCGCCCTCTACGGCGTGCGTCAGCGCGCGACGCCCGCCGGCGATTACCGCCTGGACCATCCCCGGCGACGTCCCAAACGTCGGGGAAGCTCGGCGGCATCGAGAGTCGCCAGGCGCCCGCTTGTGCCCGCGCCCACATAGAAAAGACGCCCGCCCGCTTGCAGCCGGGAGACGACCGCATCGACGGCGCGCGTAATCGCCGGAAGCGCTTCCGAGACGGCCTTGGCCACGGACGCATCCTCGCGCTGGATCATGCGCAGAATCTCGCGCGTCGGTTTGGCGTCAATCCCGCGCGTGCGCTGGTTCCGCTGCTCGGTGGCTCTCGTTGTGGCCATGATTTTCAGTTTTGCTGGGATTGCTATTCCTTGGTTCGTTCGTGTGCAACTCGCCGGGAAACTATTCTCGCACGTGGGGCAGCGGATTCGATTGGCGAATCTCGAGGCGGCGCTCAGAAAGTAAGGGGATTTGGTTGAGCCCGTGCGCGTCGGGAATTCGTAGCACAGACTTCAGTCTGTGGATTTTCAGATGTGCTTGGCGAACGCGCGCGGGCTGAGCGAACCAATGGACCCCCACAGGCTGAAGCCTGTGCTACTGAAACCCGGCAAGCTACTTCGGCAGTTCCGCCGCGAGCCCCAAGGATTCTAGGACTGCGTCATGCACCGCTGGACGCACGGACGCAATCTTGTCATTGTCGCGCGTGGGGAACACGCGATTGGTCAGCAGAATCACGAACAGCTGCCGGCTCGGATCGATCCAGATCGATGTGCCGGTAAATCCCAAATGCCCGTAGCTGCCCGGCGAAAAGTAGCGGCCGCTGGAGGAATTCGGCGTCGGCGTCATCCATCCGAGCGTGCGCGCGCCTCCTGCCAGGGCTTGCGGCGCGGTGAACTGCGCAAGCGTCGTGCGGTTCAGAAAGCGGTGGTGGCCGTAGATGCCGCCGTTCAGCATCATCTGGCAAAAAACGGCCAGATCGCCGGCGGTGGTGAACATTCCGGCATGTCCGGCGACGCCGCCGAGTACGAATGCGTTCTCGTCGTGCACTACGCCCTGCACGAGTTTCTTGCGGAATGTGGTGTCGTTCTCCGTCGGCGCGATGCGGCTCAGCAACTCTTTCGCCGGATGAAACTCCGTGCTGCCCATATCCAGCGGGGCAAAAATCCGCTCGCGCGCCAACGCGTCGAGGGCTTGGCCGGTAACTCGTTCCAGAATTTCGCCCAGCAGAATAAATCCCAGGTCGGAATAAATTGTTTTCGTGCCTGGGGCGTATTCCAAAGGTTCTTTGCAGATCGCGGCAATAAATTCGCGTTGCGAATGCAGCGTTAAAAAATAATCCTGGTGCGCGGGTAGTCCGGAGGAATGTGTCAGGAGATTGCGAACGGTTACCGTTTTTCGCCAGTCAGGATTCGGCCCTTCATTCCACTCCGGAATGTAGCGCGCCACCGGAGAGTCCAGGCCGATGCGGCCTGCCTCCACCTGCATGGCCACGAGCGACGCGGTAACGATCGGCTTGGTCAAGGATGCGGCGTCGTAAATCGTATCCTGGTTAACAGCCGGAGATTTCGGGTCATAAGTTTGGCGGCCAAATTCGTGGATCGTCAATTCATTCTGGTAGCCCACGGCCAGCACGCCGCCCGGAAACGCGTGATCGGCCACGGCCTGGTCCAGCACATCGTATGCGCGCTGCAATCGTTCCTCCGATTTCGCGTCCGCTTCCCGCAACTCCATCGGATTGGCGGCGAGGTTGAGGCCCGCGCCCAGCGCGGCAACCCCGGGAATATTTACCGGCAGCCTGCCCCCGATCGCTGACTGCCCGAAGAGAGCGCGCCCCATGGCCGTTTGCACAACGTCCATTGTGCTGAACGCGGCGACCCAGGTTTTTGCCCCAGGGAAGCGGCTGGCGAGGTACGGGCTTCCAAAGCAGGCCACCACCACGGGCTTGCCGGCGGCCAGCAACCGGTCGACGACCGCCGCTTCATCGTCGGGCAGGCCGACGCTGCCTTTGTGGTCCGCCACGCGCACGAAGATCGCGGCAATCGCGATGTCGTACGAATCGGGCGGCGGCAGCTTCACAGTATCCGCGCGCACGAAGCGCGTGTCCATGCGCACGCTGGTCAGGGAATCCGCTCGCCAGCGAATTTCGTTCTCCAGTTTGCCGGCGGGATACGGATCGACGTCACCGGAAATCACCGCCAGCAGCACGCGCTGCGGCTTTGTGGAATCGAGCGGAAGAATGTGCTGGTCATCGCGCAAGAGGGTGATGCCGCGATCGGCGATGTCCAGTGCTGTGGTTTCAAATTCGGGGCGGTTGAAATTTCTTGCCACACTTTCCAGGTCCACCAGTTTCGATTTGTTCAGGCCGAGCGCGGCCTTGGCGCGGAGAATGCGCGTCACGGCGTCGTCGATGCGTGACATCGGAATTCGCCCGGAGGCCACGGCGTCGTGCACCGCCTGCAGCGCGGCGTCCAGCACCGGGGGAACAAGCAGCACGTCGGCCCCCGCGAGAATCGAGCGCACCGCGACCTCGCCGGGCGGATAGCGCGCGGTCACGCCGGCCATATCCAGCGCGTCGGTCACGATCAATCCCTGAAAACCCATCTGTCCGCGCAGCAGTCCGGTCATGATGTTGGGAGACATCGTGGCCGGCACGTCGGGATTTGGCTCAAGCGCAGGCACGGCCAGGTGCCCGGTCATGATCGAGCCCGCCCCGGCGGAAATCGCCGCGCGAAATGGCGCGAGTTCCACGCTGTTCAGATGCGCGAGATCGCCGGAAACCAGCGGCAGGTCCAGATGCGAATCCGTGCTGGTATCGCCGTGCCCGGGAAAATGCTTGGCGGTGGCCATCGCGCCGTTTTCTTCCACTCCGCGCACGAAGGCGGCGACAAATTCCGAAACGCGCCCCGGATCCTCGCCAAACGAGCGTGTATTGATGATGGGATTCGCGGGGTTGCTGTTCACGTCAGCGTCCGGCGCGAAAATCCAGGGTACGCCGACGGCGCGCGCTTCGATCGCCGTGATTTTTCCCATGGCGTACGCGTCTTCCGGCCGGCCAGTGGCCGCCACGGCCATGGCATGGGGAAACGTGGAGCCCTCTTCAATGCGCATCGAAGTGCCGCGCTCGAAATCGGCGCCCACCAGCAGCGGAACTTTTGCGTGGCGCTGCAGCGCGTTGATCAGCACGGCGGTCGGATACACCTGGCTGCGGACCACGCCGAGCGGCGAGCCCTGGGTTTGAATTGCGAACGCGCCGACGTGCTTTTCCTCGACATCGCGAAGAAGGTCCTTGTAGTCTTGGCTTTCAGTGGATTGGAACCCGCCGTACGCCCACACGGCAAACAGTTGCCCGATTTTCTCGTCGAGCGGCATCTGCTTGAGCGTTTGCGAAACCCAGCGCTCGCTTTCGGCGGAAAGTTTTTTCGGAGTTGGCGGGGGCGGAGTGGAAGGAGATTTCTGTGTGCTGCCCGTGGTAGCCATGAGGAGCAAGGCAAAGGGAAGAAGCCAGCGAGTTATTCTTCGCATCGCGCGGATTCCGGTGTGTTCGCCCGCATGCCGGAATTAGATATAGCACCGCCGCTGGAGCGTTACAAATGAAGTTGGAACCACGGATGCACACAGATAAACACCGATGAAAACCAAAAAGAATGATCTCCTCGTCCGGTGCTTGAATTTCTGATGAATCGCTCAAGAATACGCGGCCTCAACGGCCGGAACACACTCGCGCGAATTTCTTACTTCGCTTTTTTTCTTTTATTAGTGTTCATCGGTGTGTATCCGTGGTTTCAAAAATCTGGGTATGCTGCACCCCAGGCCGCTCCTGCGGGCAATACGCTTACGGGGATCGATGTGCTTGAGGCACAGCACTTCGCGCCGCTGGCCGGAAAGCGCGTCGGGCTGATTACCAACCAAACGGGGATCGATCGCAACGGCCGCAGCACCATCGATCTGCTGGCGCACGCCCCGGGCGTGAAACTCGTCGCACTCTTCGGCCCGGAACATGGGATTCGCGGCGCCGTCGATGCGCGCGTGTCATCCGCCACGGACGAAGCCACCGGGCTTCCCATCTACAGCCTGTATGGAGAAACCGAGCGGCCGACGGACGCAATGCTCAAGGGTATCGACGTTCTGGTCTTCGACATTCAGGACGCCGGGGTGCGCTTTTACACCTACATCACCACCATGGGCTATGCCATGGAGGCGGCCGCGACGCATCACATTCCGTTCTACCTGCTGGATCGTCCCGATCCATTGGGCGGTGAACGCATCGAAGGCCCCATGCTGGATCGCGAGCGTACTAATTTTGTAGGCTATTTCCCGATGCCCGTGCGCATGGCCATGACGCTCGGCGAAATGGCCAAAATGTTTAACGTGGAAAAAAAGATTGGCTGCGATCTGCACGTGATCCGCTTGCAGAATTGGCGCCGCGCTCTCTGGTGGGATGAGACCGGCCTTCCGTGGGTAAATCCGTCCCCCAATCTTCGATCCGCCGCGGCGGGAATTCTCTATCCAGGCCTGGAAATTCTTCAGGCCGGAGGCGTTTCGGTCGGAAGGGGAACTCCGCAACCATTTCAGGTGCTGGGCGCGCCCTGGATTCACGCCGAGGAATTGTCGGCGTACCTGAACCAGCGCTCCATTCCCGGCGTGCGATTTGAGCCGGAGAAATTCACGCCGGATTCAGGATTATACAAAGGCGAATTGTGCGAAGGCGTGAGAATTTCGCTGACCGACCGCAACGCGCTGGAAGCCGTGCGCATGGGACTGGCCATCGCGTCAGCGCTCGGGAAAATGTATCCCGGAAAACTCGATACGGCGAAGATGATCGAGCTGGTGGGGAACGAATCAACCATCGACCGGCTGGCGATGGGCGACGATCCCGCCGCGATTGCAGCAGGCTGGAAGAAGAGCCTCACTGTGTTTCGCAGAACTCGCGCCAAATATTTAATCTATCCGTGATGCGGCTGCGGCGAAGGGCAACGCGATACACTCGATTTTCAAGTGAGCGCCCTGCGGTCCGGCTCTCTCTCGACCCGAAACTTGTATTTACCGAAACCCGCCCTGCGAGACCAGCACGTCATGTTAAATTGCTCGCATGAAAATTTGTTCCCTGCTGCCATCCGCGACGGAGATTCTATTCGCCCTCGGTTTGGGCGACGACGTCGCCGGAGTCAGCCACGAATGCGATTTTCCGCCCGAGGCGAAATCGAAACCCGTCCTCATCAAGTCCCGCATATCGCATACGGAAAGCGCCGCGGCCATCGACCGCCAGGTGCGCGAATTTCTGCAGCGCGGGGAAAGCCTGTACAGTGTCGATTTGGAAGTGCTGCGGGCCATAGAACCGGACGTTATCGTCACGCAGGATCTCTGCCACGTCTGCGCCGCCACGCCCGACGATCTCGCCTCGGCGCTCGCGCACCTGCCCCGCCGGCCGCGCATCGTTACGCTCAATCCCCACACTCTGGCCGATGTGTGCGCGGATATTCACACGGTCGGCGAAGCCACCGGCCGAGCCATACAGGCCGGAGCGGTGATAGCGGAATTTGAACGGAAGATCGCAAACGTCGAGCGCTCTGTAGAAAAGTTGTCGCGTCCGCGCGTGCTCTGCCTGGAGTGGCTCGACCCGCTTTATGTCGCCGGGCACTGGGTACCGGAAATGGTGGAGCGAGCGGGGGGCACAGACGTTTTCGGAAAGGCGGCTCAGCCGTCATTTCGCCTCGAATGGGAAACTGTGATTGCCGCGCAACCCGAAGTAATTCTGATCATGCCCTGCGGTTACGGCCTGCCCGCCGCTGCCGCGGAATTTCGCGGCCTGCCGCTGCCTCCCGCATGGCACGAACTGCCGGCCGTGCGCGATGGCCGCGTGTTCGTCGTCGAAGCTTCCGGCTACTTTTCGCGTCCGGGCCCGCGCCTCGCTGAAGGCCTGGCGATTCTTGCAGCCGCCCTGCACGCCAAGCAGCCGGGTAGTGAACCGGCGTTCGAATTGCAAAAGGACCTCGCGCGAGTTGTCTGCGCGGCGAACTAGCTGTTTCGAATGACGGGCAATCGTAAGCGTAAATTTTGCGCGCACGCGTGTTCGAATCCCTGAACGAAAAATCAATAAGAAGCTCATACGCGAACGATCGCGAGGCGCATACATTTGCGACGAGGCTTGGTGTGCTTTCGCGCGCCAGAAGCATCGCCAGCGCGCGCACACACGATTTGGGCGACGAGTCGGGACCGAGAAAGCCTCAAAGTAGAACAGGCTTCAGTCTGTTGGGTTTCATTGGTCCTTGCACAGCTGAACCCCAACAGGCTGAAGCCTGTTCTACTGTTCGAACACAACTATTTCGAATCCTGCCTTCCCGCCGCCGGTTTCGCTGCGAGACTGGCGAACGCGCCAACCGCAAACGTAACCCCGGCGCTGAGCGGAACATACCAAGTCCACAGCAGCGGCGTCCGAAACTTGACGTACAGAATCACCACAAGCCCAGTGAACATTCCCGTGAGCACTCCCGTGGCGGTCGATCGCGGAAACAGGAATGTCAGCAGAAATAGTCCCAGCAAGCTTCCCAGCGTGATGGACGCGATCGTCAATCCCGCCACCAGCATCGGTCCCCAGGGAATCGTGGCCAGGATCGCCAGCGTGACTCCCCAGAGGATCGTCATCCACCGCGAACGCCGCAGGAGCGCTGCGGGGTTTTCTTCTGGGATGCGCGATCCACGCAGGTTCTGAAAATCGATCACGCTCGATGCGGCCAGGGAATTCAGCGAGCCGCTGGCGTTGGACATTGCCACCGCCAGAATCGCGGCGATCATCAGCCCGCGAACGCCAGCTGGCATGGCTGTGACTATGAAATCCGGAAACAGGGAATCGTAGCTGCGTCCGGCCACAATTTCCGGAGCTCCGTGCCAGGCGTACAGCATCACTCCAAGCACCAGGAACAATGCAAATTGCAAAAAGACGACAGCCCCGCTCACCAGCAGCGCGAGCTTGCTTTCGCGCTCCGAGCGCGCCGCCAGCAGGCGCTGCACGATGCTCTGGTCCGTTCCATGGCTGGCCATGGTGAAAAAAGTTCCACCGATGATTCCGGACCAGAACGTGTAGACCTTCGCGGGATCCGTGAGGCTGAACGAAAAATCCAGAATGCGGAATTTATGCGCCGGAGCAGCGATTCGCACGACCGCATCCCAGCCTCCGGGAATCCGGTGCAGCAGCAGAAAAAACGCGACGATCGCGCCGGTGAAGTACAGGAGGAACTGCACAACGTCCGTCCAGATCACCGCTTTCATTCCGCCTTCCCACGTGTAGATCAACACGAGCGCCATGATGAGCACGATCGAGGAGCGTTGCGCCGTGCCCAGCGCCGCGGAGACAACCAGCGCGATCGCCGCGATCCGCACACCCTCCGCCAGGACGCGCGTGACCAGAAATGTGGACGCCGCTGCCGCCTTTACCTTTGCGCCAAACCGCCTTTCCATCAGTTGGTAGGCCGTATAATATTCTCCCCGGAAGAAGTGCGGAAGAAACAGCGCCACGATTACGACGCGCCCGACCAGATATCCGAAGACGAATTGCAGGAAGGTAAGATTTCCTGCGAAAGCCAGAGCCGGCGTGCCAACGATGGTGAGCGTCGAGGTTTCCGTGGCGACGATCGACAGGGCCAGCGCCCACCACGGCGCCGTGCGCCCGCCTAAAAAATAATCGCGAACGGAGTTCTGCCCGCGGCGAAACGCGATGCCGAACAAGGTGATTCCCGCAAGGTAGGAAACGATGACGGCCAGATCCAGGAAGCTGAGGCGCATGTTGAAGGCGTGGCGATGATAGGTGCGCCGGCGGATGGCGTCAAGCGCGAGCGGGAGGGGACCGGAACGCGGGAGTGTGACGCCGCTTTGGCAGAACAGGCTAAGCAGCCCGGAGAAGAAGTATTGGGCGGTGTCATTCTGAGCGAAGCGAAGAATCTCTCAGTGTTTCTCGCCGACATTCGGATCGAAGAGAATTCTTCGCTTCGCTCAGAATGACAAAGTTTCCCGATCCATTCAGCCGGTCCGATGCTCGCGTGAATCAGTGTTAGACAGTTCCGTGTACTGGCTGGAGATGAGGTGTTATGGCGTACGTGCTGGGATTTGACGGAGGCGGAACAAAGACGGATTGCTGCGTGCTGGACGCGAAGGGCGTCGTGGCGGGAGAAGGCCACGGCGGCCCAGCCAACCCGCTGCGAGCCGGCTACGACAGCGCTTTCGCATCTCTTCGCGAAGCGGCCGCCGAGGCGCTGGCCGCGGCGAAAATCACTCCCAACGAAATCACGCAGGTCTGCGCGGGCCTGGCCGGTGCGGGCCGCCAGAGCGTCGTCAGCCGCGTTACGGAATTTCTATCGCAGGAATTTCCGCAGGCGCAGGCGCGCGTAGTTGCGGATTATGAAGCGGCGCTGGAGGCCGCGGCCGGCTCGGGGCCGGGAGTGGTGCTGATCGCCGGAACGGGTTCCGTCGCGTATGGCCGCAACGCGGCTGGCGAAACGGCGCGCGCCGGCGGTTACGGCCCGTGGATTGGCGACGAAGGCAGCGCCTTTGAGATCGGCCGGCGCGCCGTGGCCGCGGTGGCGCGCTCGCGTGACGCCGATGGCCCTGCCACCGCCATGGCCGAAATGCTTGGCGCCGCGTTGAATTGCCCGGACTGGGACGAGCTGATGCTGCGCATCATGCAAAATCCGGAGAATGTGTTTCCAAAATTATTTCCAGTCGTAGCGGCCGCCGCAAATGCCGAGGACGACGCCGCGAAGGAAATTCTGTTCGGTTCAGCCATCGGCCTGGGCAACCTCGCCATGATCGTGATTCGCCGCCTGGGAATGAAGAGCCAGGCGTTTCCGCTGGTAAAGTGCGGCGGCGTTTTTGACCACGGCCGCATGCTCGACTCGCTGCTCGATTCGGTGCTGGCCAGCGGGGCGCTGCGCGCGAAAATTTCGCGGCTGGAAATTTCTCCGGCCATCGGGGCGGCGCGCCTTGCTGCGCGACTATCCGGATCATCCTCGCAAACTGCGTCTCATGCCCTCTGAGCGAGACATCCCCGAATCCGGCGCGCTCACCGCGGCGGTTGAAGAAATACCTGCGTTGCTGGCGTCTGGAAACGAAGAGTTTCTCCGCGCCCTGATCGACAATCCCGCCTTTGACGAAACCCACGTCTGCCTGCTGCTGGAGCGCAAGGACCTTTCCGGGCTGCTGCTGGAGGAAATCAGCAAGCGCCGGAACTGGCGCGCCGCGTATCGCGTGCGCCTGGGCCTGGCCGCGCATCCGCACACGCCGCGCCTGATCGCCATGCGCCTGTTGCGCGAATTGCATTTGATGGATCTGGTGCGGATCAGCCTGCTGCCGACGTCGTGCATGGAACTGCGCCGCATGGCGGACGAACGCGTGCTGGCGCAATTGCCGCAACTGCCGCTGGGGCAGAAACTAATGCTGGCGCGCCGCGGCTCAACGCGCATCGCGGCGGGCCTCGCCGCGGCCGGTCCGGAGCAAGTGACGCGGCTGGCCCTGGACAATCCGTTGCTGACCGAATCGCAGCTATTGAAAGTGCTGGCGAAAGAATCGCTGAACGAACGAATCATCCGCGCCGTCGCCGGGCACGAAAAGTGGCGCAAGCTCGTCAACATTCGCGTAGCTCTGCTGCGGCACACTAAATCGCCCGCGGAACTGGCGCCGGCTCTAGCAAATGGATTGCCGCGCCGGGAACTCGAGGATCTGCTGGGACTCTCGCGCCTGGCGGAAGCAGTGCGGATCACCTTGCAAGACGAACTGGCCAAGGGCCAAGAGCAGTAAGTAGCACAGGCTTCAGCCTGTGGGGTTCCGTCAGTCCTTGCACGGACTTTTGGAAACCAACAGGCTGAAGCCTGTTCTACCCGAGCGGCAACTTGACACCCCGCGGGGCGGACCATAGCATCCTGCTTGGGGCAAGAGACGCAGGACGCGCTCTAACTGGGGTGATCGCCGGCATGACTCGCTGTCTGGATTGCGGCTCCGATCGTGTGGCCGATCAGTGTCCTGCATGCGGGCTCACCTCGGCCGCCGCCGAACTGGTGGTGCGCCGGCGGCTCGTAACGCGCACCGCAATTTTCCTCGTCGGCATCATCGTGTTTGTGGCGGCCAGCCAGGTCTACCCCGCGCTGGAGCTGGACTCCATTCAGATTTGCGGTGGCCTGGTGTTTTTTCTGTCGCTGGCGCTCGGCTACTGGCTGGATTATCGCGCGCGGAAACATCAGGAAGTCGAAATCATGAAGCGGATTTATTTCGGAATGATTCCGGTGCCCTGGATCTTCGCGGGCCTGCTCTTTTTGAATGGCAAGCTGGATACTTCGGCCCCGATTCGCGTGCCGGCGATGGTAGTGGGCAAGGTGGCCACCGGCGCGTTCCCGCGCAGCCGGAGATTGATCGTCACGTCCTGGCGGGATGGACGGCGTTTTGAGCACATCGCTGTGGACCAGAATGATTTTGATCGTTTTCAGAAGGGCGACGACATCGTTATCCAGGCACAAAAGGGCGCGACGGGTATTCCCTGGGTGTATGGGGTGTTCCGGCAGTAGGGCGTTTCTTAGTGGCGCATGCTTCAGCTTGCGCGGTGTGGGTTTTTGAGAAGGAGCAATATTGGGTCGAACAAAACCTCGCAAGCTAAAGCATGCTCCACAACCTGTCTAGCTGACTCCCGAATACGTTTTCCTCCGCAGAAATTCTCCGGCGCCGGGTTTTCCGGTGAATTTTCCGTTGTCGACGATTACGCGTCCGCGGGAAAGCACGGTCTTGGTCACGCCCTTCACGCGCATGCCCTCGAACATCGAATAATCGACGCGCATGTGGTGCGTGTCGGCGCTGATCACCTGCTCGGCGTTGGGATCGAAGATCACGATGTCCGCGTCCGAGCCGACGGCGATGGTGCCTTTGCGCGGGTACAGGCCGAAAAGTTTCGCCGGAGCCGTGGAAACAAGTTGCACGAATCGATTCGCGGAAAATTTTCCGCCGTGCACGCCGCCGGAATAAATCAGGCTGAGGCGGTGCTCGACGCCGGGACCGCCGTTGGGAATTTTTGTGAAATCGTTTTTGCCCAGTTCTTTCTGTTCCTTCATGCAGAAGGGGCAGTGGTCGGTGGAAACGACCTGCAGCGTGTCCTGGGCCAGGCCCTGCCACAGTTTTTCCTGATTCCACTTTTCGCGCAGCGGCGGCGTGAACACATATTTCGCGCCTTCGAATCCCGGGACATCCATGTTTTCCAGCGAGAGGTGCAGATATTGCGGGCAGGTTTCGGCATAGGCGGGCAGGCCGCGGTCGCGCGCTTCGCGAACTTTTTCCAGTGCGTCATTGCAGGAGAGATGCACGATGTAGACGGGCGCGCCGGCCATCTCAGCCAGCGCGATGGCGCGGGCGGTGGCTTCGCCTTCGGCCGTGGTGGGCCGGGTCAGCGCGTGATACTTCGGCGCGGTTTTGCCTTCGGCCAGGGCGCGCTGCACCAGCACATCGATCGCGCCGCCGTTTTCCGCGTGCATGCAGATCATCCCGCCGTGCTTGGCGGCCTGCAGCATGGCCTTGAAAATCGTGGCGTCATCCAGCATGAAAACTCCGGGATAGGCCATGAAAAGCTTGAAGGACGACACGCCTTCGCGCACGAGCTGCGCCCATTTCTTCCATTTGACGCGTCGCCCAAGTTCGGTGATGATGCAGTGGAAAGCGTAGTCGGCAACGGCTTTGCCGTCGGCTTTTTTCATCCACGTATCGAACGCGTGGCGCAGCGTCTGGCCTTTGTATTGAATGGCGAAGTCGATCAGCGTGGTCGTGCCGCCGTACGCGGCAGCGCGCGTGCCGGTTTCAAAATCATCGGCGCTGGTGGTGCCGCCGAAGGGCATGTCCAGATGGGTGTGCACGTCGATCCCGCCGGGGATCACGATGCAGCCGGCGGCGTCGATCAGTTTCGTGGCGTTCTCTACCGGGAGTTCCTTGCCGATCGCGGTGATCTGTCCGCTGCTGATGCCAACGTCGGCGGCGTAGGTATCCGTGGCGGTTACGATCGTGCCGTTGCGGATGATTGTGTCAAAGCCCATCGTTCCCCCCCGTGCCGCCGGATTGAAGCCGACGATGCATCTTAGGCCATGCGGGGAAAGTGGAGCAAGCGGAGGGCAAAGCGGGGAGTACACGCGTGGTGAAACAGTCTGGAGGGCGGCTGAACGAAGTTTTAATTAAAACTGCTTGCCGCCGGCCAGCATGCGGGCCTACGATTCGGCACAAGTTCGCCTTTGCAGCAACCGGTCCTTGTTGATTTCTTATTGATTTCTTAAATCGGTTTTCTACAAACATCCGAGTCCGGCCTGCCGCGATCGCAAGTGGCGGGGCACGATCAAAGGAGGTAGACCGATGAACGAACTAGTCCAGCTCATCATGCAAAAAACCGGCTTGCCGCAGGACAAGGCGCAAGAATTGGTCGACGCCATGGTCACACATCTCAACGGCAAGCTGCCTGAAGGTTTGAGCAGCCACCTGGATGCGATTCTGGCGAGCGCCGGCGATGGCGGGGTTGCAGAGCTTGAGGAGAAGGCCAAGTCCGTTGTCGCCGGCTTGAATAGCATGTTTGGAACGAAAACAGAGTAGTTGCTGATTGTCTTTTGCGATGGTGAGGATTCCATTCGCTGGACGATCCTATTCAGAATCGGAGGCTGAAATGAAAATATTGCGAAAGAAATTTGTATGTCTGGCGGCCTGCGCGCTGTTTGTTTTCGGCATGGGAGTGCGAAGCGGGGCTGCCGCTCAGAGCAAATCCTCGAGCGCATCGGGTTCCAGCGGGCTGGTGAACCTGAACTCCGCCAGCGAGAAGGATCTGGAAGATCTGCCGGGCGTGGGACCGGCAACCGCGAAGAAAATAATTGCCGGGCGGCCTTATTCGTCCGTGGATGGACTCGCGAAGACCGGCGTTTCGGCCGCTACGATCAAGAAAATCACGCCGCTGGTGATGGTGAGTGGAGGAGCCGCCGCGTCGGTGCCGCAATCCTCGCCGATGCCGAGCAAGAAGTCGAGTTCCACGACGGGCTACACGGGCGCGCCTGCGGCTTCATCTTCCATGCCGAGCAATGCCCCTGCAAGCCAGCCTGCTCCTGCATCGGCGCCGGCGAAGTCAGCGCCATCCGGCGCTTCGCAAGGCACGCCTGGACCGGGAACCGTTTGGGTCAATCTGGATTCGGGGATCTATCACTATCCGGGAACGCGCTATTACGGAAAAACAAAAAGCGGAAAGTACATGCCCGAGTCCGATGCTGTAAAGGCCGGATACCACGCCGCCGAGAACGAGAAAAAACCTCAATAAAGGAGAATCTGGATGAACCGCAAACAATTTCTATCGGGATTTACGCTGTTTGTTTTGAGCCTTCTGCTTCTCGCACCGATCGGCCGGAGCCAGTCGGCTCCGGCGGCAAAGGCTCCGGCAAAAGCGGCCGCCGCTTCAGCGAGCTCGGACCTTCTGGATCTGAACACCGCCACCAAGGATCAGCTCAGCGCCCTGCCGGGAATCGGCGCGGTCTATTCGCAGAAGATCATTGACGGCCGTCCCTACAAGGCCAAGACGGAACTGGTGCAGAAAAAAATCATTCCGCAGGCCACCTTCAACAAAATCGCGAAACTGGTGATCGCCAAACAGCCGGCGAAGTAGCGAACTGCTTACAACGTACCCGTGGTGCATGTTTTAGCTTGCGGCGGTTAGTTTCTTGCGGCCTCTGACAAGCGCAAGCTGAAGCGTGCGCCACGTGCGCTATTTGCCGCATTCCCGCAATTTCTCTGAACATTCCTTTTGTTCCGCGATGCTAAGATAGCGCTGGAATTCCGGCCTTGATGCCC
Organism: uncultured Acidobacteriota bacterium; assembly: GCA_963774805.1. Classification (GTDB taxonomy): domain Bacteria; phylum Acidobacteriota; class Terriglobia; order Acidiferrales; family UBA7541; genus Palsa-360. The sequence continues at coordinate 222,653 of CAVZGK010000001.1, forward strand.
GGTGGGAAAATTGCTCCACCGGGTTATGTGTTTCAGGGCCGGCCAGGAAGGCGAGGTGAAGAATGCCCCTTCGCGAGACCGCTCCGAAACTCTCTCCCGAAAAATACGAGCAGAATTTTGCGGACATCACGCCGCCCATGAACACGCGCCAGGCGGCCATCGAAGCCGCGCGTTGCCTGTATTGTTTCGACGCGCCGTGCGTGCAGGCGTGTCCCACACGCATCGACGTGCCGGGATTCATCAAGCGCATCATGACCGCGAACGTACGCGGAGCGGCGCGCGTGATTCTGGAAGCGAATATTCTGGGCGAAAGCTGCGGGCGGGTATGTCCGACTGAAGTGTTGTGTGAAGGCGCCTGCGTGATGGTCGAGAAAGGCGAAAAGGCGATTGAAATTGGAAGGCTACAGCGCTTTGCGGTGCAACATGTGCTGGACCGGAAGATCCATCTGTTTCACGCGGGACCGGCGAATGGCCGGCGAGTGGCTTGCATCGGCGCGGGGCCGGCTTCGCTGGCGTGCGCCGCGCTGCTGGCGCGCAAGGGTTACAGCGTGACGGTATTTGACAGGCGAGAATTTGCCGGCGGCCTGAATACTTACGGCATCGCAGCGTACAAAACGCGCATGGCAGACTCCCTGCGCGAAGTCGAAATGGTGAAATCGCTTGGCGTTGAATTCCGGCTCAAGGTCGACATCGGGACCGAAATCAGCTTTTCGCAATTGGAAAAAGAATTTGACGCCATCTTCATCGGCGTTGGCCTCGGCGAAACCTGGGTCATGAATATTCCCGGAGAGGATCTCCAGGGAGTGATCGGCGCGCTGGAATTTATTGAGCCGACCAAATCGCAGCCGTTTGCCCGCGTGGCCATCGGGCGGCGCGTCGCCTGCATCGGCGCGGGAAACACCGCGATTGACGTGGTGACGGCCGCGCGGCGTCTGGGCGCTGAATCCGTGCATCTGGTTTACCGGCGGAGCGAGGAAGAAATGCCGGCCTTCCGCTATGAATATGAACTGGCGAAAAAAGATGGCGTGCAATTCCTGTGGCAAACGCAGCCGGTGCGAATCCTCGGCACGGGCGGCGTGGTCACCGGTCTCGAATGCGTGCGCACGCGCCTGGGAGAGCCGGACGCGCGCGGCAGGCGCGCTCCGGAGACGATTCCCAACAGCACGTTCAGCATCGAAGTCGATATGGTCGTTCGCGCGGTGGGGCAGAGGCAGGCTACCGACTTCCTGCGGCCGGTGCAGGGCCTGGAAATCCGCAAGAACGGCACGCTGGTCACCGACGCGCAGCAGCGCACCGGCAATCCCAAATATTTTGCCGGCGGCGACTGCGTGAACGGCGGCCGCGAAGTTGTGGACGCGGTAGCGGAAGGAATGGCGGCAGGCCGCGGAATCGATGCCTGGCTGGGCGAAACTGTGATTCGTAAATCGTGATCTGTGATCCGGTGCTCGCGGCACGCCGGTGGAACGCGAATCACGGTTCGCGAATCTCGATTTTCATCCGTGTTAGGCGGTATTCATCTGGGGATTCAACCGCACGTCGAGAGGTGAACCATGGCCGACCTTAGCGTAAATTTTTGCGGGATTAAATCGCCGAACCCCTTCTGGCTGGCCTCCGGGCCGCCGACCAACACGGGCGGACAGATCATGCGCGCGTTTGACGCCGGATGGGGCGGCGCAGTGTGGAAGACGATTGGCGAGCCGATCGTCAACACATCGTCGCGCTACGGCGCGGTGGATTACAACGGCAACAAGGTGATGGGCTTCACAAACATCGAGCTGATCAGCGACCGGCCGACCGACGTCGAATATCCGCGAAATCGCGGAAGTAAAGAAGCGCTACGCGAAAAATCTGGTGATCGCATCGCTGATGGTGGAATCCAAGCGCGAAACCTGGCACGACATCGTGCGGCGCGTGGAGGATGCCGGCGCGGACGCGCTGGAACTGAATTTCGGCTGCCCGCACGGCATGAGCGAGCGCGGCATGGGATCGTCCGTGGGACAAGTGCCCGAATACACGGAAATGATCACGTCGTGGGTAAAGGAAGCGGCGAAGACACCGGTGATCGTGAAGCTCACGCCGAACGTCACGGACATCACGCGCGTGGCGCTGGCGGCGGAAAAGGGCGGCGCGGACGCCGTGAGCCTGATCAACACGCTGAATTCGATCATCGGCGTGGACCTGGAAACGTTTTCGCCCAAGCCTGACGTGGGCGGCAAGATCTTCGCACGGCGGCTACTGCGGCCCGGCGGTGAAGCCGATCGCGCTGCATCTGGTTTCAAGCGTGGCGAAAACCGTGAAAATCCCGATCGTCGGAATCGGCGGAATTGGATACTGGAATGATGCGGCGGAACACATCGCGCTGGGAGCTTCGATCACGCAGGTGTGCACGGCGGCGATGCATTACGGATTCCGGATCGTCGAGGACATGATCGACGGGCTTTCCGCATACATGGACGATCACGGCTTTCAGCACGATCGAGGATTTTCGCGGCCGCGCCGTGCCGAACGTGAAGGATTGGGGCGACCTGGACCTGAATTACAAGGTCATCGCGGACATTCGCGACGATCTTTGCATCGGCTGCCAGCTTTGCTACGTGGCCTGCGAAGATGGTGCGCACCAGTGCATCGCGCCGTACGCAGCTGGCGGCAACGGCAAGAAAAATCCGAACGGCATGGGCGTGCACGTTCCGCGAATCATCGAAGACGAATGTGTCGGCTGCAATCTCTGCGCGCTGGTTTGCCCGGTGGACCAGTGCATTACGATGAAGCAGATCGATACCGGCCTGCCGTTTGAGAGCTGGAAGATGCGCGTGAAGCGGTTGGCCTCCGGGCCGGCGTCTCTGTAACGGTTTTGTCATTCTGAGCGAAGCGAAGAATCTCTCCGATCTTTTGCTCGCACCTCGATCGAAGAGAGATTCTTCGCTGCGCTCAGAATGACAGTGTTTTTTGATGCTGTGCAGGCTGTGAAGCCCGTCCTGCCGGCGCTATGCTAAATTAAAAGGTGCCATGAAACGCATCGTCGTAGTCGGGGCGGGGTTCGGCGGGCTTGAGGCCGTCACGCGACCTCGATCGCATGTTCCGCAGGCGACCCGGACGTCGAAATTCTTCTGGTCAGCGACCAGAATTATCTGCTGTTCACTCCGCTGCTTCCGCAAATCGCTTCCAGTTACACCGATCCGCGCCATATCGTACAGGCCGTTCGCGAAATTCGCGGGACGCGCAAATATCCGGTTTCGCCGGGAAGCGGTACGCGCGGTGGACGTGCCGAACCGCCGCGTAATTCTGGACTCCGGAGCGATCGAGTATGACGCGCTGATCCTGGCTCCTGGCTCGCGCACCGAATTTTTCAACACTCCCGGGCGCGAGAGAAAACTGCTGGGATTACAAATCGCTGCAGCAAGCCGTGGAACTGCGCGAACGCATCATCGATTTGTGCGAACACGCCGACCATACCGAGGATGCCGCGGCGCGCCGGTCGATGCTCACGTTCGTGGTGGTGGGCGGCGGCTACACGGGCATCGAACTGGTCACGGAAATGCGCGATTTTCTGTTTCGGCTATGTGGCGCGAAAAAATATCGCGGAATTGACGCCTCTGAGATTCGCCTGATCGTGCTGGAAGCCACGCCGGACATTCTGCGCGGGAATCGGTCCGAAGCTCGCGGCGCACGCGCGCAAGCGGCTGCACGTCAGCGGGATTGAGGTGCGCACTTCGACGCGCGTCACGCGGGTGCTGGAAAACTCGGTCGAGATCAACGGCAACGAAACGATCTGCCGGCGGACACCGATCATCTGGACGGCGGAGTGCGCGCCTCCGAACTGATTGAATCGCTGCCGGGGCCGCACGATCGCATCGGCCGCGCGGTGGTGAACGCGCAGCTTCCAACTGGAGAGGCCATCCGGAAATATTCGTCGTGGGCGACTCCGCCGCCGCCGTGAACGCGCAGGAGGCGCCACGCGTCGCGCCCGTGGCGATCGAGCAGGGCCGCGTTGCCGCGCGCAACGTCCGGCATCTTTGGCGCGGCGAGCCTCTGGAGACGTACGAGTATGCGTCGAAGGGCATGCTGGTTTCGCTGGGAATGAATTATGCGGTGGTGAAGATCGGCGGAATCAGGTCAGCGGATATTTCGCGTGGCTCTTCTGGAACGCGGTGCACTTGTACAAGCTGGTGGGATTGAAAAAGCAATTGCAGGTGGCTGGAGACTGGATGCTGGGACTGATTTTCCCGCGCGACGCGGCCATCGTGCGCGAGCCGCGCAAGTGCAAGTTGTGCGCGGGAAGTCAAAAACAATTTTCAGCGCACGGGAGTGATTAAGTAGAACAGGCTTCAGCCTGTTGAACTCCAGAATTTCAAGCGTAGATTTTAGTAGGACTACCGGAAACCAACAGGCTGAAGCCTGTTCTACTCGTTTGCGCGATTTGGCCGCATCAGGGCCCAGTACACGACGAAGCTCGCGGCGAATCCCACGAACCACGCGTAGTCGTACAGCCCGCGCAATGACGGCACGATCAGGCCGATGAACGCCACGCCCGCTCCTGCGGCCAGCGCCGCCATCGCGCGCCAGATTAATACCGCCGGAAAATTCGTAAAATCCGCTGCGCTGATACAGGTCTTCGACGAGGATGATTTTTTTGCGAACCACGAAGTAGTCGCAGATCATCACGCCGGCGATGGGGCCGAGAAATCCGGAGTAGCCCACCAGCCAGCCAAAAATATAGTTGCTGAAATTGGCCAGCAGCTTCCAGGGCTGGAAAACAACCACGCCCACGACGCAGGCGATCAGGCCGCCGGTGCGGAAACTGATCAGCCGCGGCGAGAGATTGGAGAAATCGTTGGACGGCGACACCAGATTGGCCGCGACGTTGACGTTCAACGTCGCCAGCAGCAGCGCCAGCATGGCCACCACCACGGCGATGGGATTGCCCAGGCGCGCCAGCACCTGCACCGGATCCCAGATCGTCTGGCCGAAAATAATCACGGTCGCGGACGTCACCGCCACGCCGATGAACGAATAGAACGTCATCGTCGTCGGCAAGCCCAGCGCCTGGCCGAGCACCTGCGCCCGCTGGCTGCGCGCGTAGCGCGTGAAATCGGGAATGTTCAGCGCCACGGTGGCCCAGAAACCCACCACTCCGGTGAGCGACGGCACAAAGAATTGAAAAAATTCTGCCGAACGTCTGAAATTTCGACGGCGCGGCCAGCATCGGCCCGAATCCGCCGGCCTTGACCATGGCCCAGGCCAGCAGCGCGACGCCGATCGGCCAGCAGAAACGGCGCGGTCACGCCCTGCAGAAACCGGATGGTGCGAATTCCCATCACGATGACGATCACATGCAGCAGCCAGAACACCGGCGAAGCAAATCCACACGCCGTCGGCGAAATCTTCTCCAGGCGGGGAACAGCGGCGGCGATCATGGCGTTGATCGCTTCGCCGCCGATCCAGGTGTTGATTCCGAACCATCCGCAGGCCACCAGCGCGCGAAGAATCGCCGGAACGTTCGCGCCCATCACGCCGAACGACGCGCGCGCAAACACCGGGAAGGGAATTCCGTACTTCGCTCCGGCGTGCGCGTTCAGCAGCATGGGCACCAGCACCAGCACGTTTCCGAGAAACACGGTGAAGATGGCCTGCCGCCAGCTCATGCCGCCGGCGATCATCCCGCTGGCCAGCAGGTAGGTGGGAATGTTGACGCTCATGGCGATCCACAGCGCGGCGTAGTTGTAGGTGCCCCAACTGCGCTGCGCGGCGGAAATCGGCGCGAGGTCTTCGTTGTAGAGCGAACTTGCTCGAATGGTTTCGAGCATCGAGGACGCCGGAGTGGATGCCGTCTGTTCCGGGTTGTTCCGCGACGCTCACGTTCAGTAGATACCGCGCCGCAGGTCGGGTACCTGGGGAATTTCGATGTTGATTTCGCGTCCCTCGGCGGCGAGTTTTACGAGGATGCGCGAAGCGGAGCCGACATCCTTGGTGCTCCAGTCGGACGTGGGGAGAGGCTTGTCCGGCTTGTCGTTCTCACGCCATACAAGGTCGTCACCCTTGTGCTGCGAGTTGTTCCGGCTTGAGTTCGTAGATCTTCATGGCGCGAATATAAATCACCAGGTAGCGCGAGCCGAGCTGCAGCAGCAGGGGATCGGATTTTTTTCCGGCCTGGAATACGTTCCAGATTTTTGGCGCGCGCGAATCGACCTGCAGGATCGCATCCGGAATCGATTTCCAGACAATGGTTTCCTTGTCCGCGGCGCGCGCAGCCGGTGCCAGCGTGAACAATAGCGTGGCCATCGCCGCGGTCGTTTTCCAGTTCATTGCGCGCATTTTTTCTCCGCGAACGCCGTGCCGGCCTGAAGACAACGTCGGCTGGGCATCGCTACGGCAAAGCAATTTGAAGTACCTCACGGCCAGTCCACGGGCAATTGGCGCGATTTCACCACCACATATTTGTTGCGGCGGGCGAATTCCACCAGATCGACCAGCAGCTTCACGTCATTCTCGCAGTATTTGCAGACGTCTTCCTTGCGGCCGTCGCGCCACCACTGGACAATTTCCAGTCCGTCGCCGGTTTTCTGATTGCCCAGGGTTTCGCGGGCCAGGTCGTCCAGCTTGATCCGGTGTCCCAGCCGCTTATGCAAATCGACCAGGAGATCGAATGATTTCCCGGCCAGATGTTTTACCGGCTGGTAGGCGCCCAGCACCGCAAAATCGAAGCGGTCGCCGTTGAAAGACACGATGCGGTCATACGCGCTCAGCTCCGAGATGAGGGCCGCGGCGTCGGGCTCAAACCATCGGCGGAAACGCGTTCTGCGCATCCCAGGTAACGGCCACCGCCAGGCCGAAGCGGGCGATGTTGGACCAGCCGCCCTCGACTTCATGGGACAGCCGCAGCGTTTCGACGTCGAAGTAAATTTCGCGCGGAGCGGTGTCAAACAGGCTGGCTTGTGTCATCGGGTCACGATCTCAACGAACCATAGGGACCCAGTTCCCAAGGCGATGCACGCGAGTGTTCCAATGAACAGAATTATTAGAGCAGTAGGAAGAAGAATCGAAGTCCACGAATGGTCAGTCAATACCCTATTCCTGCGAAGCGCAATTCAAAAAATCACACGAAGAGCCAGTCGGGAGGATACCATGAGCGAGGAACGGAAGAAATAACAGCCCAGGGGCTAACGCGCAGCCAGGCCGATTTCTTCCTCGATCGCCCTGACGGCTTCCGGAGCGATGGCCACGAACTCGACTCCCACGCCAACGCCGCGCAGGCAGTAGCGAACTTCACAGCGCGTTTCGACCAGCACGCGGGAGCGGGCCAGGCGGAAGCGCAGCTTCAAAATTGCTCCCTGTGGATAATCCGTGCGCGTATTGATGAACATCCCATGCGGGCTCAGATCAGGCGGGCGCACGGAGACATCTTCTTCAAAGCCCTCATAAATCATGGAGAGCTCGCACAATTGCGGATACCGGGGATCGCGCCTGGCGGGGCGGCTCGAGTTGTCTTCGCTGCCGGACATTACTGAAGGACCCCCTCTTCCAGCGAGCGGAATCTGGCGGATCGTGAGTCCGCCGTAGTCGTGGCGTTTTTGGTTCCGCAATACGGGCAGAATTTGAATGCGGGAAGGATGCGCTGTGCGCACTTCGTGCATTCCGCCTGGTTGCCGGCGGTTTCTGTGGGAACCACACGAAAGATTTCCTCCATCGTGGTGGTTCCCAGGCGAAGCTTTTCGAGAGCGTCTTCCAGCATCAGGTGCAGGCCGTTGGCCCTGGCGATCGTGCGAACCTGCTCGATATTTCCGGTGGTGCGAATGACGGCACGGATGCTTTCGTCCAAATGCAGCAGTTCGTAGATGCCTACTCGGCCGCTGTAGCCGGTCTGGTCGCAACGCTCGCAGCCGATGGGAACCGACATGGTCGCGGGGGGCCTGATTCCGCCGACCTGCGCGAATTGCGAACGGAATTCATCGGTGGCAGGCTGAACTTTATGGCAGCTGCAAAGCTTGCGGACCAGACGTTGCGCCAGAATGCCGCTATTGAAGAGCTGATCAGGTATCCGGGAATGCCCAGATCCAGCATCCGGACGATGGCCGAGACGCTGTCATTGGTGTGCAGAGTGGATAGCACCATGTGGCCGGTTTGCGCCGCCTTCATCGCGATTTCGGCGGTTTCGCGGTCGCGGATTTCGCCCACCATGATGATGTTCGGATCCTGCCGCAGGATGGAGCGCAGGCAGCTTGCAAACGTCATGCCGGCCTTGGTATTGACGTGCGCCTGGTTAATGCCCGGCAAGACATATTCGACAGGGTCCTCGACCGTGACGATGTTTACCGATGGCTTCATCAGCTTGTTGAGGCACGAATACAGCGTGGTGCTCTTGCCCGAACCGGTGGGGCCCGTCACCAGAATCAACCCCTGAGGCTGGTTGATCAATTGCAATAGATTTTCCGAAACCTCCGCCGGCATGCCGAGATCAAACAGAGAGGCCAGCGGCGCCGTGGCTTCCAGCAGACGGATCACGACCTTCTCGCCGTATTGCGTCGGGAGCGCCGAGACCCGCAAGTCCAGATGGCGCCCACCGATCGTGACCATAAAGCGCCCGTCCTGGGGCGTGCGGCGTTCGGCGATGTCCATATCCGAAAGAATCTTGATGCGCGAAATCAAGGAAGTCTGTAAGGCTCGCGGGATGGTCTGCGCGTCGCGCAACACGCCGTCCACTCGCACGCGGACAATCGTTTCTGCTGCTCGCGGCTCGATGTGGATGTCGCTGGCCTGCTTGGCGATCGCCAGCTGAATGATTTCCGACACCAGTTGCACGGCGGGCGTTTTTCTCTGCCGCAGGTCCGCCTGCATTTCCTGCATCGCTTCCTGATTGGCCTGGCGGGAGCTCGCGGAAATGAATTCGATTTCGTCGTACGTCACGGCCTTGCCGGCGGTGGGCGCCGCCGCGGAGGGTTTGCGGCCGCCGCTCGAATAGTTGAAAGCGATCGCCGCCTGCAGTTCCGTGCGGAATGACTGGCGTGGAGAAATATCCATCCCGGTCGTGAAGCGCAGCTCGCCAAGAGTGGCCAGATTCTGCGGGAAGGCCATGGTGATCACCAGCTTGCGACCTTCCCGTCGTATCGGCAGGACCGACAGGCGCTCAGCCATGGCTCGTGGAATCAGCTTTAGAACTTCCGGTTCGGGAGCGATGGCGCTGCAGTTCACGTAAGCGACGTGGGATACTTCTTCCAGCGCGTCGGCCAGATCTTCTTTCGATACCACTCCGCGATCCAGCAGGAGTTCGCCCAGGTGCAAAAGGGAACCGCGCTGCTTCTCGATAAATTTCTGCAGCTCGGCTTCCGAGATCTTGCCGCGCTCTTGTAGTGCTTCACCCAACCGTTTCTTTTTCATTAGACCCTCAGGGCTTCAACTCTTCACCGAGTGGCGGAAAGGAGAATTTCGATGATCGCATGTAGCCCATGTTCCAAACCGACTCGATTACAACGGTATCAGCCTGTGTTCCACAGCGGTACAAGAAACGGCTGGGACTGTGCCTAAGAGGAATGGTCTTAACTGATTGTAGGCAAATGATTTAATGGCTAGGTTCTAGACTCGTACGCAGGAAGGCCGCGGCACTGCGAATTGAGAGGGAAATGGAATTGATATTGACCCGCTTTGAAACGACTGTACGAGCTTCGCAGGCGGGCGCTACAACGATGCGAATGCCTGGTCTAGAATCCGCGCCGCCTCGTCCACGTCCGCTTTGCCGATATTCAGCATGGGAGACAGCCGGATGACGTTGCCGTACAGTCCACCCTTGCCGATCAGCAAGCCCAGTTCGCGGGTGCGTTCGAGCAGTTGCGTGGTGGCTTCGGGTGCCGGCTCTTTGGTGGCGCGGTCTTTTACCAATTCCATGCCCAGCATCAGGCCTTTTCCGCGGACATCGCCGATCAGGCTATGTTTTTGCTGCAGCTCATCTAGCTTTTCGCGGAAATAGTTGCCGACCGTTTCGCAGTTCTGCAACAGGTGCTCTTCCTCGATGAATTCGATGGTCGCCTTGGCGGCCACGGAAGTGACCGGATTCCCGCCAAACGTGGAAATGGTCAGGCCCTGGAAGGACGCGGCCAGTTCCTTGGTGGTGATCGTCGCGCCAATCGGCGCGCCGTTGGCCATGCCTTTGGCGCAGGTCATGATGTCCGGCGTCACTTCCCAGTGTTCGATGCCAAACCATTTTTTCCCGGTGCGGCCAAAGCCGGTCTGCACTTCGTCGGAGATGAACAGGCCGCCATATTTTTTTACCGCGCTGAAAACAATTTTGAAATATTCCTTGGGCGGCGTGATGAACCCGCCGACGCCTTGAATCGGCTCGGCGATGAATGCGGCGATGTGGCCGCTGGTGCCGGTCTGAATCAGGTTTTCAACGTCCTTGGCGCAGGCGACTTCACAATCGGGATACTTCAGACCGAGCGGGCAGCGGTAGCAGTACGGATTGATGGCGTGCGAGATGCCTACGCTGATGATTCCGGATTTGCGCCAGGGCGCTTGCGCCGTGATGCTCTTGGTGAGAGACGACCCCCCGGAGTAGGCGTGGCGCAGCGCCACGATATCGAAAGAATCCGTGGCCATGCGCGACAATAGAATCGCGGCTTCATTTGCTTCGGTGCCCGAACTCGTGAAAAAACTGGATTTCAGCGCGCCGGGAGTAATCTGCGCGACTTTTTCAGCCAGCGCGACGATCGCTTCGTTCGGGTACAGCGTGGAGAGATGCTGAAAGCGGTCCATCTGCTCCTTCATCGGCCCGGTGATCCTGGGATTGGCGTGGCCCACCGACACCGTGAGGATGCCGCCGAAGAAATCGAGATACTTGCGCCCCTCAACGTCCCACACGTGCTGCATGGAGCCGTGGTCGGCAACCAGCGGTTCCTGGTAGAAGTTAGTGACCGCGGGCCAGAGATACTCTTTGTGCTTGCGCACCACTTCTTCGCTGCGGGTAGTCTGCTTCGGTTGCGTCATCATGAAAGTTCCTCTTCGGCGGCGTGTGCGATGAATCGTGACCCGTTTTCTGTGGCCCGTGATCCGTGTCCCGTGATTCGTGTTCCGTCATTCATGGCCGGCGAATCGTCGACCTTTTGCGAATTTCAGGCCTGGAACTTCACGGGGTATTGAAAATCATCGAATCGAAAACCTTGGAATTGCTTTTCTCGAATCGCGCGCCGTGAATACTGCTCCGCGAAGCGCCAATGGAACGGCGAAAGCCACGGGACACGGGCCACGAGTCACGGGCCACGTCCTCTAGTCCGCCGCCTGCGTACCCCGCGAAGACAGCGTTCGCGTGATTTCGCCGTACGTCTCCGGCCGGCGGTCGCGGTAAAACTGCCAGACGTCGCGCACTTCCTGGATTTCATCAAGATTTAAATCGGCGACGAGCAGTTCATCTTTGTGGCGGCTGGCCTGGGCGATGAGTTTGCCGCGCGGATTGCAGAAGTAGCTTTTTCCATAAAATTCGCCGATCTGCCAGGGCTTTTCGATGCCCACGCGGTTGGACGCGGCCACAAAGTAGCCATTGGCGGCGGCGTGCGCGGGCTGCTCAAGTTCCCAAAGATATTCCGAGAGCCCGGCCACGGTTGCGGAAGGGTTGAAAACAATCTCCGCGCCGTTCAGGCCGAGAATCCTGGCGCCTTCCGGAAAGTGCCGGTCGTAGCAGATGTAAACCCCGACTTTGCCAAAGCGCGTCTCAAACACCGGATAGCCTGCATTGCCTGGCGTGAAATAAAATTTCTCCCAGAATCCCGGATGGCAGTGGGGAATATGGTGCTTGCGGTATTTGCCGAGGTATTTTCCGTCGGCGTCAAACACCGCGGCGGTATTGAAATATAGGCCGGTCATTTCCTTTTCGTAGACTGGCACGACCATGGCCATTCCATATTTTTTTGCCAGCTTCTGCATGCGCGTGGTGGTCGGTCCGTCCGGCACGGATTCGGTCAGCTCGTACCATTTTTGATGCTGCTCGGCGCAGAAATAGGGACCGTAAAAAAGCTCTTGCAGGCCGAGGATCTGCACTTTCTTCTTGGCCGCGGCGGCAATCAGCTTTTCGTGCTTCAGGATCATGTTCTCTTTGATTTTCGGGAGCGCCAATTGCATCGGAGACCACTCGCAATGGGCCTGGATGAGTCCGCAACGCACGATTCGAGCCATGCCGCACCTCCGCGGAAATGAAGCTGCGAGTGTACTCTGCGGCAGCGTGGCGGGACAAGAGCCGTAGCGCGCCGTCGCGCGTGGGAGCAACGCTGTGGACGTGACCTCTGAACCGTGACTCGTGATTCGTGGCCCGTGTCCCGTGATTCGTCCGACAGAGTGCGGAGGTATGATCGCACTTCGAGACAACATACTTCTCGAATCCCAATTACAAATCAGGAATCAACGATTCACAAACCGCGGAGCTCGAACCAAACCCGTTTACCTCAAGCCTTCTGTACTTTCCTCGCCCACAAATCCCAATCCTTCGGGAATTCCTGGTTGCCGGCTTCCGCCAGGCGCGCTTCTTCCGGCGTGAGCGTTTCGAGTTTCCTGCTGCCGGCCTGCAGGTGCATTTCGGCGTTGATCTTCAGATAGACGCTACGTCCGACCGAATGCATGATGCTGTTGCCCACGGTAATTCCGCCATGGCCGCGCATCAGGGCTCCGGGCTTATCGCCCAGCGACTGCGCCAGAGCCTTGCCCTTAGCCGCGTCATTGATCAGCATGTTGGTCATGCCAAAAGATTTGCGAATATCGAAGGTGGGCAGCCCCGTGCCGATGAATCCTCCCATGTGGTAGATTGGCAGAAGCGGCTCGCTGATCGTGCTCATCAACACCACGGTGGGAGCGTGCGTGTGCACGATGGACTTTACGTCCGGGCGGGCGCGGTAAATCTCCGCATGAATCCAGCGCTCGCTGTACATTTTGCGGGTCTCGCCGTTGGACGGGACGCAATCGTAGTCCAGTTCCACGATGTCGTTTTTGGTGACCAGATCGGGCGCCAGCCAGCGGGAAATAAAAAAGTGATTCGGGTTGGCGGGATTGCGCACACTGACGTGCCCGTAGCCGTCCACCACTCCCTGATCCTGCAAGATATGGTTCGCCGTGACGAGGTCCGCGAGCAAAGCGTCCTTGTCTTTCTGGTCTTGCGGCACGGGTTCCGGAGGCAGCGGAACCGCGGCGGGGTGCGCGGTTGCGGGATCTGCTTTGGCCGCGTCCGTGGCGCCCAACAGGGCGCTGGTCAACAGCAGGCTCGATCCGGACAGAAATCCGCGCCGGCCGAATCCGGCTTTCAGCAGATGATTGATCTCCATTGAAGTCTCCTTGGAAAACGATTTGACAGAGCCGCGCTAACTGACTTGCCGTGGGCATTCCATATTCGCCGCACGCGCATCGTTGCTGAACAGTTCAACCAGTTGCTTAACTGGCAGTAAATCTAGTTACCGGATTAGAAACAACGGATGTTTGGCGACTCATCGGATACACCGACAAGCCAAGGAATGTCAATAACCGAATCTGGGACTCCATCCCGCCATCGGCGATTCAGAGCTGACCGGAGGAATTGCATATCGCTCTGCTCAAACGCCCCAAAGTACGCTATCCTGACGAAGTTTTACTTGGGAAAACTTTGAGCTCCGATACGTTCTCAGATTTTCTGCAGCGGTTCTATCGCGCTTCGCTTCGTGTCCTTCCAGGCTGCATCACGCTGTCACAGGCCGTGGCTTTCAACATGTTTCTGGCATTTTCTCCCACCATTCTGGTGGTGCTTGGAGCGGCGGCGGGCTCGGGCGCGTTCCGACAGGCGCTGGAGGGAATGATCGACCGGCTGCGCATTGTGCTGCCGCCCGGCACGCTCAGCATTTTGAATAATTTTGTCGGAAAACATTCGCGGCAACCCTGGGAGTGGGTGTTGCTGGGCCTCGGCGGCACCCTGCTGGCGGGCACGCAGATGATGAAGCTGTTGATGGAGGGCTTTCGAAAAGTTTACGGCGATCCGAACGAATTGAGTCCGGTGAGCCGAAACGTGCGGGCTTTGCTGCTGCTGAGCGCCACGATTCTTCCCTCCATCCTGATCGTCAACCTGGTGGTGTTCGGGCGCACCATTCGCAACCGCATGATGAACCTGTCGAGCATGCCGGTGCTGATCCGGTTGACCTGGAGCGGCCTGTACATCGTGGTCTCGCTGCTGATCGCGCTGGCCGTGCTGACGGTGATCTACCGCGTGGGGCGTCCCGGCCACCACGGCTTGAAAAATCATCTTCCCGGCGCGGAGGTGGCCACCGTGCTGTGGTGGGTGGTCAGCATTGCGCTGGGATTTTATCTGCGCAGAATTCCGTACAACCTGATTTATGGCGGACTCGCGGTAACCATCGGCCTGATGCTTTGGATGCAATTGACGGCCACCATCCTCTTGATCGGCGCGGCCTACAATGCCGAATTGTTGAAGGAACCGAAGCGGTAGAAGGACGCAATTTTCGCGCCTTCGTAGCGCCCGCCTGAAGGCGGGCGCTACAAGCTGATAACACGGCTGGCGCCGCTCTCATGCAAATCGGAGTACAATGGCGTCCCAGGAGTTCGGTCAACGGGAGGCAGCGATGGGCAATATGCGCGTCGAATGCTATGCCGGGTATCGGGCTGATGAACGTCCCACCAGGTTTACTCTGCGCGGCCACACCTTTGAAATTACGGAAGTGCAAGACCGCTGGTACTCGCCCGGCGCCATCTACTTTCGAGTGCGTACCGAAGACGGAGACTATTTTGTGCTCCGCCATGATGAGCCGCAGGACGTCTGGAGCGTGGACGCTTTTCGTTCGGCCCGGGAGCGCGCGGATTTGCCCGAAGCCGGGCAAGTCGGCTGGAGTTGAAGGCGCACGTGGCTGGCGCACGGCCCGCCCATCGCATCCGCCGCAGCGCCATGCGCCCCTGCCGGAGCGCGTACTCTAACGTCACGCTCGCGATTCGCCCGCAACTTTTCCGTTTCCAGAGGGTTAAACTAACTGCGTGCGATGGTTCTGCCGCGCCAAACACGCCGACTGCCGCTTGTGGGGTTCTGACATGAAGCGAAGTTCTTCCCGGAATGCCAGACCGCGCTCGCGCCGGAACGCTCCGCTTTCCGGCATGGCCGCGATTTTTCTTTTCGCCGCTGCGGCCCTTGCGGCTCCGTATTTGCTGGCATCCCCCGACAAAAAAGCCGACCGGACTTCCGCCGATTCGAACAAGGCAGCGAAGGGAATTGCTCACCCCGCACTCACCGAGGATGAAGCGATTTTGCAGGCGCTGAATCGCCTCGGATTTGGTCCGCGCCCCGGTGATCTGGAGCGCGTAAAGGAATTGGGCCTGCAGAAGTGGATCGATCGGCAGTTGCGTCCCGAATCGATCGACGATTCCGCGCTCGATGCGCGCCTGGAACGTTTCCCCACGTTGAAAATGTCCTCCGCAAAACTGCTGGACGAGTTTCCCGAGCCGCAGGCCGCAGCGCGCCGCGAAGGCATTACCGTGGAACAGTATCGTAAGGAGCAGCAGGAGCAGATTCGCGCGGCCATGCAGTCCATGCCGGCGCAGGGCGATGCCGCTCCCGAAAAGCAGACGGACATGCAGATGGCCGACCCGCACGGCATGCCCAATTTCGAGGCCGATGAAGCCGACATGAGCGCCAATCCCGGCAAAGTGAAAGGCGAGGGCAAGGGGCAGGCCGGCTTTGGCAATCAGATGTTCAATTACGAAAAAATTCGCGCACCGCAGCGCATCGTGGCCGAACTCTCCATGGCAAAGATGACGCGCGCCGTGTACAGCGAGCGACAGTTGCAGGAAGTGATGGTCGACTTCTGGTACAACCACTTCAATGTCTACGCCTCCAAGAGCGCGGACCGCTGGCTGATCACCGAGTATGAGCGTGAGGCCATTCGTCCGCACGCTATGGGAAAATTCCGCGATCTGCTGGGCGCCACGGCGAAGAGTCCGGCCATGCTGTTTTTCCTTGATAACTGGCTTTCGGCCGATCCGGTCGCCTGGAAAAAACTGCGGCAGGAAATGGAAGATCGTCGGCAGAATCGCGGCGGGGGATTCGGCGGCGGTCCTTTCGGCGGTCCGCGAAGGTTTCCGCAGGGCGGTCCCGCAGCCGGAGGGAATCCGAACGATCCCAACGCCAAGGCCAAGCAGAAGCAGGAGCGCGGCCTGAATGAAAATTACGGCCGCGAGTTGATGGAATTGCATACGCTCGGCGTGGACGGCGGCTATACGCAGGATGACGTAATCAACGTCGCCAGGGCGTTCACGGGTTGGAGCATCCGGCAGCCGCGCCGCGAGCCGGAGTTTTTCTTCGAGGAGCGCCTGCACGACACCGGCGTGAAGACCGTGCTGGGTCATGAGATTCATTACGGCGGAATGAAGGACGGCGAGGCAGTGCTCGACATTCTGGCACGCGATCCGCACACGGCGCACCACATCTCGTACGAGCTGGCGGAGCGTTTTGTATCGGACACGCCTCCGCCGGCCCTGGTCGACCGCATGGCGCAAACGTTCCTGAAAACGGATGGCGACATTCGCGAAGTGCTGCGCACCATGATCGAATCGCCGGAATTCTGGTCCAGGGAATCCTACCGCGCCAAGATCAAGACGCCCTTTGAACTGGTGGCTTCCGCCAGCCGCGCGGTTGGCGCTGACGTAGCCATGCCGCTGATGCTGGTGCAGTGGACCAACCGCATCGGCCAGCCTCTGTACCAGTGCGAGCCTCCCACGGGTTATTCGGACAAGGCGGAGGCCTGGGTGAACACCGGCGCGCTGTTGACGCGCATGAACTTCGCCCTGGCGCTGACTTCCAACCGCATGCGCGGCACGACGGTGAATATCGATCCGCTGTTCGGCAGCGAAACTTCCGCCGATCCGCACGCAACCATGGAGCGCTCGATTCAAGCATTTCTAGGCGGGCAGGCGTCCCAGGAGACGCGCGACACGCTTGAAAAACAAATGGACGACCCGCAGATTCTGCAGGCCACGCTCGATGACAAGGTCAAGCAGATCAATGCGCCGCTGATCGCGGGCCTGGTGCTAGGTTCGCCGGAATTCCAGAGAAGGTAGGATTTTGAGTAGCACAGGCTTCAGCCTGTGGGTTTCCGTCGCGTTGGCAAAAAGCGAAACCAGCAAGCGAATCGCAATCGCTGGGACGGATCGACCAAGCGAGCAGCAATCGCACACGGATCAGTCCGAATACGCAACGAAAGGCCACAGGCTGAAGCCTGTGCTACCGGGAGAGCCACATGAAAATTTCGCGCCGGGTTTTTCTGAAAAGCGGCGGCGTTTCCATGATCGGCATGAGCACCATCCCCGCGTTCCTGCAGCGCGCCGTGGCCGCCACGCCCATGCCCAACAAGAAAAGGCTGATCGTCGTGTTTCAGCGCGGCGCGGCCGACGGCTTGAACATCGTGGTTCCGTTCGGCGAGGAAAATTACTATCGCATCCGCCCCAGCATCGCCATACCGCAGCCGCGCGTCGGCGCGGAAGGTGCCGCGGTGGATCTCGACGGATTTTTCGGTCTGCACCCGAGCCTCGCGTCGCTCGGGCCGCTCTTTCACAACGGCCAACTGGCCATCGTGCACGCCGCGGGTTCGCCGGACACTACGCGCTCTCACTTTGACGCCCAGGATTTCATGGAGTCCGGCACGCCCGGTGTGAAATCCACCGAAGACGGCTGGCTGAATCGCACTGTGGGCACAATCAACGAACAGGATGCTTCTCCATTTCGCGCCGTGGCCATGGGTCCAAATTTGCCGCTGACGCTGCGCGGCGCCGCGCCGGCGATTGCGCTTGCCGACGTCAAACAGTTTCGCGTGATGAGCCAATCCACCGCCGTGCAGGGCGGCTTTGAAGCGCTCTATGCACAGACGGTCGACAAAGTTTTGCGCGGCACGGGCACCGAAACTTTCGAAGCCATCGAAATGTTGCGCAAGGCCGACCCTTCTCGTTTCCAGCCGGAAAATGGCGCGGACTATCCCAAGGGCCGCGTGGGCCAGACGCTGCACCAGGTCGCGCAACTCCTGAAAGCCGACATCGGCATGGAAGTCGGCTTCGTCGATACGGGCGGCTGGGACAATCATGTGAACGAGGGTGGCGCGCAGGGCCAGATGTCGAACCTGCTGCGCGACCTGGGGCAGGGACTCGCGGCGCTCCATCAGGATTTGGGCGATCGCATGGAGGACGTGGTAGTGGTCACCATGTCCGAATTCGGCCGCACTGCCCACGAAAACGGCAATCGCGGCACCGATCACGGCCACGCCAACTGCATGTTCGTGATGGGCGGCCCGGTCAAAGGCGGAAAAGTGTATGGAAAATGGCCGGGGCTGGGTCCGGGCCAGTTGAACGAAGGGCGCGATCTCGCGCTGACCACCGATTTCCGTTCGGTGCTGGGCGAGGTGATCAACGGCCACCTGGGCACGAGCAATCTTCACTCCGTGTTCCCCGGCTTTGACAACAGCGCGACCAAGTTTCCGCGTTTGCTGAAGGCATAATGTGCCGCTAAAGCAGGGGCGTTGTCAGTCTGAGCGGAGCGAAGAATCTCTCTTCGATCGAAGTGCGAGAAAAGAGCCAAGAGAGGTTCTTCGCTCCGCTCAGAATGACAAGCCTTCCGGAGTGAAAAAACGGAAGGCCTTCCTCGCACCATGTTGGCTATACCCGCTCCACTCTCCGCAACTCCATGTCTAAAAATCAAATTCATCTCCAGCCGTTGAAAACTTTTGATACTATGTCCCAAAATTGCTGCATTGGGTTCGCCAGGCCGGCATCTCTTGTCTGTCGATGCAGCGCTGCTCGGACGTGATATCGGAGTAGAGGACCGCCAGGAGTGGCTGTCCGACGGGACACGAAATGAATCGATGGGTGCGGCTGGTCGGTTCGGTAATCGCGATGTGCATGATCGCGAATCTGCAATATTCCTGGACACTTTTTGTTAAGCCCATCATGGGCGCGACCGGATGGAAGCTCTCTCAGATTCAGTGGGGTTTCACGCTGTTCATTGCCCTGGAAACCTGGGTGCAGCCGTTTGTCGGCCGGTTCATGGATCGGTACGGACCTCGAATCTTCATGTCGGTCGCGGCCTTTATGTGCCTCATCGGGTGGGCCGGCATGGGGCAGGCCAAGACGCTGACGCAGCTGTACGCCCTCTATTCCCTGGCGGGTGTCGGCGGAGCGCTGGTCTATTGTGGTTCGACCATCGTCGGACTGAAATGGTTTCCCGATAAGCTGGGGCTGGCTTCGGGATTGATCGCCGCGGGTTTCGGCTCGGGCGCCGCGCTGTTCACTTACGTCATCGCCTACACGATTCACGCCGGAAACTACCGTTCGGCCTTCCTCTATACGGGGATCGGACAAGGAATCGTAATCCTGCTGGTTTCGCAATTCATGGTCAATCCGGACCCCAACGATCCGCAAATCGCGGGGAAGAAAGCCGGGAGCAAGTACAAGCTCCGCGCGCAGGCCGAGCAGTTCACTTCCTCGGAGATGCTGTGCACTCCGCAGTTCTACATGTTGTACGCCATGATGCTGATGATGGGCATCGGCGGCCTGATGGTTACGGCGCAGCTTGCTTCCGTGGCCGACACCCTGGGCATCGCCAAGGCGGTCTTCACTCTGGCAGTTTTCGTGAACTCGCTGGCCAACGGCGCCGGCAGGATTTTCTGGGGCTGGGTGTCAGACGTTGCCGGACGCGAGAAGACCATGATCATGGCGTTCACGATCCAGGCGGTGGCGCTGGTGTCAGTGCTGCGGTTGGGACGCGGATCGCCATTCTGGTTCGTTTCGCTGATGGCCCTGGTATTGTTCACCTGGGGCGAGATCTATTCCTTGTTTCCAGCGACCATGGCGGACTTCTTCGGAATCCGCAACAGCGGCTCAAACTACGCTTTCCTTTATAGCTCCAAGGGAGTCGCATCGATCCTGGCTGGCGGCCTGGCAGCTTTGTTGTTTGAAAAGACAGGCACGTGGACTGTGGTGTTCTACGGCAGCGCCTCGTTGGCATTCATCACCGCCATAATGGCCGTACTCATGATCACGGTTCCGCTGCCCACCAAGCTCAAGGAAACGGCGCCGACCGGTGTAGCGGTAAAGAGCGTGGAGCCCTAAGTTCTGTGTTTTACGCGTTTTGTGCGATGTAATGATTCTCTCCTCGCGTCGGCACATGGCCGGCTGGGCGGCCGCAGCATGCGTCCTTGGTCGCGTTTTTCTGTGACGCTGATGTTCAGGCCGCGATCCTCGCGTGCCGGGCAGATGGCCAGCCGACGGAAGGCGTCACGGCACGTTTCCTGCCCGCCCACGATTTTTCCATTGGCCCCGTTTCTGGTAACATAGTGCAGTCGCCCTTCAGGTTTTACTCATTTCTCGGGAGGTTAGGATCACCATGGCAAGCCCAAGTGTTCAAATTCAGGTCACCGCTCCGGTCTCGGATGCCCACAAGACGGTGCTGACCGAAGAAGCAGTGGCATTTCTTCAGAAACTTTCGTCCGAATTCGAGGGGCGACGCCAGGAACTTCTCGCGCTGCGGCGCGAACGCCAGGCCAAGATCGATGCCGGCCAGCTTCCTGATTTTCTTCCCGAAACCGCGAACATTCGCACCTCGGAATGGAAAGTCGCTTCGATTCCCGCGGACCTGATGGATCGCCGCGTGGAAATCACCGGTCCCGTGGACCGCAAGATGATCATCAACGCCCTGAACTGCGGCGCGGAAGTTTTCATGGCGGATTTCGAGGATTCCAACTCGCCGACCTGGACCAACAACCTCGACGGCCACGTAAACCTGCGCGACGCCGTGAACCGCACCATCACCTACACCAGCCCGGAGGGCAAGAGCTACAAGCTGAATGAGAAGCTGGCGACGCTCCTGGTCCGCCCGCGCGGCTGGCACCTGGACGAAAAGCACTTTCTGGTGAATGGCAAGCCCATCTCCGGAGCGCTGTTTGATTTCGGCCTGTTTTTCTTTCACAACGCCAAGAACCAGATCGCCCGCGGCACCGCCCCGTACTTCTATCTGCCCAAGATGGAAAGCCACCTGGAGGCGCGCCTATGGAATGACATTTTTAATTACTCGCAGGATTACCTGGGCATTCCTCGCGGCACGATCCGCGCCACCGTACTGATCGAAACCATTCTCGCGACCTTTGAGATGGACGAAATCCTGTACGAGTTGAAGGAACATTCCTCGGGACTGAACTGCGGACGCTGGGACTACATCTTCAGCTTCATCAAGAAGTTCAGCAAGCGCCCGGATTTCATCCTGCCGAACCGCGGTGAAGTCACCATGACGCAGCATTTCCTGGCTTCTTACGTGGCACTGTTGGTGGAAACCTGCCATCGCCGGGGCGCACACGCCATGGGCGGAATGGCCGCGCAGATTCCCATCAAGAACGATCCCGACGCCAACGAAAAGGCCATGGCCAAAGTTCGCGAGGACAAGCTGCGCGAAGTGAAGGCCGGGCACGACGGCACGTGGGTCGCGCATCCGGGCCTAGTCTCGCTGGCCAAGGACATTTTTAACGAGTACATGAAGACGCCCAACCAGATCAATGTGAAGCGCGAGAAGGTTCACGTCACGGCGCAGGACCTGCTCGCCATCCCCAAGGGCAACATCACGCTGGAAGGGTTGAAGTGGAATATCGACGTCGGCCTGCAGTACCTGGCGTCCTGGCTCAACGGCAACGGTTGCGTGCCCATCTATAACCTGATGGAAGACGCCGCCACGGCTGAAATTTCACGCGCGCAGGATTGGCAGTGGGTCAAGCACGGCGTGAAGTTGCAGTCGGGCGAGACCGTGACTCCGCAACTGGTGCGCGAAGCCACCGCGGGAATCCTCGACAAGATGAAGGCCCAGATGGGCGAGGAGAAGTTCAAGGCCAGCAAACTTCCGGAGTCCGGAAAGATTCTGGTGCAGCTCATGACCAGCCCGGATTTTCACGAGTTCCTGACGCTGGACGCGTACGCTGAACTCGCGTAGTCGTAATTTGTAATTGGTGCGACGAAGAAGGGAAGGGCTCGATGCTTTTGCATCGGGCCCTTTTTTTTGAGAATTTGTAGCACAGACTTCAGTCTGTGGATTTTCAGATGTGCCTGGCGAAAACCCGGAGTCTGGGCTGACCTACGGACCCACACAGGCTGAAGCCTGTGCTACTTGTGTTTACGGGCAAATGCCTTGCTTGCAGCCGCGCTTGTGTTCGTCCGGAATGTCTTCGTAGCGCGCCGGCACAAATCCGTTGCGGTTAGGCATCTGCACTTTGGGAAGCGTGGTCTGGTCCAGGACGTCGCCTTCCTTGATGATGTTGCTCTTGAACAGGATGAAGGCCGTCGTGGCGTACACTTCGTTTGGCGTCAGCGTGCCGCTTTGCCCGCGCGGCATGGCGCGGCGGATGAAGTCGAACACCGACGTGGCATACGGCCAGTAGCCGCCGACCGAGCGCACCGGTTTCAGCGTGGTCAGTGTTTCCGTGTCCGCGATTCCTCCCACCACGCGCGGGCCAATCTTGCCGCCCTGTCCTTCGGAGCCGTGGCAGACCGCGCATTTCGCGGCAAAAATCACCGCGCCTTCTTTGGAAGTGCCGCGGCCCTCGGGCAAACCTTTGCCGTCCGGCCCCACGGAAATATCCCAGGCCGCGATCTCGTCCTTGGTCGGCGCACGTCCGATGTGAGCGTAGCTCGGCGTTTGCGCCAGAGCCGAGCCTGCCAACAGCAGAAAGATTCCAGCGCCCATCGCAAATTTAGAAGATCGCATTCTGGACGCTCCCGTCGGAGTTGATTTTCCAGGGCTGGATGGCATTGAAGTCGCCGACCACCTGCTGGGTCTGTTTGAAGAAGTCGATGTTGGCGCCCCACAGCTTGGCGACTTCCGCCACGGTGGGTTGCACGGTGCCCGTTTCATCCGTGCAACGCGATTGCAGCACGCACTCGCTGCCGTCCCACGTCCAGGGAGCGGAGAATCGCGTGTGCGCCTTGCGCGCGATGGGATCGTGCAGCGTGGCGTCCTTCCAGGTTTTTCCGCCATCGGCGGAAATTTCCACGCGCTTCACGGCGCCGGCTCCGGACCACGCCAGGCCGGTGATCTCATGAAAGCCGGGCCCCGGCATCTTGTAGCCGCCGGCGGGGCGGGTGATCACGGATTTCGGGCCGAGTTCGAATTCAAACCAGCGCGATTTTCCGTCCAGCCGCATGCTGGGATAGCGGCTGGTTTCCATCATGGCCATGTACGGCTCGTCGACGAGCTTGATGCGCCGCAGCCATTTCACGTTGTTGATGCCTTGCCAGCCGGGAACAATCAGGCGAAGCGGGAAGCCTTGCTCGGGACGCACGGGCTCGCCGTTCTGGCCATAGGCCACCAGCGCGTCGTCCCAACCCTTGCCGATTGGAATGCTTTTCGAATGCTTGGGTTCGTCGGCGCCCTCAGCGATCATCCAGGTCGCGGACTTTTGCACGCCGGCTTCTTTCAGCAGCGTGGAGAGCAGCACGCCGGTCCATTGGCTGCAACTTGTGAATCCGTGCGTTTCCTGCGGCGTGGCGTTGACCGCGATGCGCGCGTCGCCGCCCGGCCCGCGCGTCGAGCTGTTGCCGTGGCACTCCACAAAATGGAAACGGGTTACGAAGGGCAGACGCTTCAATTCGTCCACGGTGAAAATCAGCTGCCGGTCGACCAGGCCGTGAATCAGCAGGTGGTGTTCCTGCGGGTCGATATCCTCCGGCTCGAAACCGTGGGAGATGGTGAAGTGCAGTCCGGACGGCGTGATCATGCCGACGGAATCCTGCAACGGCGTGCGCAGTCCGAAGGCCACAGGCTCGTCCTTCAACCGGCGCTCGGGATTGTTGATGCTCCCGTTGCGCACCGAGGTGACGTAATGCGAGCGCTCACCGTATAGGTGCAGCTCATCAATTTTTTCCAGGGGCGGCTCTGCCGCTGCCGCGGGTAGCGCCGTGGCCGAAGCGCCTACCGCCAATCCCGCCAGCGCGGCGCTGCTCTTGAGGAATCGTCTGCGATCCGTCTTTTTGGGAATCATGTCAACCTCCTGCTTCAATTTATCGGAATGGTATCACAGGCATTCGGGCCAGGTAGCACAGGCACTCTTGCCTGTGCGGTTTTTGCGACTTCAGGAATGAAGCGGCTCACAATCAGTCTACAAACCCGCACAGCCAGGATTGGCTGTGCTACTCAGGGGCAATGTCCCAGCTTGCAGCCTCGCTTTTTCCAGTCGTGAATTTCATCGAGATTCCGCGGGATGAACCCATCGCGATTGGGCATTTTGATTTTCGGAAGCGTCGCAGCGTCGATCACGTCATCTTCCTTAGTGATGTCGTTGCGATACAGAATGAACGCCGTTAGCGCATAAACTTCGTCCACCTTGAGCGACCCTTCCTGGTAGCGCGGCATGGCCCTGCGAATGTAGTCAAAGATGGTGGTCGCAAACGGCCAGTAACTGCCGGCGGTCATCTTCGGGTGCAGGGAAGCCAGCGTGCCCTTTCCGCCCACCAGCGCGGGAGCCTGTGCGCTGCCTTCCTGGTTTTCCCCGTGGCATGCTGCGCATTTCTGCGCGAAGAGCGCGCCGCCGATTTTTGCGGTGCCGCTGCCCGGAGGCAATTCCTTGCCGTCCGTGGCGATGGCGATGTCCATGGCCTGAATTTCCTGCGCGGTCGGGGCGCGTCCCACGTTTTTGTAGTCCGGAGACTGAGCCATGGCGAACGAGCACGCTGCCAGAACGATCATCGGCAACAACCAATCAAAACGTGATCGCATTTTGGACGCTCCCGTCGGCGTTGACTTTCCACGGCTGAATGGCATTGAAGTGGCCAGGAATTGTTCCGGTCTTGACGAAAAAGTCGGGCTCAACCTTCCAGAATTTCGCAAGTTCCACGACGGTGGGCTGGCGCTCGCCCGCTTCATCCGTGCAGCGCGACTGCAGAATGGTTTCCTCGCCGTTCCAGTCCCAGCCAAAACCAAAGCGCACGTGCGCCTTTGGATAAACCGGGCTTTGAATTTCCGCCTCGCGCCACGATTTTCCGTTGTCGGTGGAGACTTCGATGGATTTCACGAGGCCGCCTCCCGACCACGCCAGCCCGCTGATTTCATAAAATCCCGGACCGTTCAATTTCTGTCCGCCCGAAGGGCGCGTGATCACGGTTCGCGGACCCATTTGAAATTGAAACCAGCGTGACAGTCCGTCCGGCCGCAGGCTGGGATACTTAGTGCTCTCCCACATGCCCATGTAAGGTTCTTCCACCAGTTTTATTTTGCGCAGCCATTTCACGTTGTTGATTCCTTCCCAGCCCGGCACCAGCAGCCGGATCGGGTAGCCCTGCTGCGGCCGCAGCGCTTCGCCATTTTGGCCGTAGGCGATCAGCACGTCGTCCATGGCCTTTTCGATCGGGATGCTTTTCGTGTGTTTTCCCTTTTCCGAGCCTTCGCCAATGATCCACTTGGCTTCCGGCCTCACGCCCACGTGCTTCAAAATCGTGGAGAGCGGCACGCCGGTCCACAGGCTGCAACTCGTGAAGCCGTGGGTGTCCTGCGCGGTGGCGTTTGGCGCGACGCGGAATCTCCCGGTGGGGCCGGCAGGGGCGCCGTTGGCATTGCACTCCAGGAAATGCGCGCGCGTCACGGAAGGGAAGCGCTTCAGATCGTCCATGGAAAAGATGAGCGGCTTGTCCACCAGTCCGTGAATCAGAAGATGGTGTTCGGCGGGATCGATGTCCGGCGGTTCGTAGCCGTGCGCGATCACGAAGTGCAGAGAAGCGGGAGTGATGTATCCGACGGAATCCTGAATCGGATTGCGCCAGCCGAAATCCATGTGGTATCCGGCCGGCGCGGGATCGTAAAGGCCCGGCGCGCCGACGCGCGCGGCGGTCTCAAATCGCGAGCGCTCGCCATAGTGATGAAGGTCCTTTGCGGGCGCTTCGGGGGAATCCACCGGCATCGTTCCGGCTGTTGCTGCGCGCGCGGAACCCACGGCAAGCCCTGCCAGCGCGGCGCCGTGCTTCAGAAAATTCCGGCGGCCGGATTCCTTCGGTTTCATCGGTTTTCTCCTGGAGAATGCTTGGGCGGAGTTTTACAAAGGCGGAGGGCAATGTCAACGAATTGGTAAGAGAATTAAGCGGATGCTCAAAAACGAAACAGGGGCAACCGGAATTACGGTTGCCCCTGTGGCGCATGCTTTAGCTTGCGCCGGTGTTCAATTTCAGTAGGCCTTCTGTCACAAAATTCCGCGAGCTAAAGCATGCGCCACTCAATTCGACTGCCGGATGCGCATGCTGTAGAAGGAGCGATACACAAACACGAAGGACACGGCGAAGAAAGCGGCCGCCAGCGTGCGCGTGAGCGCCCCGCCGGATGTGGCCGTCAGTTTCACGGCCAGCTCGACGGCCAGCAATCCGAAGAGCGTCGTGAACTTGATGACCGGGTTCAGCGCCACGGACGACGTGTCCTTGAAAGGATCGCCGACCGTATCGCCGATCACGGTGGCGTCATGCAGCGGCGTGCCCTTCTGCTTCATTTCCACTTCCACGATTTTCTTGGCGTTGTCCCACGCGCCGCCGGCATTGGCCATGAAGATGGCCTGATACAAGCCGGAAATGGCGATGGACATCAGGTAGCCGATGAAGAAGAAAGGTTCGAGGAAGGAGAAGGCCAGCGTCGCGAAGAAAACGGCGATGAAGATGTTGAGCATGCCCTTTTGCGCATACTTGGTGCAGATCTCCACGACCTTCTTGCTGTCTTCGACGGAAGCCTTGTCCACGCCCTCGAGCTTGATGTTGGCCTTGATGAATTCCACGGCGCGATAGGCGCCGGTGGTCACGGCTTGCGTCGAAGCGCCGGTGAACCAGTAAATCATGGCGCCGCCGGTAATTAATCCGAGGACGAAGGGCGCGTGCAGCAGGGAAAGCTTTTCGACGTTTTCGGTGAGGCCGTTGGTCAGCGCCATGATGATGGAGAAGATCATGGTGGTGGCGCCCACCACGGCCGTGCCGATCAGCACGGGCTTGGCGGTGGCTTTGAACGTATTACCGGCGCCGTCATTTTCTTCGAGCAAATCCTTGGCGCGCTCAAAGTTGGCGTCGATATTGAAATCCTTTTTCAGTTCGGCCTTGATGTTCGGAACCTGCTCAATCAGCGAAAGTTCGTAGACCGACTGCGCGTTGTCCGTAACCGGGCCGTAGGAATCGACGGCGATGGTCACCGGACCCATGCCCAGAAAACCGAAAGCCACGAGGCCAAAGGCGAACACCGGAGCGGCGATCATCAGGCCGCTAAGCCCCATGCGCGCGAACAGGTAAGCGACGGACATCAGAAACACCATGGCGATGCCCAGGTAGTAGGCCGAGAAATTTCCGGCCACGAAGCCCGAAAGAATTCCAAGCGATGCGCCGCCCTCTTCGGCGGACGTCACGACTTCCTTTACGTGGCGCGATTCGGTGGAGGTAAATGCTTTTACGAGTTCCGGAATGACCGCGCCCGCCAGCGTGCCGCAGGAAATGATCGAAGCCAGTTTCCACCACTGCGTCGTGTCGCCGCCGATGGTGGGGATCACGATGGCGGAGATCACGTAGGTCATGGCGATGGAGATGAAAGAGGTGAGCCAGACGAGCGTGGTCAGCGGCGCCTCGAAATTCATTTTGTCAGCGTTGCCATAGCGGCTCTTGGCGTATGCGGCGTTCAGGAAGTAAGCCGCGGCGCTGGCCACCAGCATGGCGATGCGCATCACGAAGATCCACACCAGCAATTGCACCTGCACCGTGGGATCCTTCACACCCAGCAGGATGAAGGTGATGAGCGCGACGCCCGTGACGCCATACGTCTCAAATCCGTCGGCGCTTGGCCCCACCGAGTCACCTGCGTTGTCGCCCGTGCAGTCGGCGATCACACCGGGGTTGCGCGCGTCGTCTTCCTTGATCTTGAAAACGATTTTCATCAAGTCTGAACCGATGTCCGCAATCTTGGTGAAAATACCGCCGGCGATGCGCAGCGCCGCCGCGCCCAGCGATTCGCCGATCGCGAATCCGATGAAGCACGGCCCAGCGTAATCGCCGGGAACAAAAAGCAGAATGAAGAGCATCATCAGAAGCTCGACGCTGATCAGCATCATGCCGATGCTCATGCCGGCCTGCAGCGGAATCTGATAAATGGGAAACGGCTTGCCGCGCAGCCCGGCAAATGCCGTGCGCGAGTTGGCAAACGTATTCACGCGAATTCCGAACCAGGCCACGCCGTAGCTTCCGCCCATTCCCAGAAGACTGAATAGCAGAATGATGGGCAGGGTGACGGCGACCGGCTTGCCCGGAACGGGCGACAATACGCCAAAGTACAGGATGATCACGACCGCGATGAATATCCAGAGGAACATCAGGAACTTGCCCTGCGTGAACAGGTAGGTCTTGCAGGTCTCGTAAATCAGCTCGGAGACTTCGCGCATCGAGCGGTGCACCGGCAGGTTTTTCAGGCGGCTATAAATTGCCAGGCCAAACATCAGGCCAAAAACGCAAAACAGAATTCCAAACAGCAGCAGGGTATGCCCGTCCACGCCAAGAAACTTGACCTGCGAGAGGTCGGGAAGCTTCAGTCCCGCCTCGCCACCGGCATTTTCTTGAGCCGACGCGGACACCGCGCTCAGCAAAGTCAACAGGGCGCCAGCGGCGCCGATTGTCGCGAATCGGCTGCGAAGCGAGCCAGAGCCCGCGAGCCAGGTACGCATTAGAGATCCTCCGTCAAAAGATGCCTTGTGATCAGGCTGCTAGAATTAAGTCCTTTGTTTCTAATTGTTTCCGGCACACCATTTGGCCCTGGATTCACAGCTCAGGGCGGAAGGGGAATGGCGGGCCAGATTTTGTACAGGTTCCCAGT
Source organism: uncultured Acidobacteriota bacterium (assembly GCA_963774805.1). Taxonomy (GTDB): domain Bacteria; phylum Acidobacteriota; class Terriglobia; order Acidiferrales; family UBA7541; genus Palsa-360. The sequence continues at coordinate 251,484 of CAVZGK010000001.1, forward strand.
TTGAGCAGGGTGGACACGTCTTGTTTTGTCCCGCCCGGTGATCGCTCTAACTTCAAACCGGACAACACCCTTACCCGGTTAACCGGTCGGCACAAAGCTCACTTTTATAACATGCGGGAATAGGAGGGTCAAACCGTTTCCAGGCATGTTGCCAAGGGTGTCAACAGGTGGAATAAACCCCTGCGAATCCTAGGCATGCAGGCAATTCTCCGGGGACTTGTTCGCGGGTTTTAATACCCGCGGGGTAAATCCGCGTGGCCTACATGTCGGTCTACAGGGGCTTTGGTTCACGGGAAAGTATCAATTTGAATTTGAATGCGGCGGTGATCGCCAAGCCGTTCACGCGCGACGTGCTGCTGCAAAAATTGAGCGAGGCAACGGACCTGGAACAACGGCCGGTGTAACAGCCGCCGTTCCGTCGGATGAAAAGTTCTCCGCGAACTGACTCACGCAAAAAACAGGCCGTGGAAGCCGGTTCCTGCGAATCGGCATCTTCCACGGCCCGAAGTAAACTCGATCAAAAATCGCTAATTCTTTTTCTGAGCGGTCGGCGGCAGCAGTCCATTCATCCTCAAATGCATGGACAGCCCCGCGTAGTGATCCGCGAAATCGATGACCACGGCCATGGCCGCTCCGAGGCGCGTGACCTGCTTGCCCCCGAAGAAGGGAACCATCTCCGACAAATTCGCGTCCGTGATCTTGGAGAATTGCTCGCCGCAATAATCAACCGATGCCTTCAGTCCGGCTACAAGTTTTTCCTTGGAATCGGTCTCGGAACTCTTGGCGAAGGGAGTCGCGGGCGGCGTAAAGAGTTTCGAGCAGACGGCGTTATTCACGTCGGCAATGTGGCCGATCGTTTTTCCGAAGCTCATATTTTCGGGAGTCGGCTTGAAACTGTATTTTTCCGCGGGCATGATTTCGGCCGTGGCCACCAGATTTTTTCCGTAGTCGTCAAACTGTTTGCGAAGCGTGGCGGTCAGGGGATTCGCGTCCTGCGCGCTGGCCATCAGGGGTGCCGCCAGGAGCACTGCTACAAGGCAGATCGATCGTTTCATTCCCATGTTCTCCTTTGAGATCACTCGGTTCAGGCAGCATACGATGGATGGCAGGTGGGTTCAAGCAGTTGTCCAGCCTGCAGGGCCGCGGAATCAGTATGACGGATTATTTTCGAGATTTCGTGCGGGTGCGGCGGCGTGATTTTCCCGCGGGTTTGCCGGCCTTCTCCGGTTGGCGGAGTTTCGACTTTTTAGGTCGCCGCGCTCCCGGTATCTTGCCAATGCGCGGATCGCCGGCCACGACCAAAGCGCAGGCACGCAGCGCCATTTCCTCGAAGTCCGCGGCTTCGGCCGGCAGAACTTGCCAACTCGTGACCCCCTCGGCGAGCGCCGTGATCGATCGCATCGCCGGAAAATCCTGCCGCAGGCTTTCGTGGTGATCGCGGGTAGTGGCCAGCCACACCCCGTTGTCCTCGACATAGCTGTTTGGCTTATCGCGCAGAATCAGCATGATTTTCTTGCCCACATAAACCGCGGTGCATCCGAACATCGGGCGCGTCCAAGGATCGACTGGCGACAGCGCGTCCAGAACGAATTCGTGCGGAATGGCCTTGCGGCGCTTCGCGGCGATCGCCGCGCTGCCTGGAAAGGGAAGTGCGATATGCGCGGCCGCATTGTTCGGCTTCTTCATGTTTCTCTCCTGCAAAGCGGTGGTGCCGCCGCCGCGCGCTCCGCGGGAAATTCGCTCCGCGATCTAGAGGCTACGAATATTTCACCAGCGCCATGAACCCGAAATCCATGTGCAACTGCATGTGGCAGTGAAATAGGGAATTCCCGGGATGGTTCGCGACGAAATCAACTTCCGCGTCGCTGAATCGCGGAATGTTGACTACATCTTTTTTGATTCCGGCCGTATTTTTTCCGCCGATTTTCACGACTTCAAAATCGTGCCGGTGCAAGTGCAGCGGGTGCGTGTCGCCGGTCTGATTGTGGAAAATCATGCGGTAGCGCTTGCCCTTTTCCACCATCAGAGGGTCGGTGTCCGGCCAGGATTTTTCGTTGATCGTCCAGCGGTTGAAATCCACGCGATTGCCGGGAATTTTCTTGAATACCAGATCGAATTTGCCGTCGGGTTCGGGCAGAGCGACTTGCGCGCCAAAAGGCGTGTAATCCCACGGAACCTTAGTCGTCTTCACCCACGCGGGCTCTCCGGTCTGCCCTGCGTATTCGACGACGATGCCCATTCCGCTCATTCTTTCCTCGTCGTTGATTGAGCCGAAAATCCACACGCCGGGATGATTCATCTCCACGATCGCATCGACACGCTCGGCCACTCCCAGCGTCAGGATATCGACGCTGGCCTGTGTGGGCACCGGGTTGCCGTCCATGGAAATTACTTTGAATTGGTGGCCGGGAAGCGCGAAGGAAATATCTTCGGTGGGGCTTGCATTGAGAATGCGCATCAGCACGCGCTGGCCCTCTTTGACGCGAATCGGCTCTCCGTGGCCCAGAGCCTTGTCGTTAATTGTCGCGTTCTTGTAGGCGATTTCCCAGCCGTTGTTGGAAGGGCCCATGTGCGCGAGCGACGGTCCCCAATGATGCGCGGCCAGGAAAATTTCCTGGTCGTAGTGTCCGGGCTCGCTTTTCGGCTCCACATAAAAGAAACCGAACTGGCCGCTGAACGTGGCAACTTCCAGATTTCCCTTCGAGGCCATGTGCGTGTGGTACCAGCGCGTGCCCACCGGCCCCGGTTCGAACGTATACTTCCGGCTGCCGTGCGCGGGAACCAGCGGCGTACCCTCTTCCTCCGAGCCGTCTACTTCCGAGGAAACAAATTGTCCGTGCCAGTGCACCAGTTCCGGCATGTCCGTGTCATTGTGCACGTCCACCGTGACGCGCTTGCCCTCGCGCATGCGCAGGATCGGCCCTGGCACTTTTCCGTTGTAGCCGGTGGTTTTGATAACCACGCCCGGCGCGATCTCCAGGCTGACCGGGGCGATGCGCAGCGTCAGGTCAGGCTTGGCGGGCGGAAGTGCGGCGAGCGGCGAAAATCGCGGCACCGAAAGTGCGGCGCCCACGGCGGTCATGCCGGTGGCGGCCAGAAATTCTCTGCGATTCAACATGGCAAACAGCCTCGAGTCTCTCGCAGCCAGCCGAGTAGTTACGGTGAACGAAGCGCCATATTCCAATCGACTTCCGGTGGTGTCAAGTAAGAATCCTGTAAGGAGTCGCGCCTGCGGCGTTCGTCCATGGCGCGGATGAGTCTGCTACAATTTCTAATTCTCCAATGCCTTTGGGAATCCGATGAACGTTTTGCCGATGAAGTTCCACTTGCCGCACTGGCTGCAGGCGATCGTCGCCTCCACGGGAGGGCTGGGCCTGTTCGTGATTGCGTTTCTGGATTCCTCGGTGCTGACGTTTCCGGTGGTGAATGACCTGCTCCTAATCAAGTTGACCATCCAAAACCCGGCGCGCATGCCGTATTACGCCGCCATGGCGACCCTGGGTTCGGTCGGCGGGTGCCTGCTGCTGTATTACATCGCACGCAAGGGCGGGGAAGCGATGTTTCACAAGCATGCCGGTCCGCGCGCGCAGCATATCCATGCCTGGATCAACCGCAACGGGTTCGTCAGCATTTTGATCACGGCGCTCCTGCCGCCGCCCACGCCTTTTAAGGTGTTTGTGATTGCCGCCGGCGCTTTGGAGATGCCAGTGCGGACATTTATCCTGGGACTTCTGGCCGCGCGCGCGCTTCGTTTCTTTGGAGAAGGCTTTCTGGCAATTCGCTATGGCGATCAGGCTGCCCAGTTTCTACTGACGCACAAACTGGAGGTCGCGGGGATCGTTCTGCTGGTGGTGGTGGTCCTGTGGCTGGCGTCCCGCTTCGCGTTCGGGCGACCGGTCCCATCCTGACGGCTGCCAGCAACTCCGTTTCCGCGCCGAAAAAACCCAATGTCAGGGCCGTCCGGCCCGAAGCCAAAGGCCCATTAAGCTATTCGGCACAGTAAATTGGAGTACTATTTTAACCGTCGATATTTGCCGGGAAAATTCAAGCATGAGGCCTGAATTTTCATCCGCGTTCACGCGCCAACTGGGCTGTCTTGCGTTATTGCTTCTACTGCTGCTCCTTCCGCTGCAGTCCATTCACGCGCAAGCTCTGCCTTCTGGTAGGGCCGGAAGCGGCATTACCCTCTACGAAGCCTTTGACGGCAGCTCCGGCGCTTCCGGCTCGCTGCTGCGGATGAGCAATGACGTAGGGTTCGAATTCAGGCGTTTGGTAGGCTTCGACCTGGTACTCCCGATTTATTTTGCCGTTCCTCCCGTGCAGCAACCCGGATTCTCCCCGGCGAAGCCGAGCCTTGGCAGTCTGTCAGTTGGTGCGCATATCTCCCTGCCCCTGCCGCTCATCGAATACACGCCGGCGTTGACGATAGCGTTTCCCACCGGAAGCGTTTCGAAGGGCCTGAGCACGGGTGCGGTGACCTACGACCTGGACAATCATTTTCAGCACGGCTTTGCGCTCCTTCCACTCGCCGCATTTCTGGATGCGGACGTCGGCAACAGCCAGAACAACGGCAACGGACCCTTTCACTCGTGCGTGCAAATGCCGTTTTTGACTTTCGGCAAAATGGCGGAATTCAAAGCCGGCGCGGAGTTCCATCCGCTGGATGATCTGACCGCCACCGCGGATGGTTACGATATTGTGCCGTGGGGACCCCAGACGATGTACAGCCGCATTTTGCGTCCGGGCTCAGTGGGAACGGGCGGGGCGCACAATCGCGCGTTCGAACTTGCTCCGATCACGGACGGCGGACCGGGGCTGACGAGAGATGACGGGTACGAAGTTTCGGTCGGCTATAATCCGCGCCACTTCCTGCATCTGCGCTTCCTGGACCTGACGGCAGGCTACAGCCATAGCGTGTACTACGACCTGAACACGGTCTCGCTGGGCGTGGGAATCAACGTTTCGCAGTTGCTGAGCCGCCGCGCGCAGTAGAGCCTCTCTGAATCGAAACGATTACGGCGCTTCACTCCCTGCTCGGCGCATCGAATTCCAGGTCCTCGTTGATTACCCTGCTTTGCGCATTCAAATGAATGACGGCGACGATGCCGCGGCGTCCGGCAATTTCGGATTCGAAGCGCATATCGCGCACGCGCACCCGAAAGCCATCTCCCTCCGGCTGCACGCTGGCCAGCGGAAAACGCGCAATACTTAAGAATTCCGCTGCGCGCGGGCAGGCGATCGCATTTTTCAGCGTTTCGGAATCCTGCGGCTTGAAATACGTGGTACCCGAATCGGGATCGAACTCCCGTCCGGGCAGCAGCGGCACTTCCAAGTTCACCACGGCGTTGTCGGTCTCCACCACGCCGTCCCAAAGAAATGGATTGGAAGGCCGGGGAAGCGCTGCGACCGCCAGCGGAGTTTGCCCGCGATACGATCGCGCTTCGAGAAGCGCGATCGCTCGCTGATGCGCGAACGCTCTCCCGCCGATTACCGCCGCGACCAGCGCAAGGCTGACGATCGCCGCGCGCTGGCGGCCCCGGTGCTTGGGCCGTGAACCGATTTCCTCCAGCACCAGACGAAACAATTCCGGCAGCAGCAATCCCGCCAGCAAGAAAAACAGTATCCAGGAATCCACGGGATACGCCAGATCCCAGGCATACCAACGCGAGCCCAATGGCCAGAGCAGCTTCACGCCATAGCCGTTCAGGAGATCGAGCAGCACGTGCGCAGCGGCACCGATCGCGCAAAGGAGCACCGCGGGGAAAAAATTTATTGCGAATTTCGGATAGCGGCGCCCGGCGAGCCAGCCTGCGGCCGCGACCGCGCCCGCGATCACAACGCTTCCGGCAAGCGAGTGTGTGGCCGTTCGATGCCCGCGCAGGAACAATTCCGCGCCGCCCAGCCGGGTGATCCAATCCACATCCGCAAGAGTTCCGGAGACCACCAGCAGGGGAGTCGCTGCGCGCGAAATTTTATTAAGCCCGGCGCGGCCGAGTGCGATCGACGTAAGGACGTGGGTCACGGGTTCCATGGGTTCCGGTGTACCACAGACACGCTACGCGGTTCCTTCGAATTTCTGGTGGGAACTCGATCTCCGCGAAAAACAGGGGCGGCTGAACTATTTTCGATCAGGAATGGCCAGGGTCAATGCGTCAGGCACGATCTTGAACTCGACGGGCAGCCGCCCGGCCGGTTCTCCATCCACCTGAATCTGCACGTGGGATGCGCTGTTGGAAGCGCAATGCAGGGAGTCGGTTTTGAAGAAATGCACGTGCCGAGCGCCGCGCAGTTTTCCGGCCCACAGCAGCGGCAGGTAGGCGATGTAACGCCAGGCGCTGCGCGTGGTGACAAACGCCAGCTCAAACTGCGGTTTCAGCAAGTCCGCTTCCGTGGTGATCTTGAACGGGCCGCCATAGTGCTTGGTGCGGCCGACCACTACCAGTGAAGCGTCAATGTCGCCGGCGTTGCCGGCCATGGACGTTCGAAACATCGGAAAATCGTAGCGCGTCAACTGGCGAAAGCCTTCCTGCCAGTAGGCCAGGATGCCGGCCTTCAGCTTGAGCTCCGGACGCACCGCGGCAACCAGCGCGCCATCGGCGCCGGCTCCCGCAAGGCTTAGAAAGTAGCGCGGCTCGCCGCTGGATTTTTCCGGGATGGCCAGGCCCAGCGCGATTCGATGGTAGGGCGCGGCGATGATGGTCCGGGCAGCGCGCGGCAGGTCCCAGGGCAGCGATAATTCCTTGGCCAGCACGTTGGCCGTGCCGGAGGGCAAGACCGCAAGCGGCACCTGGCTGCACGCCAGGCCGTTCACCGCTTCGTTCACGGTGCCGTCGCCGCCGCAGACGATCACCAGCTGCCGCGAAGTTTCCACGGCGCGGCGCGCCATGTGCGTCGCTTCGCCGGCGGCTGTGGTGCTGTGAAGTTCCGTTTCAATTCCGCCTTCGCGAAAAATGCGGCGCGCTTCGTCCAATTGACGCATGCGGCGTCCGCCACCCGCTGTTGGATTGACAATGAGAACCGCATCGCGAACGCTGGTGTGCTCTTGGCGCATGTCCCTCCATTCTACGGGAACTCCGCGGTCCGCGTGTTAATGGAATAAGACAACGCACCGGAGCGCGTGCAGCGGCCATGCGCTATGTATCGGGGCGGGCGGCGCATTGTATACTGAACGCCCGTTGCTACCCATTTCCTGAGGGCGTATGGCGAAAAACTCATCCCCGGCAAATCAAATCGAAAAGCTGCGCGAGGAAATCCGCCGGCACGAATATCTCTATTATGTGCAGGACGAGCCGGAAATTTCCGACATCAAGTTCGACCAGAAAATGAAGGAGCTTCAGCGGCTGGAGGCCGAGCACCCGGATCTGCTCACGCCCGACTCGCCAACGCAGCGCGTGGGCGGGGCGCCGCGCAAGGGCTTTGAGACGCGCCGGCACTCCCCGGCGATGATCAGCCTGGACAACACATATTCGGCGGAGGAGCTTGAGGATTTCGACCGCCGCGTGCGGGAACTTACGGGGCGCGAAAAAATCGACTACGTGGCGGAGCATAAATTCGACGGCCTAAGCATGTCGCTGGTCTATGAGAATGGCGTGCTGGCGCGCGGGGTGACGCGCGGCGACGGCACCACCGGCGAGGACGTAACGCCCAACGTGCGCACCATTCGTTCGATCCCGCTGAGCGTTGATCCCGACGAACTCAAGAAATTGCGGCTGCCCGCAGAATTTCGAGGTGCGCGGAGAAATCATCATGCCGCGGCGCGCCTTCGAAGCCCTCAATGAGAAGCAGGAGTCCGAGGGCGGAAAGATTTTCTCGAATCCGCGCAGCGCTGCCGCGGGAGCGGTGCGCGTGCTGGATCCGGAAATCACGGCATCCCGCAGGCTGGAATTCTACGGTTATCTCCTTCTGGCCGGAGGAAGAGTTCCCACCAAACTGCACTCCGAAGCGCTTGCAGCCATGAGCCAATTGTATTTCAAAGTGTCTCCCGACTGGCGCATCTGTCACACGCTGGACGCAGTGAAAAAATTCATCGATTCCTGGGAAGGCAAGCGCGAGAAATTGCCGTATGAAATCGACGGCATCGTGATCAAGGTGGACAACGTCGGCCAGCAGCAGGAACTGGGATTCACGTCCAAGGCGCCGCGCTGGGCGGTGGCCTACAAATATCCGGCGCGGCAGGAAACCACGGTGGTGAACGACGTCATTTTCCAGGTGGGCCGCACCGGGACGCTCACACCGGTGGCGGTGCTGGAGCCGGTGCAGGTGGGCGGCGTGATCGTGTCGCGCTCCACTCTGCACAACATGGATGAAATTGCGCGCCTCGGCCTGCACATCGGCGACACCGTGATCGTGGAGCGAGCCGGCGAAGTAATCCCGCACGTGCTGAAAGTGGTGAAAGAGGGAAAGCCGCGGCGCGAGGTCGTGGTGCCCGAGCGGTGTCCGGTATGCCACAGTCACATTCACAAGGATCCGGAGGAAGTTGCCTACCGCTGCGTGAATGCCAGCTGCCCGGCCAAGCGCCGCGAATCGCTGCTGCACTTTGCGGGGCGCCACGCCATGAACATTGACGGCCTGGGCGACAAGATCGTCGACCAGTTGGTGGACAAAGGGCTGGTGAAGGACTTCGCGGATTTGTACTCGTTGAAAGTGGAGCAAGTCTCCGAACTTGATCGCATGGCGGACAAATCGGCGCAAAATCTGATCGACGAAATTGCCGCCAGCAAAAAGAACAGCCTGGCGCGGCTGATTTACGCACTTGGCATGCGCTTCGTGGGCGAACGCACCGCGCAACTTCTGGCCGATCACTTCGCGTCCCTGCCGAAGCTGGCCGAGGCCACGGTTGAACAGCTGGAAGAGGTCGGAGAGGTCGGCCCCAAGGTGGCGCAAAGCATCGCCGATTTTTTCTCCGAGGCCCCCAACCGGAAACTGATCCAGCGCCTGAAGGATGAAGGCCTGAAGATGTCCGAGAAGCGCACAGCCCCGGAAGATACGCGGTTCGCGGGCATGACGTTCGTTTTCACCGGCGCGATGGAGCGGCGTTCGAGGGATGAAGCCGGCGCGGAGGTCGTGCGCCACGGCGGCAAGGTCAGCGGCTCGGTCAGCAAGCTCACCAGTTACGTGGTGGTCGGAGCCGATCCGGGTTCCAAGTTTGACAAAGCCCGCTCGCTCGGCGTGACCACGCTGACCGAAGATGATTTCGACGAGTTGTTGGCTGGGCGGCGCAAACCGGGCGCCGACCAGCGTCGCTCCCAGCGAAAATTCGCCGGAATCCAAGCCTAAGAAAAGGTCGAAAAAGGCTACGGCAACAAACTAAAGCTCTTGGGTATTTTTAGTGTTCCCTGAGCCACATCGTGTAAAGTTTACGCGGTCGCCGCGGCAAGAGCAGCCGGCCTGCCATACTGGGTTTTCTTCCTATTTCTTTCAGTGAATGAGACTTAAATATACAGTGTTTATTTTTCCCAAATTGGATGGTGACGTGCGATAGTTGTAACGAGTTTTGGGGGAAAACGTGGAAGTCCTGACTTTGGCAGGCACCCAAAACTGACAATTGTGGGGGGAGATCGCAAAATGAGCAAGGCTATTCTGTCCGCAACACTCACGCTCGTGTTCGGTTCCATGTTCATCACCGGTTGCGCGACGAAGAACTACGTGAAACAGACCGTCCAGCCGGTTAATGACAAGGTTGATCAGGTTGACAAGAGCTCGCAGTCTCGCGACGCGTCTCAAGTCGCCGACATCAACAAGACCAATTCAACGGTCAGCGATGATGAGAAAAAGCTGTCGGCCACGGATGAAATTGCCAAGTCCGCCGATTCCATGTCCAAGGGCGCGATGGCCAAGTCCAACCAGAACACCAAGGACATTAATGACCTGCGCGGCGTAATCGCGAACATCGACGACTACAAGCCCGCCGGCCAGACTGTCGTGCACTTTGGCATCGCCAAGGACACCCTGTCCAAGGATGAAAAAGCCAAGCTGGACGACGTGGCGACGCAGATCGGCAGCCAGGCTCGCTATTTCATCACGGTGGAAGGCTTCACGGATCAGACCGGCGACAAGGCTTTTAACGACACTCTGAGCCAGAAGCGCGCCAACGCCGTGATTTCCTACCTCGTCGGCAGCCATGACGTTCCGGTCTACCGCATCCACATGGTCGGACTCGGTTCCCAGAAGCTGGTCGACGAAGGCAAGGGCCGGAAGGGACGCGAAGCCAGCCGCCGCGTGGAGATCACGGTCTACACCGCGAAGCCGCTGACGATGGGCGCCGCCGGAAACTAGGCCCGTTCACCAGTAATGCTGTTTTGCGATCCTGCGACGGGAGTGCCGGCCCACGACGTACGGCACTCCCCGTCGCGAAGCATCTCCGTCCGGCCACGGACGTGTGTTTTGCAGTAATGCCTGCCTGAATTAAGAAACGAGTCCAACCGAATAAAGTTTCTCCATTCATTTCCATTCGACCTTTGGCCGAATGCGACTTCCAGAGTGCTCAGATATTTCCACCTGCAATTACTTGCCGACATTCATTTCACGCGATCTCTCGAAAGCCGACGCTGACACCAGTGTTATACTGAATCTGGCGGGCAAGCCGGGTGATCGCTGGGCCTACCTTCGCAAGAAGGCGGGCCGGGAGGAAAGTCCGGACACCGTGGTCTTCGCGTTCCGTGCCTGCGACGAAAGTTTCAGGGGCAGAACGCCTCAGACCGCAGGGCAACGCGCCTGGTAACGCCAGGGGGCCGGCTTTTCGCGCAGTTCGCGCAAGCGAGGCGGGAAGACGGTTACGGACAGTGCCACAGAAAATAAACCGCCGGTGCAACGCGCCTCGGTGGCCAGCGGAAGGAAAACCTTCCGAAGGCCTGAAAGCGGTCCGCGCAAGCGGATTGCGGAAGGCGATAGCGCAGGTAAGGGTGAAACGGTGGGGTAAGAGCCCACCGCGTCCTGAGTAATCAGGACGGCAAGGCAAACCCCGCGTGGTGCAAGGCCAAATAGGAGGGGAGAGCCAGCCCGGCTCGTCAGTACCCTCGGGTAGGCTGCTGGAGTCCAGGTGCGAACCTGGACCTAGAGGAATGATCGCCACAGCGCGCAGGCGGAAACGCCGACGCACTGAACAAAATCCGGCTTACAGGCTTGCCCGCCATTACAAATTAAATTTATTGTGCCTGCTATCTTTCCGTTCCCTCTGCTGATCTTATCCTGCAGCAATGTCGAGACAATTGCCCGCCTCGTTAGCTCCAGCCACTCACTGAATCATTTCTTGGAACGCCTTGGGGCGGCAGGTTGCTAGCCCGCGCGGATCAACGAAGGTATTTGCCTGTCTTAGACACTTATTCAGAATTCGTGAGGCATTGCCGTATTATTGATGACGCGGAGACTGGCGCGATCGGAAGGAACACGTGATTTCCATTCCGCCGGAGCGCGCGTGCAGTTGGTCGAAGCTAACAAGAGTTCAGGCGCTGTCTGGGAAAGTTATCGCTACACCGTGATAAGCGGGCTGTTCAGAACCTTCGCACAGTAGCAATTCAGAGTGCAGGAGGACGTGACTTGCGTTGCAAGCGGGGATGGTTCCTCCTGGCGTTCGTCCTGGTTACAGAGCTTCCGCTCTTTGCACAGTCGCCGCGGCCTGCAGCCGGCTCTGGTAACGGGAATGGCATTCTCTTTGTCGGTGGGGCGGCCTACCCGGGTTCTCCGGACATCAGTGTGGGGATCACGGCGGCCTATGCGGATTTACCGGCAAATGGCGGCACCATCGTCATTCCCGCTGCCGCTTCCTGTTACACGATGGCCGCACCCGTAATTTTCCATACACCCTCCAAGCCCGTGATTCTCGATGGCGAGGGCGGAGCTTGTATCGATTACACAAGCGGCAGCGGAACGGCCTTCACGTTCAATAACGGGGACCTGACAAATCATTTCCGCTCCGGCGGGATGCTGAATATCGTCCTCAATGGACCCACTTCTGGCGCGTCCACGGGACTTCTGCTGGGAGGCACGAACGGCGCGGAGGGGTTCTATTTGACGAACAGCAAACTGAATTGGCCGGCCGGCACCGGCATTCTGTTCGGCAACAACACCTGGGGTACGCTCTTCGAACACTCGACAATTTCGGGAACTCCCGGGATTAACTTTCGCAAGGGTACGGCCAACTCCGGCGAAGACATCGAATTCCACGATACCTTCGTTTACGGGCAGTTGAACGGTTTTACGAATTGCGTGGTCCTGGATGGCGGCTCAGGCTTGCAGGTTTCGATTGTCGGAGGTTCGTTCGACGACTGCCAATTGACCGTCCGGAGCGGCACGGTTCACGTGACCGACACTCACTTTGAAAATCCGGGCGTCCGTGGGGATTCGCTTTCAAATCCGTTCCTCTCGATCGCGGGCAACAGCACGTTCAACGGAATCTGGCTCGGCCAGGACGCCTCAGCGGGCGTAACCACTCCTCAGGAAATTCTGATTACGGGCAATAGCCAGGTGGCCATCTTTGGGGGAAGTTTCACGTCCAACGCAACGGTCCCCGATCTTTTGACCAATGCCGGTTCGAACGTTGTTTACATGTCTCCGGGGAATGTCGGGGGGTTCACCAACCACTCGAATACAACCGGGACCGGAAGAGTCAGCGAGTTTCCCGTCTATGGATTGGCAGGTCTTCGATCGTGCACTCAGTTCTCCAGCGGCACGCGCTGCAACGAACTGCCTGCCACGACCGGAACTTTGTCACAGTTGATGGTTCAGGATTGCGGCGCGACTTCCGGCGAGATACAAAGTTGCGCCCGGAAGCCGGTAAACTCCCCGGTTGTTGTTTTCGGAGAAGTCTCGCTCAATGGGTCGGAGTCGCAGACGATCAGCAACCTTCCATTTTTGAACGCGAATTATTCCTGCAGCGGATCCGACGTTACGAATTCGTTCGCCAACGTTTCCTTCAAAATGTATACCCGGGAAACAGTGCTTGTTCTCGAAACGGGCGGAGGCGCGCGGGATCATTTGCGATACCAATGCGTCGGATACTAGGGCAGCCGTTGTGGAATCATCGAAGGGCCCGACCATGTGGCCAGGCGATGGATGAGTAAGGTTGAACTCAGTATCCCCGTCTGCTGACCATCTCGGCCAAAACCGTCATGACAATGATGCGCAGGTCGAACCCGAAGCTCCAGTTCTGCAAATAGTACAAATCGTATTCCAACCGCTTGCCGATGGCCGTGTCGCCGCGCCATCCGTTCACCTGGGCCCATCCGGTGATTCCGACTTTCAGACAGTGGCGATGATTGTAGCTGGCGAATTCCTGAAGAAACTTGTCGACGAAAAACGGACGCTCGGGCCGGGGCCCGACTACGCTCATATCGCCCTTGAGCACGTTGAAAAACTGCGGAAATTCATCCAGGCTGCTCTTGCGCAATAAACGCCCGATCGGCGTGCAGCGTGGATCGTTCTCCGTGGTCCAGCGAACGTCGCTCTCGGCCGGGCTGGCCATTCGCATGGTGCGAAACTTGTACATTCGGAAGGGCTGGCCATTCAAGCCGATACGTTCCTGCGAAAAGAATATGGGCCCGAACGAAGTGCACTTCACGAGCAGGGCAGTCAGCAACATTAACGGGCTTCCCAGCACCAGAACGATGGCCGCGAAGGAAATATCAAAGCTGCGTTTGAGCACTGCATAAAGCAATGAGTCCGCGGGCGTGGTCGTAAGATCGAGCATCTGGATGCGTCCCAGCTGGAACAAGCGTTCCCGGACAACGACGCCTTCACCCAGGTCGACGACGGTTCGGATTGGAACGCACAGCTTTTGAAGCGCGCCGAGCAACTGAGGCACCAGCGGAAATTCCGTGGGCGGGACGGCGATGACGACCTCTTGGACTCCCCGGCCGCCATGCAGTTCTCCTATGTTGTCCAGTTCGTAGTGCGGGCATCCCTCTACCGCCACGATTTGGCCCGGAAGGCGAACGCAAGCAACTACTTCGCACCGTGCAAAGGGCAGATCATTTAGGCGATCCGCCGTTTCCTTGGCGAACTGATCCGCTCCGACGAGCACAATTCGAGTCGGGCGCCCTCCGCTGAATCTATTTCGAAAAAGGTCGCGAAACAGAGTTCGCAAAAGGATCGTGGAAGCCAAGAGCGCGACCATGCAACTGATGAACAGACCCCGGGGAAACAAGGCATTCTGCGTGAAGAAGAGGGCGCTCATGAGTACCGCGCCGGTGGCAATGCAGGCGGAGAGCGCGCCGCGTGTGCCGGTCCGTTCTCTAAAGAGCTCATCAATGCTGGTCAGTTCGTAGTGCTCCGCGATGAGCGCCCATACTGAACAGCTAATCAGAAGCATTACGAATCGACCGTGTTGCGGAAACAGCGCAGGGCGACCTATCTGTCGCCAAATAAGCGTCCAAAGGGATGTACCGATTTCAAACGCGGCACATGGAAGAAGATAAACGGCAACGGTGAGCAGCAGGCGGTAGAGTCTCAGTCGGAAGAGCATGTCGCCTCGTTTACGTTTCGATCAATCGCTCCAGGCACTATCAAAATTCGTACCAAAGTCCGAACACGGCCGCAATACGACGAACCTCCTAGGGAATATCCCTCTTATCCTGTAGGTGGCCGCGGCATTCACGGCCTTTACGCGATCTCCTTCACGAGCTGATCGTATTCCCCCAGAACGAGTGACTTTGTGAAGTGCGTTTCCACATACTTCCTGCCGTTCTGCCCGAATTGCCGGCGGCGGCTCGCATCCTGCCAAAGCTGCACCACCGCGTCGACCAGAGCGCGCGGATCTTCGGCGGGAACAACTACGCCGCAGTCGGCCTCCACGATATGACGGGCCGCCTCGCTTCGATTACTGACCGCGGCCACGATAGGCCGTCCTGCGGCCATGTACGTCAGCAACTTGGAGGGGATGACGGCCTCTTCCATCGCCGCCGTCTGATTCAACAGCAGCGCCCCGGCACTGGCATATACGCCCGGCAGCGCAGCGGCCGGTTGCAGAGGCAGCAGTTTGATGTTGCTCAGGTTCCGCTGGGCGATCTCGTTTTCGAGAGCGGCGCGCTCCTCACCTTGCCCGACCAGGATCCACTTCAAATTCATCATGTCTTTCGCCAATTCGGCTGCTTGTATGACATTCGTAAGGCGTTGTTTTTTTCCCATGTTGCCGGTGTGAAGAACGATAAAGTCTTCCGGCGATAGCTGATGGTCGTTGCAGAAGGTGCCGTCAGGTTCCAACGGGCGGATTCTCTCGGTATCCGCCCAATCAGGAATGATGCGCAAATTCGCCGAAGCGATGCCCAGGCGCGCCAGGCGGTCGACAAAACCCTGGCAGAGGCAAACGACGGCCAATGCTCTCCTGTACGCGAATCCTTCGACCGTGCGCGCCAGCTTCAACAATGGGCCATCCCGCATGATTCCCGTGGCCAGGGCCGCATCCGATGCCAGGTCCGTGAGCTTGATGACATACGGCGCGCCCTTCAATTTGCCGAGCGCCCAGGCCGTCAGGCCCACGGTCGGCGGCGGACACGAACAGTAAATCAGGTCGCATTTCCCCGAAAAAAGTCCGGCGACAAACGCAGTGAATGTGAAGGACAAGTCGTACGCCATGCGATGCAGGAAACGGCTCGGCGTCTGCGGAACATAATGGATCACCCGCTTCACATTCACCTTGTTGATAATTTCACGACGGTAGAGCGAACCGCTGTATTCCTTCCAGACTTTCCATTCGGGGTAGTACGGAAACGCCGTGATGACTGTTACCTCATGGCCCTGAGCCGCAAGATGCTCGCACAAGCCGGTCGTAAAAGGACCGACGGAAGTCCGTTCCGGAAAGTAATTAATTCCGATCACCAAAACGCGCATCTTGAGGCTCCCAATATTCCGATAGATTATCAAGAAACTCAATATTAATGTTCTTATTAGAATTATTTAATGATTTAATGCATGCAATAATCCTGAGCTCTCTTGGGCGACGCGAGTGATCCGATGAGATCGCATATTTTGACCAACGCTTTTGCCAAGTGCGGAGGTTAGCGACTCAAAATTCTCCGGAAAAACCGCAAATATCCGTTCGCGGCGTTTTCCCAGCTAAAGTCTGCTACCTGGATACGGTTATATGCGGATTGTGAGGCGGCCATATTCGGGTCATTCCACAAGCGGTGTACCAGATCGGCCAAATCCTCCGAATTCAGCGCTTCAAACAAATTCAATCGCAACGTCTCGCCCAGTTCCTCAAACGCGGGGATTCTGGACGCAATTACGGGTGTTCCTGCCGCCGCGGCTTCGAGGATGGGGAAACTGCTGGCCTCATGCAGCGAGGCTGATACCGTAAATGCAGCCTGTTGATGGAGCTCCACGACGTCCCTGAAAGGGACTTTCCCAAGAGAGTGCACGTAGTCCATGGCCTGATCTTTGATGAAGCCAAAAATCTCAGGCGCCGCCGCGTATTTGTCTCCGGTGAGAACCAACGGGATTTTCAATTTCTTCTCGGACTCTATGCGTTTCAACGCCTTCAATAGGGTCAGGTGATTCTTGTGCGGCCATAGCTGCGCCGGATAAAAAAGGAAGCGCTCGGGCAAGCGGTGCCGGAGCCGAACCGTGCCATCCAAGATCCGAGTCGCGAACTTCTCGATGTGAACTCCGTGGTGGATCACTTCGATCTGCTCCGGCTGGAGCCACGGAAAATGCGCCAGCAGATCATTTCCGATGTACCGGCTGCTTACCTGAAAGTGAGTCGCGCGCCGCGCGCTCAGGTTGTACGTGATGCGGCGGCTCAGACGCCTCGCCCAATTAAAAAATTCGGGGTGATGAACGTGTTGGATATCGTGCATCGTCAACACGCTGGGCTTCACACCATCAAAATAGGGGAGCAGCGTGGTGGGCGTATATGTAACGTCGGCGCCGTCGTCAACCATTTTTCGAATTCTGCGAAAAGTCACGTTTCCCGCCGCTTCATAAATTCGGCTGGAGTGAGTGAGCAGAGCTGCGCGGCAGAGATTGCTGCGGAGGGCTATTCCGTTTTGACCCACCTGCACAATTTCAAAATTGTGAAATGGCCTGAACGGCTCGAACAGGTGCTGGTTTGCGGTACTGACAAACACGCGAAATCGACAGGACTGTCCCACTTTTGCCAGCCCCTCCAACAACCCTAACGTGTAGGTGGTTACTCCGCCCACGAAGCGAGGATTCACCTGCGTACAATTGATGCTGATCCGCATTTTGGGAGCGGTAAGAGTGGGCGCAACAGTAGGGTTCGCAGGCGAAACCTGGTCCGAACGCTTTTCCCGGAGATCGGTGGACTCGGGCATTTAAGTCTCCACCAGCGTTCCACCGAGCCCTGCCCGAGTTGCGGGTTTCTCAACGAATCCAACGTTCAGCTGAACCATGACAACCAGGATCAGAGCCCAGGTCATAGGCAGAGTGATCTCGGGAAGCGATGACATCTGGCCGAGCAGCAGGCCGGCCATGGAAAAAAAGCCGAGTTGTACGGAGGGAGGTGCTGATTTCCCGGGGAAGAGCTTAAATATTGCATAAATGATGAGTGCGAAAAGGAACGTCCCAAGAATGCCCACATTGCTGAGCAACGACGTCACGAGACTCGAAGGACGATTGCTTCCCAATCCGGCGCCCAAACCAAAAGTGTTTCTGACTACGCTGAGTGCTTGAAAGTCAGCGGCAATTCGAAACATGAACGATAGGCCTTGGACCTTTTCGACGGACGTCGCGACCGCGGCTTGCGACAGTTTCGGACTGATCACGAATACGGCTGCCAGTGCGGCCAGTCCGACGATCGCGCTCCAGCCTTGAACGAAAAAGCGCCGAACATGCGCTTGACCGCGGAAGGGATTGAAATACAGGAATAGAAGACAGATCGTCGCTCCGAAAGCGAGGTAGCCCGTTGTAGCCGTCGTCTCCAGCAGCACCATACACACGATAGCCAGCGCGGCCAGCTGAATCACCGTGCGCTTGCCTCGCAAATACGCTGCCAGCAATCCCGCCCCAATGCCGCCCAAAAACGCTCCAGCGTAGGAGGGCTCGGAAAATGTGGAGCTGATTCGATCCCAATCGTCGACTACCTGATCGTAGCCTTGGTTATAGCCCACATTGTTGTTGAATATTTCGTTCGGAAACGACCAGTGCATTCGCGAAGTGATTCCCTGCAGGAGGCCCACGGTCACTACGATAAGAACCGCGCCATATAGCCCTCGGATCAGCGAATGAGCCTGCCGCCCGGTTTGCAAGGCAAAGACCGCCGCCAGCACAGAGATCACGCACAGCGAAAGAAACAACGCTTGAGCCAGGTTGCTGAGACTCCACGCCAAGGTGGCCTGTTCGAAAAGCTGGCTTTCCAGCCCTTCTCTGGGGCTGTATACAGCGATTCCCGAAAAAAGCCGGGGAAACAGGAAAGAAGAAATAACCGATAGGGCCCAGAACCATAGCAGCGGAACGATGGCCTTCTTGATCGGCCGGTCCTGAAGCAACACTCGTTTGCCATCGCGAAGGAGCGGTATCAGATACCGAATGGCAATGCAGGCCGCAACAAAATAAAAAGGCGGTATCCCGAATTCGAATTCCCCGGAACGTCCATTGGCGATGGAACCGCCCTGAAACACCGAGGTCAAAACCAGCAGCGGAAACAAGTGCGCAGGCTTCAGCAAAACGCAGAACAACGCGACGGGTATGATGAATGCTCCGAGAACCGTCACTGACATGCACGTCTCCCAACCAAACCCAATCGATACTTTGCGTTCCGCCTCGAAACTGCGATTTCCGTTTTCATAATCGAACGTCGCGATCTCAAATTTTCGGCGGGGCGCAAGAAGGCTTCACGTAAGCCTTTGGTTCACGGGATAGAACTTCCGAATCCTTCATCGGCGCAAGCTGATTCGCACGCTCGGGCAGTACGAATCCATGGTTGGACGGCAGAAACTGGTGACGCATGTATTTGGCGAAATCGAGATAGCGTTGAGGGCCGAGGATGCGCAAAATGCATTTCAACGCAAACTCGATGAACCCCATGTATGCGCCGTATGCCTTGGCCGTTTGTTGTCCGGTCTGCCGGGTGCCCGGCAGAGAGCCGGCGCGCAGGCCTGCTTTTCTGCAAGCGTGCCAGAAGGAGCCGGGCCGGGCGGAGAAAGGATCCGAATCCAAGTTGCGCCAAGCATCCGATTTGAGGAAAAGAGAGCGCTCCAGCTGAGTGATCGTCTCTCCGTTGTCATACGCAGCGTACCCGTAGGGAATTCCGCCGAAGTTTTCAATATTCTCGGCTGCGAGAAGCTGGTCGTACCGATGGAAAGCTCCGGCAAGATCGGGCCGTTCACGCAAGGTGTAGCGCTTTTTCTGGTTTGACCAGCCAATGGGATTGCGCTGCACATACTTCGTAATTTCTTCCGCATTTCCCGGCACGATGCCGCTGAAATGCATGAATGCAACGGGGATTCCGGATTGAGATTCGTAAAAAACGCCGGCTCGCTCTTCAAGGAATCGTTCGTGAAGGTTCCAGTAAGCGATGTTGTACGCCGGGTTCCGCAGGATGCAGACCCCGTCAAAGCAAGTGGGCGCCAGATCCATCCATTTTTGATCCACAAACAGCCCGGCATCGGGTTCTTGCACGCATTCGCGCGCCAGGTGCGCTGCCCACCATCTCAATAACTCGGAGGAGGTTTCGCCATGCCGCAAAGCGATAAATCCGAGATTGAAAACACCGCTCTTCAGAAAATCCCGCTCTCCCGGGTAGTAATCGTCCGGCGCCGGGGAACAGATATGCGGCGTCAGGACGAAGCTGTGTTGCGCCAGAGCGGCAAAAAGTTCATCCAGGCGCCGGAAGCATAGGGTGTCCGGATCCATGTAAACCACGTTGTTCGCGCCGCGCTCGAACAGCAGTTGCAACACAAACGGTTTCACGCCCGTGCAGGCTTCCGTCACGTTGTACTGGAAAACAAACTTGCGATAGTCCGGCAAAGGAATTTCTTCAGGATAGATGGCTTGAAATCCCCGCCCTTCAATCAAGGACTGCCAACGATGATCAACGTCATCCACCAGAAAGATGGAAAACTGCGCATCCGGGTGGTACCGCCGCACGGATTCGCCAAGCACCAGGGCATACGCCAGGTAGTTCTGGGCCACGACCGTGACAAACTGCGTGCCGGCGTGCCGCGTTATGTGTTTTTCACTCATGATTGGGCCTGAACGCCGATAGATTAAAAGCGTACGCCAGCAAATCGCCGAATGCGTGAAGGGTAAGGGAATCAGCAACCTGGGATTTGCGACCGAATTCCGGCACGATGCGGTCGATCTCAAAACCTGCGTCTTTCAAAAGAGTGCGAGCCGTCGCACGGGAGAAGAAGCGCAAATGCGTCCAGTCCATAACGCCGGAAGTCTGGTATTCCCACCGGCCCTTGAACAACAATGGAATGACGACGCTATGGTGGCGCACGTTCGGTAACGCTCCCACGAACTGGCCGCCCGGCTTTAAGTAATCACGGAGCTTTCGCAGCGTTTTCCAGGGATCGGCCAGGTGTTCCAGCACATGTCCGGCGATCAACAGATCAAACGAAGCCGGTTCCAGGTCAAGTTCCATTTGCTCGACGTCTCCCACAATAATTCGTCCTATACCGCGAGCTTCGGCCATGGCTGCGGCCTCTGGTGAATACTCGATGCCCACCGTTTGTTCCGCTCCGCGCTCCCGCAGCGAGGCCAGCGTCTGTCCGCTGGCGCAGCCGATTTCCAGTACGCGCTTCGGGCTTCCTTGCACCAGCGACAACATGAGGCCGCGAGATTCCTGAAAATAATCTCCCGCGGCCGGCACCCGACAATTAATCACCGGAAGCGCCTCGGACTTCCGCAACCATTCCTTCGCCTGCCGGCGCCTGCATCCGGATCAGCCGCGCGGGACACCCGGCGACCACGGAGTAATCCGCAAAGCTGTGCGTAACCACCGAGTTCGCGCCCACCACGCAGTGCCTTCCCAACGTAACGCCGGGAAGAATGCAGGCGCGGTATCCGACAAAACTATGCGCGCCGATTCGAACCGGGCCTTTGCTCACCAGCGGCTGCTCAACGATGGGACCCAGCTCAGGATCTGTCCCGTGGCTGTGGTCGCTGATGTAAACGTGTTCGCTGATAAGGCATCCGTCTTCAATCACGATGCCGAGGATCGCGGTGATGCAGGCGTAGCGCCCGATGTGCACATCGTTTCCGAGCGTGATACTCGGCTCGTATCGCGCCGAACCATAAGCGCCCAAGGCGCTCAGCCAGCCGTAGCGATCCACGGTACTGCGATCCCCCATGCGGATGAACTGCGGCCCGTCAATCCGGCGGGGACGATAAATATAGGATTTACTCCCCGCGCGCACCGCGCGTGGCGGCACCCACCAGATTTCCTTTCGAAGGCGTTGCAGCGCTTTTTGCACGATTCCCATTGTCGTTTCTCAGTACGAATTCGTCCGGGCGCGCCCATTCGAACCGAAGCCGACCGAGAGAAGGATCGACTTCCGCTCCTCCGCCGTAAGCCCGAATCTCCAGACCGCAATCAAAGACAAAGTTGTCGCCAGGATGAACGATGGAATCTCACTCGCGTCTGCGGTCGCCCCGGCGCCGCGCAGGACCGGCACCAAAAGAAACGGCGTGGCGCATAACAACGGGCGCAGGTAACCGTCGACGAAATAGCGCAGGCGAGACGCCCCGATCTTTACGGATCGCGGCATGTTGTAAACGAAGTTGCACAGGATGCCGATCGCGGCTCCGACCAGGGTTCCAACCGCTACCCCGACGGCTCCCCAAATCGCGCCCGCGACGATACTCACCAGTAGATTTGAAAAGCCCTCAATCAGGGGGCTGACGATCACCAGGCGCTGCTGGCCGGTGCCCACGAGCAGCATGGCGTAGGGAACAGCGGAAAGCCGCACGATATTCGCGATCACCAGCACCCGGAGAATCAGGTCAGCGTGAACCCCGTAGTCGGGACCTACCCATGCGGAAAGGATTGGCCGCGCGGCGATCAGCAAGGGCACACCCGACGCCAGCAGCAAAAACATTCCATAACGTGTTGCGGAAATCAGCATGGCGCCCAGTTCCGAGGTGCTGTTGCGCGCTTCCATGACGGCCGAAACCGGAATGAGCGCCCCAAAGAGAGCATTCTGCAAGCCAAGGATGAAGGTAATGAAGGTTGCAGCCACGGCGTAATACGCGACCGATCGAAAATCGAAATAGCCCACCAGCGTCAAATCCAATCCCAATACCAGAAGCGTCGCGAAAGACCACACAGTGAGACTGATGCAATAGTTTAATAAGTCCTGCCCCGCCGATCGTGAGACCAGCTTGGGCGAGACCCTTGTTCCATCCGCCATACGCCGGAAGAGCAGATATTGAAGTACGTACGAGGCCAAATTCACCGCCGCCACCGTCAGGCCCATGGACACCAGATTGCCTCCGTGGCGCACAACCAGAATCAAGCCCACGGCGCTGACGAGCCGTGAGCCCCCAATCACCACCGCGGGTATTTCATTTCGCTGCAGGCCGAGAAAGATCCCATTGAACACCGATGCGGGCAGGCCCACAGCCAAAGAACCCGCGACCAGGAGTATCGCGACCCGGGCATCGTGGACCAATGCAGACGGGATCTGCCGGAAAATATGCGGCAGGAACTCGGCGATCGCGATGCTTCCAAGGATTCCGAGCGCACCGGCGGCCGAGAGGGCTGCGAAGGATGTGCTAACGATTCGGTCGCGGTACTCCGCGTCGCGTTTTTCGTTCGCTCCCGCCACAAATCGTCCGACCGCCGTCTGTATCCCGAAATCGAGATAACCGACGAACGCGCTGAGCTGCAGTACCAGCGACCATGCGCCAAACGAATCCGCGTTCATCATTCGTGTCAGGAAGGGAGGAAGCGCGATCGCGACCAAGGCGGCCGCGCCGCCGCGAACCACGTTCGCCGCGGCATTTTTCACCAGGACCAGCTTTTCCAGCTTATTCATTGAGCCATTTCTCGCTGCAACTGCACGCTCAGCCGACGGGGACTTCGATAGCGGCGCAAATTTCCATTCTTTATCTCATCGATCCACGGTATATCCCGTTTTTGGTTCCGGTCGTTTTCTCGCTGATGGCCCGTTCGCGGATCCCGCCACGCGGTCATGGCTCGCGCTTCTCCGAACGGTCGCGCTCACGGTGCAGGATCTCCTGCTGCTCCTGTTCCGATTGCGTATTGCCCGTTCCGTTTGAAGACCCCCAGGGGAGATGCGCTCGTGTGGTGTGCGAAATTTCCAGGATGAGCGCCTTTCGGGGATCTCCGGCATCAATTTCCGTCCAGGATGCGGTGCCGAGGATCCAGAACACGCCGAGCGCCATAGCCGCGAGAGATCCCAAAAAGACGATCAGCATTCGAGGAGGAAACGATTTCTTTTCCGGGTAACTCGGCGGATCGAGCACTTTCACGCTGGGCGTTTCCTTGACTTCCTGCACCTTGGCCAGCTCGTACTCTGCCGTGAGTGTCTCAAACGTAGCTTCCTCGACCTTCGTGTTGCGGTACAGATCGGCATAGCGGACGCCTAATATGGGCAATTTTCGAATGGAAGGGTACATGGAGGTATTGGCTGCACCGCCGGATTGGCTCGTCGAATCGAATTTTCCTCCGATCTGATCGAGTTGATGGCGCAGTTCATTCACCCTGGCCTGGGTGGCGCGAACCCGCACATTGCCGTCCGCATAAATCTGGCGCAGGCTTTCGAGTTCGGTTTGCGCTCCGATGAGCTGACCTTCAAGGGCGGCGGACGCCTCAATCATTGCTTTTCCTTGCGCGGGGATATCCAACGCGGTGTTCTTGCTGGCAAAGTCGCTGAAGCCGTTCTCCGCGGCCTCCAAATCCTGTTTTACCTGTGTCAGACGCCCTTCGAGGAATTCGCGCTCGCGGCGCGCGGCTGAAGTATTCAGAGAGGTAACCACGCTGTTCAGTTCGGAAATGTACTCTTGCGCGAGCGCTGCGGCTCGTTTTGGATCGCGATCAATCACACGAATCGTCACGATGCCGCTCTTGCGATCCTCTGCCGCGTCGGTTTTTTCTTCCAGGTCCGCTCGCGCATCCTCCATATAACGATCCCAGTACACCTTACGGAGATTGAACTTCGTGATCAGATCATCCTCCACGGTCTGGCTGCGCAGGATGGCCACAAAAAGCTGGCCGGAACTTTTCATTCCCAGCAAATCTCCGGCAATCGATCCCAGCCCTGCTCCCAGTCCCGATCCGAGCGCGCCCGCGCCTCCCGCCGCGCCGGAGCGGCCTCCCGCCTGGGCCGCCAACATCGCCAGGCCCGAATTGGACTGATCCGGGGGCATCAATCGGGCGACCGACTCATAACGTTTGGGAATCAAAAAAGCGATGAGCAGGGAAGCCGCAGCACCATAGGCCAGGCAGCGGAATACGAATTTCCGCTTCTCCCAAACCAGGCGGAACTTGGCCACGGAGGACGTCTGAAACGCGCGATCATCCGGATTTTCGAAATCCGGGCCGCACTCCATCGTCCCCACCAGCGGCCGACTCGGTTTGGTCAACTTATCTCTCATTCACGCCCCAGGCAGCTCAAGAACAGAAATCTCGTGCCGCTTCGAAACTATTGCCCAGCCCGTTCCCTGGGAGAAAACCCTACTTCCGCGATTGCCGTGACGTTACGCTGCGCGCCGCTGAAGAGGAGTGGATACCTCGAAATGTTTTCGTACTGTACTTCCGTCTTCACGTAAAAACCCGAGTGTAAATACACCTGGTTTCGAACGAAGTAATCCTGCCAGGCTCCGCCGCCAGGAATAAATTCAGCCGCCACGGAATTGTGTACGTACCCAACCTGCAGGGTGTTACGCGCGGAAAACGAGTAGGTCAGCCAAGCGCGAATCGACCGTCCCTCTCGCCCAACCGCATTGCCGATGATGTTGCCGCCGTTGGTGTACCCGTCATGGTACGTTTCGTTCCAATAGTTGAAATTGCCGCGGTTGGTCTGGCCGATGGCCGTGGCGCGACCGGGCTGCTCGGTCGAAACGCCTTCCACGTGAAGATCCAATTTCGGCAATCCCGGAAATCGCGTGATGTAAATTCCCGGGTGCCACGGATTTCTGGCGGGATTCTGGATGGGCAGAATATCGTCCGGCGCGGTTGCGTCTCCGTAGATCACCACGTAATTACGCACGCCCGGAACATAAAATGTCCAGTCCATTTCGCTCTGGTTGTGGCCCGGCACAGAGTTAATGCGGGTATCGACGACGCCGAAAAAACTGCGAAGCAAATTGCCGCCGGTGACCGGGTCGCCCCCTTGTCCGCCGATCGTGACCGTGCGGCCGAAACCGAGTTCCAGGAACTTGAAGGGTTTTACATTGATCTTTTGTCCGTAGATGAACGGGCGCGGAACATAGGGATGTCCCTCCAGGCGGCCAAAAAACTGGTCGATGCGCACGGGCCCAAGAAATTCCAGGAACGGCGGCAATTGGAGCGGTTCGGGATTCACCAGCCGCACCATGTTGACGGGATCGATGTTGTCGCTCCAAAGCAGGGATCCTTCGGGCCCCGGAGTCCAGGAAAGACTTTGCTTGCCGAGCGTGAGTTGCCAGTTGCCCAGATTCACGCCAACGTAACTATCCAGAAGCTGAAGTCGATTGACGGCAGCGAACGGACCAGCCGGCACCAGCGTGGACGGCACGGCATCCACCACCGCGATGGCATTCAGCTGAAGAGGTGGAAATCGCCGGCGCAGCGGGAGCGTGCTGGTATTCCGCGCGCACGTAGATCATCAGCGGGCCCGCCGCGGCACTGAAGGATCCGCCGGCCTGACCATTGGTTCCGCGCTCGAAAGGTCTGCCGAAATCGTAGCGAAACGGTTTGACCGAAGTGGTAGCCGTCGGTCAGCGCGGGTCCGCTGATGGACACCGCTCGCGCGTAAACGGATTCGAGATTAGCCGTTAGATTGTGGCCGCCGCCGAGCAACGCGATTTCGTACGCGAATTCCTGCTCCAGTTGCGTCTGCAGGCGCGCCGCCTCGTCCGCATCGGAACCCTGCGCCTGCTGCAATGCTTTCGCCGGCTTCCTCCGTAAGGCGCGCGCATTCGATGCGAGTCCAGGGCTTCAGTCCCATGAGCTCGGTGTGAATGATATTGCAGCGCCGCTAACTTCTCGAAAGCCGGATACACCCAGCTATCCAGCGGAACCGAGGGAGAGCCCATGTGCTGGCGTTCGCGATGATCCTCTCCTTCATCGGGCTGCCGCGAGTGGTCCGCAGCGTCTCCGCTGAAGTTCCGGATCGTGATGCGCGCGATAGACCTGCCAGCCAATCAGCCATCCAATCGCGGCGCCAACCACGACGTCCGACGGGAAATGCTGTTTTCCCAGAACGCGCGATGCGCTGACGGCGGTCGCCAGGCCATACACTGCCAATTTGCGTAAGCGGGCCCGGGATATTCATGGGCGAATCACGCTGGCAATCGACCAGGCCACGGCCGAATGGTCCGAAGGAAACGAGATGCCTCCGTGAGAAGAAATTTCCCCAGCCTGCGCCCTGGTACGGCCGCTGCCTTCCGAACGCGTATTTGAACGCGGTATTGACCGCAAAGCTGTCAATTGCCGCTTCTCCGGCAAGAACTCCGGTTTCTCGCTGGTGATCGTCGTGCGTGAACTTGCTCCATAGATAGAGCCCGCCGCCGGCGCCGATCAGGAATAGAGGCCGTAATCGGAAATCTTGACGTAGCGGTTCAGTTTCGATTCGGATCCGTCGAAAGTGCCGGAGGGACCGCACGGTCGGACGCGAAAAATCCTCCCGTCGCCGCCGCCAGCGGAAACAGCCACGCACCGTCGGACCAGCGCAGACGGCTCGGGCTGGTCCAAATGGATTTTTGATCGGATACCAGATGCTTGAGGAAAGTAACTCCCAGCGGATTCAAATCGGGCGAACCGTTGTTGGGGATCTGGATCTTCTGGTTTTTCGTCGGATGGCACCGCCCTTGAAGCCTGGTGCCTCCGGGAGTGCCGACGAATCGGTCGCGGACGACACGTCGCGCAGTGTCGTGGAGCGTCTGCGCAAGGCAGATCGAGCACGACGTTTGGCCCACCACGAATGAGAAACAATTCAGCAAAAGATGAACTCGCTTTCGGTTCATAGTCTAAATTCACCTAGTAGTGCAGCGCGATAAACACGGTACTCGCGACCGAACTCGCGACCTGGGCGGCCGCGAAAATCAGTGCTCCAATCGCGCGGTCCTCCGATCGCTCTCTCCGGCACCACGACGGAATCTCCCGGTTGCAAAGCCGCGCCAAATGAGCTTCCCGACTCCACAGGCTGCCCTTGGAACTGATGATCGATCCATCGGCGCGAATCACGAAACGCGGCTTTCTTGTCTCCCAGCAGCGTCGCACCGCCTGCCTGGCTCAGATACCACGCCGCACTCTTTCCGGGACTATAGGCGATCGCGGTGGGATTAAAAACTTGCCCGGTCACCAGGACGTAGCTCGGTCTCTTGGGAATGAATCAAGGTGTCCCCGGCTCGGACTTCCATGTCGGCGGAGGTATTCTTCCATCGGGCGATCGTCGGAGAAATGTTCGAGGGAAACTCGCCCAATCGGAGGATTGGCGCTCAACTGCTCGATCGTCGTGTGATACTGCTGCAAGGCCGTCTGTTTCGCCTGCTTCTCCGCAGGCGTATTTTCCGGCATCAGTTGGATGTTGCTCTCGACTCCTTTCGCGCGCGCCATCAGTGTTTCCTGCTCCTTCATTTCCAGATCGCGCACCTGCGTTCTTTGAAAAATCGTGCCATAAGCATAGGCATCTGGCTGAAAGCCGCCAGCTCGTTCCAGAACTGAGCTGAGCCTTTCGCCCGGACGAATGCCGTACACTCCGGGATGTTTGACTTCACCTTTCAACGTGATGGAGGCGCCCAGATCGTTCCACCCCGGAAGCTGGCGAATCGTCAAAACATCCCCGTTGCGCAGAGGCGGGTTGGCTTTCGCATCGCCGTTGAGAGCCGCAGCAATTGCGATTTCCTCTGCTGACCCGCAAGCTTTTGCTCATTGGAGCACATCGTACTCGGTCAAGTCCGCCGATTCCGTGTTCGCGCTGGGTTTCAGGCCGCCGCCCACGCGAATCAGATCCGCCACGTGCATGTTGGTCGTCAAGGGATAGCGGCCCGGCTTGCCCACTTCGCCTTGAACGTAAACGGTGGCTTGTTCGACCGCATCGGGATTGCGATGGATCAGCAGGCGGTCGCGCGGTTCCAGAACGATGTTTTCAACCGCATCGCCCTGCGAGCGCCTGGCCCAGGTTGACGCTGAAGATTTTGAACTTGCCATCCGGCAAGTAGCGGAACACCTGCGCGTCGGATCGTCTCCGCGTCCGGAGTAAGTCCTCCCGCCAGATGAATCGCATCCGCCAGATGAATTTGTCCGGCCGTTTGATACGTGCCGGGACTACGCACATCGCCCATGACGGCCACGGTCGGCGCATTTTCAAAGTCAAACCGGCTGAAGATTCGAACCGTATCCATCGGATGAAGCACAGGCGCTTTGCTCGGATCGGCCAGAGCGCTCGGCCAGACTGAAACTTTCCACGCTCGGACGAAAATCCGGAGGATTCAGGCGGATGATTTCGGCGTATTGCGTGCGCCGGCTCGGGCAGCATGTCTTTGTACGTCGAAATCAAATCGGTGACGTCGCATGCCGTCGCGGTACGAGTAGCGGCCCGGTCGCACGACGTGACCTTCCAGATAAATCGTGTCCTGGTTGTACGGCGCGATCGGATAGATACGGATGCGATCGCCGTCGTGAATTTCGAAGGATTCCAGCTTCTTGGTAATTTCGGACGGATCGGCATTCTCGCGGAATGTCCACGCTCAGCATGGTCTGCTTTTCATGCGCGACTAGCCGCTGGATTTCAATGTGGTCGAGCGCGGCCGCGGGCAAAAGCTCCGCCGGCCAATTCCAAGACGCTGGCGAGATTCTGTTCATCGCGCAACTCATAAATCGCCGGGCGGCGCACCATTCCTTCGATGGTGACCTGCGGGCCGATCGGAGGGACCTGAACGGTATCTCCATTTTCCAGCCGCTCGATTCCGGTTTTCACGCCATGAAGCAAGAGGTCGTAAACGTCGACGGTCTGCACGAGTTGGTTGCCTCGATAATGCTTCAGAATTCGCATCGAGCCGCGTGTGGACGGTCCGCCGGCGACAAACAGCGCATTGAGCGGCGTCGAGAGCGAACTGATGTCATAGGCTCCAGGATTGGTGACGTCTCCCACTTCATAAATGCGGATGGTTCGCAGTCGCGAGAGCGAAACGCCAACCGAGACGTCTCGATACTGATTTCGAAGACCTTCTGCACATCCTGCTGCACCGACTGCGAGCGTTTTTCCGCTTACCAGGATCGGGCCTGCCTCCGGCAGCGTGATTTGCCCGCCGCGGTCCACCGTGCGAATCAAGCGCTGGGATACGCCGCCCCAAAGATCGATGGACAATCCGTCTCCCGGTCCGACCACGTAGTCCGGTCCGGCGGGAAGATCCATGGGAATCAGCTGCAAGTCGCGCGTGCCGTTCTCAAAGATTTCCGTGCCAAATCGTTCTTGGAGTCGATGGACGAGCGACGGTCTGCATATACATGTCAAACAGCGAAGGCACGTTTTCGTAGGGATTCGCTTTTCGAATCATTCCGGCGGGTTCCAATCGATTTTGTTCGGGATACCTGCGATTCGGTTGCATGGGAACAAGCAGAGATGATCCAGTTCCGGATTGGGAAAGGGAATTGAACGAACCGCCGCTATTGAATAGGCCGCCCCCAAAATCAGAGCCCATCCCGGAACCCGTTCCCGGACCCATTCCAAACGCTCCGAGCAATCCGTCGCTTGAGCCCGCCGTACCGCCGCCGTTGGACCCGCCGAACGCGGCAGCGATCTGCCGGTTGGGGCGCGACCCCGTCGAATCCGCGGAGAGGGATCCGACACCCATGTCCCCCGTCGAGGAGAACGGGCTGCCCGCTGAGGAATAAGGATAGCCGCCATAGCTTCCGTCAAGTTGGGGAGACATCGGCATGTCCATCCCCGAAGCGCCGGTCTGCATCAATTGCGTGCGCTGGAGCAAATTACCCGGCCCGGTTGGCCCACTGGGAATATTCATGTCAGGAGGTGGGTTTCCCGCGGGCAACGTCTCCAACTGGCGCCCGCGGTTTGTATTATCAACTGGCGGCGCCGACGGTGTTTCCGAACAATCGCGATCCGACGGTTGCGCCTGGCAAGCGACCGCTTTTTGCATCGCCTGCTGCGCTTTCTGTCGAGATTGGGCGCGCTCCTCCTCTTGGGCCTGAGCCAGCCATTTCGTGCGTTCGACTCTCAGCAGTTCTTGCTCTTTCGCGAGGTCGGATTCCGGATTCAACTTCGGAACCAGATATCCGTATTTCTGAACTAGCGCGGTAGCGACAGAACGAAATTCGATGTCCGTGGCCAGGCGGTCGAAAATGGCATAATCGCTCAGTTCCGTTTCGCCGACGATTTGGCCGTGGTCGGTGGCATCCTTCGCTACCCAACGCTTTAACTCAACCATCAGGCCCACGTCTTTCACCAGAATGGCTTTAATATCGCCAACGGAGGCGGCGACCTGATTGAAATTTTGCAGGGCCAGACCGGTGGTGCGCGCAGGAGCATCGGACTGTTGTTGCGCGTCCGCGCGTGGAACATTAACAAAAAGCAAGAGGCCCACGATGGCCTGGATCAGCAGCCTCACGTGGCGTTTAGGGCGTTCCGGTGGCGAATGGCGCTCCACAAATGGCAAGTCCATACCTCGTCTCCCGCAT
Organism: uncultured Acidobacteriota bacterium; assembly: GCA_963774805.1. Taxonomy (GTDB): domain Bacteria; phylum Acidobacteriota; class Terriglobia; order Acidiferrales; family UBA7541; genus Palsa-360. Next base: position 282,244 of record CAVZGK010000001.1, read on the forward strand.
TCCGAATACCGCAGTGTTGAGGTCAGCTCCGCCTCTATCATTCAAACCCCTGCTGGCAGTTAAAGTTCCACCACGAACTCAACCTTGCGTAACGGCATTTCACTTCGGCCGATGAGGCTTTTAGCTCAAATTGCAGTGAGCGAATACACAGTGATGGGCTGAGGGTCGGTTTGGGTTCGCAAGCTTCCAGCGCAACCGCCAAGTCGGTTCTCGATCACCGAGTTAGGTTCCGGCAGGTGCCGAGTGCAGTTGCTGCCGGGAGCAGGATGCTCGCCAAGCCTTGCCATTTCCCGAGACCCTTTGCAATTCGAAGACGCTTGCGTCTGTGACCAGTGGCTGGGCTGCTGTCCGCAGATGGCTCCGGCTATCACACTTTGATTAGAAGAGGTCCGTTCAGGTTGTCCGATAACTCCGGAATTACCGACTTGGCGCGACGCGCCGACCCGGAAGTGATTGATATTGCTGAGGAATGAATCAATTGGCATCGCTAGACGAACGCACATAGAGTGGAAGCAGTTCCTCGGGAACTGCGAACGAGCTGAAAGATCCAAGCGCTCAGACTGCATGTGCTACCTCGGAACGAAGCTCACATGCCATGCCACCTACGGACAATGAATGAAACCATTGAGTTCCCCAGGCGGAAACGCTGTAAAGGTACTAGGTAATTTACTGTATTGCAAGAGTGGTTTGATGAAAGAACGTAGTAACTATTGTTATGGGGTGAATACACGCATTGAATACTACTTGGGTCGCGGCTCGATCACAAAACGACGAGTGTCCGCTTAGTCAAGTTTTGCGCTTCTAACTATGTACAATTTAAGATAGCTTCGTCTTCAGTAGCTATCTTGGCGATAAAGGGTAAAATCTAAAATACTCTACGGACCGCACTTATCGGCTAGGGCTATGGGCATGAACCAACTCCAGCGGGGCTATAGCCGGGCGGTGGATTTCCTGCTCGGCACTGGGCCGCGCAACAATTTCCGCGGGGGACAGCCTCACCAGCTTGCCGGATTCAATCGATTCGTAGATCGATTGAATGATCCGGACATCGGCCATGCCCTCCATCCCTGACGGTTCCGGCTCGCGATTTTTCAGGATACAGTCGGAGAAATAGAGAAGCTCTGGCGCGAACTGATCGGATTTAGGAAAAACGCTCTCGCGAGTGGTTCCGTTCATCGTCACTTTCAGCCGCAGCCCCTGGGAATAATCGTAGGCGGGATCGGCCCGCAGATTTCCCTTGCTGCCGACGACCTGGAACTCAGAGACGCTGGCGGCCCCGAAGCTGCAGGAAAACGTCGCCAGGCGCGCTTCCGGAAAGCGCAGCACGGCGGTCACGCTCTCTTCCACTTCGCGAAAGCGCGGGTCATCGCTCGTCGCGGCCATGGCAAAGACTTCCTGGGGTTCCGAGCGAAACAGATATCGCGCCGCATTCAGGCAGTAGATCCCGATATCCCAGACCGGGCCTCCTCCCAGATCACGCTGCAGGCGAATATTGCCGCTGGCGGTCTGCTGGGAAAACACGGAACTGAAAATGCGCGGTGCGCCGATTTTTCCGGAACGAATCGCTTCGATGGCGTGAAGGTTGGCGCGCTCGAAGTGCAGGCGGTAGGCCACCATTAATTTCACGCCGTTGTCCTGCGCCGCGGTGATCATGGCCTGGCATTCTTTCTCGGTCGGTGCCATGGGCTTCTCGCACAGCACGTGGATCCCGGCGTTCGCGGCGGCGATAGCGTAGGCCGCGTGCATGGAGTTCGGCAGGGCGATGTACACGGCGTCGATCTCACCGCTTTTCAGGCACAGATCGAACTCCTCATAGGAATAGAAGAGCGGTACATCATATTTTCCGCTCAAACGCCGGGCCTTGAGCGGATCGTCCGATACCAGCGCGCGCACTTCGGAATTGCTTTTCGCGTTAAAAAATGCCGGGAGCGTCGCGTCCTGGGAGATATAGCCCAGGCCGACCACGGCGTAGCGGACTTTACTCCTGTTCCACTGGCGTGCCGCGTCCTTCCGATACGTTCTGGATTTGACCATCGCATGCCCCTCGCGCCGTCCGGCGGAAAATTACGGATTGGCGAGGCTCATTTTAAGGGTCGGCCGAGACCACACAATCAATGCAGTTACTTAGAATGAAAATGGAATGACCCTAGGAAAATTATTTCGTCCATAGTTTTACCGGTTCGTCTCGAGTTTCCCCCTGATTGCCGGTTTGCAGTCTTTCAGGCAATTTCCTCCCACGAATGTGGGCAACCAACGTTCTTATCCCTCGCTCCGGCTGACCGGCTGATCGCGTGGATTAGAGCGTGAACTGGAGATCGATGCTGTTGGTGTGTCTAGACGCGTTTCGCGCGGCCGGTTGGGCCCCGAGAGCGCGAATCAGTCCGAAACTACAGGAGGGTGTCGTGAAGACAGGTTGCGCGAAGTGGCAGTTCCGGGTGTGGGGAGCAGCGTTGCTCCTGGCTCTGGGCATGAGTATTTCAGGTTGCGGGTCGAGTTCCACGACGTCGTCGAATCCGCCCCCTGCCATTTCTATTGCGGTGAGCCAGGCGCCGCCAGCCTCACTCTCGGCCGGCGCGACCGCCATGATTTCCGCCGCCGTAACGAATGACACCGCGGCCGGCGGCGTGGATTGGAGTTGTGCTCCCGCAGGATCTTGCGGATCCTTCAGCCCTTCGCACACGGCCAGCGGAGCGCTGACCACGTACACGGCGCCGTCGACCGGCGGCGGAAACGTAACCATCACCGCAACCGCCAGCAGCGACCACACCAAAACTGCCGCTGCCACCGTCGCGATTTCGACGTCCGCCGCCATCGCTATTTCGCTGACGACCGCGCCCCCGGCTTCGCTCAGTGTGGGAGGGACGACGTCGGTAAGCGCCACGGTAATGAACGACACGGCGAACGCCGGCGTGGACTGGACCTGCACGCCTACGGGCACGTGCGGAACTTTCTCTCCTGCGCATACCGCCAGTGGCGCAAGCACGACTTACACAGCGCCGGGCGCCGCGGTCGCCGCGGTGCTTACCGCAACCGCCACGAGCAGTTCATCGGCCACGGCCACCGCGAATGTCTCGGTGACGGCCGTGAATGGCGCGGCTCTGTCCACGGGAACGTATACGTTCTCCGTGAACGGAGAAGACTCCAAGAAAAATACGTATGCAATCACGGGCGCCTTCGTCCTGGGCGCGGGCGGCGCGATCACCAGCGGAGAGCAGGATTACGTCAGCTCCGGAGGAGCGGCGTCTCCGCAACCCAGCGGCGACATGATTATGAGCGGAACGCTGGCGGTCGGTGCGAACGGCCTCGGGACCCTGACGCTAGTGACGAACAACAGCGCGGTCGGCGTAGCCGGCACGGAAACATTCAGCGTGTCGCAGGTCAACGGCAAGCATGCGCTGATTGGCGAATTCGACTCGAGTGCTACGTCGAGCGGAACCCTGGACTTCCAGACGCTGGGCGGAACAACGCTGGCGCAGGTCAGCGGATCCTTCGTCTTTACCGTGTCCGGCAAGGCGGGCAGCAAGGCTGAGATCTTTGGCGGCTTGCTCACATCGAATGGCGCAGGAAATCTGGCAACCGCCGACATCGATCAAAATTCCGGCGGAACGATCAGCCGCGGCGGCAGCAACACCGGCACGTATACGGCGCCGGACGCGACAGGCCGAGGAACGATGATCTTTGGCGGCAACAACTACCGATACTACGTCGTGAACGCCAAAGTCTTTCGATTGGAAATCGTCGACGCTGGGGAGCCTACGCTGGGCACGGCTTATGCCGGCGTTTCCGGAGTAACCAACGCGAATCTGACAAATTCTTTCCTGTTCGCCGATTCCAGCAACCTCTCGGCCGGAGCCTCCTTCGCGGCCGTTGGCAAACTGACGATGGACGCGAGCGGGCACGTTACCGGGGGCTTCGCCGACGTGCAGGAAGGCGCGACGTCCACGAGCGCTGCTGTCACCGGGACTTATTCTGTGAACGGCAGCGGCTATGGAACCATAACCATTACCCCGGGCACGACCCAGAACCTTAGCGTGCTGAGCCTTTACCTGACCGATCCAACCATCAACCCGACGGACCCGAACAGTCCCGCGGATGCGGGACTCGCAGGGTTGTTGATTGACCTCGATACGAACTTGATCGGCGGCGGATGGCTGATTCTTCCGGCGGCCGGCACGCCTACATTTACCGCGGGTAACTTCTCCGTGGCGACGTCGGCTTCGAACGCCAATAACGAGCTGGATTCCCTGGGAGTCGTTTCCGTAAACGGCACGAGTCTCACGGGAGTCGTCAACGTGAATGATCTCTTCAATACGGTCGTGACCGGCCAGAATGCCGCCGCAGCCATCAGCGGTACTCTGGTTCCGGACGGCGCCAACGCCGGGCGGTTCACCATTTCCGTGGCGGAATCGCTGGGCACCACTCCACCAACGCTGCAATACGTCATCTATCAGGCCAGCAATTCGCAATTGATCGTGCTGCAGGTGGATGCGACGCAATTCGCCTCCGGCACACTGCAGAAGCAGCAGTAGGTTCGACAGCGGTAGGCGCTCGTGCGAGGCGCGGCGGCAAGTCTCCGCCGCGTCTCGTTTTTTTTGCGCGCCGAAGTTCGACTCCGGATCGCGCCGCACCGTCGTCTAGCGTTGATTGTGGAATTACACCTTTATCCCGATAGCAGCGCGCCGCCGATTTCTCCATGCTACGGCGTTGCCCGGCAAAACTTTGATGGAGGGTCCCATGGAGAGAAACACACTGAGAGAACTTTACATTGACGAATTGCGTGACATTTACGACGCCGAGAAACAGCTCATCAAGGCGCTTCCGAAGATGGCTAAGGCTGCGACATCGCAGGACCTGCGGACCGGTTTTGAGGAGCATTTGGAACAAACCAAAGAACACGCCCGCAGGCTCGAGCAGATCTTCACTTCGCTCGGCGAGAAATCGGCCGGGAAGAAGTGCAAGGCAATGCAGGGACTCGTGGAAGAAGGCAGTGAAATGATCGAGGAGGACTTTGAAGGGGAAGTGAAGGACGCCGGACTGATTTCGGCGGCCCAGCGTGTGGAGCACTACGAAATTGCCGCCTACGGGACCGTTCGGACCTACGCGAACATTCTTGAGGAGGACGAAGCCGTTGAACTCCTGGAAAGGACACTCGAAGAGGAAAAGGAAACGGACCAGAAGTTGACGGAACTGGCCGAAGGGATCAACGCAGAGGCGGCGTCACACGGCGACCAAGCCGCGGGATCGCAAGGCCAGCAAGCCAATCGCAAGGCCAAAGCCGCTCACTCGCAATAGGCTTGACGGCGTTTAGATTTGCAAATTCCCGATTGAAGCATTCGGCAGTAACCGTTCCGCAGGCCCTCCGCCAACCGGATCGCCTGCGGAACGGACTTCTTAATCTACGGCCCGATCACGAATCCTGGAAATTCTCCCGCGTACAGTCTTTTCTCCAGACCGCTACATGAGGCAATGGATTGTTGAATCGCAGGGTCGGCATTACCGTAGAAACCGTGATGCAGCGTGCTTTCAAATCGGCGGCCTGATGCTGATCACGATGGAAAGCCTGTTCGAATCGGCCGCCGTCAAAAATCCTGAATCTGAGGTGACCGCTAAAATGTCGACTCCGGCCCGAAGTGCCCGCAAGAGTTTCGCCGCTTTCGAAAAGCAGCTGGCCTCGCAACGCAACGAATTGCGAATGCGCATCGACCGCCACCGCCTGGAAGTCGTAGCCGACCGCGAGCCGGACGATGAAGTGGGCACGGCATGGGACAACGCCTCGCGCGACATGCTGACTGCGACGATTGAACGCGAGCGCCGCACTCTCAACGAAATTGAGTCGGCATTGGTGCGCATGAAAAAGGGTGAGTACGGCATCTGCGATCACTGCGGCGGAATCATTCCCAATGCCAGGCTGGAAGCGTTGCCGTGGGCACGCCGATGCGTCCGTTGCGCGGAACGCGCTATGTATCCTGGCGGGCTTCGGGCCGCTTCCTAGTGCCGGTTCTCCATGCCCGAATAGGAACAGACCGCCGCTTCGGCTACATTGTCAATGCCCGGGAAAATACATAGAATCCTGTATAGGCCCCGTAGTGGTGACTAGGCTAGAACTGATGTTCGAATGGGTCTGTGGGGAGTGTTCTGAAGGTTGGCGATTTCGGCCCAGCGATTTAAAAAAATCGATCGACTGACTGAAAAAGGGCAAAATGGGAACACTAAGAATAATGATTGCGGACGACCACGACTTGGTTCGCCGGGGACTTAAAACGCTTCTCGAATCGCATCCCGGATGGAAAGTATGCGCAGAGGCTCACAGCGGCCGTGAAGCAGTGACCATGGCCGAGGAGCTCCGTCCAGACATTGCCATCATGGATATCAGCATGCCCGAGCTCAACGGTCTCGAGGCGGCGCGCAAGATCAAGAAAATTTCGCCCAATACGGAAATGCTGATTCTCTCCATGCACCATACGGATCAGCTGGTCCGGGAAATCATCGAAACCGGAGCCAAGGGCTATATCATCAAGTCGGATTCGGACCGCAGCCTGATCGCGGCGGTCGAGGCCCTGGCGATCCACAAGCCGTTCTTCACTTCCTGCGCCACGGAAATCATGCTCGACAGCATCCGCACTCGCGGCACGTCCCTGCCAGAGGTTTCTCAGACGGTACGCGATCGTCTCACTCCCCGCGAGCGCGAAATCGTACAGTTGCTGTCGGAGGGCAAGAGCAGCAAGGAAGTGGCGGTCATTCTGGGAATCAGCGTCAAGACTTCCGAGACTCACCGGGCGAACATCATGAGGAAGCTGGAGATTCATTCGGTGAGCCAATTGGTTCGCTATGCCGTGCGCAACCAGATCGTGGAAGCCTGAACGACGAGCCGCTCGAACACTCGAAGCCGTTTTTTCTAACATCGTATTGCAGTCAGTTGAGCCACGTGGATTTTTACGTGCAGCGCTTTAGTGTGAGATGGCCTCTGCATTCCATGTTTGGGCCCCGCATCACAAACTCCAGCCCTGCATCGACGATTTTTCCGTACGCTCAGAAATTTTTGCAGCAAACACGCGTCGCGAAGCGACCGCTCGCATCCTAAGTATATTGATTTCAGGTGACAAATTGTCTCCTGGATGGTTCGCTTCGTGCACTTTAGAGATGGCGTACGCTAAATCCAGCGATTTTGAGGCCCCCTATGAATAATGAAGTGAGCAAGCGCCGCGCAATCAGCCTGCTGGCAGTCTTTGGAGTGATCCTGGTTTTGATGGCAACGTGGAATTCCGGAGAAGCGAGCGGCAATTGACGGCGGTTGAAAGTCAGGAGCTACGGTCGCGAATCAGATTGCGCAGGGCAGAGACGAGTTCGCTTCCCACAGCGGACTTGGTAATAAAGGCTTGGGCGCCAGCCTCCAGGGCGGCTGACCGGATCTGAGGCGAATCGTGCTGCGTGATAATCACGATTTGCGGCTCCGGTTGTTGCTTCACGATAAGCCGGGCGGCCTCCAAACCATTGAGTCGAGGCATGCTTACGTCCAGCACGACGATGTCGGGCTGGAGAGACTTGCACTGCTCGATGGCGTCCAGGCCATCCACCGCTTCGCCGCAAATCTGCCACTCGGACGACGGCTCCAGCAGGGCGCGCAAGCCGCGCCGGAAAATCTCATGATCATCTACAATTAGAACCCGCGCATTCTTCATGTCGTTCCGTGGCAGCGCCGCCTCTTGGAAAGTAGAACACACTAGAAGCCCCATCTTTCGTGCGATATCGAGTGGATTGCCTCAAACAGCCAACAATAAAAATCCCCACCGGCAATCTCTTAAATGGCAGGCTGTTGGAAATTCAGGCTACCTCAACGCCGACGATATACAAATACAGCATTTATTGTATTTAAGGTCTGGGCCAGCGCTCCGGGTAAGAGGCAGCCCGCGCTCCACTAAACTCCCCCAACTGCCCATTTGCCAGATTCAGGTCCTCGTCATCGGCTCTTGCTAGGTGCTCGCCTCGATCGATTCGATTTCAATAGTCTGGGACCACTCATCGTACTGGCCGGATATTTTCACGGTTTGGCCGGCGAACGGCGCAGGTTTTTCCTGGTCGCCCAGCTGATAGACAGTTTTCGTGTGCGAATCGTAGAGGATAAGAGATCCATCCTTCGCGCACTTCTGCGTGCATTCCCGGGCGTCCCTGGCCGCCAGCTTCTTCATGTTCGCGTCGTGCGAGCCGGTGGTTGCGCACTTGCTGTCCATGATCTGTCCGGAAAACGTTCCGGCTCTGCGGATGCCACTCCGCGGCGGCGTGCGGAGGAGCGGTTGCCCGCCGCTCCCGGCGGCTGCCGCGATCGAGACCGCAAGCGTTGACAGTCCAAGGAGTTTCGCCAGAAGCGCGGATCCAGGGTTCAGCCGTTTCATAGTTCTCAATATGCCCGCGCCGAAAAAATCGGGCTATCCGGTAAATGAGGTACCACAACGCCAAGAAGTCAGTGCCGGTCTGCGGCCTGGGCTGCCAGCACCGGGGCATTCGCCTCGGTTGGATCCGGTTTGCGTTCGTCAAAGACCTTCACGACGACAGGATTTGTAAAAAGGATGGCGTTGGGGATCACGGCGCGATGCCCGTCAGCCATGGTGATAACTGTGGCGCGTGTAGCAATGTCATCCACCGTGCCCTCCAATCCGGTGACGGAAATGGAATCGCCCAGCTTGAAAGGTTCGTGAATCAGGATCAGAATGCCGGCCAGAAAATTCTGCAAAATATTTTGAAACGCGAAGCCGATTGCCACGCTGCCGATCCCCAGCACTTTAATCAAGTCGCTGGCCCGAAACGAGGGCGCAATGGTTGACAGCGCGATGAGAAATCCCAGAATCACGAGTGCGACTTGCGCCAGTTGTCCCAGCAACAACCCCAGGCTCTGCCGCTTCTCTTTGCGAGCCGTCAACCGCCGAACGATCGATTTTGCGGCCGAGGCCAGAATCAGAAAAATGACAAAAATCACGGCGGCTAAAATTGCGTTGGGCAGCAGGGATACGGCGGCGTCGATGATCCGGCTGGCGCTTTTCCATGCATTGGAGAGATCGATGCTCATAAATTCTCCCTCCTCCGGTGTTATCTCCCGACAAACTTTGGTAGCTGCTGCTTCCATCAGGAAAATAGCATTGCGAGCCTCGGGGGGCCATAAGTGGAAGCCGGTAGGGCACGGCCAGGGCCGCCGAATTTCAGGCGCAAGTGGCCTACGCGGATTTGCCGGCGAACGTATGGCTCGCAATCAACGCCCAAAGTCCGTGAGTGAAATATTTCTTTTCGTACGGAGATTCATGGATTGCTTTTCATATTAGTTTCCCGAAAATGAGGGCAGGAGGCGGCGATGATCAAAAAATCGAAGTCTGGATACAAAGTGCTTTCCGAGAAGGGCAAGAATCTGGGCGGTCCGTACAAAAGCAAGGCGGCGGCGCAGAAACGATTGCGGCAGGTGGAATTCTTTAAACACCGCAATGGCTGAGGATCGTCGAAAGGAGGGTAATCTTCGTGCCGGAACCGACACTATTTCCCGAGAGCGATCCCCGCCACCACACGGCCAAGATCAAGCAGATGCTGACGGAGACCCTGGAGCACGCGCGCAAAAACGTCGCCAAAGTGAACGATCCAAAAGCGCAGGCATTATTCGAGACCACTGCCGAAGTGCTTGGAGGGCTCAAAAAAGCTTACGAGCACTTCGAGCAGGGCATCGAGGGCGCCTGGAAAAAATAAGTTTGCGCATGCGTAAGCTCAAGCAATTAAAAGGTTCCACTTCTACTTGGTGTTCGAGATTTACCGGGGCCGAGGGAGCGAACAATCTCCTTCGGCCTTTTGCCGTTTACGCCTTCCGCTTTTTTTTGGCGGCGCGAGCGGCCGGCTTGGAAGCCGATTTGCCGGCGGGCTTCGCCTTCGCTTCCTTTCCCTTCGGATCTCCCGTGGCGGCTTTTTCCACGTCGCCGCCGCCGTCGCGCGCGATGTCCGCGAGCAAGCGCCCACTCAGAACCGATTTCGGCTGCTCTGCCGTAATGTCTCCCGTTTCCGCAAAAGAGTCCCGGTGTTTGATCAGCAGCCAGGATTTATCCGCTTTGCTGCCGAAACCGCGGGTGCGAACCAGAACCCACGAGCCTTTCAATTTTTTCCCGTGGAGCGTGAATTTGAAATCTCCTTTTTGCAGGGCCGCGGCGGCGTCCTCGCTTTCGGGCGTCCATTCGCCGGTGTCCCATACCATCACCGTTCCACCGCCATACTCGCCTTCGGGGATCACGCCCTCAAAATCCGCATAGTCTAGCGGGTGATCTTCCACCTGCATGGCCAGCCGCTTCACGGAAGGATCGAGCGATGGCCCTTTCGGGACAGCCCAGGAAAGCAGCACGCCGCCAAGCTCCAACCGGAAATCATAGTGAAGTTGGGTCGCCCGGTGTTTTTGGACCACATACTTCCTGGCGGGTTTGGAGCCTTTGGACGGAGAGTCCCCCGATGGCTCTGGCGAGACGCCAAAGTTTCGTTTCTGGCGATAGGTTGTCAGTGACATGATTCATTCCTTCCGATCTGGGCGCCGTCTGGCGCCGGTCAGTACGTGCCCGACGAGCAACGCGGGCGGATTTCTCGGCGAGTATAACGAAATATTCCCGTTTCGAATGTCTGCCCCTGTCGAATCTGCCAGAGCCAAAATTTCGACCGCCCAATGAAAAAGCCGCGTGCCCGGCAGCAGACACGCGGCGAACATTACATCCGTAAGCACAGAGTACGGACTCACTCCCACTCCTCCACCCAGTGCCGTTTGGCCGAGACTCCCATTTCCGAAGCGCTCCAGCCGCATACGCAATTCAGGGCAAACGAAAGTCCGTCTGCTTCATCGGGATTTCGTTCGCCGGTAGCAATGGCTGAAGCTACCGGCTTGAAGCAATTTCGACAGCGAAAAAGGAGTATATGTACAAAGGACTGAGCGCTGGTCATGTTTCCTCCTCTTAAACTCACGCTGAGAATACCGAAGGGCTCATGAAGGGCCCATACCGCGAGCGTCGAATGTTTGGCAAGAAAACGCCGTAGGAAAAAATCGCTGTTTTTTGGTAAATCTTGCGTAGTTCTGAAGAAGTTAGCGGAGACCGCTTGGGCTACGCCGAATCCAGCTAAACCGTCCCGCCTGCGCATCCGGCGAAGACCTTCCTTCCTACAAACGGTGAGCTTTCCGCCAGCTACGGGGCGAAGGGAATACCGGCCCGAACATTTCTTGTTCTCTTTGGCAGGCTTATTGCTCCCTTCCATCAGCGTCGTTCGCGATTCATGATTTACGGTCGCGTGGAGCCAATCCGCATGCTGCAGTTCAAGGGACTCAATCCATGACGCCCACAGACATCATTACGAGTGGCCTGCAGATCCTGTCGAATTGGCTGCTGTATATTCTTGCCTTGCTGGGCTTGACCGTTTCGGCCATTGTCTGTCTGCTTGTCGTCGAAGTCGTGTTCGAACGCGGCGCAATCGCGCGGGCCTACACGGTCAAGCCGGATGCCTTCGACCCTGATTCGTCCGCATCGGAATCCTCCGCTGAAAACTAGTTCGAATCAATCGTTCAAAAAAGCTCTTCTCGTGTGTCCATTTGCCATCCGGTCATTCAATACCCTTTCTAGGGGGTTTCACGGATTTGCCGCAACCGGTAAGTACGGGAGCATAGCAGTGGGCGCCGGCACTGTTTCGAGGGCGACCCCGAAGCACCGCTAACCAGGAGGGGACATGAACATCGGACCGGTTGACGCCAAGGCAGGTTCTGACCGCTTCTCCACGTGCGACGAAATTCGAGCGGCGCTTTCCTCGTTTCCGGAAATGTACCTGGACACCACCAAGGAGAATTTGTGGGAGGTTGAATCGGACATGGGTGGAAGGGTGCTCATCGAAACCGAGGAGCCGGAAGTCATGGCGCTTCTGGAGCGACTGGATGGCCCGGCAAACTGAGGCTAATAGTCAACAAATGTGCCTAATTGAACATCGAAATCGGCTAAATAGAGGCATTGTCTAATGTTTTTACTGGATTGGTTTCCGCTTTAACACGTATTCTAATTGGAAACTAAAACCCCGGGCCCCTGGAACCACCGCTCGCTGCCGCGGAAAGGAAATGTCCGTGAACCGAAATATTCAACGACCGGCACGGAGAACTCCCGCGATGGCGCCGCACCGCGCGACACTGGAGCAAAGCGATCCCGAAGGCGCTTCTCCGAACGGAAACGAGTTCGCGCTCGATCACCGCATACTTCCGTTCGATCGCGCTGCTGACAATCGCGACCCCGCAGATGGTTTTCCGAATCCCCTGAATCGGAATTTAACGTCTGCGCTTCTGGCGCAGGACAAGGACCTGGAGCGTGTGCTGCGGGAGGTTGACGGCATCGCCAAAGCCTTCGCCGAGTCAAGTACTCCCGATGCGTCGGGGCTCAGCGCGGCTCTCCGCCGCACTGTGTCCCGCGCGGTAAAGCAATCGACGCTTGAGAGGGAATTACGGTCTCTCGCTCTGACCGATGACCTCACATGCCTCTACAATCGCCGCGCGTTTTATGCTCTGGCGACGCAGCAGCTGAAAGTGATGCGCCGGCGGTGTCGCGAACTTCTCTTAATCTTTGCCGACGTCGATCACCTGAAAGAAATCAATGACACCTTCGGACATCGCGAGGGAGACCTGGCGCTGGTGCGCACGGCGCGGGCGCTGGACAGGACTTTTCGAGATTCCGATATCGTGGCGAGGCTCAGCGGCGACGAATTCGCGATTCTTGCCCTGGAAGCTTCGGGCGGCGACCAGGCAGCGATCCTGCGCCGGCTTAAGGAACAGCTCGCCGTCGTCAGCGCGGAGGAGCATCGCTACCAGCTCTCGCTCAGCGTGGGCATGGTGCGATTCGATCCCAAGGACGCCGCTGTGCTCGGCGATCTCTTGTCGGAAGCCGATCGCGCCATGTACGCCGAAAAGAAAAATCACCTGAAGCCGTGGACTTGCCGCCGATGACGGCGCGACGCGAGAGATGCGGCTCTGCGATTTTGTTTGGCGCGGCCGCGACGGGCACGCGATTCTAGAGCGCGGCTCGCGGTTTCAGCGGAGGTGGCACTCATGATTAAAAATCCAGCTTCCAACGCTCTCATGAGCCCCGTAGCCATTCTCGATCGGGACATCCGCAACACCCAGTCGTTTCAAATTGGAATTTTCGAACTTTGCAGTCTGTGCGGCGCGTGCTTTGGCATCGGATACCTGGGTGCAACGCACGAAGCAGCCAGAGCGGTGGAAGAAATGGGGGAGCTCCCCGGGAAGCTGATCGAAATTCTGGCCGGAGATCACCGGCATGATCGCCGGCACAAAGGTTTTATTGAACTCGATTCGTACCGATGAAAATATTCTGGAATTAGATTCGGTCCGCCCCGCAGCCGAATTCCTCCTCAAGTGAAATCCCCATCCATCTCAAGAGTTCCGCATATGGGCAGTTTTCGGGCAACCCGCTAGCATCGTGCCAGTCAGCGTGGTCGGGGCAAAACTTTGAATCCTGTCAATCCGCATCGCTGAAAGGAGCACGCCGAATGAGAGGGTCGCCGCTGTTCATCGCTTTGTTTGCGGTCTTGCTGGTGATGTGGATCGGAGGTTTTCTCGTATTTCATGTGGCGTCTGCCTTGATTCACCTGCTTCTGGTGCTGGCAGTGATCTCGCTCATTCTTCACTTTGTCCGGCGCAGCGCGACGCCTTAACGGCGATCGCACGGGACGTCCCAAGGAGAATAAAAAATGGCCGCCGAAAGTTCCAACACGAAATGTGCCCATCCAAACTGCACGTGCCTGACCCAGGGAGAGAAGTATTGCAGCGCGCAATGCGAGGCGATGGAAGAAACTCCTGACGTCGATTGCCGCTGCGGACATCCCGCTTGCCGTGGCCGAGCTCACTAGCTCGGCCTTCCACCTTCTATTCCAGATTCACTAAACTCGAGAGCAAAGCGCCGAGGATGATGTTCACTGCTGATGACACTTACGAAGGAGCGAGCCATGAAGAATTCGAGAACGGCAGGCAGCTTGATCACGTTTGCTACGCTGGGGTTACTTGCCGCGGGGTGTTCGTCAACCCCCACCCAATCCCCGGACGTTAGCAGCACGGTTCGCAAGGATCTGGACCAGGCTCATCTGGATGACGTCAGCGTCAGCCAGGATCGCGACAAAGGGGTCGTCACTCTCGGCGGACACGTACCTTCCGATGTGGATAAGGCGCAGGCCGAAACGATCGCCAAGAGCGATGCGGCCGGACAGGTGGTGGCCAATCAGATCGCGGTCCTGCCTCCGAACAACGAAAGCACTGCGAAATCCGTGAATTCCGACCTGGATTCGGCGATCGAAAAGAATCTGGATGCGGCGCTGATTCAGTCCAAGCTGGACAAGGATGTAAAAACCGATGTGAAGAACGGCGTCGTGACGCTGAAGGGCGAGGTGAATTCGGAATCGCGCCGCGCGCGAGCGCAAAGCGTCGCGAAAGGCGTGCCCAACGTGCAACAGGTGGTCAACGAGCTGGAAGTGAAGGGCCAGAAGGCAACTTCCACCAACTAAGACGCTCGAGGGTTGAGGCGACGGGTTGCCGTTCAGCCGGCAACCCGCGCCGGCCCGCATCTGGCGAGGGGAGAGTTTTATGAACGCTGACAGGCATGTCGCAGGCAGAGCAGGCGTTCCGCTCCGGGGGCTGGGAATCTGCTGGGTGTTATACGGGCTATGGCGCCTGGTCGCCGCCGCCGGGTTGGTTGTTTTCAGCGCGACAGCGACGCTGATGTTTGGGGCCCTGTTGAATCGCGTAGCGGATCCATTTACGTTGATGAATATTTTTCACGTGTTATACGCAGTCGCGATCGTGCTGCTGGCTTTGAGCGCCGTTGTCGGCCTACTTGCGGGTTTGGCTCTGTTGTCGGGAGCGCGGGCCGGCCGCATGCTTGCTATTTTGGCCGCCATGCTGGGCTTGTCGGGCATTCCGGTCGGAACGATGCTGGGCGTTTACACGCTGATTGTCTTGCTGCCGTGGAACGAGCGCCTCTCTGAATCGGCGGCAGAGGCCGCGCCTCTCCCTCCGCTGAACCGCCGTCCACTTTCCACATAGCAGGTTCACGATAGACGGCTTCCAGGCAGCGCCTACCTGGCGACACATGCCCCGCGCACGATTTGACGTTCTTTTTCTGGAATCCCAAACAATTGCCGGGAACGGAAGGGGGCGCAGGTAGTTAAAAAGGAGCTTGCGGAGTGCTGCCTATCCGAGATGGAACTTCGGGGCGTTCGAAAGCAAGCCGAATACATTCAGCAGCCAAATGATCACGGCAATTACAACGACAGCGTTGAGAATGGATTTGATGGACGCGGCCATGGGAATGTATTGATTGATGAGCCAGAGCACCACGCCCACGATAATCAGAAGCAGCACGATTTGAACGAGCGGCATAAAGAAAAACTCGCTTTCCTTTTAATTCTGAACGCTCGCAATCCCGTTAAAAAGTTTACTTGCGGGAGAGGAAGATGAATGCCAGCCCAGCCCTCTTTTAGCTTCCACCACTCCCCTCCCTGCCCGCGATCTTAAAAGCATCAAGAGCCGCGAACAATACATGCGATCCGGTATCTGCGGCGAGTAAGGTCCGGTAGTGGCCGGCGGGGACGCGCACGGAAACGGTGCGGCGAGCGCTCGAAAAAAACGATATCTGTCAGGATCGCCATCGACGTTTGATCTCCCGCGCAACTCCCTGCGAGCGCTAATTTCTTTAGTCACAATTCACTACCGCACACAGATTCACAATCTACATTTTTCAACCGATAGTTCCGCAGGGGATGGTGGAGTAGGTTCGCTGGGTCAAGAGGTTTTGTTGCTGCATTGGGATTTTCGCGATGCGGTTCGGCATCGAACGTGAAACAGGGAGGACGAGCCATGAACGAGATACCAAAAACAAGAAGTCCTTTGGCGTCGTGTGCGATCGCCTTGGTCATCTCCACGGGGATTTTTGCCCTTCCGCCAGCCAGTGCATTCGGCGGGCAGCAGGCGGACAACACCAAAATGAATAAGGGTGACTCACAGAAGGACGCTACCACCGCCGATCAACAGAAAATGAATCCCGCGGACCGCACCACCACGCAGAAGATCCGCGCTGAAATCATGAAAGACAAATCGCTTTCCACTTACGCCCACAACATCAAGGTAATCACCCAGGACGGGAAGGTTACGCTCAAGGGGCCGGTCCGCACGGATGAGGAAAAAGCCGCGATTGAAGGGAAGGCCGCGGCGATCGCCGGCGAGTCCAACGTCACCAGTGAGATTGCGGTCATACCGCCAAAATCCTAGCGCCTCCTCACGGCGCACGTCGTAACCCCAAAAGGAGAATTGATCATGGCCAGTAAAAAGACGGCAGTCTTTGGAATTTATTCCTCGCGAGATGGTGTGGAAAGAGCGGCGGACGTGCTCGCGCGTTCCGGATTTCCAGTGACGGATATTTCCGTCCTGCTCCCGGAGAGTCTGGGCAGCCGGGAACTGGGAACTGAGAAAGCAACGAAAGCACCAGAGGGAGCAACCGCCGGTGCCGGCACCGGAGCGGTTCTCGGCGGCACACTGGGTTTGCTTGCCGGGATTGGCGCGTTGGCGATCCCCGGCGTCGGCCCGTTGATTGCCGCGGGACCGATCATGGCGGCGCTGGCGGGCATTGGCGTTGGCGGAGCAGTTGGCGGATTCGCCGGAGCCCTGATTGGAATGGGCATTCCGGAATATGAAGCCAAGCGATACGAAGGCCGCTTGCAAAAGGGCGGCATCTTGCTCTCCGTCCATTGCGACACCTCCGAGGAGATCGACCGGGCCAAGGAAATCCTGGAACGCACCGGCGCGGAGGATATCTCCTCCACGGGCGAATCGTCCACGGGCACGGACAAGACGGATCAAAAATACCGTCGCGCTTCCAGCGGCAATAGCTAAAAAAACAACACCGAATGGAGAGGGCGTCCGGCACGTCCGGACGCTTTCCTTCATTTTTCCCAACGGGTAGAGATCTTACTGATGATGAGTCAAAGGGGGCGAAAAATGTCTGCGAACAGATGGCAGGGAACTGCTTCAGGAGTGCTGATTGGATTGGGAGTCGGCGTGGGGCTGGGAATTCTGCTGGCTCCGAAATCGGGACGCGAAACTCGCGATCAGATCGTCGGATCGGTCCGGGATGGAATTGACGGAGCGGTGGCACAAGGAAAGAACATGAGCCGCCGCGCGCAGAAGGCGATCGAAGCCGCGCGTGAGACTGTTTCGGACGCTGCGGAAGCGGGTGAGCAAGCCTATAACCAGGCGAAATCAACCGTCTCGTAGGCTCAGTTGCGGGAAAGAAAAATCGTCGCTCCTGCAGCAGGATGTAAGAGAAACAGCGGTCACGCCCGACAGGTCCTGCGAAACGAGGCGGGATCAAAGGAAAAGAGACGCAAGATGAAGATGACCAAGGGCAAACCCACAGCAAAATCACAGAAGGGACTTCTGGTGAGCGTGGCTCGTACGATCGGCACGACCTTGGGTACGCTAGCCGCAAAAACGGCTAGCGTCTCCGCTACCTCCACCAAGCCGGCAACCGGGCCGGCGCGCATCAGAAAGACGCCCGTCCGGACGGCAAGCACCGCTCGGCGGCGTCACAAGGCTTGAGTCGGGGACAATCCACCGGGCGGACTACGCCCGGTTTTAATTTCCTCGCTGTAGAATGTAAAATGACTTCCGGTTCTCCGCCGGATCGGGCCACGTTCATTTCCTCTAGTTAGAGTAAGATATAGACCGCGCTGCTTATACGGATGACTACTACGATCCCAACTGTGCGCCTGTTCGCCGATGCGGAAGGACCCATTCGCGGCGAACTCTTCAGCGCCGAACGCCTCGAGCAGCACGCCGAACATCTTGCCGCCGCACAGGTTACCGCAGAAGACATTGGAGAGGGCCGTCCGCTCATTCCGCGCGTCCTGGAAAACGGCCGCATCCTTCTGGACTACTACCGGGCTACGGCCACCAGCATTCAGCAGGGCGGCACGATCACGCCTGCGGCCGAATGGCTGGTCGACAACTTCTACATCGTCGAGGAGCAGTTGCGCGAAATCCGCGACGATCTTGCCGCGCGGATTTTATCGCCGCCTGCCCAAACTTGCTTCGGGACATCTGGAAGGCTATCCCCGCGTCTTCGGGGTGACCTGGGCTTTGTGGCGCACACCGACAGCCGGTTTCGAGCCGGATTTGTTCCGGCGATTCGTCAACGCCTACCAGCGCGTGCAGCCTCTGACGATCGGCGAACTATGGGCGCTGGCCATTACGCTGCGCGTCGTGCTGGTCGAGAATCTTGCGCAAACTGTCCGACAGCATCGTTCGCAGCCGCAAGGCCAGGGAGCAGGCCGATCAACTGGTTGACAGCCTGCTGGGCGCGGGCGACCTGCCCGCCGTCTCCCCAACCATTTTCCGCCGCTTTGAAAAAGAACCGCTGGAGCGCGCATTCGCCGTGCAGCTGGTGCAGCGCCTCCGCGATCTCGATCCCAAGGTCGGACCGATTCTCCTGTGGCTCGATAAGCGCCTCGATGCGCAGGGCACCACTTCGGACGAAATTGTCCGCGCCGAGCATCAGGATCAGACGGCGATGACCGTGACCGTGCGCAACGTGATCACCAGCATGCGGTTGATGTCCGCTTTCGACTGGCACGAATTTTTCGAGAGCGTCAGCATGGTGGACGAAATTTTGCGCGCCGGCAGCCAGTTCGGCGAAATGGATTTCTGCCACGCGCGATTATTATCGACATGCAATTGAAGAACTCTCGCGCGGTTCCCGTCATTCGGAAATCGATATCGCGCAGCGCGCCCTGCACCGCGCTTCGCAGGCGCGAACCGCCGCTTCGGGCAATGGCTCCGCGCCGCCCGCGCCAGCCAGCTCAGCGAGCCCGGCTATTACCTGATTTCCAAGGGACGCAGGGAATTTGAGCGCGAACTCGGTTACCGCGCGCCGTGGAAGCAGAAGCTGCTGCGCCTGTACGTGCGCTCCGCGGTGACCGGGCTACCTGGGATCGATTCTTTTTCTGACGGCCGCGATCCTGGCGTTGCCGCTGCTGCGCAGCTGGGAGCACGGCGTTGCCGTGGATTTTACTTAGTTGTGCTCGGGCTGATCGGCGCGATTCCCGCGTCCGATTTGGCTATCGCTCTCGTCAACCGCAACGTCACTTCGCTTCTTGGCCCGCGCGCGCTTCCGCGACTGGAGCTTGCTGGACGGCATTCCGGAAGAACTGCGCACGATGGTCGTGATTCCCACGTTGCTCACCGGACTGGATTCGATCAAGGAGCAGGTCGACCGCCTGGAAATCCATTATCTCGCGAACCCGGACGGCGACTTGCGCTTCGCGCTTTTGTCCGATTGGGTGGACGCCGACACGGAGAGCCTTCCCAGTGATGCCGAGGTACTGTCGGCGGCCGCTGCCGGAATCGAGCGGCTGAATCTCCGCCACGGGCCGGCGGCAAATGGAGGGGCGCGATTTATTTCTGCTGCATCGCAAGCGAGTCTGGAATGAATCGCAGCGGAAGTGGATGGGCTGGGAACGCAAGCGCGGCAAGCTGGAGGAACTCAACCGCTGGCTGCGCGCGAAGGGCGACTCGACCTTCCAGCCGGTCGCCGGGCGCGACCCCGAATTAATCCCGGATGTTCGCTACGTTCTCACACTGGACGCGGATACTCGCCTGCCGCGCGGCGCGGTGGCCCGTTTGGTGGGCACCATGGCTCATCCTCTCAATCGGCCGATATACAGCGCGCGCGAAGGGCGCGTCGTTGACGGCTATGGCATCGTCCAGCCGAGAATCACTGCCACGCTTCCCGCCAATCGCGACGGCTCGCTGTTTCAAAGAATTTTTTCCGGACCGAGCGGAATGGATCCCTACGCTTTCGCGGTGTCCGACGTGTATCAGGATTTATTTGGAGAGGGCAGCTACACCGGAAAGGGAATTTACGACGTCGACGCGTTTCACGAAGCGCTGGCTTCCAAGGTACAGGACAATACGCTGCTGAGCCACGACCTGCTCGAAGGCATTTTCGCGCGCGCCGCGCTCGCTTCGGATATCGAGCTGTTCGAGGAATTTCCCTCGCACTACGGCGTATCCGCAGCGCGGCAGCATCGCTGGGCCCGCGGAGACTGGCAGCTCCTGCCGTGGCTTTTTGGCAAGGGAAAGACATCGCGCTCGGACGCGGGCCATTTCACCATCCCGCTGATCAGCCGCTGGAAAATGCTGGACAACCTGCGGCGCACGCTGTCCGCTCCCGCTCTCTTTCTGACGCTGCTGTTGAGCTGGCTGATCCGCGGGCTGTCGCCGCTGGTGTGGACCGGATTCGCGCTGGCCATGGTTTCCATTCCGCCGCTCATGCCCTTTTTCTCAGGCCTGCGCCCGATTCGCAAGGGAACTTCCACCCGCAGCCACATTCGCTCCGTGCTCGCGGACCTGTTCCTGGCGCTGTCACAGATCGGGCTGACCGTCACGTGCCTGGCCTACCAGGCCTGGCTGATGGCGGATGCGATCCTGCGCACGCTGGTGCGCATGTTCGTCACCCGGAAGAACCTATTGGAGTGGGTGACCGCGGCCCAGGCCAAACATGCCGCGGATTTGGAAATTTTCGGCATCTTCCGGCAAATGATAAGCGGAGTGATTCTCGCGCTGGCATCGTTCGCCCTGGTGGCGGCAGGCAGGCCGCACGCGCTTCCCGTGGCCATGCCATTCCTCGCTTTGTGGGTCGCCGCGCCGCTCGTTGCGCTGCGAATCAGCCTGCCCCCGCGGCTCACGGATCTCGAACCGCTTTCGGCCGGCGAAGCGCATGACCTGCGGCTGATCGCGCGCCGCACCTGGCATTTTTTTGAAACCTTCGTTACCCCCGAGGACCACTGGCTCCCTCCCGACAATTATCAAGAAGATCCTAAGCCGATCGTGGCGCATCGCACTTCGCCCACCAACATAGGTCTTTACCTCCTGGCCACCGTCGCGGCCCGCGATTTCGGATGGACAGGAACGCTGGAAGGTGTGGAGCGCCTGGAAGGCACGATGGGGACGCTGCAGCGGATGGAAATGTTCCGTGGCCACCTCTACAACTGGTACGAGACGCTGGATCTGAACCCGCTGGAGCCCAAATATATTTCTTCGGTGGACAGCGGAAATCTCGCCGGAAACCTGATTGTTCTGGGAAATGCCTGCCGCGACATGATTCAAACTCCGGTCGCGCAGAATGGTCTGTTCACCGCGCTGCAGGATGCGATTCTGTTTCTGCGCGAAGCGATGGCAGCTGCCGCGGAATCGCGCCCCGCCCAATCCGTCGAGCGCAAACAGCTCAGCAATGCCGTGGATACGCTGGAATCGATCCTGGGCGTGCCTCCGGTGGATGCCATGGGTTGGGCGTCCCTGCTTGGAGAAATTAAATCGGCGGCGCAGACCATTGACGATATCGCCCAGGCGTTGGCTCAGGAGCAGAGCGATCCGCAGACCGGGGAATTGCGAGTCTGGGCGGCAGCGGTAAAAAAGTGCGTGGAGAGCCACGCGCAGGACATGGAAATGCTGAATCCATGGGCCCGCCTGCAGCCAAAACGCGCCGCGGAGATTGCGGAGCGATTGCGCCGCGAAGTCCCCGCATGGGTCGAACTTGAGCCCGCGTTCCAATCCACTCCCACGCTGGACGATTCGCCCCTCTTTTTTGCAGAGAGGATAGAGGAACTTGCCTCGATCCGCGAGCGTCTGGCTCGCGATCCGGCGAAAAACGCAGGCATCATTCCGAGGATTGACGCTCTTTCCGGCGCACTATCCGGTTGTGCCGCGGATTGCGCCTCGCTGGTGCAGCGGCTGCTGCAGCTCGCCCAGTCCGCCGACGCCATGTTCTTTGCGATGGATTTCAAATTCCTGTTTGACCAGACGAAAAAACTGTTTTCCATCGGGTTTCGGGTGGCCGACGCCACGCTGGATGCCAGTTGCTACGATCTGCTGGCTTCCGAAGCCCGCCTGACCAGTTTTATCGCCATTGCCAAGGGCGACGTGCCGCCCTCCCACTGGTTCCGGTTGGGCCGGTTTATGACGCCCGTGGCGCGTGGCTCCGCGCTGATTTCGTGGTCCGGGTCGATGTTCGAATACCTGATGCCGCCGCTGGTGATGCGTTCTCCCGAAGGCAGCATGCTCAGCCAGACCTACCGTGAAATCGTGCGGCGCCAGATCGACTACGGCGCGGAGCGCAACGTGCCCTGGGGAGTTTCGGAATCCGCATTCAATGCGCGGGATTTGAACCTGACCTATCAATATTCGGGCTTCGGCGTTCCGGGCTTGGGACTGAAACGCGGCCTGAGCGAAGACATCGTCATTTCGCCGTACGCCACGGCGCTGGCCGCCATGATTTTTCCCTCGGCCGCTCTGGACAATTTCAAGCGCATCGCCAAAGTCGGCGGGCAGGGCCGCTACGGATTCTACGAAGCGCTCGATTACACCAAGACGCGAATTCCGGAAGGGCAGGACGTTGCCGTGGTGCACGCGTTCATGGCTCACCATCAGGGCATGTCGGTGGTGGCCCTGGCCAATGTTTTGGAAGACGGCCAGATGCGCACACGCTTTCATGCCGATCCGATCGTGCAGGCGACCGAGTTGCTGCTGCAGGAACGCACGCCGCGCGATGTGCTGGTGGCGCGTCCACGCGCCGAGGAAGTTTCGGCCGTGGCCAAAGTCCGTGACGTCATTCCGCCCGTGGTGCGCCGCTTCAAGTCGCCGGATGATTTCACGCCGCGCACGCAACTGCTTTCCAACGGAAATTACTCGGTGCTGGTGACCGCTGCGGGTTCCGGTTACAGCCGCTGGCGGGACGTTGCCATCACGCGCTGGCGAGAGGATCTGACGCGCGATTGCTGGGGCACGTATTTCTTTCTTCGCGACCCGCAGTCGCAGGCGGTCTGGTCGGCAGGCTACCAATCCACAGGAGTCGAAGCGGACTCGTACGAGGCGGAATTTTACGAGGATCACGCCGAATTTTTCCGGCGCGACCGCTCGCTGAACACCAAGCTGGAAGTGGTGGTGTCCTCGGAAGAAGACGCCGAGGTTCGCCGCGTCTCCGTGACCAACCTGGGGTCGCGCGACGCGCGATGTTCAGGTTACGTCCTACGCGGAGCTTTCCCTTATTGCCCAGGCCGCGGATGTGGCGCATCCGGCGTTCGCGAATTTGTTTGTGGAGACCGAATTTGTACCGGACATGGGCGCGCTGCTGGCCACGCGCCGCAAACGCTCGCCGGACGAGCCACCCGTGTGGGTGGCGCACGTGCTGTTCGTTAATGGCGAAACGGTCGGCGATCTGGAATATGAAACCGATCGCGCCCGTTTCCTGGGGCGAGGCCACGATGTGCGCAATCCCGTAGCCATTGATGGGCGGAAACTTTCGAACACCGTGGGCTCCGTCCTCGATCCGGCGTTCAGCCTGCGGCGCACCGTTCGAATTGAGCCGGGCAGCACCGCGCACCTGGTCTTCACGACGATCGCCGCGGCCTCGCGCGAACAGGTGCTGGACTTAGCCGATCGCTACCGGGACGCGCGGGCATTCGAACGCACTTTGACGCTGGCCTGGACCCACGCGCAGGTGCAGCTCCACCACTTGGGCATCGGCTCGGACGAGGCGCAGCTGTTTCAGCGGCTGGCGAATGCCGTGATTTATCCGGAGGCGCCGCTGCGGCCGGCCTCCGACCAGCTCAGCCGCACCAATATTGATATTCCCACGCTGTGGAGCCTGGGAATTTCCGGCGATCTGCCGATCATTCTCGCGGTGATTGACAATGAGGATGACGTCGAGACGATTCGACAGTTGCTTCGCGCGCATGAATACTGGCGCATGAAGCAATTGTCCGCCGACCTGGTGATCGTCAATGAAAAGCCGCCGTCCTACAACCAGGATTTCCAGGGATCGCTCGAGGCCCTGGTTCACGGCAGCCAGTTGCGGCTTTCGCCGGATACCGGGAGCGCCCGCGGGCGAATTTTCCTGGTGCGCGGGGACTTGATCACTCCCCAGACACGCGCGCAACTGCAAAACGTGGCCCGCGTGCTGATTCTAGGGCGCCGCGGCACGCTCTCCGAACAAATCGCGCGATCCCAGGCGCAGGCTCAAAGCCGCGAGACGGCCTTGCTCTCCCCGCGCCGCCGAACTCGTAACGCGAAAACACAGGAAATTCCTTCGCCGGAGCTGGACCTGGAATTTTTCAACGGCATCGGCGGCTTCGATCGCAACGGCCGCGAGTATGTGATCGTACTGGGTGAAGGATTGCGCACGCCCGAACCCTGGGTGAACGTGATCGCCAATCCTTACTTTGGATTTCTGGTTTCCGAATCCGGCTCCAACTTCACCTGGTCCGTGAACAGCCACGAGAATCAGATCACGCCGTGGTCCAACGATCACCTTTCCGATCCATCGGGAGAAGTGATTTATATCCGCGACGAAGCCACCGGCGAAGTCTGGAATCCGACCGCGCTACCGGTCCGCGATGAAGCCGGCGTGTATATCGCGCGGCACGGGCAGGGCTACAGCCGGTTCCAGCACGAATCGCACGGAATCGCCCTGGACCTGCTGCAATTCGTCACGCCCAACGATCCCATCAAGATCAGCCGGCTCACGCTCCGCAACACCATCGGATCGCGCGCGGCGGCTTTCCGTGACGGCCTATGTCGAGTGGGTGCTGGGAGCTTCGCGCACGGCGGCGGCGCCCTTCGTCGTAACGGAAATCGATCACGGAGACGGGCGCGCTCTTCGCGCGCAGCACCCTGAACAGCGAATTTGCGGGGCGCATGGCCTTTGCGGATCTTGCAGGAAAGCAAACGTCTTTTACCGGCGACCGCACGGAATTCCTGGGCCGCAACGGGAGTTACAACCGGCCGAATGGACTGGAGCAGGGGCACATTCTCTCCGGGAAACTCGGCGCGGGCCTCGATCCGTGCGGCGCGCTGCAGGCGCCCATCGAACTGCGGCCCGGCGGAACCGCGGAAATCGTATTCTTCCTGGGGCAGGCCGAAAATGCGCGAGCAGGCCCGCGCACTGGTGCAGCCAATACCGCGCGCAAAGATTTGAACCGCGTCCTGCTCGACGTAGTCGCCGCGTGGGATGACATTCTGGAAACCGTTCAGGTATCCACGCCCGATCGCGCCATGGATCTGATGCTGAATCGCTGGCTGCTGTACCAGACGCTGTGCATGCCGCATCTGGGCCCGCGCCGGCTTTTACCAATTGAGCGGCGCGTACGGCTTCCGCGACCAGTTGCAGGACGTTATTGCGCTCACTACCGTGCATGGCGCGAAATTGCCCGGGAGCAGATTCTGCGGGCCGCCTGCCCGCCAGTTCTCCGCCGGCGACGTGCAGCACTGGTGGCATCCGCCATCGGGCCGCGGAGTGCGCACGCGCATTTCCGACGATCGCATCTGGCTGCCGTACACCGTGATCCAATATATCGAAGCCACCGGCGACACCGGCGTTCTGAACGAAGTCGTGCCGTTTCTGGATGGCGAAGACTCTGGCCGAAGGGCAGCACGAATCCTATTTCCAGCCGAATCCGTCCGCGGAAACAGCGCCACCTTGTTCGAACACTGCGCTCGCGCGCTCGATTGCAGCCTGGGCGTCGGCAGCCACGGTCTGCCGTTGATGGGCACGGGCGATTGGAACGACGGCATGAATCGCGTGGGCCAGGACGGCAAAGGGGAAAGTGTCTGGCTCGGGCTGGTTCCTGCATACGGTTCTGTGGGAGTTTTCGAAAATCGCGGACGTCCGCGGAGAATTTCAACGAGCCGAAAACTGGAGGCTGCAGGTCAGCGCGCTGAAAGCGGCCCTCGAACGCGAGGGTTGGGACGGCGACGTGGTATCGCCGTGCGTTCTTTGACGATGGCACGCCGCTGGGATCCTCGGTGAACACGGAGTGCCGCATCGATTCGATCGCGCAATCCTGGGGGGTGATCAGCGGCGCAGCGGAAATCGGCAGAGCGGCGCGCGCCATGGCCGCCGTGAACCAGCAACTGGTACGACACGTCCGATGGCGTTGATTTTGCTGCTGACGCCGCCGTTTGACCATACTCGGCACAGGATCCCGGGTACATCAAGGGCTACGTCCCGGGCATTCGCGAAAATGGCGGGCAATACACACATGCCGCGGTCTGGACGCTGATGGCATTTGCGGCGCTGGGCGATGGAGATAAGGCCGGCGAATTGCTTCGCATGCTCAATCCCATCAATCGCGCCGGGTCCCGCGCCGGGGTGCAGCGATATAAGGTGGAGCCCTATGTTCTGGCCGGTGACGTTTATGCTGAATCGCCGCACGTCGGGCGCGGAGGCTGGACCTGGTACACGGGTTCGGCGGGTTGGTTCTATCGCGCCGGGTTGGAGTGGATTCTGGGATTCCGCATCCGGGGAACAATTTTAAGCATCGATCCGTGCATTCCGCGGTCCTGGCCGAGCTATTCAATTACGTTCCGATATCACACGGCCACGTATCAGGTTCGCGTGGAAAACCCGCGCGGAGTTTCGCGAGGAATCGTGAGCGTGGAATTGGACGGAAAATCGTTGTCGGGGCCTGCGAATATTCCGCTGGCGGATGATGGAGTAGAGCACAACGTCATTGTGATTTTAGGATAATCGCAAACAAGTGCAGCGACTCTTCGCCGCGGCGGCTTTGGAGGGGGAAATTGGCTGAAGTTTCCGCCGCCTGCGGTATCAATTGTGTTAGCGCGCTGCCGACCTACTTCCCCCCGGTTACCACCAGATTGTTCGCGACGGAGAAGACATTGGAAACGCCCTTAGCGTAGATGCCCGCGGCGTTCTTATCCGCCTCGTTGTCCACTTCGCCCTCCAGCGTCACATGCCCGCCCTTCACGATGATGTGAATGGCCTGCAGCGAGCCCAAGCCGTACCGCGACAGGCTTCCCTGGCCATAGATGGCGCGGTATTCGGCCCGCCGGATCTGATCGTCCATGGGCGACGGCGGCAGGACTTCGATCTGGTCGTCCACCTTTTCGACGCCTTCAATCTTCTTCACGGCGTTTTCCGCGTCGGTCTTGGTGGTCGGATTGGTCACCGCGCCGAGCAGCGTCACGTCGTTGCCTGCGATCTTGTACTGCAGAATATCGAACACGGAATACCAGGGAACCATCACCAGCTCATGCCGGACTTCGCGCTTCAAATAGTCTTCATTGTTTTTTCGAGGGCCGCGGTGGGCGTCATCCTGCGCGGTAAGGGCGAGCGCACTTCCCAGCGTCAATGGCAGCAGTAAAACGAAGAGGATCGATTTGGTGAATCGCATTGTCTTCTCCTTCTCAGAGGCAGGCCCTGATCGTTCTTTCGGTACTGTACGAGCGGCCACCAAACGCTTCCATCGAGGCGGGCGCGTATTTGCATGCCAAAAATGCAGTAGAGTTCGGCGGAGGGCGCTGTAGTGCCGGGAAATACTGCCGGGAGACAGTGGCGCAACATCGCGATCTGTGGTTCCGAAGCGAAGGCCGGGCAAAGGAAGGCAGGGGAAGATTCTTCGCGAATCTTCCCCCGGTCGGTGGGTTTTAGTTACGGGCTCGAGAGGTGGGAGAAGCTTTTTCCAGCAGTGAAATCAAATGTTTGGCGGATGACGGGGCCGCCGGAGACGGTCCGATTACAATTTCTTCCACGGTGACCTTGCGGCCGTACAGCGCATCGTTGCCTTCTTCGTCGGGCCGGAGTGATGCTCCGTCCAGCGAAACGCCCGCGAATAGTCCGCGGGCGCGCGAATAGGTGAGCATTTCCGAACGCAGATAAGCGTCTGTGTTCGCTTCGGCCGTGCGGCCGACCGGTCCGGCAGCCGCCGAAATGTCCGCGCCGATTTTTACCTTGCTGTGCAGCAGGCTATTGGTGCCGTGATCATTCATGATCAGCAGCAAGAAGTCGGTGGCCTCGCCGCCGATCTGAAATCCGATGCTGCCGCCCTCCAGAACGAACATTGCCGGGGCGCCCCAGGCGCCGGAAAAGGATTTTCCGCTGCGGCAGACCATCGTTCCGCGCCCGTAGCTGCCGCCGACGATGAACGCGGCCTTGACGACGGAGGGAATCACGACGACGCACTTCGCCTTGTCCAGCAGATCCTGCGGAATATTGTCCGGAATATTCAAAATTTCGCTCAGCACGGTTCCCGAATTCTGCAGACGGTCATCGATCTTGTTTTTTTCGCGCTCGGCGGCGGAGGCCGTTGTGGAAACCAGCAGCACCGCGACCAGGATTTTCCATAGATTCTTCATCGCAAAAGTCCTCCAATCTCTGAAAACATTTCGTGCCAATCGTGGGAATCAGGAGTTGCGGCGGCCAGCCCGATGCGACCCGGGCAGGCCGCCATCCATGCCGCGCGGAGAGATTCAAGCTCTCCGCATCAGCCCACTCAACAGGGAAACCAGGAACAGCACGAGGAAAACGAAGAACAGGATCTTGGCGATTCCGGCAGCGGCAACAGCGATGCCGCCAAAGCCGAAGGCCGCGGCGACTAACGCGATAATCAGAAAAGTGATCGTCCATCCCAGCATGTTCAGCCTCCTCGATCCGGAATCTTCTGCGTTTGCGAAACTAGATCCGGACGTCCCGCTGATGCTGCGGCTCGGGGCTGTTTTTAACAATCCACGCTACGGCGTATTTTGTCCGGCAGAAAGACCTGAGGTGCGGAAGGTAACGGCGGCGACATGCTTCTGAGGAATTCCAAGCGCAGAGCCGCCAGAGTCCATGCCCGCATCATAAGCAGTAGAAAGCCCCACATGGCGAGCAGCGCTCCCGCCGCGATGGCCAGCAGCCAGAAGTGACTCAGCGCGCTCAGCGAGAACAGGACCAGGACGGAGATAATTTCGCAGCTGTAGTCCCGCTTATTCGCAACCTTGTCCGCATCAACTGGGTTGTCCGGGGCGTTCGATTCGCTCATTTCAATCCTTACGATCGGAAAATTGACGCCGGGCAGCGATCGAAATTTCCGCGCAATCCTTACCGGCGCTGCTATAATGAAAGTGTCAGCGAAGTACGGCAATCGAACGTTCCCTGTATTTAAACTAGCGATTCCACCGACGGTAGGATTTTGAGGTAGAGGCCCAGCTCCCTCCAAACCTCGTACAGGGAAATTGTCAGCCGCTCTACCGCATTAACCGTATTTTCAAGCGGGTCCCATTGCCTCATGATGGCCTCGCGAACTTTGCGCCGACTGCCCAGTCGCGGCCCCAGGTTCCGGGGTAACACCCGTATTCAGCATGATTCAGCTACTGTTTCACAGACTGGGGGAGAAATGGCGCCAGGAGTTGTATTAACAGAACGCGTGGACGGCACCTTCGCACGAAAGTCCGGCTCGGCAAACCAGCAAAAGTCGGGAAGACCTACAGTTCTGATCGCCACGATAGACCCCGAAATCCGTGAAGGGCTGGCAAATCTTCTGGCGACGTCCGCGGTAAACGCTATTTGGGTGAGCGGCGTGAAGGACGTAAAGACGCTCACCGCCCGAAAGGGAATCGTGGCTTGCTTCTGCGGTTTTTGGCTGCAGGACGGCACCTACCGCGAAGTGGTAAGCCATTTGCGCCGGGAGCGTGTGGGCATCCCCGCGATCATTGTGTCTGCGCCTGCCTGCCCGCAGGAATTCCGCGATTATCTGGCAGCCTTCGACCTGGGATCGCTGGACTTTTTGCCCCACCCCTATCAGGCTTCGGACTTCGATCGCATCCTGAAGGCGGCGACGATGCCGCGGTCCTTGCCGATGGAAAAGGAAAAGGTTCCTGCTGAATCGGACTTCCGCCATCGTGGTGCGGCCTAACTCTCGCAAACTTCTTTAGTGTTTCTTCGTCGTAGGCCCCAAGAGTTTTGAAAGCTAATAGTGCGCAGCACCGGGATTTTTGCGAGTCGCGTAGCCGTGCTTTCCACGCACGATCGCCACAGCTGCCTGAACCCGACTGCCTGAGAAGGCGCGCTGCTTTACACCCTTAACGCAAAAATCGCGCGGGAGGTCGGGGAATTCACCGAATCCTGCCCGCGCGCGGTAACCGCCGAACTAAATCCGCAGTGCAGAGCCCTGCCGGCTACGAATTCTTACCGCCGGCAAACAGAAGCGCGATTCCGCCAACCAGCGCGATTCCGCCCACGATCGGCGGCAGAGGAATCGTGTTGTGCTCTTCCTTGGTCGCCTGGATCGGCCCGAGGTCGATTACTTTTTTGTGGGTGGTATAGGTGATGCCCTGGTACGCCAGAGCGATCACTCCAAGAACGATCAACAGAATTCCACCGAGGGCAGGACCTTTCATGGTGTTCCTCCGATAAACTGCAAGATTCGCATCTAATTCAGTATCGCTGTCAAAGTTTGGCTGCCGGATTCTCTCGCTGTGGCCCACCACGGCGAAACTGCATCTCAAGCATGCGGCTCACCGAGAAATCCGTCGTTGCCATACATTGTTGGTGCCGGAGGCAAAAAATCACAATACATCGATCCGGGTATCCCGCCAGCGACGTTGCCTGAGAGCGTTCCCGAGAGGTTCTGGCGATTAGTCTTGTCGGTTCATGGGTTTAGCGCGCTTCAGGACCGTCACTGTCCAAGGCTGGCGAACATGCCTGCGGCGACAGCAACCATGACACCCGTGGCCACCCAGCCGGCGATTCGTAATGCCGGCCCCAGCGTAAACTTTCCCATCACTTTGGAATTGCCAGCCAGGAGCATCATCAGGATCATCACCGGGCCGGCGACCACACCATTGAGCACGGCGGAGAGAAAGAGAGCCCGGATGGGATTCAACCGCACGAGGTTCAACAGCAGACCCACGAGCGTAGCCGCGCCGATAGTGGCGTAAAACTGAGGAGCTTGCCCCGGTTTTCGCTCCAGGCTCGCGGTCCACTGAAACATTTCGCTGAGCGCGTAAGCAGCCGATCCCGCAAGGACCGGGACCGCCAGAAGCCCGGTGACCACGATTCCCATCGCAAATAATGAAAAGGCGAATGTACCCGCGAGCGGTTCCAACGCCCGCGCGGCCTGATCGGCAGTCTGAATGTTACGCACTCCGTGAGCGTACAGTGTGGACGCTGCGGTCAGAATGATGAAAAACGCAACCAGGTTGGAAAACGCCATGCCCAGATAGGTGTCCGTGCGAATTCTGCGAAATTGCGCGGCCGCCTGCCTCGGCGCATTTTTCAGCGGCTGCTCGCGGGCGTTGAGAGTAACGTCCTCGACTTCTTCCGAGGCCTGCCAGAAAAAAAGATAAGGGCTGATCGTGGTTCCCAGGATTGCAATAAACGCAGTGAAAAATTCGCGGCTCGCGGAGAACTGCGGCCGCACGATTGCCCGCAGCGCCTGGGTCCCCGGTTCGTGCAGGACGATCGCCGTCAGGACATACGAGAAAAGCGCCACCGTCAACCATTTCAGATACTTCACGTAGCTTGAATAGGGAATCAGTACCTGCAGCGCCAGCGAGATTCCGCCGGCGAGAAATACGTAAAGGATGGCCGGGCCGGGAAGCAGCAGCGTCGCGGCGGCTCCCATCGCTCCGATATCCGCTCCAATATTGAAAATGTTGGCGACCAGCAAAAGGAAAACGATGCCGTACAAATAAGGCCGCGGATAGTGTCGCCGCAGGTTGCCCGCGATGCCCATGCCGCTGACGCGACCGATGCGCGCGCTGATTTCCTGAATAGCGGCCATGAGTGGAAACGAAAAAAGCATCGTCCACAACATGCCGTAGCCGAATTGCGCGCCCACCTGGGAATAGGTGGCAATGCCGCTCGGATCGTCATCCGCTGCGCCGGTAATTAATCCGGGCCCGAGTTTCCAGAGCATCGCTCTCACACGCGAAGCCATCCCTGCCGGCCGCTTCGTGGCGGCTTGAGGACGGATGACTGCGCGAGTTGCGGCGGAATGTTTCATATCTGAACTTTTCGGGTGCTGCTGTGCAGACCCGCGTTGAGCCATTCAATTGTTGACCGGAAGTAATTCCGCCCGGACCGCGATAGGGTCGAGTCCACGCTAACTGGCGCCGCCGCAAGTGCAAATCAGGCCATGACCCTACATTGGCGGCGGATGTTCCTGACAGGTGGAGATTTGTCAACGCGCCGCTCTCGCGCTACGCGAATCTACCGTGCAGATTCAGTAGTCCACCGTATTTGCTTATAACCGCTGGTGCTGTTTCCTAGGAGCGTAGGCTGGCGCGGGTGGCCGGCCCAAAGTACATGAGGAAAACCAAAGCGATTCGCAGCTGAAAGAGAGAAATTGAGTTTCAACAGTTTCAACACTCCAAGAAATTTAAGTGAGGTACGCCATGAACTGGGATCAAGTGGAAGGCAAATGGAAACAGTACAAAGGACAAGCGAAAGAAAAGTGGGGCAAGCTCACCGATGACGATCTGGACGTAGTCGACGGGCGCCGCCAGCAACTCGTTGGCAGAATTCAGGAGCGCTACGGAATTGCCAAAGACGTAGCGGAGCAGCAGGCCGACGAGTTCGTCAAAGCGCTGAAAGAAGAGGGCATCGAAACGGAAAAGGCGCGCAGGGCCGGAAGGTAATCGATCGGCCGGCACCCGGACCGGAGCGGAACGCTGCGCCTCACGAAAGCGTTCCGCCCGGCCCCAGCCGGCACTAGGAGACTCATGAGCCGCAGCGAGCCAGAGAAAAAACAGGACGCCCCGATATCGCGCGAAAAGCTGATCGCAGCTCTGAACGAAGATCTCGCGCGGGAATATCAGGCCATCATTTCCTACGTAGTGTATTCCCAGGTTCTGAAGGGCGCGGAATACATGAACATTGCCGGCGAACTGGAAAAACACGCGCACGAGGAGCTGGCCCATGCCTTGATTATCTCCAAACAGGTGGACTACCTCGGCGGAATGCCGGAAATCCGTCCCCGCGAAGTGCGCACTTCGGAAAAGGCCAAGGAGATGCTTCGCTTTGATCTTGAGAATGAAACGGAAACTATTCGCAACTACCGTGAACGCATCCGCCAATGCGATGCGCTCGGCGAGTACGCGATGGCCGAACACATACGTGAAATTCTGATGCAGGAGCAAGAACACCAGATCGACCTGGCGACGGCACTGGGCATCGACGTGCCGCATCCGCAAGACGCAAAACCGTAAAAGGGATTCTTGAAAGAGATTTTTTAAACTCGATCTTCGATTGTGCCTCGCGCGTGCCCCTTCCCCCGACGGAGGCCATTTTTCACGCCCGCCCCTGGGCTCAAATGGCCTCTCCTCACCTCCGCCTGGATTTTTTATTGCGCTACGCCGCAAACGTTCGGAAATAGCTTTCGCTGCAACCGCGGCGCGTCTACACCAAAGCTGACTGCGACCTACAGGAAGCTCTGGATAGTGCACCTGTATGCATGGGCCTAGAGTAAATGTGGCTGCGAGTCTTCGCCCAGCACGGAAACGCGCAGCCGGGTGAAGTGCAAATCGGCAATGAGAGACAAGGGGAATCCTATGAAGCGATTCGCATTATTACTGCTTGTGGCGGGCTTCGGTCTGGCGCCGATGGCCCGGGCTCAGGACCACGTCGAGGTCGGCGCATTCGTCGACTATTTCAAGCTGCATGAGACCGGGACGAATTTCGTGGGTCTCGGCGGACGGGCCGCGTTCAACGTTGCGCAGCACGTGCAGCTGGAAGCGGAAATGTCCTATGACTTCAACAAAGTTTTCACGGAAGGATTCACGGACACGTCAGGCGGTTCGGTGACCAGTGTAAATTCCAACATGCGCGTGCTGCATGGACTCTTCGGTCCCAAGTTTCAGACCACCGGGCCGGTTCGCGTTTTTGTGACCGTAAAAGGCGGATTCGCGAACTTCAGGTTCGATCCGCGGCCGGCGTCGTTCGACACGTTTACCAGCAGCGTGAACAACCTTCGATCGGATAACGTCGACGCTGTGTTTTACCCTGGCGGCGGCGTGGAGGCATTTCTTGGTCCGATCGGGTTGCGCCTGGAGGCAGGCGACGAAGTAATTTTCGCGAACGGCGCGCGCAGCAACTGGAAGGTGACGTTCGGGCCCACTCTGCGTTTCTAGGTTCGCTCCTCGCGTGCGCGCGTTCGACTGGGACGGGTCAGGCGGTTTTCAGGATTTCTGAATCCAACCGCCTCTCTCGTCCCGGCCAGTGTGGAGTTCTGAGCTCCCAAATCCTTGATGAACATCGTCTTAGTGTTTCGAGTCCGGCAACCGTACAGGGTTGCCCCGGAGCGGTCTAGGGGTTTTCCTGTATGCCTTTCTAACCTATGGGTCAGTAATATTTTGTTCGGAGCAAAGCTCATTCAGTTCACACTTGTCCTAACGCACGATGTAATTGCGTAATTGGATTCGAATTGCCCCGCGAGACCTCGGGGTGGCTCGAATTTTTTGTTGTCTTGATTCAATTTGTCGGTAAGGTCCGTTGGTTTGGGGAATATTCTTCGAGTCCCTGAAGCAACCGCAACATTACGGTCCTGTCCGCGAAACCGTATTGCGCCATGCGTGTTTGGAGAGAAACTTCTCCGCAGGGAGTCCAGCATGAAGAAAGTCGATAGCAACGTAGCCACCGAAAACCTTGACGACGCAATCAAGACTACAAAATCCAACGGCCGCAACGGAGCGGGCACTCCCAACCTCACCGTGATTCTGGCGGCGCTGCAGACCATGCGCGACGGCGATTTCTCGGTGCGCCTTCCGGGAGCCTGGGTCGGGCTTGCCGGAAAAATCGCCGACACGTTCAACGACATCGTCGCCGCCAACCAGCAGATGGCGCAGGAATTGAAGCGCGTCGGGCAGGTGGTCGGCAAGGAAGGCAGAACGCGCGAGCGCACCCGGTTTCACGAGTCCAAGGGCGCCTGGGGCGAGATGGAAGTCTCGGTCAACACGCTGGTGGAAGACCTGCTGCGTCCGACGACGGAAGTGACGCGCGCGATCGCCGCCGTCGCGCAGGGCAACCTGACGCAGACCGTGCGACTGGACGTGGACGGACGCCCGCTCGAAGGCGAATTCCTGCGCTCGGCGAACATCGTCAACACCATGATTCAGCAGCTCGGCGTTTTCACCGCCGAAGTGACGCGCGTGGCGCGCGAAGTCGGCACCGACGGAAAACTGGGCGGCCAGGCGCAGGTGCCCGGCGTGGCCGGCACCTGGAAGGACCTGACCGATTCGGTGAACTCGATGGCCAGCAACCTGACCGGCCAGGTGCGCAACATCGCCGAAGTGGCGACCGCCGTGGCCAGCGGCGACCTTTCGCGCAAAATCACGGTGGACGTGCGCGGCGAAATTCTGCAGCTGAAAGAAGCCATCAACACGATGGTGGATCAGTTGCGATCGTTCGCTTCGGAAGTGACGCGCGTGGCCCGCGAAGTCGGTACGGACGGCAAGCTTGGGCGGCCAGGCGGTCGTGCCCGGCGTGGCGGGCACGTGGAAGGACTTGACCGACTCTGTGAACGCGATGGCCGGAAACCTGACGGCGCAGGTTCGAAACATCGCCGAGGTGACCACGGCCGTGGCCCGCGGCGACTTGTCCCGCAAGATCACGGTGGACGTGAAGGGCGAAATTCTCGAGCTGAAAGACACCATCAACACGATGGTGGACCAGCTGAACGCGTTCGCCGGCGAAGTGACGCGCGTGGCTCGCGAAGTCGGTACCGAAGGCAAACTGGGCGGCCAGGCGCAGGTGCCCGGCGTGGCCGGAACGTGGAAGGACCTGACCGACAACGTGAACTTCATGGCCAGCAACCTGACCGGCCAGGTGCGCAACATCGCCGAAGTGGCGACGGCCATCGCCAGCGGCGACCTCTCCCGCAAGATCACGGTGGACGTGCGCGGCGAAATTCTGCAGCTGAAAGAAACGCTCAACACCATGGTGGACCAGCTGAACCGGTTCGCCGGCGAAGTGACGCGCGTGGCTCGCGAAGTGGGAACCGAAGGCCGACTGGGCGGACAGGCCAACGTGCCCGGCGTGGCCGGAACGTGGAAGGACTTGACCGACTCGGTGAACTCGATGGCCGGAAACCTGACGGCGCAGGTGCGAAACATCGCCGAGGTCACGACGGCCGTGGCGCGCGGCGACTTGTCGCGCAAGATCACGGTGGACGTGAAGGGCGAAATTCTCGAGCTGAAGAACACCATCAACACGATGGTGGACCAGCTCAACGCGTTCGCCGGCGAAGTGACGCGCGTGGCCCGCGAAGTCGGAACCGAAGGAAAGCTCGGCGGCCAGGCGCAGGTGCCCGGCGCGCGGAACGTGGAAGGATCTCACCGACAACGTGAACTTCATGGCCAGCAACCTGACCGGCCAGGTGCGAAACATCGCCGAAGTGGCGACGGCCGTGGCGCGCGGCGACTTGTCGCGCAAGATCACGGTGGACGTGAAGGGCGAAATTCTCGAATTGAAAGACACCATCAACACGATGGTGGACCAGTTGCGCTCCTTCGCTTCGGAAGTCACGCGCGTGGCCCGCGAAGTCGGCACCGACGGCAAACTGGGCGGTCAGGCGCAGGTGCCCGGCGTCGCCGGAACGTGGAAGGACCTGACCGACTCGGTGAACTCGATGGCCAGCAACCTGACCGGCCAGGTGCGAAACATCGCCGAAGTTTCGACCGCTATCGCCAGCGGCGACCTCTCCAAAAAAATCACGGTGAACGTCAGCGGCGAAATTCTGCTGCTGAAAGAAACCATCAACACGATGGTGGACCAGCTCAACGCGTTCGCCGGCGAAGTGACGCGCGTGGCTCGCGAAGTCGGAACCGAAGGCCGGTTGGGCGGACAGGCCAACGTGCCGGGCGTGGCCGGAACGTGGAAGGACTTGACCGACTCGGTGAACTCCATGGCCGGCAACCTGACGGGCCAGGTGCGAAACATCGCCGAGGTGACCACGGCCGTGGCGCGCGGCGACTTGTCGCGCAAGATCACGGTGGACGTGAAGGGCGAAATTCTGGAGCTGAAGAACACCATCAACACGATGGTGGACCAGCTGAACGCGTTCGCCGGCGAAGTGACGCGCGTGGCCCGCGAAGTCGGCACCGACGGAAAACTCGGCGGCCAGGCGCAAGTGCCCGGCGTCGCCGGAACCTGGAAGGACCTCACCGACAACGTGAACTTCATGGCCAGCAACCTGACCGGCCAGGTGCGCAACATCGCCGAAGTCGCGACCGCCATCGCCACCGGCGACCTCTCCAAGAAGATCACGGTCGACGTGCGCGGCGAAATTCTGCAGCTCAAAGAAACGCTGAACACGATGGTCGAGCAGTTGCGCTCGTTCGCCGCCGAAGTCACGCGCGTGGCGCGCGAAGTCGGCAGCGAAGGCCGCCTGGGCGGACAGGCCAACGTGCCCGGCGTGGCCGGAACGTGGAAGGACTTGACCGACTCGGTGAACGCGATGGCCGGCAACCTGACGGCGCAAGTCCGCAACATCGCGGAGGTGACCACGGCCGTGGCGCGCGGCGACTTGTCGCGCAAGATCACGGTGGACGTGAAGGGCGAAATTCTCGAGCTGAAAAACACCATCAACACGATGGTGGACCAGCTCAACGCGTTCGCCGCCGAAGTGACCCGCGTGGCGCGCGAAGTCGGCACCGACGGAAAACTCGGCGGCCAGGCGCAGGTGCCCGGCGTGGCCGGAACCTGGAAGGACCTCACCGACAACGTGAACGTCATGGCCGCCAACCTCACCGAGCAGGTGCGCGGTATCGTGAAGGTCGTGACCGCCGTCGCCAACGGCGAACTCACCAAGAAGCTGACCGTGAACGCGAAGGGCGAAGTCGCCGCGCTGGCCGAAACCATCAACAACATGACCGACACGCTGGCGACGTTCGCCGATCAGGTGACCACGGTGGCGCGCGAAGTCGGCGTCGAAGGCCGTCTCGGCGGCCAGGCCAACGTGCCCGGCGCCGCCGGAACCTGGAAGGATCTGACCGGCAACGTGAACCTGCTGGCCGACAACCTGACCAACCAGGTGCGCGCCATCGCCGAAGTCGCCACCGCCGTGACCAAGGGCGACCTGACGCGTTCGATTCAGGTGGAAGCCAGCGGCGAAGTTGCCGAGCTGAAAGACAACATCAACACCATGATCGACAACCTGCGCCTGACCACGGATCGCAACACCGAGCAGGACTGGCTGAAGACGAACCTGGCGCGCTTCACCGGCATGTTGCAGGGGCAGCGCGATCTGACCACCGTCGGCCGCATGCTGCTGTCGGAACTGGCTCCGCTGGTGAATGCGCAGCAGGGCGTGATCTATCAGATGGAGGCCGAGGAATCGGCGGAACTGGTGCTGCTCTCGGCGTTCGCCGATAACGAGCCAGGACGGCCATCCGGAGCGCGTCGTCGCTGGGCGAGGGACTGATCGGACAATGCGCGGCGGAAAAGCGGCGCATGCTGATCACCGACCTGCCGGAGAACGCCGTGCCCATCCGCTCGGGCTTTTCCAGGCCGTGCCGCGCAACGTCATCGTGCTGCCGGTGCTGTTTGAGGATCGCGTGAAGGCGGTCATCGAGCTGGCTTCGCTGAGCACTTTCACCGCATCGCACCTGGCGTTCCTGGAGCAACTGACGGCCAGCATCGGCATCGTGCTGAACAGTATTGAAGCCACGATGCAGACCGAAGGCTTGCTGAAGCAGTCGCAGCAACTGGCCACCGAGCTGCAGACGCAGCAAAAGGAATTGCAGCAGACCAACGAGCAGCTGGCGCAAAAAGCGCAGCAGCTCGCCGAACAGAACGTCGAAGTCGAGCGCAAGAACCAGGAAATCGAGCAGGCTCGCCGCGCGGTGGAAGAAAAGGCCAAGGAACTGGCGCTCACTTCCAAGTACAAGTCGGAATTCCTGGCCAACATGTCGCACGAGTTGCGCACGCCGCTCAACAGCATTCTGGTTCTGGGCCAGCAACTCAGCGACAACCCGGACGGCAACCTGACGCCCAAGCAGGTGGAATTCGCCCGCACCATTCACGGCGCCGGCACGGACTTGCTGAACCTGATCAGCGACATTCTGGATCTGTCCAAGATCGAATCCGGCACGGTTTCGGTGGAGGCCGAGGAAGTATTCTTCGCCAGCTTGCTGGACATGGTCGCGCGGCCGTTCCGTCACGAGGCGGAAAACCGGCGGCTGAACTTCGAGGTGCACACCGATCCGCACCTTACCCGCAGCCTGGTTACCGACTCCAAGCGCCTGCAGCAGGTGCTCAAGAATCTGCTGTCCAACGCGTTCAAGTTCACCGAGCACGGCAGCGTGCGCCTCTCCGTCTCACTGGCCGAGCGAGGGCTGGAGCGACGACATCCCGGTTCTGCGCCGGCGCCGCATCGGTGGTGGCGTTCGAAGTCGCCGATACCGGCATCGGTATTCCCGCCGAAAAACAGCGAATCATCTTCGAGGCCTTCCAACAGGCCGATGCCGGCACCAGCCGCAAGTACGGCGGCACCGGACTTGGGCCTGGCCATCAGCCGCGAACTGGCCAGCCTGCTGGGCGGCGAAATTCAACTGCGCAGCACGCCCGGCAAGGGCAGCACCTTCACGCTGTATTTGCCGCAAACCTACGTCGGTCCGTCCACCGGCGTATCGGTTGCCGGAGAAGAAGACATTGCCGTCGGCGGCCATCGCGGCGCAGGTCAGCCGGCAGCTTCGTTTCCGACCGGCTTAGTGGAGCAAATTCCCGACGACCGCGAGAATCTGCAGCCGGACGATGCCGTCCTGCTGATCGTCGAGGACGATCCGCACTACGCCCGCGTCCTGCGCGATCTTTCGCACGACAACGGATTCAAGGTTCTGGTCGCCGGCCGCGGCAGTGAGGCGCTGGCGCTGGCGCGCGAGTTCCATCCGACGGCCGTTTCGCTGGACGTCTTTCTTGCCGGACATGCTGGGCTGGACGGTGCTGAACCATTTGAAGCAGGATCCAACCACGCGGCACATTCCGGTGCAGATGCTGACGCTGGACGAAGACCGGCACCACGGGCTGTCGCGCGGCGCGTTTTCATTCGTCACCAAGCCGACGACGTCCGAGGAACTCGGAACGGCGCTCGACGCGCATCAAGGAATACGCCACGCCGCGCCGCAAGCGGCTGCTGGTCGTCGAAGACAATCCGGCCGAGCAGTTGAGCATCCGCGAACTGCTGGGCCACGACGACATCGATGTCTCGACCGTGACCACCGGCAGCGAAGCCCTCTCGCTCATCGAGAAGGAGCCGTTCGATTGCGTGGTGCTCGATCTGCGGCTTCCGGACATGACCGGTTTCGACGTGCTGGAGCGCCTGCGCGAATATGCCGCACGCTGAGCGATTTGCCGGTGGTCGTCTTCACCGGGAAGGAGCTGTCGCCCGAAGAAGATGCCCGCCTGCACGTGCTGGCGCGCAGCGTCGTCGTCAAGGGCGTCGAGTCGCCGGAACGCTTGCTGGATGAGACGGCGCTGTTCCTGCACCGCGTGGTCGCCGATCTGCCGCCGGAGAAGCAGAAAATGCTGGACCGGCTGCACCGCTCCGACGATGCGCTGGTCGGCAAGAAAGTGCTGGTCGTGGACGACGACGTGCGAAACATTTTCGCGCTGAGCAGCGTGCTGGAGCGCCGCGGAATGACCGTGCTGACCGCCGGCACCGGCCACGAAGCGATCGCGATGCTCGAATCGACTCCGGATGTGGCCATCGTGCTGATGGACATCATGATGCCGGAGATGGACGGCTACGAGACCATGCAGGTGATCCGGCAGAATCCTTCGTTCCGGCGCTTGCCGATCATCGCGCTGACGGCCAAGGCCATGAAGGGCGATCGCGAGAAGTGCCTGGAAGCGGGCGCGTCGGAATATCTGGCCAAGCCGGTGAACACCGAGCAATTGCTTTCCGCGTTGCGCATGTGGCTGCACCGGTAGCGGATTCGCACGTCGCGCGTGATGATGCCGTGTTCGGCACATGCGTTGCAGGGTCTCGCCGAGGAGGGAAAAGATTATGGCCATGCGGGAAAAGGTCAACATTCTGATGGTGGATGATCAGCCGGCCAAGCTGCTCAGCTACGAGGTCATTCTCGCCGAACTCGGCGAGAATCTGATCAAGGCCAACTCCGGGCAGGGAGGCGCTGGAATACTTGCTGAAGAACGATGTCGCCGTCGTGCTGATGGACGTGAGCATGCCGGAGATCGACGGCTTCGAGCTGGCGGACATGATCCGCCAGCATCCCCGCTTTCAGAAAACCGCGATCATCTTTATTTCCGCCGTGCACCTGACCGATCTGGACCGGCTGAAGGGCTACCAGCGCGGCGCGGTGGATTACATTTCCGTTCCCGTCATTCCGGAACTGTTGCGCGCCAAGGTCAGCGTGTTTGCCGAACTGCACCGCAAGACGCAGCAGCTGGAAGTTCTGAATCGCGAACTGCGCACCCTCTCCAGCAGCCTGATCGCCACGCAGGACGACGAGCGCCGCCGCATCGCGCGCGAACTTGCACGACGGCCTGGGCCAGGACCTCAGCGCCGCCAAGATGATGTCCGATAAAATCATCATGCTGAACCGCTCGCCGGAAATCGATGGGCGAAGCCACCGAAATCAGCAACCTGATCGACCACGCCATTCAACAGGTGCGCAGCATTTCCTACCTGCTGCATCCTCCGCTGCTGGACGAAATCGGCTTGCAGTCGGCTCTGCAGTTTTATCTGGAGGGATTTACAAAGCGCAGCGGCATAGAGATCGTGCTGGATATGCAACCGGAGAATTTCCCTCGTCTGGCCCCGGAAATGGAGACCGCGATTTTCCGCATCGTTCAGGAAGCCGTCACGAACGTTTTCCGCCATTCGGGGGCCCGGGAAGCCTGGGTCAGCCTGATCAAGAGGATGCCCAGGTGGTGGGCAAGGTTCGTGACAACGGCAAGGGCATTTCCGATGGCGTAATGCAGGGCCGGCCCGATCGCGTCGGCGTCGGCATCGGCGGCATGCGGCAGCGCGTCAAGGAATTCGGCGGTGATTTGCGAATTGGAAACGCCAACCCGGGCACGTTTGTCGAAGTTTCCATCCCCATCGAATCGGAGGCGGGCGACACCCCACAAAGTGCCCGCGCGGAACAGCGCACTCAGCGGGAAGTAGCCCGGTAACACCGGCGGAATCCGTAATTCAAGCAGCGTCGGTCCATTCGGCTCAAGCGGAACGCCGCTCTGCGGCACGGTGTACTTTAATGGTGTAGTACGTAACTGATAGTGTACACTGGCGAATATACAGCCATCGGTGTATATACATCGCTCCCGCCTCATTCTAAAGTTGAATGGAGGGCTATTTCTCGTGATGCGCATACTGATCGTGGATGATAGTGAGTTCGCCCGAAGCGGTTTAAAGGTTCTGCTGGGCGGGCGCACGGATTGCGAAGTGTGCGGCGAAGCCAACGATGGCAAACAGGCTGTTCTGAAGGCGATTGACCTCAACCCTGACCTGATCATTCTGGACTATTCCATGCCGGGAATGGATGGTTTGCACGTGGCCCAGGAGATTTATAAAGCCATGCCGGCTGCCCAGATCGTCATGTGCACGCTATTTCCGTCTCGCGAACTCGAAAAAGAAGCGGTGAAGTACGGCGTGAAGCAAGTCATTTCCAAGGCCGAAATGAGCAAGGCGCTGGTCGCCGCGATTGAAGATTTTCGTCCCTCCGCAAACTCGATTTCCTGAACTTGCGGCTGAAATCGAGGCGCTGGCACGACCTGAATGAAATACGTAGCTGTGTTCTTTTCCTCGTAGTATTCCCCGGCGTGGGCACGAAACGCGACTCCTCTCGTTGCGCCATGCCATGAAACACCGGCGATATTCCCTAAGCGGAGATTTGCCGTTAAATACCTGAACACTAGTATGTTAACGGACACCGCTGAATGTTTAGATACTGGAAGATAGTTCCAAGTAACGGCGCCAGCCCGTACGGACCTATCACGTCGCAGTCCGGCCAGGAGCTGGCAAGTGCAATTGCGCATTCTTCTGGCAGATGATCACGCTTCGATTCGTCACATGATCCGGGCCTACCTGGAATTACATCCGGGCTGGGAAGTGTGTGGAGAGGCTGCGGACGGGGTGGAGGCGGTGCAGCGCTCAGCGGAACTGCATCCGGACATCGTGCTCATGGACCTGGACATGCCCCGGCTGAACGGACTGGACGCGACTCGCCGAGATTCATAAATCCAGTCCAGCCGTACGTGTGCTGATTCTCACGATGCATGACAATGTTGTTCTTCCGAAAATTGCCAGGGAATCGGGCGCCCAGGGCTACGTTCTCAAGACCCAGGCATTCGACGTGCTGACTCAGGCGATCGAGACCGTGGGCAAGTCTGGAAATTTCTTTCCTCCATCGGGCCCATAACAGCGATTCGGCGGCACCGGGGCCAACTCACTCACAACTGAGAGGATGAACCCCCAATCAATGCGTGCTGTAGTCTCGCGGATTGGCGGGCGGAATTAATTTTGGTTCGTTTGAATTGTGTATTTCGGCGGAACGGCGTGATCTTGCTGAAATGTGGTGGTGTCTACGGAAGGGATTTGGGCTGGAGCTATCTGGTCGGCAGCTTGCAGTATTC
Source organism: uncultured Acidobacteriota bacterium (assembly GCA_963774805.1). Lineage (GTDB taxonomy): Bacteria > Acidobacteriota > Terriglobia > Acidiferrales > UBA7541 > Palsa-360. The sequence continues at coordinate 325,704 of CAVZGK010000001.1, forward strand.
TGCTTTTGCATCTTCCTCAAAGGTTTGTTCTTGCGCTGAGAGAGAACCGCTCCCCGAATGCGCGTTTCCGCCTGCCGCCGGCTTCCGGATTACGCAGTGAAAGCGGTACGGGCAGTGCGTTGAGGCCACGAAGTCCGCTTGCAGGCTATGCTTTCTGGCCAGCTCGGCAATTTCAGCCGGTTCGTACCAATATCCCATCGCGTCCAGCCCCAGACATCCGGCCGCCCCATGAACGGAATCGCGCGCGACGCTGGCCTTTCCGGTTCCGGACCATTTTCCCGCGTCGTACTGCCTGCGATGTCGCCGCTGGGGTATCGAGCCCCAGATCAGCAGCCCACCGTCGCGTAGCATGATGCATGCATTTTCCAAGTGCTGTTCGAGCATGTCGCGGTCGAAGTGCTGGACGATGCCGTTAAGCAGGATCAAGTCGTACTGATTGCCGCGGTCGAGATATGACGCGCCCTCGGCGCATTCCAGTTCCACGGCAGGCTGTCTGGAGCGGAATCGCTCGACAAACTTGGCGGTGAAATCCACTCCCTTGTAGTTGGCCGGCGAAATTCCAAAGAAAGGGAACAGGCCGCCGTCGCCGCAGCCGATTTCCAGCACGTCCCGGGGATCGAGGGAGTACAGCTCGTCAGTTCATCGGCCTAGCCACGCCCAGCTCTCCTCGCTCTTCGCGTCCTGTCAGGGACGATTCGCGCTCCGCCCAGAACTGACGGAAGCGGTCCACAGGCGATGTGAAGGCGCGACCCGTCGACACGTATCGCACGAAACGCAAATCCGGTCATGCCCAGCGCCACGGCGCCGATCCTGCGAATGCCGGCCATCCGTGAAAGATCGCGTGCAAGCCACCCATGAGCGCGACCGCCACCCCCACGGACACGACCGCGTCACTCAACAATATCGACCAAGGGCTCACTCTAAATTCCGCGACGTGATACGCGAATATCAGCCAGATGCAGCTGTATACAACCTGTGCCGCGGCATAGATCATAACGGCCGTCACGGTTCGTTCCGGGTGCCACCAGGGAGCAGCGGTCAGGCCGCCAATCGACAGAAAGTTTCCGGCGAATTCGAGGATCAACGACAATTTCTGGTGACCGCGAATATCAAAGAGGCGATCGAGCCAGGCGGTCAGGAAATACATGAAACCGGCGAATGCGAGCACGGTCGCGTAGCTGGCCGCGGGAATCCACTTCGCTCCCAGCGCTAGGCCGAACACCAGCTTGGCGTCAAACGCCGTCAGCACCAGCCAGGGAGCGGCCAGCACCACCTGAATTCGCAGCAGTCGCGTGACAAATTTCTCCAGGCGTCCATGCTTCAATTCCGTGGCGGCCTTCTCGTAGAACACATCGTTCATCGACGACGCGATCAAGGCCACCGGCAGATAAACGGCGCGCGCGGCCATGGAGTAAAGTCCCACGACGCTCAGACTTGAAAAAAGCCGCAGAATCACGGAAGACAATCTGCGAGGAAGCGTTGGCCACGAAACTGTACGGCGCTTTGTAGATCGGGAAATTGCGATATTTTCTTGCTGCGTCGCGAACCGCCCCCCACTGGCAGGCAGCGACACGAATTTACCGTCAAAATAAAAAAACTGCACCAGTAGAAGGCCGCGTGCCGAGCGATTGTCCGATTACCCAGCCGCCGACCAGCGCGAAGCCTCCGGGATGCATATAAAGCAGGGCCAGCTGCCCGAGGATGATTCCCAGCGACTGCCAGACGCGCGCCGTCGCAGTTTTCTGAAACCGCTTCATCCGGCCATACCACACTCCCAAAATGGAATACAGGCTGTTTACGAAAATGGCGAGCGGAGCGCACCACAGCCAGAGTTCCAGCCGCGGATCTCCCAATAATCGCGCCATTCCGGAATTGAACCAAGCCACCAGGAAGAACGGAAACTCCGCAGATTCCGCAAAAGCGTGAGCACTGCCAGCAGCAGAACGTTCGCTGCTTCCGCGTCCTCGTTCCGGCAGCATGATGGCCAGTTCGTAACGCGCCCCTCCCAGCACGGAGAGGAACGACACGACCGTGACGAACAATGCGAACGATCCAAACGCGTCCGGCGCGAAACAGGTGCGCGAGCAGCAGCGTGCCGACCACGTTGATCACTTGCGCCACCCCGTTGCCGGTGATCAGCGTCAGAACGTGCGAGACAAATTTTCCGGAAGCACGCGGCAAGTGGGGACTGTTCGGCGCGTCGCCAGCGGGATGTGCGGTCGGGCTTGTTGCCATTCGAGGCACCCTTGTGGAAATCATGAGGCGGAAACGGGAGAAGCCGCACCAAAAAATTGAACGACACAAAGAAATCACGAGCTAAGTCATTGATGTTGACAGAGTTAAATCATCTGTGGCGGACCATGGCCGGAGGTGCAGGGTCCGTACAGGTCTACACCTGTCCATGTTTACCCGTACCAATTCTCAGTAGCTCTCACCACCTAAAATACACATAATCCACTAGACGCTTTGCAGGTTTCTACTCCTGGTTCTCACCTCGGCCTCTCAAGTTCGAATCCGCGTGCGTCGCGAGTTTGAATTCATATTTCTGGGGGGAAGTGCATGAGAATCTTGGGCGGCGGAGTCTTAGCTTTTTTGGTCTTTGCTCTGGTTTTTCAGCTGGGCTGCACGGGAGTTACCGGCCAATCGGCCAACAACGCGTCAGGGGAGTCCTCCTCAGCGTCCGCTGCTGTCGTTGCGAGTATTTCACCTGCGTCGGTCCCGGTGGGGCATGCGGCCCTGGTGTTGACGGTCAGCGGTTCGAACTTCACCCCTCAGTCGGTAATCACCTGGAAAAGCGCGGCGCAACAAACGACATTCGTGAGTTCGACGGAGCTGACCATGCACATCCCGGCCAGTGCCTTGGCTGCGACGTCCGTGATTCCTGTGGCCGTAAAGGACCCTTCAACCGGGCACCTCACCAACGCCATATCGTTTAGTGTGGGTGACCACCCGGTCATTGTGACGACGGCACTCCCCGAGGGGCAGGCCGGACTTTCCTACTCTGCGCCTATCACCGTATCCGGCGGGGTCGCGCCTTTTCGTTGGGCCACGGATTCCGGCAACCTGCCGCCCGGTCTGGCGCTGAACTCCAGCAGCGGCGTGATCTCCGGGACGGCTTCGGAAGCAGCCGACACTTCCGTGGGGGTAGTGGTCACGGACGCGCTGAACTCGTCGGCGAAAGCCAGCGTGTCCATTCAGATCGTCCCCGCAGGAACATCAAACACGGTGACCACGTCCACCAGGTATTACGGATCGGGAATTGGCACGGACGGTTTGGCCAACACCGCTGTCGGCCCCAACGGGAACGTGGTCAGCTATCGCATTCGCGCCAAGCATTCGGGCGTGTTGCAGCAGGTGCTGATTTATCTGATTCCCGATCACCCGGGATACGCGGGCGGCAACGGCGGCAAGCTGCAGGTCACGCTAAATAAGGATGACGGCACGGCAGCGCACAATCCATCGTCGACGGTGCTGGCTTCTTACGTATTTTCGGGAGCCGCCGAACTACCGCCTCCGGAGCGATACTTTTACACCGTGAAATTTGCGACACCGCCAACACTGATCGCCGGCACCATCTATCACATGGTGTTTAAGAATATTGACGCCAATCCCACGGCAAATTTCATCTCCGTGGATGACATGCATCAGCTCAATCCCTCGACCACGATTCAGCAGGCTGTAGGTAATATGGACGCGGGCGTGCTGCTCAGCAATGAGGACGGCACGTGGAAACCTCGCCAGGGTTACACCCCGATTTACCAGTTCCTGTTCAGCAACGGGGTCACCGAGGGCATCGGCTATATCGAAGGCTGGGTGGGCACGCCCGAGCCCATTGCCGGACCGCTCGCAGTTCGGGAGACGTTCACCGTCTCCGGCGCCCTTAGGAAGGTGGATGCCGTGGCGGTGCGGGTCGCCCGCGTTTCTGGAAACGATCCGCTCGTGGTGCGCCTCGAAAATGCCAACGGCGTTTTGATCGAAGAGACTTCGATTCCGGCCGCTTCCATCCCGGAGAGCAGCCCGGTGACTCCGTCCTATTTCTGGGCGCGAGTGCCGCTGGCGTCGAGCTATACGCTTCAACCGGGCCAAACGTACCACCTGGTTCTCGAAGCCACGGCCACGTCGGTTTACGAAACCTTCCCCATCCGCAAGGGCTCGTTCTATGGTTTTCAGCCCACCACTTTTTTCCCTGACGGTTATGCCGAGTTCGAATTACTCGCGTCATGGCATGGGTGGAGCCAATGGGGCGCCACCAATCGCATTGACGGAGATCTTCAGTTCTACTTCTCGGTCGTTCCGTAGCCGCTGCTGAAAACCAGGCGCGCGACCCGTTCGAGAATTTCCGGATGCGTCACGCTCCGTCTGTCAGTTTCCATTAGGCCGCGAATCTTTTTGTGATTCAGTACGCGGCGAATAGCGAAATAGCGTGGTGACGACGGCGCGCACGATCGGCCGATCATCTGACTTCTTCACGGACTCAATGTTTTCTTCACGAATTCTCGCATGGCTTTGGTGTTCTCCACACATTCCTGCACGCGATCCTGCCGGCAGATGTGAGACTGCTTCCACAGAGACCACTGGGCTTCGTCGCCAAAGCTGCCGGGATAGAATTCCAGCCAGTCAACTCCCGAGTTTCCCAGTATGCTGAGCCGCTCTTTGAAAGATTGTTCGAACAGGTTCAGTTCCTCTGCGTTTGTGCACGGGACCTGGCTGCCGTGCGCACAGGGCAGGTAATCGCGCCGGTCATAGGCGTAAACCCCTGCGATGATCTTCGCCGCCGGAAAAATTCGCCGGGCCAGCGCCACGGAATCGCCGAAGCTCTGCGCTTCCTGGCGGTAGTGGGGATACAAATGGACGAAGTCCACGCTGCCGCGAAATTGCGGGTCCAGTTCGGCGAGAGGGAAGGAGGAAGACCGTAGTTCGTCCTCGTACACCGTGATCCCAAGTTGCAGCTTGGGATTTACGGCCTTCAGTAGGTGTGCGATGTCCACCAGCATCGCCGACATCGCGCGCCATGGGCATTTTCTGCCGCTCGGCCTGACCCACAAAATCATCGAAGCCCACTTCGTACATCATCGGATGATTCAAGCTCAGCTGGCTGTATTGGCTCACATACGCCGGAGTCTGGCCTGCCTTCAGCAGGATGGCCAGAAAAGCTTTGTCCACTCCTTGAGATCGCGCGAGTTTCTGCGCGGCTTCCGCGCAACTGGCGGGAGCGTCCGAACATCCCAGCCGAACCGCGCCAACCTGCAAAATGCGATTCCACTCAGGCGTATTCTCACCCCAGGTAATGACCCGGTTGGCCCCGGGCGCAGCCAATAGGGAGGACGCCAGGAGAAACACTGCTGCACAGGCCGACACCACAAATCGAGCTTTAGTCATGAGACACCGGAGCCTCGGATTCCCGTTCCACCGGATTCAATCGCGGTTTTTGGCCCGCGGAGTGAAACGCGCCTTTGGAGAGTTGCGCGATCCAGTTGCGGACCAGCGCAGACCACTGGAAATTCATTTCCACGAATCGCCGCCCGGACGCTCCCATCTCCGCCGCGATCTTCGAATGAGTCAGAAGCGTGCGAATCGCGTTGGCCAGGGACGCGTGATCCTCCGGCGGGACCACGACTCCAGCGCCCGCAGATTGAATGAGCCGCGCCGCTTCGCCCTCGGCGGCCAGTACGATGGGCTTTCCGCCGGCCATCATCACGAAAGTTTTTGCCGGGCGCGCTCCGGCCATCACTTGCGATTTGCGAAGGGTTACCACCGCCAGTTCGGAGATAGACACGAACGCCGGAACCTCGTCGAGCGGCACCTGCGGGTGAAAAGTTACATTGGTCAGTTCCAGGTCCGCAGCCATTTGCATCAACATCTGTTTTTCCGGGCCTTCGCCGACCAGCAGGAAGTGGCAGGAGGTTTCGCGCCGTAACTGCTGTGCGGCGTACAGCACGGTCTCAACCGCACCGGCGTATCCGTGATTGCCGGCGTATAAAATAATTTTCTTTCCGGCCAGTCCCAGCCGCTGTTTTAATGCCTCGTCGGAAACGCCGGGCCGGAAGAGCGCTGTGTCCACGCCGTTCGGCAGAAACAACACTTTCTCCGCGGGAAGGCGCTTGGTGTTCAACAGCGAATTACGAATGCCTTCTGTGACCGCCGTGACGGCGGCTGAGTGGCCGTAGATCCAGCGTTCCAGGGCGTATGCGAAATTCACGAGCGCGCCGTCCTTCATGATGCCCAGATCCCTGACCGAATCGGGCCACAAATCCGCCACGTTGAAAATCAGCGGCACATTCCAGCTCTTGGCGGCGATCCAGCCGGATACTCCGAGGAAGAGGGGCGGCGAATCCACGAAGATGTAATCGGGTCTTTCGGCCCTGGCCATGCCCAGAAGGCACGTCAATGTAAACGAAGCGTAACTGAGCAATCGTTTGAGATTTGAGCCGCTCGCGGCAAAGAGCCAGACGCGATGAACCGTGAGACCCTGCCACTGGTCGCGCAGATAAAAATGTCCGCGATACTCGGGGAAAATTTGGCCCAGCGGGATGGTGCGGCATGGCCGTAACAATTTCCACGCCATGCCCGGCGGCTTTCAGTTCGCGGCACAAATAACCGAGGCGCACCTGCGAAGCCCCGATTTCCGGCGCGAAATATTGAGTGAGAATCAGGAACTTCACGCGGTCTGCCCCCTGCGGATGAGGCTCTGTTCCGGGACCGCATCGTCGCCTAATAGATCGCTGTAGAATCTCAGCAGCGTTTTTTCTTCGTTGGCCCAGCTGTATTTTTCGCGTACCGCCGCGTATCCCCGCCGCCCCATTTCCGCGGCTTCCTCCGGATGCGTCAGCAGAAAGGTCATGGCTTCCGCGATCTCTTTCGAATTGAACGGGTCAACCAGAATTCCGCACCCCGCGTCAGTCACAATTTCGCGGCACACCGGGAAATCGGAAACGATTACCGGCAGCCCCGCACACATGTATTCAAATAATTTGACGGGTTGCGAGATCACGTAGTTCGGTTCCGGATGCAGAATGACCAGCCCGACCGCCGCATTCTGCAATTCTTGCGCTACGCCCGGGCGTCCCAGCTCCCCCACGAATTCCACGCGGTCCCATCCGGCGAGCTTTGAGAGCGATTCAGGCAATTCCGCCGAGTCCCAATTGCCAACCAGACGCAAACGCGCCGGGACGCTTTCGGGCAGCAGTCCCATGGCCTCGACCATCTCTACGGCGCAGCGCGCCCGCGTGATTCTCATGCCGACATACAACAGGGTTGGCTTGCGGCCGGCGCGATCCGCTGGACGATCGCCTGCAGAAGATCCCGATTCGATTTCCTCGATGCGCGGAAAGTTATTCACGACGGCGAGATTGCCGTTGAGCGCGCGAAAACGGTCCGCAATAGCCGGATTGGCAGTGATCAGGCCGGAGAACCTGCGCGCGGCGAAGTTTTCAACTCGCCTGGCGGCGCCGGAAACCGGTTCGCAGAGGACCGGATGAATATAAGGTTTGTAGGAAATGGTCCGCGGCAAATCTTCGTGGATGTCATACACAACTTTCTTGCCGCGCATCCGCAGCAGAAGCGCGATCGGAATCAGTTCCGGATCGTGAAAATGATAGACGTCGGCGTCCTCCTGAAGAGCCACCCGGTAGACAGCCAGCGATCCGCGGAGGACGCGCCGGAGGCGTCCTGTGGAGGCGGGAATGGCGCGGTGCATTACCCCATCGCGCTCGCTATCTTTGTCGCCCGTAGCCACCAGCGTCACGTTGTAGCCGGCACGGGCTAGAGACTTGCACTCTTTATGAAAAATCCTCACATCGGACGCCGGATGCACCGACGTCAGAACACATATTTTGCGCGCCACTCGCGGTCCTTTCGGTTGAGGGAGTATTTTTCCGAAGCCAGGTGCCGGGGAAACGCCGCCGCGCCAACCGGGTCGTATTCCTGGGCCGGCGCGTATTGCGCGGAATATTGCGCGGAGCGGATGGCGCTCAGCCGAACCTGAACCATCCGGCAAACACTGAGCGCCACGCCCAGCCACAACCACAGCACGCGATTGTCGTCCAGGTCTCCGCTGAACAGGCTGACGATTACGCAGTACGGAACCAAGAGGGCAGGCGCGAGAAAATGGGAACGCGATGCGCGAACCATCTGCACGATCGAGACCCCGGACAGACCCAGAACCACGAGAAATGCCATGAGTCCTACCAAGCCCTCCTCGTACGCGATTTCCAGGGGCAGATCGTGCGGATAATTGCGCAGATCGCTTCCGTAGTAGAACATGGCCCAACTGCCGACGCCGGTGCCCAGAAGAGGTTGATCGGGAATCGCGGCCAGTGTGGCGCGGTAGAAATTCACGCGTTTGCCGGCGGAGCCCGTGGTGCTGCCTCCGCCAAGCATGGTCTCCAACTCCGTGGCCTTGGCCATATATTTATCGCTGTCCGTGGAGCGCAACACCAGGAACGCGCCGCCGATTCCCACGGTCAGAAGGAAAAGCAGGCCGATGGCGGTGGCGATGCGCATTCGGCCGTCCTTCAGCCACACGGCGACACCAAGAAACACGGTGATCGCCAGCGCCACCATTGGGCCGCGCGCCGCGGAGGCCATCAAACCCGCAAGAAAGACGGGCGCAAGAAAAAGCGTCAGTGTGCGCTGGTAGGTGCGGACGCGCACGATGGGATAGAAGAGCAAAAGCAGAATGGCCATGCCCATCAGCCAGCCCGCGCCGATGCGCGTGATGTCTCCCTCCGTATCCTGGCTGCGCATTTCCAGCGAAGCCACAATCTGCAAGGACGTAACCGCGGCAAATCCGATAAACAGTCTGGCGAAATGTCGAAAATCCTCTTCGGTAAAGATCAGGAAAAACGGCGAAACGAACAGCAGCGTGCCGATGAACAGGAAGCGCATGAGCTTGGTGCCGCCGTAATCCGGCGCGTTGGTGTAGGTGTAGCTGCAGGCCACGATCGCGGCAAAGACGGCGAACGCCAGGATCTGCCCGAACTGCCGTGAAAAAAGTGACCGCACTTCCGCGTAACCCAAACGTCCGCACCACAGGATCACCCGCCACGCGAGACTTACGGTCAAGGCCAGCAGGATCACCAGCGTCAGGTCCCCGAACTTGCCAAGAGAGCGAAAGATCCAAAACGTTTTCCATTGCGGCGCAAAGATCGCCGCGACCAGGAACCATTCCGGGAAGCGGATCGCCACATACAGGCTGAGGCCCGCCGCCGCTACCGCGAGCAGCGACAGTTCCGGGGGAATTCCCCAGTACGCGCTGAGCAGCAGCACGCCGCACGACAGGAAGAGTAGGCCTAAAAATAAATTGCGTTTTAGATTCATGGAAATTTGGAGGCGTCCGGCCGGAGCTATAAATTCATAAACTAAGGTTACGTTGAGAGCGGCGTGGGCTCCGCCTGCCAATCGTAATTTTCGATGTTGGCCATGCTGCTCAACAGCCCAAGGTACACGTCGCGGTACACGGGGTTCAGGAACGCATCATTGTGCCAGAGTATGGTGAAGACGCCGCCGACTCTGCGGCAGCGCTCGATCATCTGGTTCACGTTGTGGATGGCCTGCCCTTTGGAAAGGCTCATGTATTCGAGCAGCGTGCGGTCCATTACCAGCAGCGGAATCTCGATGATGTCCGCCTGGCGGTTCAACGGAAAAAGCCACGGCTGGTAGGGAATCGCAGGTACCGGCGCGAAATCCGATGTGATCGGCGAAGCCCACGCTGCTGTCATACTCCAGTCCGCAATTTTCCCAGTCGATCCAGCTGTCCGGAGACCATCGCAGATAATGCTGCCTTCCGCCGAGCGGGCGATCTCCCAGGGTCTCGCGCAGAATGGCCACTTCCCGCCGCAGCTTTTCCGGGGACTGAAACGTGTTGTATCCGGGATGAATTCCGGATTCCGCTCCGAGTTCGTCCAGCCAGCGCACCACACGCCGTACCTTGGAATGTCGCGGGTCATAGCCGCTGTCATTGGGGCCCGGCGGCGAGGCCTTCCAGTAAACAGCGGACTTCAAGCCGTGCCGATTCGAAGTCAGCGCGATGCTTCTCAACGCGTTGAGTTCCGCCGGATCGGTCGCTCCCAGGCGGCTGAAAACGTCGCGGAAGGAATTGTGAATAGACCGCGAGCGCACCGAGTGCCGCACCGCCGTTCGCCAGCGGAAGGGGATTCCCACGTGATCGGCGTCATGGCTCAGCTTGATGCGCAATTTTCGCTGCGTCTTCTTCCAGGAAGGAAATAAGAGACCCATGGCCTGTTCGAACGCCAGCCCGTACTCGTCGACGATCGGGCGTTCCAGAAATCCGCCGGTGGTAGCGATGCTGTGCTCCGCGCGAAAACGGGAGTGTGAGTCCCGCGGCGAATCCAGCGTCTCTTCCCAGCGGGAAAGCGTGAGCAAGATCGAGAGCGGAAGATCGACGGAACATTCCAGATGATTCTCATCCGCCAGATAAAACAGCGGCTTGTCGCTGTTCATATCCCCTGCCACGAAGGGAACCGGACAATAAGAAATGCCCGGCGGCGCCGCCAGGGGCATGGCGCTGTCCAGGGGCACGTTTACCGAACTGAGCTGCCCGGCGGCCAGCGCCTGCAGCACACGCTGGGACGCGTGCGGAAAGGTGATGTATTTCGTGGTCCCGTTGGAAATCTCGAAGGCGGATTGCTGCGGCGTGAAGGAAACTTTCCAGGTACGGAAAAAGTCCCGCGGAATTCCGGCGCGGCGGCAAAGCTCCGCCACAGCGTAATAGCGCGCCTGAGAGGTAATCCGGATATTTGGGCCGAGAGACGGCACAGGGTTGGCGATCTGAACCTTGCCACGCGGTGAAGTCTTCGGCTCTGCGAATGGTGCCATCAGTTCTCCTGAATGGGAAAAATTGCGTAGCAGTGAGAAAATCCGCGGCGATTTATAAATTACGCGCCTTTAGATCCCGGCGTTCGACCAGCGATTGGAACAAGCCGCCTCTCCAGGACCCGGCCTTCTCCAGGCGCCAGACGGGAACCGCCGTGGCTCCCCAGCGACGGTAGAAACATTCCACGCCGCGGAGGCTGGAGCCTTCGAAATCGAAGTCCCTGCCGGCGAGCAGCGTGTCCTGCAGCGCGTTCCACAGGACCAGGTAGGCGCCGGGAATTTCGCGGAGTTCGGGATTCACGCCGGAGACGATCTGGTAGGTGGTCCGCTTGTCGTTCACGGTGAGCAGCGCGGCAACCGGCTTGCCGTCATCCGTCTTGGCCACATACAGCCGCGCTTTTCCTTGAGCGTGCGCGACGTTCCACAGCCGCGTGATGAATTCGGGCGAATAAACCGGCTTCAGGCCTTGCTTTTCGAACGTTTTGCTGTTCAGGAAAATCAAATCCTCGATCCCATCGTCACGCATCACTGTCAGCTTGGCGCGCTGGGCCTTGGTCAGTTTCTGCAAGTGGGTGCGCGTCATGCCCTCGGTGATTTGAGTGGGCGTGTGCGATGCCGGGAAGCGGAACGTGTAGGCCAGGTGGACGCGAAATCCGGCCCAGAGGAATCCCTGCAAGTCCGGCGCGGAAGCTCCGGCGACGTAGCGAACGCTGTCAAACGATTTGATGTTGCGGCCGAGGATTTCGCCGTGGGATCGCATGAAGTGCAGGCGATCGCAGGTGTTGTCAATGCCGGAGAGGTCGAAGACGGGCCCGAGATACGGCGTCAGGCCCGGAGAATGCAGCAAGCGCAATCCGGCCCGGCGGTCGCGGGGAATCGGCATGCCGGCGATGATGGCTCCGCGATCGTCGCGGATGCCCAGGATCGTGAAGGAGTCAGCGGTTGTCTGCAGCCACCAGGAATAGTGGAAAACGGTTCCGTGAGAGGAGCGGTCGATTAGATCGTCCCACTCTGCATATTCTTCAGGCTTCAGAACCGTGCAGACGACCTGCTTGGGAAGTTTTTTCGCCGGAGGATTCTGTGGCGGCCGCACCTTCTGCGGTCGAACGTCGCAGCCCGCCGGGATAGCAACTTTTGTGGCCATCGTTTTAGCTCTCTACGCTGAGTGTGGATGTCCCGGCGGCGCACGGCAAAAGCGCGTCGCCGGGATTTGTTATCAGAGCCCTATGAGCCGTGAAGATCTAATCGCCTAATGCGGCGGCAGACAGTGTATCGCTGACCATTCGGGCGATGCGGCGAGCGCTGGAGAAATCGGAGACACCGCTGGCGGAGTGATAGCCAGGCGATCGCCTTCCAGTGGTAATCCAGGCCACAGCTTTCGCAATGCGCGGTCGCCGCGGAAATGTTCAGCCGCGCGCCGCACCGGCACATCCAGCCGATTTGCCGTGCGGGTGAACCGACCACCAGCGCGAAAGGCGCGACATCACGCGTCACCACGGCGCCGGCGCCGACGAAGGCATACTCGCCGATCGTCACGCCGCAGACGATCGTGGAATTCGCGCCCAGCGATGCGCCGCGCCGCACCAGCGTTTTCTTGTATTCGTTCTTGCGGTTGACGAAGCTGCGCGGATTGGTGACGTTGGTGAAAACCATCGACGGTCCGCAGAACACGTCGTCCTCCAGCTCGACTCCGGTGTACAGGGAGACGTTGTTCTGGATCTTGACGTTGTTTCCGATGCGCACGCCGGAAGCGACGTGCACGTTTTGTCCCATGTTGCAGTTCTCGCCGATTACGCAATTGGACATCACGTGCGAGAAATGCCAGATGTGCGTGCCCGCTCCCACTTTCGTCGGCTGATCGACGCGCGCCGTCGCATCCACATAGAAAGTGGGCCGCGTTTCTTTCAGTGGCTGCACTTCGCCGTGATTTTTCAGCGAGCGTTCGCTGGCGTTCAGGATGCGCAGTACGCGAACCCCATTGATTCCGTCCGTGTTCGGCGTTTGCCGCGTGGAAATGCACTCCAGGAAATGCAGGCACTCCAGGCGCAGCGGTTCGACTGCGGGCAATTCAACCGCCTCGCCTTCGGAACGCTTCGCGATCGGTTGGCGGTCGAGCCATTCGATCTTGTGCGGGTAGAGCGTGAGCTTGCGGTCAGTCTGCATGTCGTCAAACACCGCCATTTGGCGGTCGCCGACAACCACCAGCTTTTGTTCCTTGAACGGATGCAGCCAACTGACGAAGATGTGCGCCGTGACGCCGCTGGCGAAGTTGCAGCTGGTCAGCGTGACGTCCGCGACGTTGTGGTTCAGATAGTTGCCGCCATGCGCGGCCACCGAGATGGGTTCTTCTCCCAGCAGGCAGAGAATCGCTGAAATATCGTGCGGAGCAAAACTCCACAGAATATTTTCTTCCGTGCGCAGCTTTCCAAAATTCAAGCGCGACGAGTAGATGTACTGCACTTTGCCGAGCGCGCCTTCCTGGATGAGGGACCTCAGTTTCTGAATCGCCGGATGATATTGCAGAAGATGTCCGACCATCAGGATGCGGCCGTTGTTCCGGGCGATGTCCGTCAGTTCCTCGGCGTGCTCCACGTGCAGGGCCAGGGGCTTCTCGACGAAAACGTCCTTGCCGGCTTCCAGCGCTTTCTTGGCCAGTTCGTAATGCTGTACCGCGGGCGCGGCGATCACCACGCCCTCGATGTCTGTGCGCTGCAACATTTCGTCGTAGGACTGACAAATGTCCACGCCCTCGTACTGCTGCTGCAATTGTTCGAGCGAGCGCGATCCACGTCACAGATCACGCGCAGACTTCCGAGCTGGTGAAAGTTGCGAACCAGGTTCTTGCCCCAGTATCCGCAACCAACGACTCCCACTGCGATGTGATCATGCATTGTTTGCTCCCTTTCATTTGTTGGCTGATGTGTTTGCCCTGCGATTTATAGAAATCAGCGATGGTGCGCACCACGCGTTCCTGATCCTCTTGCGGCAATTCCGGATAGATGGGCAGCGCGATCGTGTCGGTGCAAGCCTTTTCGGCGTGCGGGCAAGTCGCCTTTGCCGTATCCGAGATAGGCGAAGGCCGGCTGCAGGTGCAGCGGCTCCGGATAATAGACTGCGGTCGGCACGCCGTTGTCCTGCAGGTATTTACGCAGGGCGTCGCGACTTTCGCAGCGGATGACGTATTGGTTGTAGACATGCCCGCAGGACGACGGCGCCCGCGGAATCGTTACCATATCGTTGAGGTCGTATTGCTCGAAAAGCTGCGCGTACAGCGCGGCATGGTCCTGCCGCGCTTTGGTCCAGGCGTCCAGGTAGCGCAGCTTCACGCGCAGAATCGCCGCTTGCAGCGAATCAAGCCGGCTGTTCATGCCGATAATCTCGGAGTGGTATTTCTGCCGCGTGCCGTGGGCGCGCAAGAGAGTCAGACGATCGGCCATCGAGCGTTCCCGCGCCGTCACCATGCCGCCGTCGCCGGCGCAGCCCAGATTTTTAGAAGGGAAGAAGCTGAAGCATCCAAAATCTCCGATGCTGCCGACTTTCTGCCCGTAGTAGGTGGCGCCAATGGCCTGGGCGGCGTCTTCAATGATGGCCAGCGAATGTCTTCCCGCGATTTTGGAGAGGGGATGCAGCGCCGCGGACAGCCCAAACAGATGAACCGGAATCATGGCACGGGTTTTTTCGGTTACCGCCGCCTCGATCAGATCCGGTGCGATATTAAAAGTGTCCGGATCGATGTCCACGAACACGGGCCGGGCGCCGGTGCGCGCGATCGATCCAGCCGTGGCCACGAATGTAAACGGCGTGGTGATCACTTCGTCCTTCGGGCCCAGTTCCAGCGCGCAGAGGGCCAGGTAGAGCGCGTCCGTGCCCGAGGCGCACCCGACGGCATAGGGAGACTCGACGTATGCCGCTGCCTCCTTTTCGAACAGTTCGACCTGCGTTCCGAGAATAAAGTGCTGGCTCTCGAGCACCGATTCCACCGCCTGCAGAATTTCATGGCGGATCGTGGCGAACTGACCTTGCAGGTCAAAGAATGCGATAGGAGGAACGGCCGTACGTGCAACGGTTGAAGTCGATTCCATGTCCGTATTTTTCTCCTTAAATTGCGAAGCGAGATGGATTGTGAAGTTAGAAAACCAGCGCGTACCCGGCTACATTCGAAGCGGCTTGCGCGCCAATGTCTCCCAGGCGCCGCGCGCCGGCCTTCAGCCCGCTTTGCGGCACGAAGAGAATGTCGTTGGCTTCCAGCACCTGGTCTTTTTCCTTGCCGTGCATTATTTTTTTCAGATCCAAGGGTATTTCCTGGCGTTCGGACGAGCTTGAGGACTGGCGAATGATGATGGTTTTACCCAGGGACGCCGTGGGTGTGGGGCCCTCAGCCATGGCCACCGCCTGCAGCACCGTCATTTCGGCGCGGCGGTCCTGCACTGCGAACGCGCCGGGGCGAATCACGGAGCCGACGACGAACACCACGGGCGCAGTGTTGACGGTGATCACATCGCCTGCACGGATGCCCATGTTGGCGGCGGGATCCTTCGCGGACATCAGATTGGTGAGATTAATGGATGAGTTGCCCGAAACCTTCGAGGCGGCGCCGGAAGCCGTGCCGTTCACGGTTCCGTTCACCGTGCCATTCACTGTTCCGCTCACTACGCCCGTCTGGCCCTGATGCGTCACGGTCAGCGTATTGCCGGCATTGGGAGCCAGTCCTCCCGCCTCAGAAATCAGGTCCATGATCGTGGAGGGCTTTTCGATCGGGTAAACTCCGGGACGCATCACCGCGCCGAGCACGGAAACGTTTTGCGTCATTTCGCGGAGAATCATTACGCTGACCGACGGTTCGCGTAGAATCTGCTGCTTCTTGAATTCTTCGCTCATCAGGGTGGCCAATTGAAAGGTGGTGCTGCCCGCGGCGGGGAGAGGCTTGGAGAGCAGCGAAATTTTTACGTTTCCATCCTGATCCACCTGATAGTGCCCGGAAACGTCGTCCTCGTCATTGACGTGAATATCGAGAATGTCGCCCACGCCGATCTGATAGCCGCCGTAAACGGTGGGAATCGGATTGTCGGGCATTCGGTTCGGAGTGTTGACCGTGGTGTGATTCTGGGTGTTAACCTGGGCACAGGCGGGTAAGACGCCGGCCAGAACAAACGCCGCTGCAATCAATAAATTTCGAGTGGTTCGGGACATTGCAACCTCCCATTCGCCGTTCAGCGGCGAGTACTTTGAATTTCAATGGCCGGGAATAAACAGAGCTTCTCGGTTATTTCGTGGTGTACGCGCCGTAATTCTTCATGCCGTAGTTGTAGTACTCGGTTTTTAAATCCACGCCGTTCAGCACAACGCCGAGAACGCTGGCCTTCAGGTCTTCGAGAATTTCCAGGCTGAACATCACCGCGCCGCGCGTCGTGGAGTCGCAGCGCGCCACCAGAATCGAAGCGTCGGCCACGGTGGAGAGCCAACGGCCCTCGGAGAAGGGGATCACCGGCGGCGAGTCCAAGACGATATATTCAAAACTCTTGCGCAGCTCGCCGATCAGTTCCGACATGCGGGCCGAAGTCAGCCGCTCCAGCGCGTCGGGGGCCCTGTTTCCTACGCCGAGCACGGTCAGAGCCGGCAGCTCGGGAAGCGGTTTCAGAGCATCGGCCAGCACAGCGGCCGGATTGGAAAGCAGATCCTGAATGCCGGTGCGCAGGGTCAGGCCGAAGGAACCGGTAATGGACGGATGGCGAAAATCGCCGTCAATCAGGCAGGTCTTGCCATGGCGGGAAAGCGCGAGCGCTAAATTGGTCGCGATCGTGGTCTTTCCCTCTCCGGGCAGTGCCGAGGTAATCAGAATTGTCTGTACCGGGCGGCTGCCGGAGGAGGCAGGAATTCGAATACTGGTCTCCAGGTTTCGAATGGCTTCCGCCTCTGGTGAATTCGGATTCTCGGTCAAGAATTTGGTGCCCGTGCTGCGGACCGCGGCCATCGATTTGGACGCCAGCATGCGTGTGGGCCTTTTGCCCGCGATGCCGCGTTTGGTTCCGGGAACGGCGATCTGAGGCACGAGCGCCAGCGTCGGCAGCCCGGACCATCGGCGGAAATCTTCCACCGAGGAAATCGTGTCGTTCATCTGTTCCGCAGCGAAGGCCAGCACCATCCCGCCGAAGATTCCGAAGAACGCGCCGACGCCAAGAATGCGGAAGCGGTGCGGTCCGTCTGGTTTCACCGGGGCGCGCGCTTCGTCGAGCACTCGGATGTTGCTGGAGCTGAGCGACCCGGATAGCGCCAGTTCCTTGGTGCGCGATGACAGGGTGGTGAACAGGTTGGCGTTGGCGTCGGCTTCGCGTTTCAAGGAATCGTAGTGCACCACGTCTTCATTCGAACGATCGAGTTCGCCCTTCATGTCATGCAGCGTATTGCGAATCAGCTGCTCGCGGTTCTGCGCCGAGGAATAGGCCGATTGAATCTGGCTGGCGATCCGCCCGCGTTCTGTCTCCAGTTGCTTGGTGATTTCGTCGGATTCCGCCTCCAGCTTGCGCACCTGCGGATTGTTGGCGCCATAGACGCCCAGTGCCTGGGCCAGTTGCGCGCGGCTGTCCACGAGCCGTGACGTCAAGCCCTGGATCAATACGTTGTCCCGCATTTGCGGCAAGGAATCCACGTTCCCGCTCTTGATTTGCTTCATGTAGGACTCGTATTGCAGGCGCTCACCCATGGCCTGCGTCAGTTGCTGGTTCAGCTCGCCGACGCGGGTAGCCACCGGATTTCCGCCGGACGCGCTGGCAGGGCCGCTGGTGCCGTCCGAGGCCATCGGAGCGGCGGAGCCTAGTTGCGCGCCTTCATGATTCTTTTGAAAAGCCAAAAGCGCCTCGGTGGACTGCTTGACGGAATTCTGCAATTCATTGAGGCGGGGAGTGATCGATTGCGCGGCGCGCATCGTGGCTTCGTACCGGCTCTGGTAGGTCTTGTCCAGGTACTGATTGACCATCGTATTCACGATCTGCGCTGCCAGTTGCGGATCGGTGCTGTCAAAGCGCACTTCGACCAACTGGCTGCCCTTTACTTCTCCGACGGACATGTTTCGATGAAAAATGTTGAGAAGCTTGTCGACGTCCCGTTGCCCGGTGGACTTGCTGGCCGGCGCGAGCAATCCGCTTGCCCAGGTGACCGCAGCCTGCACGTATCCCTGCTTCATGAAGGTCGGATTCTGATCCAGGTGAAGCTGATCGATCACGCTGAGCGCCAAACCGTCGCTATTAAGAATTTCCGTTTGAGTGTCCAGGTATCCGGGATTGTTGGCGGCGCCCGACGGATTCTGTCCCGTGGCGATGCTGTCTGCGCTGGGCGGTTCCACGTCCAGCACGGCTCGAGCCTCGTAGGTATTGTCCAGGGAGAACACAACCAGGCCCACGAGCAATTCGAACAGCAGCGCGAACGCCAGGGAAGCTTTCCAGTGTTTCCGCAGAATTCCCGCTGCCTGCCTCCACAGCGCGGCATCGTTCACTTCGATGTCGCGGCGGCTGTAGCTGTAGGGCACCGGCGGATAGGCTTCGCGCGAAAGGGAATTGCGCGACCCGTATCCCGCCAAGCTTCGGTCCATCATCTTGTTGTAGGAAGACATTGACATCTCCGATTCAAGTTCAAGTGAGGTTGAGCTACTCGATCGCAGGGCCGATGGGGGTTTCCTGCCGGCGGACCGGAAGAGCCGGCGAACCTGCTTGCAAAGAGCCAAGCCAGAACGCGCTTGCCGCGAGGCCGCAAAGCACCGCAGCGGACGCTATCCACATGGCGATGATTCCGCGTGCAGCGCTCCACGCGCAGACGACCAGAAATCCCGACACGCAGACCGCCAGGCGCAGAATATTTTCCGTGCTCCAACCGCGCTGCGACAGAATGTCGTAGAAGTGCCGCCGGTCTCCGCTGAACATTCCCTGGTGCGAACGCACGCGCCTGAGGATCGCGAGCAGCGCGTCCGCGAGGGGCACGGAGAAAAGATCAGCGGAACGACCAATGCACCGGAGCCGGCCTGGGATCGAGTCCAGTTCAGCGACAGAAACGCCAGCACCACTCCCAGCAGCGTCGATCCAGAATCGCCCATGAACATCGTGGCCGGCGGCGCGTTTACAAAAAGCACCGCTGCGCACGCCCCGAGCAGGCTGCCGGCCACCACGATTCCCACAGTGTTTCCGGATTCCACCGAGATCACCACAAAGCCGAGGCACGCAACAGCCGCCACGCTTGCCGCCAGTCCATCCATTCCATCCAGAAGATTCATCGCATTAATCAGAAATGCCACAAACAAACAAGTGACAGCCAGATCTCCAGGGGCCAACTGAACCATTGCAAACGCCATCCCGCCAGCCACAACAGCGGAGCCTGCTCCGATCTGAACAACGAAACGGAAATAGGCGCTCAGAGGATTCGAGGTCGTCGGCAAGCCCGACCGCCCAGACGATCGGCGAACACCGCGACTGGCAGTACGGACGGCGCTTCCGCGCGCAGAAAAAGAAACGCGAGCTCCGCAAAGGAATCCGGCGAACATGGCAATTCCGCCCAGTCGCGGAATGGAGCCCTGATGAATTTTGAGGGGACCCGGAGCGTCGTACAAGACTGAAGCTGCTGCGCCAACCGTTTTACTGCGGGCAACGCGGCAAGCCAGACGAGCAAGGCCACGCAACCCGGCAGATATTGAATCAACATGATGGGCTACGTCTCCAACGCTTGTCGGGAGGAACGCGGTGGAAGTGGATTCGACCGCGGGACTTGCGTTCGGGCGGTTCCAGGGCTTCGCTTGATGGCGTCGCAGACGTATTGGATTTCGGCGTCACTCAATGCGCGTGTGAAAGGGAATCGCCAGGCATTCATTCGCGGCCTGATCGGTATAAGGCAGCGCGGGAATGTTTTCAGACTGGCACTTCTTGATAAAAGGGCTGCTGGTGAATGGGGGTGAAGTAGATCTGCGAGGCAATGCCCTTGTCGCGCAGGATGTTCCGCACACGATCCCGCGAACGATCGAAGCGGCGGCCCGAGCGAAATCGGACGATGTACACAAACCAGCTGCGGGTCGAATCGCGAATCGTTTTCCAGAACCTGCAGCTGCGCCTGGCCTGCGAATCCCTGGGAGTAGCGGCGGGCGACGCGGTCGCGGGCCGCCAGAATCTCCTCGATGCGTTCGAGCTGGCCTAGCCCCAGCGCGGCGTGCAATTCGCTCAGCCGGTAGTTGTAACCGAGGCGGACGTGCCGCAACCACGCGCCGTCGGTGTCGCGGCCCTGATTGCGCATGCTGCGGCAGAGTTCGGCGATGCGCGAATCGTTGGTGGTGATCATGCCGCCTTCACCGGTGGTCATCTGTTTGTTGGGATAGAAAGCAAAGACGCCGGCATCGCCGAAGGTTCCGGCGCGCTGGCCGTTGAACGTGGCGCCGAGCGATTCACAGGCATCTTCAATCACCAGCAGGTCATATTCGAGAGCGATGTCCATGATCTCGTCCATCGGGCAGGTGCAGGCCGAAAATGTGCACGGGCAGGATGGCTTTAACTACCCGGCCCGAACGCCGGTCGATGACCGTGCCGTCCGCGGAGCGCGTGCATTCATCGCGCAAATAGGCGCGAACAGCTTGCGGATCGAGATTGAGAGTAATCGGGTCGATGTCCACGAGTATGGGAAGCGCGCCCTCGTACAGGAAGCAGCTCACCGATGCCACGAAGCTAAATGAAGAAGTGATGACCGCGTCGTTTGAGCCGATTTCCAGCGCGCGGACGCATAGATGAAGGCCGGAGGTGCCGCTATTGACGGCGATGGCGTGCCGTGTGCCGGTAAACGCGGCAAATTTCTTCTCGAACTTTTCGAGCCACGGTCCCATGCTCAGTTGATTGGATTTCAGCACGTGGTTCACGTATTCGACTTCCCGTTCGCTGATGTCCGGAGCCGACAGTGGGATATGCATTAGCTCATCACCGCAAATTTCTCTTCCGGCACCGCGACGGGAGACGACGAAATTCCGGAGCGCTGCGCGGCGAAAGTGGGCACCATTTCATCCAGGCACTCCAGCAGCCCGATCTGGTTGTGCGCGTTCAGCAATTCCTGCAATTGGTCTACGGCCGGCTGAATTTCCAGCGCCAGAGGATTCGAGCCCGTCAGGCGGAAGACGTGAGCATTTTCGGTAGCCTGCGGCACTTCCCAGTCTTCCCAAAGCTCCTCGGCCACTTTTTCCCCGTCCTTCAAGCCCGTGAAATGAATCGGCAGATCTTCTCCCAGGCACGACTGCCGGCGAATAGAGTAAGCGCCCGCGCCAGTTCGTAGATGTTCACCGGCGTGCCCATATTGAAAATAAAAGTCTCGCCGCCCGTGCCGATCGATGCCGCGCAGAGAATCAGGGAGACCGCCTCCGGAATGCTCATGAAATAGCGCGTGGCGTGCGGATCGGTGACGCGGATCGGCTGGCCCTTGTTGATTTGCTCAGAAAAGATGCGCAGAACGCTGCCGGTGCTGCCGGCCACGTTGCCGAAACGCACGCTCATGAAGCGCACGCCGTGCCGCGCGGCAGTGTCCTTGACCAGCAATTCCGCCAGCTTTTTGGAGAGCCCCATGAAGCAGCGCGGGTTTACCGATTTGTCTGTCGAGACGTTGACGAATGTTCCGACGCCCGACTCCACGGCAGCCATCAGCACGTTGCGAGTTCCCAGCACGTTGTTGCGGATGGCTTGCTCGGGGTGCAGCTCCATCATGCCCACGTGCTTATAGGCTGCCGCGTGGAACACGTATTCCGGCTGTTCCTTCAGAAACAGTTCACGCATCGCATGGCTATCGGTTACATCCGCGAGGTAAGGCACGATGTCCAGGCTCGGGAAAGTTTCTCCGAGACCCATGTGGCAGTAGAACACGCTGTTCTCGGATTTATCGACGATGATCAACCGCTTCGGGCTCGCCGCCGCAATTTGCCGGCACAGTTCCGAGCCGATGGAGCCGCCGGCGCCCGTTACCAGCACCACCTTGCCGCCCACCAGATTCGTGGCCAGGGAGTGGTCCGGAACGAAGCGGTCGCGTTGCAGGGCCTCTTCGATGGACACAGAGCGCAGATCGCGGGCTGATGCGCGAGGGCTCAGCAAGTCATTCAGACTGGGCAGCGTACGCACCGGCACGCCGCATTTCAGGCAGGTTGCCAGGATGCGCTGGCGCTGCTGTAGTGTGGCGCTCGGAATGCAAATAAGGACTTCGGAGCCCTGGTAGCGAAAGAGAATGTCGGAGAGATTAGAGACGCCGCCGGCAACCGGAACTCCGCAGATCAGCGTGGCTTTCTTCGCTGGATCGTCATCGACTAGCGCGACTGGGCAGATCCCCGAATGAGGAGTGTCCAGCAATTCCTTCAGCACTGAGGCGCCCGCGTCTCCCGCGCCGATGATCACAACGCGCCGGCCGCTGCGCTTAGCTTTGGCGGGCAATTCCGAGCTGTAGTTGTAAATTCTCGCGCCGAAGTGAAATGCACAGATCAAGAGGAACAGGATCACGCCGTCACCGATAAAAATGCGCCCGGGGAGAACGTCTCCGGTTCGCCATTTCACCAGAAGCGAAACTCCATATAGCGCGATTGAGCTCGTCGCCACCGACTTTCCGATCGCCAGTGCGTCGGCAAGTCCGGCATGCCGGAACGAGCGATCGCAGACGCCGAAATACTGGATGGCGAGGCCGCGCAGCACCAGGGCCAGTGGCAAAAAAATCGCCGCGACCTGCAGCGGCAGGTGGCCATGTCCCGGGGCTGCAAATAGAGAAGCCGCAGCCAGGAAAGAGACAGCCGCCAGGGAGAGCTCGGCCGTGCAAACAGCGATGGCCCGCCCGTTCCAATTGGTGTCCTTAAACCAACTGCCGATGCGTTCCGGCCGCGTCTGGGCGCAGGAATCGAACTGCTCCGGAGTAAAACTGGTCAAAGCTTCGCCGCCTAATTGACTCATTGCCCACCTTCAAGGGTGTAATCGATTTTGAGATCGAGCTGGGAGGGATTCACAAACCTTCTACTTCATATCCTTCGAGCCGAATCGCCACGGACCTGTGAATCAGGTCCACAGACACGATAAGGCTCTGGTCGTTGGCTACTCGGATCAGAATCCCTTCCAATCCTTGCAGCGCACCATTTTGAATCCGTACGCGTTGGCCGATCGTGAGGTAGAGGTGCGGGCGGATTTCGATATCCGACAGGGTCAGGGAACGGACAGCGTCGATCTGTTGCGCGGGAATCGGCGTTGCTTGGTTATTGGGTCCGACAAATCCAAGAACACCTCGGGCCCGAAACACACGGACACGCTCATGGACCAATTGCGAAGTGCGAACGAAAATGTATCCGGGAAAAAGAGGCAGCGAGACGACTTTTCGCCGATCGCTCCAGGCGCGAACCTGGGCGCACAGGGGGAGGAAAGCTTCGAGGCCGGCGGCTTCCAGTTGCTGGGAGACTACCTTTTCGTGCCGGGGCCGGGTTCGCAGCGCAAACCACTCCAGAGAGGCCACGGACCCCACCAGTCCCGGTTGCGGATATTCCTGTGCATTGGTAAGCATATTCGAACAGAGCTTCGCTACTCTGAGTCCCAAGTGCTGATTTCTGAAATCTACTGCCCCCACCATCGCGCGCAAGAAACTCTCGATTGAGGCTTTCACCCGCTGTCTCATTCGATCATGCGCGCTACCTTGCTTCCATAGTAGAAGACCACAACGGAACGACTACATTAAATCGGGTGAACTGCGTATTCATTCGTGCAAAGTCCCGTACCGTAAAGCGCAATTGCTGGAAGAAGTTAGAGGGCGAAAAAACCCATGCAGGCCGCGATTTTTCCGCAGTTTACGCAGCAAATTCGTGAGTAGCGGAGGTTCCGGGAGTGGGGTATTTCATGTAAGGAGCACCTACACCTTATTACCGATGCGATACGGCGCGAGTCTCCGGCGTCGATTCCGGTTTCGGAGCCGCTCTGAAACGATGCGCGCGCGGGCTGCGAGGGCTAATTGCGCGTGGCGGGCGCGCGCGTTTTTGCGTGAAAGAATTCTTCGATTTCTTCCAGCGTGCGGCCCTTGGTTTCAGGAACGTAGATATACGAGAAGATTCCGGACGCGATCGCGCACGCGCCGTAGACCCAAAACGTCAGGCTCGGACCAAGCTTATCGACCAGCGTCAGAAACGTCAGCGTGACCAGCAGGTTCGCGCCCCAGTTGAATGTGGCCGCCAGCCCTTCCGCGGAATTGCGAATTTTCAGCGGATAAATTTCCGAGATCAGCAGCCAGAAAATGGGGCCAAGGCTGATGGCGAACGATCCGACGTACGCCATCATACTGATTACGGCCAGCCACGCCATTCCCGTGGACTGGTGCGAAACGCGGAACACCATTCCCAGCAGGCCGAGCGTGATCGCCATGCCCGCAATCCCGGTCAGCAGCAGAGGCCGGCGCCCTTTGCGATCGATCAGCCACATGGAAAAAATGGTCATCAGCACATTCACTGCGCCGATGCCGGCGGTGGCGAGAATCGCGCCGGACGCCGAGGAAATTCCCGCAGTCTGAATAATCAGCGGAGCGTAATAGATCACGGTATTGATCCCGGTGATCTGCTGGAAAATCGCCAGCCCGATTCCTACGATCAGTGCCGGACGGAGGGAAGGCGCCAGCAAATCCGAGAAGCGGCCGCTTTCCGGCGACCTGGTGATGGTGCCTTCGATTTCGCGGAGTTCCGCGTCGACGTCCTGCGTGCCGCGAATGCGGGCCAGCATCCGGCGGGCGGTGTCGCGTTCGCCGCGTCGCAAAAGCCAGCGCGGGCTTTCCGGCAGGAAAATCATGCCGCCGCCGAAAAGTGCGGCCGGGACCACAGCCAGTCCAAACATCCATCGCCAGCCCTGGATTCCAGCAAATGCGTAATCGACCAGGTATGCCAGAAGAATTCCGACCGTGATCGCCAGTTGAAACAGCGAAACCTGCCACCCGCGGGCGTCCGCCGGCGCGACCTCGGAGATATACACCGGCACGCCGCTCGAGGATAGTCCGATGCCGAAGCCCACAATGATGCGACCAATGGCCAGCATCATGGCGGAGGGCGCAAGCGCGCACAGCACCGCTCCGACGGCGAAAATCATGGCCGTGGCGATCAGCAGTTTACGACGGCCAAAAAGGTCGGCCAGGCGCCCACCGATGAGCGCGCCGATCGCCGCACCTGCGAGCACGCCGCTGACGATCACTTCGAGCGCAAAGGTTGAAAGCGAGAACTCGCTGCGAAAGAAAAGCTCGGCGCCGGAAATCACGCCGGTGTCATATCCGAAAAGCAAGCCCGCCCAGCGCCGCAAAAATGGCGGCGAGATAAACGAAGGCGCGATTGGCCGGCGCGGCGCTGCGGTGCACGTCCGATGAGGTGCTCATTCTGTTGACCTCTCAAGAGTCGAATCGGTAGAGATCTGGATGGACCACCGGTGCACTGTGCTGGGAGCTACATCTTATAGTTCATTTGACATCTTTGCTCAACAATGACCGGGCGCTGGGCGATGCGTGCAACAGTTCGAGGAACACGGCGTTGGTCCAGCCAAATCCCGTCACGTTCTGAGAATAGCCCTCCACGATGCTGGTTTCCGAAGAGCGCGTGACCACGTTGTATTTTTCGCGGATGGTATGGTCGCGCCGGAAATTTTCCAGCACCATCGATAGAAATTTGGCGCTGAGGCGATCGGCGTCCTGGTTGTACCCGTAGCGCCGCAGGCCTTCGATGGCCAGAAGTTGGACGGGCGCCCAACCGTAGGGAAAATCCCACTGCGCTTCGCTCTCCGTACGGCTCATGGCCACGCCGCCGGGCTGCTCGAATATTTTCAGGTTGCGGGCCACGTCCGCGGCTTCCTCACGGGAAGCCAGTCCGGCCCACAGCGGGTAGAACGTCGAGGCGTACTCGTAGTGCGATCGCGAGTGGATCACCGTGTTGTAGTCGAAGAAAAGTCCCGCGCCCGGCATCCCAGAAATATTTCAACATCCGTTCCCGGCGCTCTTCGGACTTTTCGTGCCACTTTTTGGCCTCCTCGGGACGACCGAGGATCTCGCTCATTCGCTCCAGGTCTTTTTCTGTTTTGTAGAGCAGGCTGTTCAGGCAAACCGGAGCAAAGTGATGGGTGGCCGCGCCGAACGGGCCGAAGCGGAAGGTAACGTCGAAGCCGGATTCGCGCATGCTGCGATCGCCCTTGTAGAAGTCGCGGGACAATCCGACGCGCGAGGTTTGGGTGCAGTCGGAAGCAGCGATGTCTCCCGTTTCCGGTTTACACGTATACACGGGGAACTGCGGCCATGGATTGGAATCCGCAGGCCCTGCCGCGCCGTCATGAGCGAGATAGGAACGGAATGTCTGGCCATGCGCCAGGAAAAAATAGGCCGCGCCGCGGTAGTAGTGGCTGGGATCGCTCATGATTTCCGGGACGGGACCGTCCGCGTGATCGTAGTAGCGCGAAAGCCCGGTATCGCCGGCCAGGTGCGGCGCGACGTTCCACTGCTGGTAGTCGCGCTGCGCGTAGTCATAGGCGCGGTCCAGCCAGGCCGGGTCCGCGTGGCCGGCGGATGATTCGCGAATCGTAAAGCGCCAGAATCATGGAACTGAGAAAGGGCGGCTGCGAGCGGCTTAGATAGTACGTGCGATTCGCGTTCAACACGCCGCCATAGTGATCGATCTCAAAGAAGAAATTCTCCACCATGCCTCGAGCCAGATCGATGCGATCTTCGCGCAGCAAGCCGCGAATGATGAAATAGCTGTCCCATCCATACATTTCGTTGAACTGGCCGCCGGGCACGACGTACGGATTTGGCAGATACAATAGGCCCTCGACGGGAATAGTTTCAGGATCGACTTGTCCGGGTCCGGTGATTTTCTTCGGCAGGCGATCCACGCGGACGCGGCACTTCTTCTGCAATCTCGGCGACCGCCGGAGGGACGTCCATATCCGCTGGAAGATACAGAATCGACTCGCCCGTCTTGGTGTCTTCCAGGCTCTCGCACTGGTTCATGGATCGCGTCAGCGTGTCCCAGCCCGCGGAAATGTATTTCAGAATGTCGCTGGCGGGGGAGGGAGGCGCGGCCGAATCGTCAGGAGCCGCATTGGACTGGTAATTCCCAGTGCCGCGCGGAAGGATTGCTGAAGCCACCAACGCACCCTGCAACAAAAGCGAGAGAAACGTTTGAAAAGTGCCGGCGGAGTTCAACATGAGCCCTCTCGATCTACCTCGTCAAATCCGCAACCGGCGCACGTTACCTAACGGAATCGATATCCGGAATTGAGTTCGCAGCGATAGAATTTGCGCTTGATCCCTGGACACGCTGACGTTGCAATCCGCCCAGCTCAGGATCGGAATCGGTCCCAGCGGAAAGATAATATTTTCGCCGTTCAGTTCCGCCTCCACGCTGGGGCCGTCGGCGGTCGGCGGCAGCGTGAAATTCAGCGAAGTGCCCAGAATGATCGGATAGGTCATGCGTACGATGTCCGAGATCTGCGGGCGGAACACTTCCGCCTGGAACAGAAACGTCGTCGTGTCCGACCAGTTCCGCACGCTGACCTTGATGTTGCGGCCTCCCTGCGAGAATCCGTCATCGTCTATTTTCGTGAAAGGGCAGGGTCCCGCAATACAGGAAACTCTGGCATTTCGAAAAACACTTCCCTCGCCCGCATCCAGCGATTCGGAGTTGACGGCGGCCTTCCATTTGCCGTCCGGGCGAACATGGGGAACTGTTCTGGCAGGGAACATTTCCCTCGTTTTGGATCTCGAAATGTTTTCACGCCGGTGCCGATATTCTCCTGGGTGGTGGATTCCGTCGAGTAGCGAATGCGCACGTTGGCCACGGTAATCGGCGGATGATCGAGCGGAGCCGCCGGGGCGGCGTCCGTATCGCGATGAATGGGCACGAGATGAACAATAGTCAGCTTGTCGCTGAGCAGGACGCTCAGGTCCACAGGCACGTAGTCCTGATGCAAAAACCGGAGAGTCACCGATTCGTTCCTCCCGATACTGCTGTCCAAGAGGGAGCGTAAAATATCCGGTGAAATTGGATTTCGTGCTGCTCATCGCGCAGACCATCGGCCTCGCTGATCTCCACGTCCATGATCGGAGATTGCTTGATCGGGTCGTCGTCCTGCTTGATGACCGCCCCGCGAATTTCCAGCGGGCGGCGTTGATAGCTGCGGAAGTAAGGAACACCGAGCAGGACGGCGAACGCACATACCAAACCAGCGCCGATGATCCAAAGAATCGCACTGCGCGCCCGCAAGGTTATCGACTCACTTATAAATTTGGATGCCCGTCCATATCGCGATGGTGCCCCGAGCCCAGATTCGGTTCTAGCCCGAATGTTGTCAAAACGCTATCGGTTTTTTGCCGATTGTCGGGCCGGATTGAATTAAAGCGAGTCTATAATCGAATTCGATGCGTGGGGACCGATACAACCGCAGGCGGCTGACCCGCCGGGAATTGCTGACGCGACATGGCCGAAGCGGCAGCTGTAGCCCCGCTCGCAGGCTTGGCACATCTCTTTCCTCCGCAAGCTTCCGGCGCTCGCGCCGGCACCCGCCCCGGCACTCCGGCCGGGCCGGAAGCGCCCAAGCCATTTTCCCCGCAGGACGATGCTTTCCTGCAGGAACTGGAAGCCGCCAATTTCCGTTACTTCTGGGAGCAGGCCAATCCGGAAACCGGCATCGTCACGGGACCGCTGCAACGTGCGCACTCGCGCACAAAAGCGATCTGGGAAGCATCGCCGCAACCGGATTCGGGCTGACGGCGCTTTGCATCGGCGAAAAGCGCGGGTTCATTTCACGCATGCCGAGGCCCGCGAGCGCGTTTTGAATACGCTGCGATTTCACTGGAAGAAACTTGCCGAATCACCGCGGCTTCTTCTATCACTGGGCCAATATCAACACGGGCGAGCGACTGTGGGATTCGGAAGTTTCGTCGATCGATACGGCCATTCTGCTGTGCGGAATTCTCAGCTGCCGCGAACATTTCGAACATTCCGAAATCAGCGATGCTGGCAACCGATATTTTCAATCGCGTGGATTGGGGCTGGCTGTCGGAAGACACCTCGCTTCTGCCGCACGGCTGGCGCCCGGAGAGCGGCTTCCTGCAATATCGCTGGGACAACTACAGCGAGATGATGATGATGTACCTGCTGGGACTCGGTTCCGAACTCGCATCCGCTGCCCGCCGGAGAGCTGGGACGCCTGGAAGCGGACGCACGTTCGAGTATGACGGCATTCGCTATATCGGCTCGTTTGCTCCGCTCTTCGTGCACCAGTATTCTCAGGCCTGGTTCGATTTCCGCGGCAAGCGCGACAAGTACACGGACTATTTCCGCAATTCAGTCGTCGCCACGGACGTGCACCGCCGGTTCTGCATCGATCTGGCCGGCAAGTTTCCGGATTACAGCGACGATCTGTGGGGCATTACGGCGTCGGATTCCGTTCGCGGATACGTCGTGTGGGGCGGACCGCCGCATACCGGGCCGATCGACGGCACCGTGGTGCCGTGCGCCTGCGGCAGGTTCGCTGCCATTTCTGCAGGATCCGGCGATGCGCGTGCTGCGCACGATGAAGGATCGCTACGGCAACGGCGCCTGGTGCCAGTACGGCTTCGTCGACGCGTTCAATCCGCTCACCAACTGGTACGATCCCGATGTGATCGGCATCGATACCGGGATCACCATGGTCATGGTGGAAAACGCGCGCACCGGATTTGTGTGGGACACCTTCATGAAGAATCCGGAAGCCAGCGCGGGATGGTGCGCGCCGGATTCCGTCCATCCAACCCGAAATCTACTTAGAAAGTCTCTCCTGGATATTTTTTGTGGGCCGCGATGCTGCAGACTTCGGAAAAATTCAAAACGCTGTCATTCTGAGCGCAGCGAAGAATCTCGCTTCGTCTTAGTTCTTGCATGCACTTAGATCGAAGAGAGATTCTTCACTGCGCTCAGAATGACAAAACGACGTGCAAAAACGAAGCTCAGCGAATTTCAAGAATGGCCAGTCCCTGCGCCGGAATGGTGATGGTGATTTTGCCGCTCTGCAGATGCAGAGTTTCGGGCGGCGGGACGGCTGCGGCCGCCTGTAGGGCTTTAATCTGTGCCTGCGTGGGATAAGCCGGCTTTCCCATCGCCGCATAGGCTCCGAGCACCGAACCATGCGTAGCGTCCATCCTGTAGAGCAGGACGCGCCGCGGCTTGTATCCGGCGTCCAGCGCGATGCTCACGCGTTTCTCCTTGCCGGTTTCGCCCGGCGGCAGCAGATTCCACACGGCCATGACAATCGTGCCATCGGGCCGCAGCGTGGCCAGCGCGGACGACGAATCGACATCCAATCGCGTGGTCCCCAGTTGATGGAGTAATTTAAATGCATTGAACGCGGGTTTAGGAATTCCGTCTTCCGCAAGCAGGCCATAACCGCCATAAAAGGGCTGCTTCACCACGCCTTGTTCTTCAAATACGTCGGAAAACGTCCAGTAGGACATCATGGAAACCAGGCCGTCGCACTGGCGAATCGTGTTGGCCAGCCACGGACCCATGAATTCCGCATCGGTTACTTCCGGTTCATTTTTGTAGCTGGCGTTGTACTCGCTCCAGATCAGCGGAAGATCTTTTCGGGCCGAGGCCTGCACCTGATCGTGAACTTTTCGGATCGCCCGGCACACCATATCGCTGCGCGGAATCGTTTCATGCGTGCCGAAAACGTCTTCACTCAAGTCATTCGCATAAACGTGGCTGGAAACAAAATCGACGGGCACGTTATTTTCGGTGACGTGCTGGATGAATCGATCCACCCAGGCGGCCTGAGCGGTGGACGGCCCGCCGACGCGCAGCCGGGCGTCGACCTGTTTTAATGTCCGCGCGGTCCCATCGTAAAGTTGGAAATAGGTCTGTTGTTTTGGTTCTCCCGCCCAGAAATCGAGATTCGGTTCGTTCCACACTTCGAAATACCACTGCGAAACTTCATCAATTCCGTACCGGTCGATCAGGTGATGCGCAAGGTGGGAAATTAGATCGTTCCATTTATTCCAGTCTTTCGGCGGCGACACGATGGGCCTGTACCAGAACGCCTGATAGGTCGGCGCCGCGGCTAATTTTTGCGGCATGAAGCTCAGCTCGACGAACGGCCGGACGTGATTTTCCAGCAACCCGTCATAGATCTGATCGACGTAGGAAAAATTGTAGACCGGATTGCCGTTGGCATCCTCATCGTACAGTCCGACTTCGTCCAGGAATATCGCGTGGAACCGGACGTAACCGAAACCGGTGGCGTCACGCACGCTGCGCAGGTCGCGGCGATAGCTGTCACGCAGCGACAGCATGGCGCGGCCGGAACCGAACATCTGCTCCCAATAGTGAGGAAAGGGATGAGAGGGCGCCCCACGGTGCAGCTGGATCGTTTCGTCGACGGCTTCGCCCGCTTGCGCGCGAAGTCTTCCGGGCGCGAACGCTATTAAAATTGACAAAAAAGAGAGAAAAACAAGGAGGCTGATGCGTCGGGTGGAGGCGCTCAAGGAAAGATGCTCCGATCTTCATTCAGCGCGTATGGGAGCGAACCGCGCGCCGCTGATTCCTGCACCGGACCAGTGTACAGAAATCAGCGGTAATGCGCGGCCTGAAGTTCGAACATTTCCGCGTAGCTTCCGCCTCGGCTGAGCAGTTGGTTGTGCGCGCCCTGCTCGGCGATCCGGCCGTCTTCCAGCACCAGGATGCGGTCGGACATGCGCACGGTCGAGAAGCGGTGGGAAATCAACACAGACGTCTTGCCCTTGGTCAGGTCGGCGAAGCGTTGGAAGACTTCGCTTTCGGAACGCGCATCGAGCGCGGCGGTTGGTTCGTCCAGGATGAGCAGCTGTGCGTCGCGCAGGTAGGCGCGCGCCAGGGCGATCTTCTGCCACTCACCGCCGGAAAGGTCCACGCCGCCGGCGAACCGGCAGCCCAGCATCTGTTCGTAGCCATCAGGCAGCTTGTGGACCACGTTCTCCGCCAGGCTCTTGAAGGCTGCTGCGCGGATACGGAAGTTGTTATTCCGCTCATCAATCTTGCCGGTGGCGATGTTATCGGCCACGTTCATGTCATATCTCACGAAGTCCTGGAAAATTACACCGATGTTTTTCCAGAGATCTTCCAGGTCATATTCGCGCAGGTCAATTCCGTCCAGCAAAATCTGCCCCGCGGTCGGATCGTACATGCGCGTGAGCAGCTTGACGATGGTGGTCTTCCCGTGGCCGTTGGCGCCGACCAGCGCGATGCGCTCGCCGGGCTCCAGGCGGAAGTTCACGTTCTCCAGGACAGGCTTAACTTTTCGGGGATAGGTAAACGAAACATTGCGGAATTCGAACCCTTCGCGAATCGGGCGCGGCCCGGGCAGGGCATTGGGCTTCGAATAGATCCTGGGGCGCACGGCGAAGAACTCGATCAGGTCGGACAGGAACAACGCATGGTCAGCGATATGCGAGAAGGTCGAGAACACAGCCTGAATGTTGGTGCTGGCTCCGGCAATCGCGCCGGCGAGAAACGTCAAGGCGCCGAGAGTCAGCGCGCCGGTCACGGTCAGATAGATTCCGTAGGCGTAGGTTCCGTAGTATCCCAGCGTGCCGAGCAGCGCCAGCAGGGACCCGTAAAACAGCTTACGGGCGGCCAGTTCAACGTTCTGGTGGTGAACGTCGCGGGAAATTGTCTCGTAGCGATCGGCGAAGAAATTGCCGAGGCCGAACAGCTTCTGCTCCTTGGCCGTTTCCTTGCTCGTGCCCAGGATGCGCAGGTAATCCAGTTCGCGGCGCGAAGGCGTCTGCTGGACGCTCAGGGAGTAGCCCAGGAAGGCAAATTTGGTCTCGGCCAGAAACTCAGGCACGACGCAGACGATCAGCGCCAGCATGATCCACGGTGAAATCACGCAGATTCCCACGCCGAGCGAAATCGTGCTTGCGACCTGCTGCACCAGAACGCCGGACTCCTGAATCATCCCGACGCGGTCGGCGCCCTGTACGCGGGCGCGCTCCAGGCGGTCATAGAATTCGGGATCTTCAAAGCTGCTCAGGTCCAGGGTTGCGGCGTGACGCATGATGCGGGTGTTGACGTGGCGGGTGTAGCGCTCGTTCAAGCTGGTATCGCAGAAATCGACCAGCCGGGCCAGAACGATGATCAGACCGGCCATCACAAACTGCAGCGCCACCAGTCCCCAGAACCCGCCGGGCAGCTTGGTGTGTTGCGAGGTGACTACGTAGATCGCATCAATAATTCTTCGCGTAACCAGCAACATCCCCAGAGGGAGCATCGCGGCGGCCAGGCGGCACGTCAAACTTGCCGCCACCACGCCCGGCGCGGCCTCCCAGACCATGCGAAATATGGGGGGAACATTCTTCAGCGAGTTGAAGCGATCATGCCAGTCCTTCTTGGGCATCCAGACGGCGTCGCTTGACATCATCTTCTTCAACTTGGTCATAGAATTATGAGGCGGACTGTTTCGCGTGCATCGCGGCCATCGTGGAACTATTAAGAGTACGACTCAGAATCATAACTGCGTGGCCTCAGGGGCTGGTGGGAACTGAACTGGGCACGGATCCTGAAGAGCTTCGATCAATGGCTTGCGGCGATTGGTCCGGTTGCGCCTCCTCCGTTGCGCTTACTTCGCAGTGAATACAGGGTGGGCCAGAGCACGTTCAATGCCACTGTGCCGCTCCCGTAAGTGGTATTGCAGCAATGGGTTCCCGGTGATGCGCCGCCGGCCGAGCGCGACTTTCGGCAGACTCCGAGTGTTCTTTACACGACTCCACGTCGGTTCCATGCTTTCGAGGTGCACCGGCCCAATCGCAGGACAACCGTTGGCACCGGTCCGAGCGCGCGATGCGACTCCGCAGGTAGAGATTCGTAGGCTTCGAAAAAACGCACTGCGAGGAGGTGTCCGGGCAGTCAGCGTTCTTGCCAACGAGGGCACACGACCGACAGATCGGCCGGATCCGAACGATGAGCCGAAGGTGATGGAGGAGTTTAAGCTGGGGTGTTTTGATCGCGAAGGACTCAACTCGCCCTTCTCGGAACTTTTGCGCCTTTCTTACGGGCTTCAGACAATCCGATCGCGATAGCCTGCTTCCTGCTTTTCACCACTCCGCCCTTGCCGCCTTTTCCGGAGCGCAGCGTGCCGCGCTTTTCGCGGTGCATTGCGCTTTTCACGGACTTGCCTGCAGCCTTCCCATATCGGGCCATGAGAACCTCCGCACACTCATCACGTTTTCTGCTGGGTTTGAATGTATCGTGCGTGACCGGCGAAGACCATCGGCAGTTCTGTGTAAAGCGGCCCGGTCGAGATGGGATTTCGGCCTGATCTCAGTGTGCGAGAGTTTGTCGGCTTAAGACCCGCGACAGGCATCGCGTGTGCCAGTACGGCGCGGGCGTGACTACCGCGATGTAATGCTCGATATCCAGTAAATGCTGTATACACGCCCCATGTTCCTTGGGCTATAAGACCCAACTGGCACCAAGGCTTCACTACGTTTATTTTTGTTGAGGATGCGAGCTTACGGTCCGGGCGCCGCATTTTTCTTGATTCTGTTCTTTTCTTAGCTCGAAATTGCGAACAGGGAGTGGTGGTCTTGGCAAAGCGCCTACAATCGATATCCGCCGAAACTATTCCAGAAGTAGCCAATCTGCAATCGTTACCGAAGTCCCTCACCGGAATTACAGGTCTTGATAGTGTCAGCGGTGGCGGATTGCCTCGGGGGCGCACAACGATCGTGTGCGGCGGACCGGGCTGCGGGAAAACCATGCTGGGGATGGAATTCCTGATCCGCGGCGCGCAACAATTTGACGAGCCGGGCGTTCTTGTGGCGTTTGAGGAAACTCCGCAGGAGATGGAGCGCAACGTCGCGTCTCTGGGGTTTGACCTGAAACATCTGGTGGAAACCAAGAAGCTGTTTCTGGATTACATATTCGTCGAGCCCAGCGAGATTCAGGAAACCGGAGATTACGATCTCGAGGGTTTGTTCATCCGCCTGCAGCACGCGGTGGACGCCGTAGGCGCCAAGCGCGTCTGCCTCGATACGCTCGAAGCGCTGTTTTCGGGATTTTCCAATGAGGGCGTGCTGCGCTCGGAACTTCGCAGGTTGTTCCGCTGGCTGAAAGACCGCAATCTGACCACGGTGATCACGGCCGAGAAGGGTGAAAAATCCCTCACGCGGCATGGCCTCGAGGAATACGTTTCGGATTGCGTGATTCTGCTGGATCACCGGGTGGTGGACCAGATTTCCACTCGCCGCATGCGCATCGTCAAGTATCGCGGCACCAGCCATGGCGCGGACGAGTATCCGTTTCTGATCGGCAAGGACGGCATCTCCGTGCAGCCGGTTACCGCCCTGGAAATGCGTCACCAGGTAACGGACGAGCGCGTATCGACCGGAGTGAGCGATTTAGACCGCATGCTCGGCGGCGAGGGATTTTACCGGGGATCCAGCGTTCTGATCAGCGGAACCGCGGGAAGCGGCAAGACCACGCTGGGGGCCTCCTTCGTGGATGCCGCCTGCCGCCGCGGCGAACGCTGCCTGCTGGTGAGTTTTGAAGAGTCGGTGAACCAGATTTCGCGCAATATGCAGTCGGTGGGACTGGATTTGAAACAGTGGACGGATAGCGGACTGCTGGTTCATGAGGCCTGGCGCCCCAGCCAGTACGGGATCGAAATGCATCTGCTGCGGATTCATGGCCTGGTGGAATCCACAAATCCCCGTCATGTGGTCATCGATCCGATTACGAATTTGATCAACGGCAGCGCGGCAAAAGAAGTCTACTCCATGCTGATGCGCCTGATGGACTATCTGAAGACCCGGCAAATTACCTCCATCTTCACCAACCTGACGAACACGGGAGAGGTGGTGGAGCAAACCGATGTGGGTATTTCCTCGCTTACCGATACCTGGATTTTGTGCCGGGACCAGGAGTTGAACGGGGAGCGAAATCGCTGCATGTACGTGCTGAAATCCCGCGGCATGGCCCATTCCAATCAGGTTCGGGAATTCCTCATGAGCCGCGAAGGCATCCGGCTGATCCCGCCGTACATCGGGGCCGGCCAGGTGTTCTGACGGGATCGTCACGCGTCGCGCAGGAATCCAGGGAGAAAGCCGAGGCGCTGGTTCGCGCCCAGGATATTGAGCGGCAGCAGGAAGCGCTGGAACGAAAGCGCAGCGCGCTGGAGGCGCAGATTCGAAGTGCTGCAAATGGATTTCGGCGCTGAGGAACTGGAACTGGAGCGAATCATCAGCCGAGCAGAAATTACGAGAATTGCAACTGCAAATGGAACGCGATGCCATGAACCGCATTCGAGTCGGGAAGGCAGAGTCGACGGAAGAGACGGCTGTGGCCGGCAGCGCGGGGGACACCAAATGAAGAAACAAACCAGGGGAAAGTCCAACGGTAAAGCAGCGGCGAAAAATCACTCCCCCGTCTTGCAGTTGCGGTTGTACGTGGCCGGGCAGACTCCCAAGTCGCTGGCGGCAATGTCCAATCTCAAGCGTATCTGCGCGGAGCATCTGGACGGCACCTACGAACCTGGAAGTGATTGACCTGATGAAGAATCCGCAACTGGCGCAGGGCGATCAGATCCTGGCGATTCCCACGCTGGTTCGCAATTTGCCCGTGCCCATTCGAAAAATTATAGGCGATCTTTCGAATGTGGACCGGGTGCTCGTTGGTTTGGATCTCCGCACACCGGAGCGGGGCAATGGGAAGAAGGCGGCTTCGTCAGGCGCGCCTCTCGGAGCGAAATCATGAAGCGGCGGCGCGCGAAAACGGTGTCAAAGAAATCGTCGAAAAGCGCGGCCCGCAAGCGCCTGGTCTATTCACTCCGGCTGTACATCACGGGCCAGACGCCGCGCTCGGAGACCTCCATACGAAACCTTCGCGAAGTCTGCGACCAGTATCTGGAGGGCCGATTCGAACTGGAAGTGATCGACCTTTACCGCCGCCCGGAGTTGGCGCGGGAAGCTCAAGTGGTTGCCGCGCCCACGCTGGTCAAGACACTTGCCGCTGCCGCTGCGCAGGCTGGTGGGCGATCTTTCGAATAAAAGTGAAGTCCTTTTGGGCCTGGACATCAAGGAGTAGAGTGCCCGCGTGACACGGACTCCCAGCAAGCACCTCGCATCGACGCGCAGGAAATCAAAAAATTGCGCACGCGTGTGCAGGAGCTGGAAGAAACGTTTCTGGCCATTCAGCGCGGCCGCGTCGATGCCGTGGTAGTCAACGGCGACGGAAGGCGATCAGGTTTTTACCCTGCAGGGCGCCGAGCATCCCTATCGCGTGCTGGTGGAAACCATGAATGAGGGGCCGCGACGCTCGACCAGGATGGCCGGTCCTTTATGCCAATGCCAGTTTCGCCGGAATTTTGGGCTCCTCTCTCGAATCTCTGGTCGGAACTCCGCTGAGAAACATTTTCAGGCGCACGAACAGATCAACTCCAGACCCTGGTCGATGGCGGATTGCGCGGCGAGTCCCGCGGCGAAGTCAGCCTTAGCGATGTCCGACGCCCAGCGCCGCCTTGTGCGGCTATCACTCAGTCCCGGTGGGCGACTTGGCATTCGCACCATCTGCGTGATCGCCACGGATATGACCGAACTTGCCGGCGCCAATGAAGCGCTGAAAGCTCGCGGGAAGAAATGCTGCGCAACCTTTCCGGCCGCCTGCTGCGGTTGCAGGATGACGAGCGCCGCCGGATTTCGCGCGACTTGCATGATGTGACCGGCCAGAAATTGGCGCTGTTGTCGATGGACCTTTCCAGCGCGGTGAAGCACAAGGACAATCGCCTCGAAAAATGAGGAGGTGAATCGGCTCTTGCAGGAGATCGATCGCACTTTCCGAATGACGTGAGCAAGGAAATCCGCACGCTTTCCTATCTGTCTGCACCCGCCGCTGCTGGACGAACTCGGATTGTCATCCGCGGTCGAATGGTTCGCGCAGGGTTTTGAGAGCCGCACCGGAATTCAGGTGCAAGTCGATATTCCCGCCGAGCTTTGAGCGGCTCGCTCCGGACGCCGAAGTGGCGCTTGTTCCGCGTCGTCCAGGAAAGCCTGGCCAACGTGCACCGCTACTCGGGAAGCGCCGACGGCTTACGTGCGGGCGCGTTCCGACGCGGAAGAGGTTCGCCTGGAGATCGGAGACTTCGGCAGAGGCATGGACAGGGAATCGAAAAAGACGGATCGTCCGTCGGTCGCGCCGCTCGGCGTGGGAATTCAGGGAATGAGGGAGCGGGTGCGCCAGCTTTCGGGAACTTTGGAGATTGGCTCCCCCACCGGAAATGGCACGGTGGTCACGGC
Organism: uncultured Acidobacteriota bacterium; assembly: GCA_963774805.1. Taxonomy (GTDB): domain Bacteria; phylum Acidobacteriota; class Terriglobia; order Acidiferrales; family UBA7541; genus Palsa-360. The sequence goes on from CAVZGK010000001.1 coordinate 363,819, forward strand.
CATTCTTCCGATCAGCAAATGTCGTGTGGAAGCGGCTGTTGCAAGCGACGACGCAAAATTCAGCGACGTTAAAATGGCGGTCGAGAGCCGCGTGGAGGGCGCCGGGGGTTGGAAAAAGCGAATTCTGATTGCCGACGATCATGACGTTCTGCGCCGCGGCATCCGCACCATGCTCGAGAGCGACCCGGAACTGGAAGTGTGCGGCGAAGCCGTGGACGGCAAAGACGCGCTGGAAAAAACCCTGGCCCAGGCGCCGGACCTCGTCATTCTGGACATCAACATGCCGGTCATGAACGGGCTCGATGTGCTTGCGCCAGATTGTGCGCCACCGGCCGCAGACCAAAATCCTGGCGTTTTCCGTGCACGATTCCAAGCAGATGGTGGAAGAAATTCTCTCCGCGGGAGCGCACAGCTATGTTGTCCAAGGCCACCGCCGGCCAGCACCTGGTGCATGAAGTGCGGCTACTTCTGAGCGGCCGGCTCCAGGCGGAGCCGGCCTGAAGTAGCACAGCGACTCTTCGCTGTGCGGTTTTGCAATCGTATCCACGCCGGGATTGCACATTCAGCCTACAAAAGCGCACAGCCAGCCCCTCGCGGGGCTCGGGGTGAAGAGTAGCTGTCCTCGTAAAACTTAAAATTCCGCATCTACTTCCCAATTCGGCAGATACCGTAATCCTGTATTGCAGCCGTCAACTTGGGATGTCAGTACGCTAACGTACATAGGTGCTCTCCAGCGAAGGCTGTCACCTTTGGAGGGCGCATGTCGAAACAGCATTTTCATTGTGGATGACAGCAAGATGGTCGGCAACTGCTCGCGCACCCATCTGGAAAAACGGCTGAAAAATGTCATTTGTTCGGAGGCCGTCGATGGGCGTCGACGCCGTCGAGCGGGAGGGGAACTGGCTCCCGACCTCATCGTTCTGGATTTCTGCATGCCCGAATGAACGGGCTGGAAGCCGCCGCGATCCTCCACACGATGCTGCCCGAGATGTCCCATCATTCTCTACACTCTGCACACGGAAATCTACCGTTGAAGGAAAGGACGAAAGCAGCAGGCATCGCGCTGTGGTTTCCAAGATGGAACGAATTGGATGTGCTGCTGAAGAAATTCGTGAACTTCTAGGTACGTGCCAGGCCGCATCGGCCTAATTTCCGTTCTTCCGAGTCCCGCGAATGACTTCGGCAGTTGCTGATTTCCAGTTGCGCCGGGCCGCCCAAGTCTACGGCGCTTTTCCAATCCACCATAGAACCTTGGCAATAATCTTCCAGTTGTTCTTGCGGTCCATGGTGATGGACGCGTATTCGCGGTTTTCCGGATGCAGCACTTCCGTGTGGTCGTAGCGCCGGAACCGGGAGACCGTCAACCCGAATCCTTGTGCCAGGCGATCACGATTTTTCCGTCCAGCTTGGAACGGTCGGTCTGCGAGGAATCGACCACCAGGATGTAGTCGGCGTAGATCAACGGGTTCATGGAATTGCCGCGCACTCTCAGGCTGTAGGTGGAAGTGGGATTGGGACACCAGTCGCGCGGCGCGGCGATGAAGCTTTCGACCGGCGCTTCATGAAGGATGGGCAGTTGTCGCCTTTTTGCACCGTTGGTGGCCGCCACGATCTTCAGGAGAGGAATGGCCACCAGTTGCGTCTGTTCCGGCTTCTTGCCAACCGCCCCGGCGTGCACGATTTCAAGATCCTGCGCTTGCAATCTGTTGTCGCCGGCTGCGCAGCTTGGGCAGCACGCGCATCAGATCCTCGCTGCGCAGTCCGGCGCGTCCCCAGAAAAACCAGCATTCCGGATCGCCGGCCAGATTTCCCAATTCGATGTAACTGTGGGAGGGAGGTTCCTGAGCGCCGCGCTCCCAGCGGGAAACACCCATGGCCGAGGAGTGGACCTCGTGGCCGAATGCGGTCTGGCTCAGTTCCAGGCGCTGGCGCAGGCGGACAATCATGGCAGCCCAGTCCGGCTTGCTCGAGGCTTTCGTTTTGCTGGACGCTTTGCGCATCGCGACGGTTCACTCGATCCTGTTCCGCATTTTTGACATCGCCTTGCAGCGCCGCCACCTGCCCGCTAGTGTACGCTGACGTACGCCGGATGCAAAGCCCTCGATCGTTCCACCATTCTCCCGCGGAAGATTTAACAAACGCCGCTAGTAACTTTCGTTAAAACCGCGTATGTTGGTAAGGTCGATGGATTGTGCCTTTCGTTTCCACTCCTGCGACTTTCTATCGCTCCTGCGGGGCAATTCGCGAGGTCGAGGCGTGGCCTACAAATCAAACAGTACGAGTGCGATTTCCACGTTAGGTGCGCCTGCCGCCGGCAGTAATCGCCAGGTCCTGCAAAACCTCATTCTGCTTGCGTTGCCAGCCAGGGAACGCGCCGTGATTCTGGACAAGGCGGAGCTGGTCGATCTTCCGGCACGCAGCGTGTTGACGGAAATGGATCGCGTCATCGAGCACTGCTATTTCATGAATCGCGGAGTGGCGTCCATCATCCGCATCCTTTCTCACGGCAAGAGCGTAGAGGTGGGCCTCACGGGCAAGGAAGGTTTCGTGGGCCTGCCGGTGATCGCCGGTTTCAAGACCAGCCCCACGCGGGCCATCATTCAAATTGCAGGGAGCGGCTATCGCCTGCACGTTCGGGAGTTTCGACGTGCTATGGCCGTTTGTCCGAAGCTTGTACTAGCGCTGCATCGTTACTCGCAGGAGTTGTCCGTTCAAGCCATCCAGATCGCCGCGTGCAACCGCCTTCACGAAGTCGATCAGCGGCTGGCGCGCTGGCTGCTGATGACTCACGACCGCATGGGGGAATCCACTTTTACGCTGACTCAGGAGTTCATTTCTCACATGCTCGGCAGCCGCCGGGCCAGTGTGACGGTCGCGGCAGGCATCCTTCAAAGGGACGGTCTCATCAACTACACCCGAGGGCGTGTGACCGTCAAGGATCGGCCCGGGCTGGAAGCGGCGGCTTGCGAATGCTACGCGGGAATCAGCCACCAGTTAAAAAGGTGGCGTGCGGAATCCCGGAATGGAGTGACGAGCTCCTCTGGCGGCTGATCGAATTGCCGGCTTGGACTATGGATTTCCTGGAGATTTTTCCGGCAAACCTCAACGAAATCCTGTACTCGTGTTAAACTTGACTCCCCAGTCCCCCGACGCGGAGACAACGAAATGGCCAAAAACCGCAAGAGCGCGCCCTCCAAACCAAAAACGATTCGTCCCGGAACAGTGGAAAAAATCATCAAGTCGCCGTTTCCCAACGAACCGGAAAAGGCGGAAATTGCCGTGGAAGGTGCGGACCATCTCTACCGCGAGATCCGGATTGAAAATACGTTGAAAGATGCCAAGGGGAACAAGGTAAAGCTTAAGACCGGCGCGCAGGTGGACGTGACGGTTGAGGCGGACCTCAAAGACACATTGCCCCAATCCAAGTAAATCACCGGAATAGTTAAGCGCCGCGGTAAATCAGTTGATATCGTTTGAAGCTCGAAACTTTTTTGCAATGGGGACACTCCAGGTAAATCCCCAACTCCGGAATTTCAGGCTTGTCTCCGAACCGGGCGAACGGATCGAGCGGCGGTTGCGGGCGATCCGAAGCGATTTCGCTGTGAGTGAATTCCTGGTTACACTCGGGACATCCCAGAACCCATCGAGGCACGTTTGGCTCCCAGCTGTCTCCTCCATCGTTGTCCGAGGGACGGAGTTTGCAGCCGTAATACCATCACAGCGCTGCAAGCGAAAACCATACGCAAAATCTTGTAATTAACGGCCGCCGCGGACGCTGATTTTCCGGATCGGCACGTTTCACGGTCGATTGATGCCGCGAAAGGAGAAGGCTGTATTGCCGCGCGCGACCTCTCACTGTAAATTTCGATCGCAGGCGGAGATTCGACACTCGGTAGAGCGGACCGCGAACCCAAACTTCCATGAAAACATTTCAGTGTGTATGCGGCGGTCTGATTTTCTTCGAAAATATCTCCTGCGTCATCTGCAACCGTGAGCTGGGGTTTTTGCCGGACAAGTTGATCCTGAGCAGCCTGGAAGGTGTCGGGGACGGATTGTTTCGCGCGAGCAGTCCGGGCGCCGGAGAGCAGCTCTACAAGAAATGCCAGCATTACGCGAAGGAATCCGTCTGCAACTGGATGATTCCAGCTGCGGCGCCGGACGCCAAGGAACCCGACGGTGGGGCCGAGGCGTTTTGCGTTTCCTGCCGGCTGAATCAGACCATTCCTGATCTGAGCCGCGAGCCGAATTTAAGGTTGTGGCACAAAATGGAAGCCGCCAAGCACCGTCTGGTCTACACGCTGCTGAATTTCAAGCTTCCCGTGGCCAATAAAACCGATGATCCGGAGCAGGGGCTGGCGTTTGCCTTCCTGGAGGATCAGACGAATCCGGATGGAACCGTTTCCAGAGTCATGACCGGGCATGAGAAGGGCCTGATTACGCTGAACATTGCCGAGGCTGATGACTCCACGCGCGAAAAAATTCGCAACGAAATGGGTGAGCCGCTGCGCACCTTGCTTGGGCACTTCCGGCATGAGATTGGACATTACTACTGGGACCGCCTGGTGCTCGACGGACCGTTTCTGGAGCGCTGCCGGAAACTTTTTGGAAATGAGGAGGCGGACTACCAGCAGGCGCTGGAGCAGTACTATTCCAAGGGCGCTCCTGCGGACTGGCAAGAAAACTTCATCAGCGCATATGCCACGGCCCATCCCTGGGAAGACTGGGCGGAAACCTGGGCCCACCTGCTGCACATTCAGGACACTCTGGAAGTGGCCAACGATTTTGGGCTGGTCGGAAAATCGGTACGGCTCGATCCCGCGCGTACGGAAAGCAAGGCCCGTCCGGCGTCGGATCCCCGATCGTTTGAGGGGATTATCAATTCCTGGGCGCATATCTCCATCGCCTTGAACAGCATCAACCGGTGCATGGGACTACCCGATCTCTACCCGTTCGTGCTGTCGCCTGCCGTGATTGAGAAGCTGCGGTTTGTGTTCGAAGTGATTGCCGGCGGAGCGGGGAAGAAAGCGGCGGCCGTTAGCAAGACCTGAGGTGGGTCGCCTCACGGCGTTAACCGGCCGATCCGAAATACACATGCCTTGAAATGCAAATCGCCGCAAACGGTGCCGGCGGTAAGAATTTCAACCGGAACCGCTCGCGGCGATGTTTGCGCAGGACTTGTTATCTATCCAGCAGAATGACGACCACCACGATAAGAAGGAGCAAACCGAGGCCGCCGCTCGGGTAGTAGCCCCAACCCGTACTGTAGGGCCAGGCCGGCAGACTCCCAAACAGGGCCAACACCAGAATGATAATCAGGATGGTCCGCAGCATTCCTATGCCTCCCAGAGCAAATTGAGATCCATCGGTTCCGCGACCCGACGTCAGGCCAGTTCTTCGAGCGTCAGCCGGTTATATTTTTCGGCAAACCGCAAATGAAATGGTTGAACGATGGACATCGCCAGCGTTGTCCGCTGATCCTCCGGCGCGTGAACAATCAGAAACCCGCAACCGTCCTTTGCCAAGGCGCGATACTCTTCGATTTTTGTCAATTCCTGCCCGATCTGAACGGGATTGGCCGACTCTGCCAAGCTCCGCTCGCACTCGGCGATCACTTCGGCGGCGGTGTATTCGGTGACGTCTTCGGAACTGAAACCTCCGGAACGCAAAGCCGCGGCGGCCTCCGAGGCGCGAGCTTCACTGTCGACAGCCATTACGATGTGTCCGGTCGGGCTGAAAACGCCAAAAGACGTTGGAAATTTTGCGCGCACCGCTTTCACCATGGAGCCCATCCTTTCTGTTCGCCTGGTTTCCGCAGCGGTTTCGCGTCGGGTGCAACTGCCCGATAGCGAAGGTGAGGAGGCGGATCGCCTCCGCCTCCTTCATGCGCCGGCTGGAACACCGCGCCTAGCGGTGGTCGTCGTGATGTTCTTCGTGGTGGTCGTCGTCGTGGTGGCCGAAGTAGATGCCGATGTCGAAGCGGTCATGGTCCCAGTCCGCTTTGTGAGCGCGGCACCACTGACGGTCGGAATTCATCTTGGAGACGTCGCTGTCCACCTGATGGCTGCGCTCCCCGTGACGGCTGGCATCGCGATCGATGCGAGCGCGATCGGCGTTGAGGCGTCGTTCGCAGTCGGATTTCCAATCGCGATCGGCGCGAGCGGTCCCTGCGAGAGCCAACGTGATGCCGCCGGCCATCGTGCCCGCCAGAACCAGTCGACTCCAGAATCTTCCGCTGCTGTTCATGTGTTCCTCCTGAGATTCGTACCTGCGCGCGGCAGGGCATCGCGTTCTGCGGTCCATTGATAGCACCGCGCAGTTGGTCCCACTATCAGGTCTAGGCTGTAGTTTCAGATGGCAATGCACCGACAGGGCTGCTCCGGAAATTACGTGTAAGAAGAGCGGAGGCATGCACGATGACAATTGTTTCGAGACTATAAATGCCGGAAGAAAAGCCTTGCGAAGCCATCGGAGAGAAGCTGTAATTCGAAAAACAAAATACTTCACTCGATTTGGCTTAGATTTGCCGCCCGGCGAACAAAGGAAAAAAGTAGAATCGTGGTGAGGTTACGACGCGCATGCGACGACGATGGAAGTTTGCGCTGTGGCTTGTGGGAAGCGCGATTTTTATCTTTTTGGCTGTGCTGATTGTCGTCGCCGTCGCCGTCTCGCGGAACGCGCGCCGCTGGGCGGAAGAGGCGTTGACGCGCCAGTACAACAGTAAAGTGGAGCTGGGCGCGTTCCGCGTTTCAATTCCTTTTCCGATGGTGCAGTGTGAGGGCGAAAATCTGATTCTGCGTTTTCAGGGGCGCGAAGATCTGCCGCCGCTGATCGCGGTCACCCGCTTCACCGTGCGGACTTCGCTTACCGGTTTGCTGCGCGCGCCGCACCGCATCTCCTTTCTTAAATTGGAAGGCCTGCAAATCAACGTTCCGCCACGCAGCGCGCAAAACGGCAATAGCCCCTATAAAAACCTGAAGGGTAAAATCCGTTCCGTTTATATCGACGAGATTTTTTCCGAAAACGCCGTCCTGAGAGTCCTGACCGACAAGCCCGGAAAAGATCCGTTGGAATTCGATATCAACAAACTTCGCCTGAATTCCGCAGGAAATGACGGCGCTTTGGATTTCGTTGCCAGCCTTTCGAATCCCCGGCCGCCCGGAGATATCGTTTCGAACGGGACGTTCGGGCCCTGGAACCCGGAGCGCCCCAGCCTGACGCTCGTCTCTGGGAATTACACTTTTCAAAACGCCGATCTCGGAGTGTTTCCTGGCATCGCCGGCATTTTGAGTTCGCAAGGAAATTATCAGGGTGTTCTGGAACAGATCGAAGTGGACGGGACGACCGACACCCCGGATTTTCGCGTGACGCGCTCCGGGCATCCCATGGATCTTTCCACGAAATTTCATGCCATGGTGGACGGCACGGACGGTGATACTTACCTGCAGCCGGTGGAAGCGCATATCGGGAAAACTATTTTGATCGCGCAGGGTAGCGTCGAGGGGACCAAGGGGATCAAGGGGAAAACCGTAACTCTCGATGTGAGTTCCACCGGCGCGCATATTGAAGATTTGCTGGCCCTCTCCATGGGGCCGCCGCCCAGCATGACCGGCGACATTCATCTGAAGACAAAAATGGTGTTGAAGCCGGGTCCCAAGGATGTCGCCGACCGGCTGAATCTTGACGGCTCATTCGAACTCGGCTCCGCGCATTTCACCAGCGGGCCGATGCAGCAGAAAATCGACAATCTGAGCAAGCGCAGCGAGGGCAAACCAAACGAAGTGGTGAGGCCCGAGGACGCGACGAAAGCGGATGATGTGGCGACATCAATGAATGGAAAGTTCGTGCTGCGAACCGGAATTCTGACGCTCACGCTGTTGCACTTCGCCGTGCCCGGCGCGGACGTTCATCTGGACGGCACCTACGCCCTGGACGAGCAAACTATGGACCTGCATGGCAAGGTGGTGCTGCAGGCCAAGCTATCGCAGACTACGACCGGCGTGAAATCATTTTTTCTGAAACTTGCCGATCCCATTTTTGCCAAGGCCGGAGGCGGCGCGGTGCTGCCCATTCGCATCACCGGGCCGGCGCAGCATCCTCACTATGGACTCGAGTTGAGAAGAAAAGCGTCGGATTCCCAGGAGAGCCGCTGACGCGTATTGCGATGGTTCTTTTGTAGCGCCCGCCTTCAGGCGGGCACGTGCGCACAGGCAAATGCCCGCCTGAAGACGGGCGCTACAGACCCGGAAGCAAGAAGCCCCCGTCCACCGTCAGAGTTTGCCCGGTGATGTACGATCCCTTTTCCGAGGCCAACAGCAACGCAATTTGCGCGACGTCCGCCGGCTGCCCCAGCCGCTGGATCGGCTGCTTTCGCAGCAGCGAGGCGCGCTGCGATTCGTCTTTCCAGTAGTGTTCGCTGAGCACCGTTTGAATCAGTCCCGGCGCGATGGCGTTCACGCGCACGCCGCTGGTTCCCAATTCCAGGGCATAGGATTGGGTCATCATCATCAGCGCGGCCTTGGTCATGCTGTATAGCATGCTGTGCCACTGCGGCCGCAATCCGGCAATGGAGGCTATGTTGATGATCGATCCGGACCCGCGCGTGCACATCCCCGGCGCGACCGCCTGAATCAGGCGGAACGCGCTTTTGAGATTGATCTCAATCATCTTGTCGAATTGCGCTTCATTCGCTTCCAGGCACGGGCCGAGCGAGATATTGGTGGCCGCGTTGTTCACCAGAACGTCGATGGGCCCGAGTTCCCTCGTTACAGTCGCGACCATGTTTGCAATTTGCTCGGCGCGTCCCACGTGGCAGGCGATCGGGCGCACCGCGGGACCAATCTCCCGCGCCACCTGATCGAGCGAATCCTGTTTGCGCCCGCAGATTGCCACGCGCGCGCCTTCCTTTACAAACAGCTCGGCAATGCCGCGGCCGATGCCGCGGCTGGCGCCGGTAACGATCGCAACTTTTCCGTCTAGTGCTCCCACACGTTCACCTCGATTCCAGCGATCCGCTCAAAAATCGTCAGGCCTGGAGCTAAACCGCGCTTCAGCGGCTAAAGCCCAGCTTTTACGGCCCTGAAGTCGGGCTGAACAGGCCGCGGAAAAATCCAAAATGTTGTCATTCTGAGCGAAGCGAAGAATCTCTCTTTGTTCTTTTTGCTTGCAGTTAGATCGAAGAGAGAATCTTCGCTTCGCTCAGAATGACAACACGAGGTGTTTTTTCCTTTACCTGTAAAGCCGCGACCCACAAAGAATATTTGCGAATATTCGCAACCTACTAAGTTCCACCGAAAGTCACGGAATCCTATTTCAATTAAGTTCTAATTTGTTCCGTCGGACTTGCCGGAAAGTCCCGCCAGGCGCATCGCCAGCGCAATGGGCCGCGAAGGGTCATAAGCGCGGAACATCGCCAGTTTTTCAGCTTCAATCGAACCTTCGGCGTGGACGGCGAGGACCGCCTGGTAGCCGCCGTAAAGGCGCGTTGTAAGATCGCTGATCATATTCATCACCGCCATGCGCCGCTCCGCGGGCCACGCTCCGGGCAAATATTTTTCCAGCACCGGACGGATTTCCTGGGAGTTCCAATCCATGCCGCCCGGGCCGGTGACCAGCAGGCCTCCGGCGAGGTCCTGCACGGTTTCAATGGCCCGGTGAAATTCCCGCGCAAAGGTCCACTTGGCCATGTTGGTGGTGAAAACGTCGGGATAGGCGACGCCGTTTTCGACTTTGCAGCGGAGTGCCGCGAGTTCCGCAAGGCCGCGCACGGTTTCGGCGTATCCGCCGAGCCAGGTCAGCTTGTCGCGCACGTGTCCCGCGCGATCGATGCCGTTGGCCTTGGCCATGACGATGCCCGCGCCGACCAGGGCATCAACTAGTGGAAGCTTGTAACTGACCGCGGTGAAGCGGTGAAACTCGACAAACGTCAGCGCCGTCGCTCCCGCGAGGTCGGGACGGTCCACAAAGAACACGCGCTCCCACGGAACAAAAACGCGATCGAAAACCGTCAGCGTTTCGACCATCTTGTGGGTGGTGGAAATCGGGCGCGTGTACGGGTCGTCCGTCCCATGCAGATAGTCGGACGCATACATACGCAGGCCCGGAGTTGCGGCGGGTATCGCAAACGACAGCGACCAGGGCTCATCTCCGGCGCTCATCGAGCGGCTGGGGAGAACGATGACTTCGTCCACATAGGGTGTGCAGGAAGTATGAATTTTCGCGCCGCTGACCACAATGCCGTCTGCGCGTTTGTCCACCACGCGCACATACATGTCCGGATCGCTCTGCTCGCAGGGGCGCTTGCTGCGGTCGCCTTTCACGTCGGTCTGGGCCACGGCCAGCGCCAGATCCTTTTCGCGGCAGTGTTTGTAGAACGATTCAACGCGCCGGATCCCGTCGGCGTCGCCGCTGCGGCCGAGCACGCGCTGCAGCGCAAAGAGCGCGTCGGTTCCAATTTCCTTGATCAATAGCACCAGCGTGGCGCCCTCGGTCGTGCCGGCTTCGATCAGCCGGGAGCGCGAAAGCAGATCAGCGGAATTGCGCGGCACCCGGTAGTAGCTGGAAAATTCCTCTTTACCCTCGGTGGCCACGGCCTGCTCGCGGAATTTGGGATCGTGCGCCATTTCAAAATCAATAGCGGCGTGGCGGGCGGCAACGCCCAGCTCGGCGTGCGCCACGACGTCCGGCACGCGTTCTCCCCGGTAATACACCTCGCGGCCGTCGCGCAAACCCGCCAGAAATTGTGCCGCTGTTCGCAACGCCATATCAGGGCCTCCAGAAGACCGCTGCAAATTCTATGCGATTCCCGGGGAACTCGTCCCGACTAAATGGAAGATTTTGAAAGCAGCCGCTGCCGCAAAATATATTTTTGAATTTTGCCGGTCGATGTTTTGGGGAGATCTTCAAAAAGAATTTCGCGCGGCGCCTTGAAACGCGCGATCCGGCTGCACACAAATTCAATCAATTCCTCGCGCGTGGCGGAAATTCCGGGCCGCAGCGAAACAAATGCGACTGGAATTTCTCCCCAGCGTTCGTCCGGGCGGCCCACGACGGCCGACTCGATCACCGCGGGATGCTCGGCCAGCGCCCGCTCCACTTCCACAGAGGCCACGTTCTCCCCGCCGGTTATGATGATGTCCTTGGTGCGATCGCGCAGCTCGATATAGCCGTCTGGAAAACGCACGCCCAGGTCGCCGGTGCGAAACCACCCGTTGGCCTGCGCCTCGAGGGTGGCCGCTTCGTCCCGGTAATACCCAGGCGTCACATTGTTCCCGCGGACCACGATCTCGCCCAGAGTTTCGCCGTCGCTCGGAACGTCGTTGCCGACGGCGTCAATGACGCGAATTTCGCCGGTGATCACGTTGCCGACGCCCTGCCGGGCATTCAGTCGCGCCTTTTCGCTCTGCGGTTTTGCGTCCCATTCCGGCTGCCACTGATTAATCACCGAAGGGCCGTAGGTTTCGGTCAGACCATAAAGGTGAGTAACGCGCAGGTTCAGCGCCGCGAGGCGCGCCAGCAAAGCGGGCGTGGGAGGAGCGCCGCCAGTGAAAGCCTCGACTGCTTGGCCTGGTTTCGCCCCGCCGGAATTCGCAGCAGCTTCCGCGATCATCGTCAGCACAGTCGGCGCCGCGCAGAAATGAGTCACTTGCCCGCAACAAATCGCGGACCACACAGCTCCCGGATCCACCTGCCGCTGGCAAATGTGCACGGCGGCGGCGGCCGTCACAGCCCATGTAAAACACCAGCCGTTGCAATGAAACATGGGTAGGGTCCACAAAAAGGAACTGTCGAGTCCCAGGCGCGAATGGAAAGCCATGGCCATCGCTTGCAGGTACGCTCCGCGGTGCGTGTACATCACGCCTTTGGGGCGGCCCGTGCTTCCGCTGGTGTAGTTGACGGCGAGCAGCGAGAGTTCGTCGACAGGAGCGGTGGGAAAGGGTTCCGCGGAATTCAGGAGCGATTCGTATTCGCTTCGGGCGTCACCGGCGAGGATCACCCGGCCGCCCCAGGACTTGCCAAGAGCGCGCGCGGCATCCGCGAATTCGTGCGTGGCGATCAAGGTTCGCGCGCCGGAATGTTCCAGAATCTCGGCGATTTCCCTCAACGAGAGCCGCGTGTTGATGGGCACGAGCGCGCAGCCGGCCATGGGCACGCCGTTGTGCATCTCCAGCATGACGTGGCTGTTGGTGCAGAGCGCGGCGATGCGGTCGCCCGGTTGCGCTCCCTCAGTGCGGAGAAATCCCGCGAGGCGGTGCGAACGCCCGGCGAATTCGCCGTAGGAAAAGCGGCGCTGGCCGTCAACGATGGCGGTGCGTTCGGCAAAAATCCTTGCGGCGCGATCCAGAAAATGCGCCGGGTTCAGCGGATTGGCTGCGCTCGGGTTCACGATGCTCCGATTTTGCTGCGAGATAAATTAACACTAACTCGATTTTCGTTTTCAGAATACTGCGGGGCGTCAGGGTTCGAACGTCTTCCCGTGCTACCGGAGATGAAAGAAGAAAAAGAGTCCCAGGGCCGTTAGTACAATGCCGTACACGCGTTCCAGATGGCTGGATTTCGTGCGGATCGCGATTTTAGCGCCCAAATATGAAAAAGGAACCGAGCCGAGCGCGATGAGCCCGGCGACGCTCCAGGAGATATGGCCGAGGTACGCATGCACGATCGTACCCGGAACGGCCAACGCTGCGGACACCGCCAGGGAGCAGGCGAATGAAGTTTTAATGGGCCGGCCCAGAAAGCGGGAGTAAGCGGGTGCAAGAAGAAATCCGCCGGCGTTGGCCAGCAGGCCCGAAATTACGCCCACGCTCAGGGCGATGAGCACCAGGCGAATTCGCCAAAAGGATGGGTGGAGATTCTCGGTGCCCGGCGGAGGAATTGCCGCGAAAGGCTTCTCTTTCGGAAAAAACAGAAACGAAAGCCCGAAGCCCAGCACCAGGCATCCGGTAAGAATGAGAAGGATGCGCGCGCCGGTAAATTTTGTCAGCAGGGAACCGAGAATCGTGGCGGGAACTCCCACGCCGATGCTCCACCAGACAATTTCCCAGTCCAGAAGGCGTGATTGCCAATATTCCGCGGAAGCCAGAAGCGTTCCGGGAATAGTTGCGGGCAGGGGAGACGCCACGGCGATGAATCCGGGAAGTCCGATGAGGCTCAGCAGCGGAGTGGCAATGGCGCTGCCGCCCTTTCCGAAGAGCCCACCGAGAAATCCGATCAGTATTCCGATTGCAAACGAGCCCGCGTGTTGCAAGTTCCCGCCTTTCGACAGTCGCGAATGTCCGTGAATGTTCTGCCAGAAGGAGGGAGCAAAGTCCAGAAGCCGCGCGACGAGAACTTAAAAGAGCGCTTAAATTTCCGGCGTTCGATGTGAATCAGGGCACGGCCGGGGCGGAGTCAATCGGAGCGACATCCACGGAAACATCCATCCAGTGGCTCTGGCCGCCAATCAGAACGCCGCGCGAGGGCCCCACATCGTCATAGTCGCGGCCCCAGGCCAGAGTGATGTGCCCGTCGCTGGGCATTACGCCGTTGGTGGGATCGAATTCCACCCAGCCCGTGCCAGGCACGAATACGCTGACCCAGGCATGCGAGGCGTCCGCGCCGGCGAGTCGTTGCTTGCCGGGCGGAGGCGAAGTCGACCAGGTAGCCGCTGACGTAACGCGCGGAAAATCCAAGCGAGCGCAGGCAGCAAATCTGCAGGTGAGCGAAATCCTGGCAGACGCCCTGATGGGAATGAAAAACTTCCTCCACCGTCGTATCGATTTCCGTGGAGCCCGCGAGAAACTTGAAGTCATTGTGGATGCGCTCGGTCAGATCCAGTACGCAGGCCAGCAGCGGCCGGCCCGGAGCAAACGATTGGCGTGCGAACCCGGCGAGCTCCGTTGACCAGGGCACGTGCGCCGATTCGAAAGTAAATTCGCGCGCGCCCAGGATTTCGCGGTCGGGAGCGCGGGAGAGAAGCTCGAGCGCTTCCTCCCAGGACGGGCCGTGATCCAGCTCATACGGGCCGGAGGGAACAACTTCCACGTCGCTCTGCGCGGCGATGCGCAAGACGTTATGCGGCTCCTGCAGGCTGAACCAGGTGACATGATTGCCGAAATAATCGCGGCCTTCGCTTTTTACCGTGGGCTGTGGCAACACCAGCATCTGATATTGCAGGCAGGTTTGCGTTCCATGCTCGCGAGGACGCATGCGCACCACGTTGTGGGAAAGCGGAATCGCCTCGTCATACCCATAGCGCGTGGAGTGCGTGACGCGGTATTTCATTCGCGCTCCTCTTGCATGCCGCTGATTTCCTGGGTGGCCACGGCATGGGAAAAATACAGGTGCGCGATGGCCTCGGAAAGCTGGCCGGTCTGCGCGGCAATGTCCGCCATCATGGCCTGAAATTCCTCGCGCTCGCGGCCCGCGCCTACGGAACAGAGCTCCATGAAATCGGCGAGCTGTATGGTCGTACGCAACTTCAGCAGCAGGCGCTGATCGACGTTGCGATCGGGATGCGATGCATCGCGCGGAAGCGCTCCGAGGTGCAGATCGAGCAGGGCAAACTGAAAGGCCACCGACCGCGGGTTGGATTCATCCGCCAGCAGCAGGTCCGCGACCGCATGGGTTTCCAGGTGCGTCATGTAGCGGCGGCGGTAGGTGAGCGAGCTGTCGGCGATTTCCAGAACCGCTTCGAGCAGCACGGGATCGGAATCCGGCTCGACCAGCGTATCTTTCAGAAATTGTGAAGAGAGCGAGGCGCGCTCGATGCGCCGGCCGATGTCCAGAAAACGCCAGGCCTGGCCGCGCGTCATGGATTCGGACGCCAGCCCGGCGAAAGCGGCGAGGCTGCCTACAAGATTATCCAGTAGTTCGAGCACTCCGGCGGCGGGTTCCGTCACGTCGGGCTTAAAGCTGTATACCTCGCGATAGATTTCCTGCAGGATGCGCCAGGCGTCGACGGAAATGGTGTCGCGCAGGACTCTGAGCCAGCCGGTGAAGATTGCCCACCGCGTTTCGCAATCCATCGGTCTTGGCGTTGCCGAGCATGGCGTCGATGTATTCGCGTTCGAGTTCGGTGCCGGTCAGGCGATTGGGCTCGCTGCGGCAAGCTGAGGCCAGAACCTGCAGGGCATGCGCGCTGTCAAAGCCTGTCTGGTCAACCATCCGTGCGATCGTGCCGCGCGCCAGACGCGCCTGACCGTCGGTGCGTTCCGAATAGCGCCCCAGCCAGTACAAGTCCTCCGCCAGCCGGCTGGGCAGGTCGCTGCCGCCGCGGCTGATGGGGATGGGCTGCGCGGTCGAGGGCAGCAAGCGTCACGGGGTTTACGGGACCGTCGGACAAAATCCAGGTGTCTTTGCTGCGGCCGCCGCGTTGCAGAGAATACGACCAGCGTGTCATTGGATTGCGTGATGCGTGAAAGGCCGCCATTCATCACCGTGTACGAATCGCCGTAGGCGCTCAGATACGAGCGCACCACGAAGCGGCGCGGCTCAATTTCCTCGCCGACCAGCGCGGGGGTCGTGCAGGCCATGGCCTGCCTTTGCGCCACGTAGCGAGCCGGATGAGCCCGGATTTTTTTCTCCAGCGCGGTAAGCTGCTCGCGCGTCAGCGAGGGCCCGAACACCGGATCTTCTCCCAAGGTCGGATAAGCGGACTTCACGACCATCTCCGGCAAACGCTGGACGACGAAGTCCAGGATTTCCGGCTGCCCGCACCACCAGGTTTCCACGGAGGGCAGTTTTAATTCCTCTCCCAGCAGGTAGCGGCACACGGCAGGCAGAAACGGAAGAAATCCCGGCGCCTGCAACACGCCGCAGCCGATGGCGTTGGCGACCGCCACGTTGCCGCAGCGAACCGCCTGCAGCAATCCGGGGACGCCGAGGTAGGAGTCGGGAAGCAACTCGAGCGGATCGCAGAAATTGTCGTCCACGCGGCGAAGGATGACGTCCACGCGCTGCAGTCCGCCCAGCGTTTTCATGAACACCGTGTTGTCGCGCACGGTCAGATCATTTCCCTGAACGAGGGTGTAGCCGAGATAGCGCGCGAGGAAGGAATGCTCGAAATAGGTTTCGTTGTACGGCCCCGGCGTGTAGCAGCACGATGCGCGGATTTTCGCGGTTGGACGCGGCGAGTTCGGTCAGCGTTTCGCGCAGCGAAACGAAGAACGGCGCGAGGCGCTGCACCTTGCACTGGCGGAAGACGGACGGCAGCGCACGCGAAAGCACAATGCGGTTTTCCAGCGAGTAGCCCGCGCCGGACGGCGCCTGCGTGCGATCGCTTAGTACTTCGAACTGGCCGGTCTCATTGCGCACCAGGTCGGCGGCGTACAGATGCAGCCAGCGTCCCTGCGGCAGGCGAATTCCATGGCAGGGTCGCAGAAAACCGGGATTGGACCATAGCAATTCCGGAGGCAGCACGCCGCTGTAGATGGTGTCCGCGGGCCCGTAGAGATCCGCAAGCAAGCGGTCCAGCAAACGCGCGCGCTGGATCAGCCCTTCGCAAATATTTTCCCAGTGCGCTCCGGCGATGATCAGCAGGGAATGAAATCCAGATTCCACGGACGGTCCAGGCCGTTCGGATCGCCGTAGACGTTGTGGGTCACGCCGTTCTGGTGAATGAGCCGGCGGGCCAGGTCGCGCCGGTGGCCGAATTCCTCAGGCTCCAGTTCATCGAGCAGGGAAACGAATTCGCGCCAGTGCGGGCGCACGGTGTGGTCCGGCTCGATCATTTCATCGGGAAACGGAGAGCCGATTCCATAGTTGTCCGCGAACCCGCTGTGAAGCGGTTGGTCGGTCTGCAGTTCGCCCGGAATGGTAGGTCCTTCCATATGCTCGATAATTCAACGATACGCTATTTCAGCCTGAGATCGAGCGTGAACGGCAATTCCTTCGTAATGTTTTCGTCACCGGCGACCATCGGGCCCGGCGTGTGCCCGAACTTGAAAAATCGCGCGATGCGGCGGCCTTCCGCTTCGTACGCATTCACCGGAAAATCGGTCGTAGCTGCGGCCGCCGGGATGCGCCACGTGATAGGTGCAGCCGCCGATGGATCGTCTCGACCAGGTGTCGACCACATCAAACACCAGCGGCGCATGCGACTCCGATCGTCGGATGCAGGCAATTGGGCGGCTGCCAGGCGCGGTAGCGCACGCCGGCCACAAATTGCTCCGTTCGTGCCGGTCGGATGCAGCGGCACGCGCTCGCCGTTGCAGGTGACCACGTGGCGCGGATCGACCATGCCGTTCACCAGCACCTGCAGTCGTTCCAGCGAAGAATCGACGTAGCGCGACGGTGCCGCCGGCGCTGGCTTCTTCGCCCAGCACGTGCCAGGGTTCGATCGCCTGGCGAAGTTCCAGCTCGATGCCGCGCTGCTCGATCGTGCCGTACAGCGGAAAGCGAAATTCGAAATGCGGGGCGAACCATTCCCGGCGCAACGGATATCCGCCATCGTTCAGATCGGCGACCACATCTTCCAGATCCTGGTGAACGAAGTACGGCAGCATGAAGCGATCGTGGATTTCCGTGCGCCAGCGCACCAGTTCGTGGCGGTAGGGCTTCTCCCAGAAGTGGGCGATCAGCGCGCGCAGCAACAGGTGCTGCGTCAGGCTCATGCGCGAATGCGGCGGCATTTCGAACGCGCGCATTTCCAGCAATCCCAGCCGGCCGGACGCGCTGTCCGGGGAGTAGAGCTTGTCGATGCAGAATTCCGCGCGATGCGTGTTGCCGGTGGCGTCGACCAGCAGGTTGCGGAAGATGCGATCGACCATCCAGGGTGGGGTGGCGCCGTGGTCGGGAATCTGCTGAAACGCAATTTCCAGTTCGTAGACCTGATCGTTGCGCGCTTCGTCCATGCGCGGCGCCTGGCTGGTGGGGCCGACGAAACAGCCCGCTGAACAGGTAAGACAGCGCAGGATGATTGTGCCAGTAACCGACCAGGCTGCGGAGCAATCCGGGATTGCGCAGGAGCGGGGAATCGGCGGGAGTCGCTCCGCCGATCACAATGTGATTTCCGCCGCCCGTGCCGGTGTGCCGGCCGTCGAGCATGAATTTTTCGGTGCCCAGGCGTGTCTGACGCGCTTCTTCGTAAAGGACGCTGGTATTTTTCACCAACTCGTCCCAACTTGCGGCGGGATGC
Source organism: uncultured Acidobacteriota bacterium (assembly GCA_963774805.1). Taxonomy (GTDB): domain Bacteria; phylum Acidobacteriota; class Terriglobia; order Acidiferrales; family UBA7541; genus Palsa-360. The sequence continues at coordinate 381,931 of CAVZGK010000001.1, forward strand.
ATGTTCACTTCGATCACGCCGGGATCGGGCGTCACCTTGATCATGTGCACGCGAGGATCGAAGGGCGGCGCATAGCCCTCGACGAGTACCGGAACGCCCAAGTCAGCGGCCGTGTCTTCGATCGCGGCCACCAGTTCCAGATAGTCTTCGAGATAGCGCTGCGGCGGCATGAACAGGCGCAAATTGCCATCGCGCATTTGCGCGCAAAGCGCGGTGCGCACCGATCGCGTGCTTGACGGCGCTCCCTGCTCGGGGGGCAAATCGAGCAGCAGAGTGCGGCGGCGCGAACGATCGCGCGCCGGCCCCGTGTCCAGCGCTTGTTCAACGAGTTTCTGCGCGGATTGATATTCCGGAAACTGTTCGGCGTAGCGGCGCCGGGCGGCGAGATCCGCGCGATGCGGCAGCGGCGCGCGAACAGCCATCGGATCCTGCTCGCACGACGTGCTGGATCTCCGAGGGTTGAACCCAGGGAATGGAATCCAGCGGCAGCCGGAAGCCCATCGGCGAGTCGCCGGGAATCAGGTACATCCGCTCCGGCCGGAAAAACCACGCGCCGCTACCCCATTCGCTGCTGCCGTCGGTGTAGTAATCGCGCCGCAGCGGCAGCGCATAGCCGACCACGTCATCCAATCCGTGTTCGAACACTTTCGCCAGCCGTGCGCGATCTTCGGCGTTTTCCAGCTTGTTTTCGAACGGATCGACATTGACCGGCAGCCGCCGCTCTTTCCACAGGTAATACCAGACGTCTTCGTATCCGGGCAGGACATGATCGGGATTCACACCCAGCCGCTGGGCAAGCTTCTGAATAAAAGCGCGCGCTTCGTTGCTGCCAAGCTTGCCGGGCAGTTTGTCGTCGGCGACGAGCGCCGGATCGCGCCAGATCGGCTCGCCATCCTTGCGCCAGTAAAGTCCCAGCGCCCAGCGCGGCAGCGATTCGCCGGGATACCACTTGCCCATGCCGTGGTGCAGCAAGCCGCCGGGCGCGAAGCGATCGCGCAGCCTGCGGATCAGCGTGTTGGCCAGTTTGTATTTCGTCGGGCCGACGGCGGCGGTGGTCCACTCGGCGCCGTCCATATCATCGATCGAAACGAACGTCGGTTCGCCGCCCATGGTGAGGCGGACGTCGCGCGCGTTCAGGTCGGCATCGATCTGGTGGCCGAGCGTTTCGATCTCGATCCATTGCTCTTCGGTGTAGGGCTTGGTGACGCGCGGGTCTTCGTGAATGCGCGTCACGGACATGGAGAATTCGAACGCGTCCTTGCCCCTGGGCTTGCGCTTTTCGGCGTCGATTTCCGTCTCGACGATGGTTGCGTCGTCATAGGAAAATCCGCCGGAGATCGCCGCGGCGGTGACCGGTTCGGCCGAGCACGCCAGCGGGATGTGGCCCTCTCCGGCAAGCAATCCTGAGGTGGGATCCAGGCCCACCCATCCGCCGCCGGGCAGGTAGACTTCGGTCCAGGCGTGCAGGTCGGTGAAATCGCGATCGGTGCCGCTCGGGCCGTCGAGCGATTTCACGTCGGGCTTGAGCTGGATCAGGTATCCGGAAACGAATCGAGCGGCGAGGCCAAGATGCCGCAGCAATTGCACGAGCAGCCAGGCGCTGTCACGGCAGGAACCGCTGCCAAGTGTCAGCGTCTTCTCGGGGCTCTGAATGCCCGGCTCCATGCGGATCAGATATTTGATCCGGTTCTGGATGCGCTGGTTGACGTCCACCAGGAAATCGATGGTGCGGATTTTTTCCTTGCGTGCTTCTTCGATTAGCGAGGCCAGAAGCGGGCCGGCTCGGCGTTTCTTCAGGTAAGGGCTCAGCTCGCGCTTCACGACCGGGTCATAGACGAAGGGAGTTTCCTCGGCGTACTTTTCCAGGAAAAAATCGAATGGATTGATGACCGTCAGTTCCGCGATCAGATCGACTTCCACGGCAAATTCCGTGGCTTTCTCCGGGAACACCAGGCGCGCCAGATGATTGCTATACGGATCCTGCTGCCAGTTGATAAAGTGATCCGAAGGCGTGATCTTCAACGAATAGCTGGGGATCGGCGTCCGGCAGTGCGGCGCGGGCCGCAATCGCACCACGTGCGGAGACAGCCATACCGGGCGGGTATAGCGATAGAGAGTCTTGTGATTGAGCGCAACGCGAATACTCATTTGGTTTTACGCGGCAGGCGCGCCAGCCTGCGCCGGCGTTCCCTGCACACCCGGAACACCGTACGCCCGCAAATTATACAGGATAAGGGTGGAGGGCCCGGCTGGAACTCGATTTCAACTTTTCTATCGAGAGGATAGGAAACGGGCCTGCCGGCGCGTTGAGAGGCGGACCATCCGATTTTTTCCAGCAATCTTCGCGGCAATCTACGGCATTCGCTGTATGGTGGTATACCCGCTCAGGAATCATGCTTACATAATGAATGCCGCCACCGCGCGGCGCAGCGAGCCCAGCCAATAGTTAGGAGAACAGAACCAAGCGTAGGTACATCGAGGACCTGATCGGCAGAGAGGGCAGCGCGACTAGATCGGAAGCGCGGGGAGTGCCGCACCCACACGGAGTGCGCGGCGTCGTCGGAGACCAGCGCGCCGCCGTGATTGCTTTCCTGAACCGGTAGTCCATGCCAGTGCGGAAGGCGGAACTGTATTGTCCGCGGAGAATCCCGGGATGCCCCTGCGAATTTTGGTAGCCGACGACCATGATGTGATGCGTATCGGAGTCCGCGAGTTACTCAGCTCTCGAGAAGGCTGGGAAGTCTGCGGCGAAGCGCGCAATGGCCGGGAAGCGGTGGCCAAGGTCGAAGAACTGAAGCCGGATATCATCGTACTCGACATCAACATGCCGGAACTGAACGGCATCGAGGCCGCCAGGAAAATTCGGAAGGCTTTCGCAGCCACCGAAATCCTGATCCTTTCGTTCGACTATTCCGATTATTTGATACGGGAAATTGTGGCAGCCGGCGCCCGGGGATTCGTGGTGAAGGCCGATTCCGAGCGCGATCTGGTCGCTGCGGTGGAAGCCCTCGCAAATCACAAAACGTTCTTCACCGCGCGCGCTTCGGACTTCGTCCCGGGCCGCCTGTCGTCTTCCGGTGCGCAGGGAAATCTGCAATCGCTGGGGCGCAGCCGGCTGACGCCGCGGGAGTTGGAAATCGTGCAACTCCTGGCCGAGGGCAAGACCAGCAAGGAAGTGGCGGAAACGCTGACGATCAGCATCAAGACGGCGGACACCCATCGTGCCAATATTATGAGGAAACTGGACCTGCACAGTGTCACGGAACTGGTGCGGTATGCGGTGCGCAATCAGATTGTGAAGGGTTGAAAACTCTCCCGTGGCGCATGCTTCAGCTTGCGCAGCGAATTACGATTCGAAAATGACCAATTAAAAACACACCGCGCAAGCTAAAGCATGCGCCACGTGGTTCTACTGCGGCGCGAAGACCAGCAGGGCGTTTCCGGGAATTCCTGTCGTAAACACGTACCCCGATCCCACAAACAGCATGCCGCCGGCGACCGTCGGGCCCGAGGCGGCCATGGAGCCGCCTTTGGCCGGAACGTGGTTTACCGTTTCGTAATCACGCAGCATGTTATATTGCCACAGTAAATGGCCGTCGTCCGTGGAGAACGCGCGCAGCATGCCGTCCCAGCCGCCGGAGAAGACGGCTCCGGGAATCGCGGTGAGCGCGGCCGTTTCGCCCTTCGGGCCCGGACCCGGCGCCGGTTCAATCGCCGTGAACCATTTCTGTTCGCCGGTATCCATGCGCACAGCGGCGATTCCGCCGGTGCGCAATCCGAAATAGGCGTTCTGATCGTCCGCCGCACCGCCGAACGTGATCATTCCGAGCGCAAGTTTCTTCACCAGTTGCGCTTTCCAGGCCACCGTGCCGTCGCGATCCGGATCATGGCCCCAAACCATTCCGCTTTTTTGACCCGCTACGATCATGCGCTTGCCGTTCGGCAGGGTCTTCAATATCGGAGACGCGCCGAAGTCATAGTCCGGACCGATTTCCGACGGAGGCAGGCAATTGTCCGACTTGATTTCACCGCCGCATCCGGAAAGCCAGGCGTCCTTCGGCGTGTCCTGCACCGACCAGACTACTTTGCCGGTTTTGAGATCGAGCGCCATGATGGCGTCGGTATTGGGCGAAACCGGATTGGTGTAGGCGTCGCCCGTTCCGATGTACAGAACGTGGCTCTTGGCGTCGATGGTGGGCGTGTTCCAGATCGCGGCGCCGTTCGGCCCGTACTGCTGCACGCCGTTGGGAAGTTTATTTGTGGGCTTAGGAGCATCCTGAACGGGATATGTCTTCCAGATCGTGTGACCATTCATGGCGTCCAGCGCGACCACGCTGCCGCGGAACGTGCAGCACGGATAGATGGTGCTCCAGCCCGCGGAGCGCTCTTCCTGCGAAGAAACCGGGACGTAGAGACGCCCTTCGTAGAGCATCGGCGCGCCCGTGATTTTCGCTACCGGATGATCGTCTGCTTTTACTTTCCAGACTTCCTTGCCGGTGGCGGCATCCAGCATGTAAACATTCGCGCGGATGTCGCCGAAATAGGCGCCGTATTTTGCGGCGCCTTTCCCTTTCACCGGACCAATGCTGATCGCCGTGCGCACTCCGGCATCCGCCTGATAGGACCAGTACACGCAGCCGGTCTCCGCATCGAGCGAATAAACCGCGCCGGTATCGACGCTTACAAAGACCCGGCCTCCGGCGACCGTGGGTTGCCCGTAAACTTCCTCGGCGCCCGGAAACCCGAAGGCCCATTTCAACTTAAGATTCGGCACCTGTTCCGGGGAAATTCCCGCGGCTTTGGCCGGCTGGAATCGGGCGTTCGAAACATCATTGCCCCATCCGTTCCACAAAGGCTTGGCAGACAGGTCGCCCATCGGGGAATTCCCCGGGCATTGATTGGGCATGAGCTTGGCATCGGTGAGTTTTTCGATGTCCACGCGGCGGCGGCCCATGTAGAAGGCTGTTTCGCGCCAGTCATCGTCCGAGATTGCAGTGGCGGCGGCGTGCGCGGGCTTGGTGCGGGCGGCATAGATATCATTCGGCCGTCATCTTCCACAGGGAAAGGATATCGGGCGCGGGCTTGGCGCTGCTGGGATTCCCGTGGCAACTGGCGCAGCGGTTTTCGAAAACAACGGCGCCCTTGGTGGTCTGGGCGCTGGAATTGAGCGCCGGCCAGAACATTGCAAGCAAAATTGCCAGGATGAAGGCGGAGCGTTTCATTTGCGGGTTCTCCCGAGCCGAATTATTTTAGGATGTCGTTGGTTCTGCACCACAAATATACGCTGGACCGTTGCCGCGCACAATGCTGGCTCTCCCTGGACCGGCGCAACCGTCCAGTACCCAAATCCGGGATGAATGGGGCATAATGCCTGCATCGTTGCATCAGCCGCGTGAGCACAAACTGTCATGGAACAGGGAGAGAGCATGCGTTCCCATTCAAGATTCCTGGCTCTGATGGGCTTGGCGATTTCCTTCAGCGCACCCTGTCTGGGCGCGACTCTATCCGGCACGGTAAAAGGGCCGGACGGAACGCCGCTGCCGGGTGTGTTCGTGGAGGCGCAAAACTCCAAAACAAAAATGAGTTTCATCGTCCTGTCGGACAGCCACGGCCACTATAAAGTGGACAAGCTGCCGGGCGGCGATTATCGCGTGCAGGTGAAAGCCACGGGATTTCGCGGCGACCCGAAGAGCGGGGTGGCGCTGAGCGACGAGCAGAACGCCGCGATGGATTTCGCGCTGATGGCCGCCCCGGTGCGCTGGAACGAATTATCGATCTACCAGGCCAAGAAACTGTGGCCGGAGGACAAAGCCAAGCAGACGATTTTCACGAAATGCTTCATCTGCCACGGATTTCAGACGCGCATGGCATCCGTGCGGCGCGACGCGGAGGGCTGGAAAGACCGCGTGCAGTTCATGCGCGACGCCATGCACTTCAGCCTGTCCTACCGGATTAGCGATCAGGACGCGGCGGAAGTGGCCGCTTACCTGAACAAGCTGTACGGGTCCGAAGATCCGGATTTCCCGAAATCTCCCGACGGAACTGCCGGGATACAAGCGACACGGTGCCGACCGTTTTCCAGCGAGGCCATGAACATCGCGTACGTGGAATACGACATGCCCGGACCGAGCCGCATGCCGTTCAGCGCCGCGCCGGCCAAGGACGGTTCGGTTTGGATCCCCAATTTCGGAATCGGAAATAAAATTACGCGGCTCAATCCCAAGACCGGCGGAGATGCAGGATTTTCCCGTGCCCAACGAGGGCACGGCGGCGGTGCACTCCGCGGTCGCTGCGCCGGACGGCTCGGTGTGGCTGACCGAGCAAGCGTCCGACAAGCTGGGGCGATGGGATCCCAAGACACAAAAGATCACGGAATATCAGGATGCCTATCGCGCCGGGGATGGAAGGCAGGGAAGACGGCGGCTCGCGGCACACGGTGCGCGTTGATTCCAAGGGCATGGTGTGGTCCAGCGGCTATCCGCTGACCCGCTTCGATCCCGAAACCGGAAAGTTCAACGATTTCCTGGAAGCGGACCACACCTACAGCCTGGACGTTCGACAAGGATGAAAATGTCTGGTTCACCAATCCCGGCACCGGCCAGATCGGCAAAGTGGACGCCAAAACTCTGAAGGTGACGCAGTGGATGCCGCCGACCCTCAACTCCTACGAACGCAGGATCGCGCTCGATTCCGACGGCATGGTTTGGTTCGGCGAATTTCAGAAGGGAAAGATCGGCCGTTTCGATCCGAAGACGCAGGCGTTCAAGGAATACGATGTGCCCGGAGGCACGGATTCTTTTCCGTATGCGATCGGAATCGCGGCGGATCACGGCGTCTGGTATTCGTCCTACTATCTGGATGTGGTGGGGCGGCTCGATCCCAAGACCGGAAAAATTGTGGAATATCCGTTTCCGCATTCGGAGAATACGATTCGGGAATTTTTCCCCGATTCCGAGGGACGCATGTGGTACGGCTCGCCGTCGAACAATAAGGTCGGTTACTTTTATTTGACCGGCGCTCCGGCAGGCGCGGGAAGTAGAATGAGCACACGCCACGCGTGCGCGGAAACGGGAAGCGAGTCGGAACATGCGATAAACTAAGGGGACAGTCAGGCGATATGAGCGACTCGAAAACCCAATTCCAAGATCGGCAACGTGATTCGCGTCTCCAGCGGAAATTTTCTGGAGATGTACGACTTCATGGTGTACGCGTACTACGCGTCGTACATCGCGCGCGAAATTTTTCCGTCCAGCAGCGCCTACGCCTCGCTGATGCTGACGCTGGGGACGTTTGGCGCGGGCTACCTGATGCGGCCGCTGGGCGCGGTGGTGCTGGGCGCGTACGTGGACCGGCACGGGCGGCGCGCCGGGCTGATTCTTACGCTGTCGTTGATGGCCGTCGGCACGCTGGTGATTGCCAGCACGCCGGCGTACCGGACGATCGGGGTAATTGCTCCGCTGATTGTGGTGCTGGGCCGGCTGCTGCAGGGATTTTCCGCCGGCGTCGAAGTGGGTGGCGTGTCCGTGTATCTGTCGGAGATGGCGACGCCCGGGCATCGCGGTTTTTATTGCGCGTGGCAATCGGCCAGCCAGCAGGTGGCGGTGGTTTTCGCGGCGCTGCTGGGCGTGGCGCTCGAGCGCGCTCATTGCCTCCGCGAGGGGATGACGCAGTGGGGCTGGCGCGTTCCGTTCCTGATCGGCTGCATGATCGTGCCGCTGCTGTTCTGGCTGCGCGTTCGCTGGAGGAGACGGAAGCGTTCCTGGCGCAGAAGCATCATCCGAGCGTTTCGGAAATTCTCGCGTCGCTGGCGACGAACTGGAAAATCGTGGGAATCGGCGTGCTGCTTTCGACCATGACCACGGTCAGCTTTTATCTGATCACCGCGTACACGCCGACGTATGGCATCGAAGTGCTGCACCTGACCAGCCGGCAAAGCCTGCTGGTTACGTTCGTGCGTGGGGATGTCCAACTTTTTCTGGCTGCCGACGGGTGGAGCGATTTCCGATATCTTCGGCCGGCGGCCGCTGCTGATTCTGATCACGTTCACCGGCGATTCTGACCGCCTATCCGGCGATGTTGTGGCTGGTCAGCGATCCTTCGACCACGCGGCTGCTGATCGTGGAATTGTGGCTGTCCATGTTCTTCGGTGTGTACAACGGCGCGATGATTCCGCACCTGGCGGAAATCATGCCGCCGGAGATTCGCACGTCGGGTTTTTCGCTGGCGTTCAGCCTGGCGACGGCGGTTTTTGGAGGATTTACGCCGGCGGTGTGCACTTACCTGATTCACGATCACGGGTAATCGGGCGATGCCCGCGCTGTGGTTGTCGTTCGCGGCATTGTGCGGTTTGGTGGCGGCCATCGTGGGGACGAAGCAGCGACCGTGGTTCCGGAACTGCAGCCGAGCGTCGGCGCAGTAGAGTGCGGCCTGGGTCGCTGCAGAGGTTCTCGCGCGGTAATTGGAATCGCGTTTTACGTGGCCGTCGAAAGGCCCAGGCTGAAGCCTGTGCTACATCAACCTTACACGTAGGCGATCCAGCGGCCCGCGGCAACAATTCCGAACCATAGCAGAATCGAAATCAGTCCGGCTGCGCGCGCGCCAGCGGCGCGACCGGGTCGTTGTCCCACTTGCCGACGCTGTGGTAGGCGATTTCATGAAACACAAAAGCATTGAGCGCCGGCGACCAGGATCAGCAGCATTTTGATCTCAAATCCGATGTTGCCGTACATCTTGGTGGCTTCGGAGGAGAACAGTAGGAGTCCGGTGATGACCTGAATGAGGAAGCCGGCCCAGGCCCAGGGCAGGAATCGTTCGCGCCAGCTTGGAGACGGGCTCGTCGCGAAATGTCAGTCCCATCAGGCGCAGGTCGAGAATGGATGTCGCGCCCACCAGCAGAATAATTCCGAAAATATGGATGGTCTCAATGATCGGAAAAAGCCACAGCGATTCCCGAATCGAAGTGCCCACCCCGGTTTGTTCCAGCCACTGGCAAATTGCAATGACGTAGTGCATGTCCCTGGCCCCCACGGTTTATTCGATCACTTTTTTTCGGTCCGTTCATGCCGCATTTCGCAACGCGAAACACACCAGCCGCCTGTCTCTCGTACCAGATGGCTGAAGACTTCTCCATGGATTCGCTTACTTTAGACGTCCGACGCGCTGCCAGCGTTTCCGGCGCCGCCGGCGCAGCCCATAGCCTGGGGCGCAGCCCGCGGATCCATGCGATTCGTTTAAGTAAACGCTTTATTTTTACTGGTTCGCAACGCAAGAAGATACGCGATGCCGGCGCGCGATGCAAGTGGCGCTGGATGGAGCAGCGAGGAATAGCTGCAGCGTGAGTTTGCTGTACGAATGGGTCGAAAGCCGATAAGCTTCTGTCGGAAATCGAAGGGCGGGGAGAGTGACATGGCGAGTCGGGGAGTAATTCTAGGCGCGATTTTGTGGTGTGCATTGTCGGGCTGCAAGGCAAAGTCCGCGGCGGACGTTAAGATTCCCCAGGAAGAAGTCGACCGGAAAAATCCCGTCGCGGCGGCTCCGGAATCCGTGGCCGAGGGCAAGCGGCTTTACGGCGCGACGGATTGCGCGCTTTGCCATGGAAAAGAGGGTGACGGAAAAGGCGTGGAAGCCAAGGACGTCAACATGAACACGCACGACTGGAGAAAGGCGGACTCCCTGGCCCACTTTACGGATGGCGAACTGGCATACTTGATTCTGAAGGGCAAGGGCCGCATGCCGGCGTATGACGGTCGGGAAACTTCCGATCAGATCTGGGCGCTTGTGAATTACATTCGCTCCATGCCTTCGAGCGCGGGAGCAGCAACGCCGTAGTCGCCTTCGCAGCGGAATGGCCCCCAAGTTTGGATTTAACGGCGTTCCGTAACCGCAGCGCGTACTTCCGGCGTTCCGCGAGCAGCTCAAGATCGTCCCATGGGGAAAATAGAAGAATATTTCAACGGCGAATCCGTTTTGATTGCCGGGGCTTCTTCCGGAATCGGCGAGGCCGGGTGGACAATCTTGGAGAGGCCCACCCTGAGGCCGCCGATCCAATTCCCGGATGGCTGGCCATGGACACGCCCAAAGCCGTGCGCCAGATGTTGCGCGCGGTGGCGGCGGGGCAGCTACCGTACAACGATCAAATCCGGCTGATCTGCCAAGCGCGGATCGTTCATCCCTCGAATTGCTTTTCCTGCCGCGGGATGACCTGGCCAGCGGATTTGCAGCCGAAGGCATCCGCCGTGCAGCCAACTGTATTGACTCCGCCGCGCGAGCGTCGTAAACCTGATAGTTGCGAGTGGAAGCTGCGTGGGAGGCTCATATCGTGTCAGCGATTTCCAGAATAAAGCGAAATTGTTCTGAACTCCAGCCGCAAAAATCCCGGCGACTGCGCCTATCCGCCATTGCGGCCGCGTGCGTATTCCTGGCAACCGCCGGCATCGGCATGCTGCGCGCTGGGCAACAAGCCGGCAAGGCCGCAACGACGGGCGCTGCGTTTCACGGCGTGGATCTGGAGATCATGGACACGACCTGCAAGCCCTGCCAGGATTTTTACCATTACGCCAGCGGTACGTGGCTGGCCAAAAATCCGGTACCCGCCGCCTATCCCAGCTGGGGCCGATTCAGCGAACTGGCGGAAAGAAATCGCGAACTGCTGCATCAGATTCTGGAAAGTGCCGCCGCCAATCCAAAGGCCGCTCCCGGTTCCAATGAGCAAAAGATCGGCGATTTTTATGCTTCCTGCATGGATGAAAAGCAAGTGAACGCGGTGGGCATCAAGCCTCTGGAGCCGGAAATGGCGCGGATCCAGGCCGTGGGGGATATCGCGCAGTTACAGGCGGAAATTGCGCGGCTGCAGGCGATGGGTGTGCGCGCCGTGTTCGAGTTTGGCTCCACGCAGGATGCAAAAAACAGTTCGCAGGTGATTGGCGGAGCCGACCAGGACGGCCTGGGCCTGCCCGAACGCGATTACTACACGCGGACCGATGACAAATCCAAGCAGTTGCGGCAGCAGTATGAAGTGCACGTCGCGAAAATATTGCAACTCGCGGGAGATGACGCAGCCAGGGCCGCCAGCGAAGCCAAGTCCATCATGGAGCTCGAAACCAGGCTGGCGGAATCGTCCATGACGCGCGTGGATCGCCGCGATCCCGACAAGACTTATCACAAAATGAATCGCACGGAGCTGAAAGCCCTGACGCCCAACTGGTCCTGGGAAGACTATTTTCAGACCATCGGCTACACCAATATCGATGCCGTGGATGTGAGCGCTCCGAAATTTTTCGAGACCGTCAGCCAGGCGCTCAAGGACACGCCGCTGGAAACCTGGAAGATCTATCTGCGATGGCATCTCGTGAATTCCAATGCGGCGTTTTTGTCACAGCCCTTTGTGGACGAGAATTTCGATTTCAACAACCGCACGCTCATGGGCACCAAGGAATTGCTGCCGCGCTGGAAACGCTGCGTCAGCAACACGGACCGGCAGCTGGGCGAGGCACTCGGCCAGATTTACTCGCAGAAATATTTTCCACCCGCGGCAAAGGCTCGCGCGCTGGAACTCGTCAATAACCTTACCGCGGCCATGCGCGACGACCTGCAAACCCTTCCCTGGATGGGCGAGGAAACCCGCAAGCAGGCGCTGGTCAAGTTGGCCGCTTTTACCAGCAAGATTGGCTACCCGGACAAGTGGCGCGACTACTCCGCCTACACAGTGGATCGCGGGCCGTACGTGCTGAACCAGATGCGCGGCTCGCAATTTGAATTCAAGCGCGATCTCGATAAGATTGGCAAGCCCGTCGATCGCACCGAATGGGGCATGTCACCGCCAACCGTGAATGCCTACTACCGTTCCGAGACCAACGAGATTGTTTTCCCCGCAGGCATTCTGCAGCCGCCCTTTTTCGATCCGAACGCGGACGACGCCTCCAACTACGGCGCCATCGGCTCGGTCATCGGCCATGAACTCACCCATGGCTTTGACGACAGCGGCAGAAAATTTGACGCCCAGGGAAACTTGCGCGACTGGTGGACGCCGGAGGACGCCAAGAAATTTGAGGAGCGCGCCGCCTGCGTCGAAAAACAGTTTGACGCCTACGTCGTTCAGGATGATCTGCACGAAAACGGCAAGCTGGAACTGGGGGAAAGCATCGCGGACCTCGGCGGCCTGAATCTCGCCTACCGCGCGCTGCAGAAAGCGCAACAGGGCAAAAAGCCGGCGGCCATCAACGGCCTTACGGTTGACCAGCGGTTCTTCCTCGGCTACTCCCAGGTATGGGCGTCCAACGACCGGCCGGAATTCGAGCGCCTGATCGTGAACGTAGATCCGCACCCGCTGAGCCGGTTCCGAGCCGTGGCCGCGCCGTCCAACATGACGCAGTTTGGCGCCGCGTTCGGCTGCAGTCCGGGCGATCCGATGATGCGGCCCGAGGGCGTGCGCTGCCAGATCTGGTGAGCGTGCCGGCGTGAATTATTTTTTCTGTTTTTTCTCGGGGAAGGGAATGAATTTGTAGCCCAAACCGCGGACGGTGATCAAGTGGCGCGGTTCGGAGGGTTCATCCTCGATATATTTTCTCAGCCGCACGATGAAATTGTCGATCGCGCGCGTGTCCGTGTCTTCCTGCAGGTCCCAGACGTTTTCCAGGATCGCTTTTCTGGAAACGGCATTGCCCGCGTTCTGGATCAGGTAGCGGAGCAATTCCGACTCCATGAGCGTAAGCTGCGCGGATTCCTTTCCCGACTGCAGGCGCAAGTTCTGGAAGTCGACCAGCTTGTCGCCGAAGCGGAACGTGTCGGCCGAAACGGAGTTTTTCGCGGCAGGCTTGGCTGGCGCGCGGTGTTCCCACGTTTTTCTTCGCAGCAAGCTCCCGACCCGCGCGATCAAAATCGAAAGCATGAAGGGCTTGGGCAAATAATCATCGGCGCCGGATTCAAATCCGTGCAGCACATCTTCGGGGCGCGCGCGGGCGGTCAGCATGAGCAGCGGAATATAATTTTTCGTTTCGCGCAGGGTGCGCGCCACGGTGAAGCCATCCTTGCCGGGCAGCATCACGTCAAGCACCAGCGCGTCAAAGTCTTCTTTGCGCTTCAGGAGCACGTCCAGCGCCTCTTCGCCGGTGCCGACTACGTCGACCGAGTAGCCTTCCTGCTCCAGATTGAAGCGCAATCCTTCGGCCAGATGCGCCTCGTCCTCCACAACAAGAATGCGGCTCATACGGGATAGGCCCTGGGGAGCCGAAGCGTGAAGGTGCTGCCGCGGTCGGTGCCTTCGCTTTCGGCGAAGGCGTCGCCTCCATGCCGGCGCGCGATGGAACGCACGATGAACAGGCCGAGGCCGGTGCCCTTCACGCGGCCGTTGGCGGAGCTGGCCACGCGGTAGAAGCGCTTAAAAATGCGCTTCAGCTCGGGCGAGGGAATTCCGACGCCGTTGTCGCGCACTCGCAGCAGGATGGTGTCGATGTCGGGAGTCAGCAGATCGACGTCGATTTCCATGATTGGTCCGGAATATTTCACCGCGTTTTCCACCAGGTTGAAAACGGCGGTGCGCAATTCCTGGGGATTGCCGCGCAAGAAAATCTTCTGCGAAGCGGCGCCCGCGAACTTCAAGGTCTCGGGCGGCAGGTGATGCCGCAACCGGGTGAGTTCAACCGTCTCCGAAACGATGCCCGAGAAGTCCACCTGTTCCCAGTTCCGTTTGCTGCTGGCCTGGCGCGCTTCGCCGGCCTTCAGGATCTGCTCCACTGTGCCGAGCAGGCGGTCGGTGTCCTCCAGCATGATCCGGTAGAAGTCCTGATGCTGCGCTTCGGTCAATTGCCGGCTTTGCAGCGTTTCCAGGTACAGGCGGATGGAGGCAATCGGCGTTTTCAACTCGTGCGTGACGGCGTTCAGGAAGCTGTCCTGCTGTTCGTTCTTGTGAATTTCGCGCACCAGAAACACCGTGTACACCACGATCCCGGCAATGATCAGCGCGAAAAATATAATGCCCAGCACCAGCGGAACCACTTCGCGCCAGTTGAGCACGATCCAGGTGATGTTCAGCGCCAGAGCCAGGCCCACCAGGCAGGCGCCCAGCGTCACGAAGATGCGCGATTTTCCTGGCGCGTCCGGTGATGCGCATCATCGGCCCCTATCAGACCATACTAAACGAGGCCGCAGCGAAAGAAAACGCGCGGCCCGCCAGATTGGCGTTTATCAGCAAACCGTTTTGACGTATGTTGCTTGCGTTCCGTGGCCCCGGCCCACGAGCCGCCGGCCGCTTTAATCACAGGAGGAAAGCGTCCATGAAATTCGTTTGGGTGTTGATGATCGCCATGCTTGCCGGTTTGGCCGTTTCCGGCAGCGCCGCCGCGCAGGACAAGAGATTTGAGAGCGCCACTCCCACCGCTCTCGAGAAGCAGCTCTATGATCTGGAGTTGAAATGGATGAAGGCGGAGCATGACAAAAAGATGGACGGCCCGGACAGCATGGGCGAACTGTGGACCGACAATTTCTTCGACGTCCTCTCCAGCGGAGTGGTGGTGAACAAACACGAAATGATGGACCGCATGAGCAAGGCGGACGCCAAGCCCGGTACCGGCGCGTTTCCCGACACATTCAAGATTCAGGCGGTCTACGGAAACGTGGCGCTGGCCACCGATCACACGACGATCAAAGGTCTGGACGCGGGCGGGAACCTGGTCAGCGTGAGGGAGATGCGCGTGCTCCGCATGTTTGTGAAGGAAAAAGGGAAGTGGCGCGTTGCCGGGGCCGGGCTGGTCGTCATCCCACCTCAGTAGACCAGATGCTGAACGGGGCACGCAGGATGAACCTGCGTGCCCCGTTTTTGATATGCGGTTTTGCGCGAGCCGGCACGCGCGGTCTAGTCGCCAGAGGCTTCCTGCGGGACGGCATCCGCCACCGCAGCCGCCGGAACGGCCGGTGCTGTAGCATCAGCCGCGGGACGAATCTCTTTCCCTCGCCCGAGCTTCGGCAAGGATATGTCCCAGGCCAGGCCGAGCGCCTGCAGCGTTCGAATTCCGTACCAGTTGAAATCGACTTCGTACCAGGTATAGCCGTGCCGCGCGACTTGCGGGAAGGCGTGATGATTGTTGTGCCAGCCCTCGCCGAAGGTCAGGATGGCCACCCAGAAGCTGTTGGTGGAGTCATCGCCGGTCATGAAGCGCTGCGAGCCCCACATATGGGTCGCGGAATTCACGAGCCAAGTGGAGTGCAGCCCGAACACGGTGCGTACGAACGCTCCCCACAGCAGAAACGGCAGGCCCCCGAATACCAGCAGCAGAACGCCGACCACCACCTGGGTGAGCCAGTGCCACTCGCTGATCCAAACGTGAAATTTGTCTTTGCGCAGGTCGGGAACGTAGGGCAGAAGGGAATCGAGCTTGTTGTGCATGGCCTTGCCGGTCAGAATCCAGCCCATGTGGGCCCAGAATCCGCCTTCACGCGGGGAGTGCGGGTCGCCTTCCTTGTCCGTATTCTGGTGATGCTTGCGGTGCGTGGCTACCCAGAAAATCGGGCCGCCCTCCAGCGCCAGCGTGGCGCACACCGTCAGGAAGTATTCCATCCATTTCGGGGTCTTGAAGCCGCGATGGGTCAGCAGCCGGTGGTAGCCCATGCCGATTCCCAGGCTGCCGGCAACCCACCAAAGAAAAACCGCCATGAAAAGCGCCTTCCAGCTGAAGAAGAAAAATGCCGCGATCGCGCCCACGTGAAAGGCGCCCATGAAAAAGGTGGTAACCCAGTTCACCGGCTGAGTGAAAGTCCTGTCGCCCGTAGTCGTTATGGCCATGCCCCGGTCCCCTTTACTCTGAATTGGTTCGTTTCGGTTGGCGGCCTTTATGTCGACGACTTCTGCACCCGTTGCCGCCTGAACAAAACGTAGCATGCGGGCGGGAAGTGCTTTGTAATACTTCTGTAATCGTTGGACTTAGCGTTCGCTGTGATACACGGGCGGTGATGACTTTCCGGGCACAATTCTGCGAAGGGATCCGCCCCCGCTGCTACCAAATGTGACGTCCGGTTAAGGGAGTGGGCGTGGAATTCGCGATGATGTCTCTCCTCGGTACCCGTACGGAGATTACTTACTCGTCATAAATAATAATTGCGACTTGTATTAATTTTATGATAATAATCGGGCATTCCGTAGTACCCGAAAAGGCGGCCCGATGCGTCTGCGCTACCTGTCCCAACCCAGGTTGTTGCTGATTTGTGCAGGTCTCTTGTTATTTCCGGGGGCGGCACGGCCGCAGGCCCCTTCCAATCCGATTCCTGCGCCGCAGGCCCGCATTGTGGACCGGTTGAACGAAAACGTTTTGGTCACCCTGCGCGGAAATACTCACCCGTCCATACGGCGCGCGTCCGATCTGGGGCCGGTCAGCGATTCGCAACCGCTGACGCGCATGCTGCTGCTCCTGCAGCGGGCTCCGGACCGGGAAACGGCGCTGCTTCGCTACCTCGACGAGCAACAGACGCTGTCGTCGCCCAACTTCCACCAGTGGCTTACTCCCGCGCAATTCGGGCTGCAGTTCGGCCCGGCCGACGCGGATATTCAGGCCGTTACGGGCTGGCTGCAGTCGCATGGTTTTCAGGTGACGCAAATCTCCCGCGGCCGCACGGTCATTGAATTTTCCGGAAACGCGGGCCAGGTGCGCGCGGCATTCCATACGCAGCTTCGCAGATATTCCCTTAGCGGGCAGGAACGGATGGCCAACGCGGGCGACCCGCAAATTCCGGCAGCGTTGGCGCCCGTGGTTGCGGGAGTTGTTTCCTTGAACGGCTTTCGTCCGCAAGCGCATCTGAAAGACGTCGGCGCCTTCCAACGGTCCAGAACGACTGGAGTCGTGACGCCCTTGTTCACGGACCCTTTCCAGTACGAATTCTATCCTCTGGCGCCGGCTGATTTCGCTACTATCTATAATGAGTCGCCCCTGCTCGCTGCGACTCCCGCTATCAATGGGGCCGGCCAAACGATCGCCGTCATCGGCGAGTCCAATGTTCGCGTGCAGGACATCGTGGATTTTCGGAACCTGTTTGGCTTGCCGCAGAATTTCTCCAGCGAAAACATCATTCTTAATGGAATCGACCCGGGGACAGGGAATCCCTCGGAAATAGAGTCCGATCTCGATCTGGAGTGGTCCGGCGCGGTCGCGCCAGCAGCCACCATTGATTTCGTCAGCTCGTCTTCCACGGAGACAACTTCGGGCACGCACCTCTCCGCGCTGTACGCGGTGGACAACAACATCGCCGGCATCCTCAGCGAAAGCTTCGGCGAGTGCGAGCAGCAGCTCGGTGCGACCGGAAACCAATTTTACAATTCGCTTTGGGAGCAGGCCGCGGCCCAGGGAATTACCGTGATTCTTTCCTCCGGAGACGCGGGTTCCGCCGGCTGCGATAACTTCGACACCCAGGCCACCGCCTCGTTGGGCTTGGCCGTGAGCGGCTTCGCCTCGACGCCATTCAACGTGGCCGTGGGCGGCACGGATTTCGATCAGATCAATACCTGGTCGAATTACTGGAATTCGACCAACGATCCTGTGACGCAGGCATCCGCAAAAAGCTACATCCCCGAAATTCCCTGGAACGATTCCTGCGCGCAGATCAGTGTGAACGGCTGCGGAAACTCGGCGCCGAACGGTTCGCTGAACATCGTGGCGGGAAGCGGCGGCCCGAGCACCTTTTACGCCAAGCCCGCATGGCAATCCGCTCCCGGCGTCCCCGTGGACAACAAGCGCGACCTGCCGGACCTCTCGCTGTTCGCCAGCAACGGTTTCACCGGCAGCCTGTACATCATTTGCCACGCGGGTTTCGTTTCGTCCAACACTCCGCCGTGCGCGCTGAACGACTTTGGTTACACCTACGAAGGCGTCGGCGGCACGTCGGCCTCGGCCCCGGCATTTGCGGGAATCATGGCCCTCGTAAATCAGCGGCAGGCCACTGCGCAGGTTCCGGCCCCGCGGCAGGGGAATGCCAACTACGTTCTCTACGCGCTGGCAGAAAAGCAGGCTGGCGCAGGACTGAATTGCAACGCCACATCGTCGCCGGCAGCCGGATGCACGTTTCACGACGTCACTCGGGGAAACAGTGCAATCTCCAGTGGCGCTGTCGGCACAAACTCTGTCCCGTGTTCCGGCCAGTCGCTCAACTGTAGCAGCAAGGCCTCTGGACAGAACGGCGTCCTCGCCAATCCGGCGAATCAATCGTTGCCGGCATGGACGGCCACATCCGGCTACGACCTGGTGACAGGGCTAGGATCGGTGAACGTTCAGAATCTGGTCAATAATTGGGGCACGATCACGTCACTCGCGTCGACGACCACGCTGAGCGCCAGCGTCAACGGCAGTCCGGTTAGTTCCATCCCTGGAATTACGCATGGACATGCCGTGAGTGTGACTAGCACTGTCGCGGCCGGGACCGGCGCCACTGGCACGCCGTCAGGCCAGGTTGCGTTGCTCACCACGCCCAATCCCGCTTCGGGTGTGCCCAGCGCGACGCTCGGAGTCGAGGAACTTCCTCTTATCAACGGATCGGCCGCGGGGAGCAGCGTTCTCCTGCCCGGCGGAACGTACACGCTTTCCGCGCACTACCAGGGTGACGGAAAATTCGGGCCCAGCGATTCCACTCCCGGCATTCCCGTGACGATCGCCCCGGAAAACAGCAAGACGCTGATCACGCTTCCGGAGTTCAACGCAGCCAACGGCCAGGAAACCACAAATTCGCCCACGACGCTCGTATACGGCTCGACGCCATACATCGCAAGAATAGATGTAGGCAACGCGCAGGCCACGCAATCCTTTCCGCAGCAGCCGGTGTGCACCGCGCCCAATTGCCCGAGTGGAACGATCGCGCTCACCGATTCCGTCGGCGGCGCTCCGGCGGTTCCCGTCGACGCTGGCAATTTCGCCTTGAACGAAGCTGGATTTACCGAGGACTTCGCGATTCTACTTCCCGGGGGTTCCCACGTGTTGACCGCCAGCTATGACGGCGACGAGAGCTATAACCCGAGTTCGGGTACATATGCGATCACGGTCACCCCCGGGCCCACCAGAATAATCTCTTCGAACCCGCCCATGCCGCCGACGAGCATCACGCCCTTCGGCGTCGGTGTCATCCTTACCATGAATTTTTTCGGTGCTATGCCCAGCTGCAATTTCACATTTTATGACGGGAACGTTCCGTTGCCGGGCACACCGGTGTGTCAATGGCAGGCTAATGGGCCGTTTCTGTACGTGGGTTTGCCGGTCAACCAGCCAACGGCTGGGGCGCATACCTATTCCGGCAAGTTCAACGGCGATGCCAGCTACGCGCCGTCGGAGTCCGGGCCGTTAAGTACGCGGGTCTATTACGGAACTACAAGCACATTGTCCGTGGATGCCACGAATGTTCTGTACGGCTCGGCAGTGAAGCTCAGCGCGCTGGTTGATTCGACAATTGTGGGCAGTCCCGCATTGCCGGATGCGGTGACTTTCTACTACGGCAACAACCCGATCCAAGGAGCTGTTTCCTACACGCCCACCACCGATGCTTCCGGAAATCTGGCGCTCGAAGCTTCGATCAGCTTTGTGCCGCAATTCTCCAGCTTCGCGGCGGTCATCTTCAATGGCGACGCCAACTACTATCAAAGTTATTCAAACTCGACTTTTTTGAGCGTGAATATCCCCGACTTCGATATTTCCGGCAACTCTCCCACCGCGCCCATCACGGCGGGCGGCTCGGCCGTAACCACCGTTACCGTTACCCCTGTCACCAACGTTTCTAGTCCAGTGACATTTGCATGTCCGGGAGGCAACTTCGGAGAGCCGCCCGGGCTTTCCTGCAGCTTTTCACCGGACACAGTCAATCTCGTAAACGGCGCGGGCGCAAGTTCGACGGTGACGATTTCGTTTCTCGCGCCTTCGTCGACGAACTCGACGAGTTCGACTCCTTTGCCGCATATTGCTTCGCGGCCGCCAAGCCTCCGGGCAGGGCCGCTTTCGCCGACGACACTGCTTGTGGTGGTGGCCTGCTGCCTGTTCCTGCCCCGTTACCGGGGCAAACATTTTGGCTGCGGTGAGTCGTTGGCCGTGTGGCTGCTCTGCTGCGCCGGGGTACTCGGTTGTGGCGGCGGGGCCGGAGCCGGGGGAAGCGGGGGAGGCGGTTCCGTATCGCCTACTTCGATAACGTTAACCGCATCCGCCGTGAAGGTACCGCATAACGACACGGGCGGCGTCGTGAACCTGACGGCGAATATTTCCTCTTCTCAACCTGCGGGTGGATTGGTCACGTTCAGCATCAATGGAACGAACGGCTACACCGTCACTGCCGAAGCAATAGGCGGAGTCGCACAAACCCAGCTGAATGGCTTGCCGGTCGGGGTTCACACGATCACTGCGCAATATTCCGGTGATTCAAAGACCACAAGTTCGCAAACGGCAGGGGCGCTGCATATCGCCATAACTGGCCAGTCGGGGATGACTGTGCAAGCCTCCACCGGCGGACTGGTTCACATACTTGGAGTCAATTTCACTCTTCAGTAGTGGAGGGGACCGGGAGCGTTGGCGGGGGCTGGAGTATCAGGTAGAGAATTGCCGCGTGATATCTGAGTCGGAGACGCGACGCGCCCGCGATCTTAAATAAGAGTTTACGGCCACAACTGATTCAGCAACATGGCCAGCCTAGCTCCGCCTTTGGCTACCTGCTGCCTTACCACCGGAGCGGCCATCTGCTGGTAGGGATCTTCGAGGCGTTCATTCAACTTCAGATTGCGTTCTGCAACGTGATTATCGTCGGCGCACGATTTGATCGCTTGGGGTTGTTCCACGGGGACGCGAGCCGGCAACTTTCCGTACACTTTTTTGACCGCCAGTTGGTAGCTTTCCCAGGCCCAGGAATCGACATCGGGGGAGCCTTTTTGCCAGCCGGCAATTTTCTTTTGCAGCGATTGATCGAGCGCCGCGGCAACCTGGTCGACGGATTGCCCCGTGGTGGCCTTGGCGAGAATATTGGTGTCCCAAACGGCGTGCAGATTGGGAGCATAGCTTTCGGTTTGCGGGTTCCGCAATTGCGGTTTTGTATCAAAAAATGCCACGGGGACGCAGTTTCCGCCCTGATCGTTGTTCGTTGCCGCGTGTAAGGGTTGCTGCAGGTCGCCAACGAAATGGATCAGAAAGCGCAGCGCTTCGGCGCGATGCAGCGCGTCGGCGTCTGTCGAGCGCAGGACCACCAATTGCTCCCGGATGGCGTGTGTGACGCAGCCTTCGTTGGGGTCGCAAAATTTCTCGACCTCGCGGCGCGTGGTGCCGCGCGGGATGTCGACGTAGTGCCACGGCGCGGTGTTCGGGCGCTTGCCGCGCACGTCGTCCGCCCACGTTGCGGCGTCGGCCATGGCGTCGATGCCGCCTTCCTTGCAGTAACGATTTAATGTGGGATCGATCGGGCTGGCTGCGAGGATTTCTTTCACCATTGCGAGGGCGTGAGGGCTGAGGTGCTTCTCCGCAAGCAGCGCGATGACCTGATGTCCTTCGCAGCCCCAGGCGCGCGCCGGCGTGGGTGCGCAGAACGCGACGAGGATCAGAAGAGCGGCGACCGCAGCTGCTCGCAGTGCGGAGGCGCAGAACAGATCCTTGCGTGCTTCCCCCGAGCCGCCCTCCGAGACTCTCGCGATTTGCACTAGTCGTCCTTTTCGTTCAACTTGATCGAGGCGGAATTGATGCAAAAGCGCTGCCCGGTCGGGTTTGGTCCGTCGGGAAATACGTGCCCGAGATGCGCATCGCAGCGGCTGCAGAGCACTTCCTCTCGCGTCATCCCGTGGCTGATGTCGCGCTCGATTTCGACGTTCTGTTCGCCCACCGGCGCGTAAAAACTCGGCCAGCCCGAGCCGGAATGAAATTTTGTGTCGGAACTGAATAAGGGCTGCCCGCAACAGATGCAAACATAGGTGCCCGGGTCTTCGGTGTCCTCGTATTCCCCAGTGCCAGGAGGTTCGGTGCCTTTCTGGCGGGTCACGTAGTACTGCTGCGGCGTCAGTATCTTGCGCCATTCCGCTTCGCTCTTACGAATTTTTTCGGTCATGACGGCCCTCGCGAAAACCATCTTAACATTGGCTGGAAGAGGGAAGAAGCGGCGCGAACGCAGCGATCAGGCTGTGGCTTTTTTGACGCTGGAATCGGGATTGCGCGCCGGATTTATACAGGTCGGAAACACAAAAATTCGCTTGCGTTGCGATGCGCCCAACGCCCAAAATCTAACATCGCAATTCAAAAAGCGCCGTGACCCACCGCAAACTCAGGCGCAAAAATGAGCCGTACAACTGGAGTTCAGCGATGATGCGATTGCCGGGGAGGTTTGTCGAGAGTTGCGCGATTTGCACCCTGGCCGCCGCGGCGCTCGTGCTTTCCGCTCATCCGGCAGGCGCGCGCCAATCCTCCGCAAAATCGCCGGCGGCATCGGAACCGGTGGCGGCGCTGACGCCGTTCATCGAAGAGCATGCTCATTTTGACGAAAAAGATCCCGCCGGCTCGGTGCGCGCGGCGGTGGCAGCCCTGGGGCGCGAGAACGCGGCCATGATCCTGTTTCAAATTTCTCCGGATACCTTCGACCATCCCGGCCGTTACGACTCGGAAATTATTCTGTCCGAAGTGAGAAAGCATCCGGGAAAGCTGGCCATGACCGGCGGCGGGGGCACGCTGAACGCCATGATCATGCAGTCGGTGGCCACCGGCGATTCCGGCCCGGACGCCCGGAAAAAATTCCAGGCGCGCGCCGAAGAACTTTTGCGCAAAGGCGTAATCGGCTTCGGCGAAATGACCGCCGAACATTTTGACGGCTTCACGCCGTACCAGAGCGCGCCGCCCGACCATCCACTGTACTTGTTGCTCGCCGATCTGGCGGCGCAGCACGCCGTGCCCATCGATCTACATATGGAGGCCGTGCCGCAGGATATGCCGCTGCCCGCGGGCCTGAAATCGCCGCCGAACGCTGCGCACCTGCATGCGAACATCGCCGCATTTGAAAAGCTGCTGGTGCATAATCCAAGCGCCAAAATCATCTGGGCGCACCTGGGATCAGACTTTACCGGATTCCGTACCGTGGAGCTTGACCGCCGCCTGCTGCAGGCGCATCCAAATTTGTATATGGAGATCAAGACCGACCCGGACGCGCACGGGCTCAACTACCCGCTTGCCGCCGACGGGAAGCTCAAACCGGACTGGCTGAAGCTGTTCACCGATTTTCCGGACCGCTTTGTGATCGGAAGCGACCAGCACTATCCGGAGCCAAAAGACGCGGACAAGCGCTGGCAGGAAACGATTTTGCTGTTCAACCAGCTGCCCGCGGAAGTTCGCAAGAAAATCGGCACCGAAAACGTGGCGCACCTTTATGGAAATGCCGCGACGCCTTCGTTACGCGCCGCGAAGCACTAATCATTCGATAGAAACGAGGAATCGAAACATGAATCGCCGTGACCTGTTCAAGACCTCCCTGGCCGCATCCGCGCTGGCCCTCGCCGGACAACGCGCCGAAGCCGCTGCCGCCGCGCCTCGCCCCGCCGAATTTCCCAAGGCTCCGGGACTCACCAAATCGGTGGCGGAGTTCATCATCAATACGAAATATGAGGAAATTCCGGCCGACGTCATCGACCTGGGCAAAAAGTCCATCCTGGATGGATTCGGGCTTGCGCTGGCCGGCTCCGCTTCCGTGATGGGTCCCATCGCGCGAAAGTATGCCGAGTCCTTCGGATCGGGCGAACTGCGCGCCAGCGTGATCGGCACATCGATGAAAGCGCACCCGCGCCTCGCGGCGTTCGTCAACGGCGTGTCCATTCACGCGGACGACTATGACGATACGCAACTCTCCGCCGCCAAGGACCGCATTTACGGATTGCTGACTCATCCCACCGTATCCGTCCTGCCCCCGGCGTTCGCGCTGTGCGAATTAGGACACCGCTCGGGCAAGGATTTCATGGTGGCCTACCATATGGGCGTGGAAGTCGAGACCAAGATCAACGAATCCATCTCCCCGCGCCACTATGACGAAGGCTTTCATTCCACCGGGACCTGCGGCACCTTTGGCAGCACTGCCGCGTGTTCCCGCCTGCGCGGCCTGGACGTGAAGCAGACCATCTACGCCCTGGGCATCGGCGCCACCGAAGGCGGCGGCTTCCGCGACAATTTCGGTTCGATGACCAAACCGTTTCAGGCTGGGCATGCCGCGGAAAACGGCACCGTTGCTGCGGACCTCGCTGCGCTCGGCTGGACCGCGGCCGTGGACATTCTGGAGGCGCCGCTCGGATTCTTTCAGGCCGCAGGCGGAGGCTTCGATCCCGATGCGATCGTCGGCCGCTTTGGAAAGCCGTGGACGCTGGCGTCTCCGGGCGTTTCGATCAAACCGCACCCCTCCGGTTCGCTGTCGCATCCGGCGATGGGAGAAATGTTGGACATGATTCACGAGCATGACATCAAGGCGCAGGACGTCGAGAAGGTGGACGTTGGCGCCAACCACGCCATGACGACCTCGCTGCTGCATCACCGTCCCACCACCGGCCTGCAGGGAAAGTTCAGCATGGAATTCTGCATGGCGATCCTGCTGCTCGATCGCAAGGCCGGCCTGGTGGAATTTCAGGACAAAGTCGTGCAGCGCCCCGACGTGCAGGAGATGGTCAAGCGCATCAATTTTTATATCGACCCGGTCGCGGAAAATGCCGGCCTCGACAAGATGACCAGCATCATGAAAATTACCATGAAGGATGGCAAGGTCTACACTGGACGCGCGGAATTCGCCAAGGGCAGTCCGTCCAATCCCATGACCTACGAGGAAGTGGCCGACAAGTTCCGCGGCTGCGCCGAATTCGCCAAATGGCCCACGGCCAAAGCGGAATCGGTGATCGCGGCCGTGAAGTCGCTTGAGACTTTGCCCGACATGAGCAAGCTTACGCCGATGCTGACGGCGTAACAGGCCGCGGAAGAACTTCCAGATGTTGTCATTCTGAGTGGAGCGAAGAATCTCTCTTCGATCGAAACGCCGGCAACACCGAGGAAAGAGAGATTCTTCGCTCCGCTCAGAATGACAAGGACTCTATTTTTCCGAGCCTGCTTAAGGCCTCCGTTTGTGCAAGATCCAATCCACTCCTTCCTATGTCTGAACGGGTGGGCTACATTGTTTCGTCTCGAACGGACACAGACAATGTCCGAATCGGAAAGGGCGCATGGACTCTCCTTCAGTGCGAAATCCGCAGCAGCATGACGGTGATGATTCCGCTGGGCTTTTCGCGCGCCTCGGCATGGGCCTGGCCGACTGGTCGCAAAAGTGGTTTCCGGACGCCTTTGTCTTCGCGCTGGTGGGATTGATCATCGTGTTCATCGCCGGACTGATTGCCGGCGTCCGCGTGCACGATCTGGTGAAGTATTTCGGTGACGGTTTCTGGGGATTGATTCCGTTCACCATGCAGATGGCCATGATTATCATCGGCGGCTTCGTGGTGGCTACGTCGCCACCGGTGCACAGATTGATTAAAAAACTGGCCACCATTCCTAAAACGCCTCGCGGCGCCGTGGCCTTCGTGGTTTTCTTTTCGATGGCGACTTCGCTGCTCAGCTGGGGCCTCGGACTGATTTTCGGCGGCATCCTGGTTCGCGAAATCGTGAAAAATGTGCGCGGCATCGATTACCGCGCCATCGGAGCCGCGGCTTTCGTCGGAAACGGCAGCGTGTGGGCGCTGGGACTGTCTTCGTCCGCGGCGCTGGTGATGGCCACGCCGGCGTCGATTCCAGCCGCACTCTTGAAAATTACCGGCGTGATTCCACTGAGCCTGACGATCTATACGTGGCAGAGCGCTGCGACCGCTGCGATCCTGATCTTCTCCAGCGTCACCGTTGGCTATCTCTCCGCGCCTGTCTTCTCGAACAAGGATGCGGAGTCTTTTGGCGTGACCGACACTCTGGAAGTGAAATCGCTCGAGGAACGAAAAACTCCGGCGGAGTGGCTGGAATACGCGCCGGCGCTTTCCATCCTGATCGGGATCCTGGGCCTCGCGTACATTTCACAAGTGCTCGCGGTGAAGGGGCCGATGGCCGCGCTAGATTTGAATACTTACAATCTTCTGTTTCTGATGGCGGGCCTTTTGCTGCACTGGCGGCCGCGGGCTTTTGTGCGTGCGGTAAGCGATGCCGTTCCGGCGACGGCCGGAGTCCTGATCCAGTTTCCGTTTTACGGCGGCATTTTCGGGATCATTACCTACTCCGCGCTGGCCTCCAAGCTGGCCCATTTTTTCGTGAGCTTTTCTTCCACCAATTCCTATCCAATCGTCGTGTCGATTTATTCGGCATTCCTGGGAATGTTCGTGCCGTCCGGGGGAAGCAAGTGGATTATTGAAGCGCCCTATGTGCTGCAGGCGGCCAAAGATCTGCAGGTGAATCTCGGCTGGGTCGTGCAGATTTACAACACGTCAGAGGCGCTGCCAAATCTGATTAACCCGTTCTGGATGCTGCCGCTTCTTGGATTGTTAAAAGTGAAGGCGCGCGATCTGATCGGCTACGGCATGCTGTATTTTATGGTGAACTTTGTGCTGGTGCTTTTCTTCATGTGGCTTTTCGCCAAAACTTTTGCCTACGTGCCGCCAATCCTTCAGTGAGGACCATGTAGCACAGCCACTCCTGGCTGTGCGGTTTTTGCAGCGTATTGTCCGGCACCTATGAATGGCACTCGCAAAAAGCGCACAGCCAAGAGTGGCTGTGCTACAAGACCCGCGCCGGTAATCGGACTGTTAGCCGGGAGGGAAGAGCGATGAGATCAACGCTGCGCTCCGCATTATTTTGTGCGGCCGCCGTCCCGGCCGCCCGCGACATCGCGAGTTAGAGCGCCATCGTATTCGGGAAGAAGTAATAGAACACCACGCTGATTACGATCAGGTAGGCCAGCAGTATCAGCGTCCAGCCCATGTTGTGGCGAATGACCTGCCCTTCGCTGCGCACCAGTTTGCTGGTGGACACCCCGACGCTCGCGGTCTGCGGCGCGATTGGTTTGCCGACCTCCGAACCGACAGAGTTGAGCGTGGGAAGCAGCAGCACCGGCAGTCCCAGGAGCCTTCCCGTCATCGCCTGCACCGGGCCGAACATTGCGTTCGTGGACGTATTGCTTCCAGAAAGCGCCACGCCGATCCAGCCCAATACCGGCGCAAGTACTACGAAGAATACTCCGATCTTGGAAAGCCCGAAGGCCAGCGAGTTGGCCATTCCGGTAAACACAAAGATATAAGCCAGCGCAAAAATAAAAAACGCCACCAGCAGCGCGCCCCACATCTGGCGGAACGTGCGCTTAAAGACTTGTCCGATCAGACCGAAACTTGGCCGCAAAATCGCGAGAATAATCAGCCACGCCACCAGGGTCGAAGTTCCGCCGCTCAGCGGATTAAAATTGAACGTGGAAGAAAGCGTGCCGTGCGTCACGGACGATTTCGCGGAAACGGCCAGTTTGTACAGGCTCAGGCCGGGAAGCGGCGATTTTGGGTTGGTCCAGCCGACCACCACCAGAATCAAAATAATGTAGGGAAACCAGGCAGAAAGGGCTTCGCGAGCGGATCCCAGCTGAGCCGAATTTGAGCTGGGAGCGGCAGATGACGCGTTCGTGAGCGGCGCGCCTCCGAATCCTCGAATGGTTTTTGGCCGCCACAACTTCACGAACACAAACAGCACCCAGAACGATACCAGCGCCCCGCTCAAGTCCGGCAAATATGGCCCAAGGTAGTGGGCCACGGGCCATTGTCCCAACACATAGGAAACCGATCCAACGATGGCCAGGGGCCACGCTTCCAGGCATCCCTCTTTTCCGCTCACCAGGTAAATCAGAATCCATGGCGGCAGAAGAGCGAGTACCGCGACGACGTTCCCGATGGAAGCCGACAGCTTGTACATGTCTAGCCCCGTAACCAGCGCGAGGCCCAGGATCGGTGCGCCCAGCGCTCCGAACGACACCGGCGCGTTATTCGCGAGCGCGGCCACGCGAATCGCATCCAGGTCGGTGATTCCAAGTCCGACCAGGATCGGCACCACCACGGCCCAGGGAAATCCGAAACCTACCAAACCTTCCAACAACGCTCCAAACGCCCAGGCCAGCATGATCGTCTGTATGCGGATGTCGGCCGTCGCATGGTGAATCATCCAGTTCTTGAACCGCTCGAAGTTTCCGGTCAGGACGAGCGTGTTGAAAATGACCAGTCCCCAAAACGTAATCCAGTCAATCACCCAGAAGCCTTGCAACCCGCCATACAGGTACGATTTGAGCGTGTCCGCGACCGGCGCGTGCCACACGAAAACGCCTATCGGAACGGTGATCACTCCGACCAGGATCGAAGCCAGCCAGGCCGTCATGCGCATGGCCGCCAGCATGAACAAAAGGGCGATCAGAGGAATCAGTGAGACAAGCACGCTCAGCCACAAATGTCCTGTCGGGTCCAGTACCTGCTCAAACATCGGGTGTTTCCTTTCGCTGGCGATGCGGCGTTCCGAAAGCCAGCATCGCGGGGGCACACGGCCTGACTTCACTGGCAGCCTGGCGGAACTCAGTTCTGATTGGGGGTGCTAAATGTCCGGCAAAATCAATATCACAATCCGATCAGGGATGAACAGAAAAATTCGCGGGTCGTCCGGAGTTTTCGTGGGATTCCTGTTCCTCCAGCGCTTGAAGGGCGTTGCGCGATTCGATGAAGGCGTCGAGCTCCTGCTGCAGGCTGGAAAGCGAAAGCTGAAAACTTCTTCGCAGGGCGGGAACAAAAAAATCCTTCCGCAGCAGCCGGTAAAAGCGCTCGCAGCGCTGCCTGCAGCGAGGGCAGGCGTCGCCAAGCGAGAAATGCTGGATGTGCGACTCGCTTAGAAACGCCTCAAAAGGGTGAATTGGACTGAAACCGCAATACTCGGCTGTCCCGGGTGTGTGAACCGCTTCCACCGCGCAGCCGCGCCTCTGAAAATGAGGCACTGCGCGGCTGCGCAGAGTGTCCACGGCGTTCATCGCGCTTTTCTCGGAATACACTTTGGCGAACGCGGCGCCGGAGGCGCAATCCACGACTGTCTCAACGAAAATGCTGCCCGCGCCGGGAAGGTTGCCGAACTTTTTGACGGAACAAACGAAGAACGATTCCTGGCAGAGCGACCGGGCTTCGCACGATTCCGACGCTTGGCGGAATTGTTCACACCCGCAGGAAAATATGGTCCGGCGAATGGCCTTTCCGACGTGTGCCTGATCTGGTTTCGCGGATCGCTTTCCCCCGGGGCTGGCACATGGCAACTGACGTTCTTGCAAGTCGCGGGGCTTCTCGCCGGAATCCGAATTGCCCATGCACTGATCCTTATCGGATGTACGTGCCCGTTTAATTTCAGAACGCATAGTGCGATCTCCCGTACCGCGCCTGTCCGAAATCGGCAGAAAGATGAATCAAAAGTAAGTCAGGAAGGGGCATCCGACAGGTTGACTCGCATTTTGCGAATCTATTATTCGCCCCTTCCCTTAGAAGGCCGGCCTACTTCTGAATCCATCGTCGCTGAACCACGCAGGTCAGGAAGTGACGGGTCACACGATTCTCGGTGACGTCCATCACATCCGTCGTTTCTTAGTAGGGCTATACCAAAGCCATAGGGAGGTGATGTATGAACGCCACCGCAACCCAAACACGAGTCGCTCTCAAGAACATTCTTTACGCCACGGACTTTTCACCATCCGCGGAAGCTGCGCTGCCGTACGCGCTGGGCCTGGCGAAGCAATACGGTGCCACAGTCCACGGGTTGCACGTACGGTTCCCGGCCACCTACCCGATCGTTGGTCCCGAGGCGCTCCCGATCGTGCTGGAGGCCGCGGAAGAGCAAGCGAAATTCGAGGCTGGTCAGTTGCATGAAATGCTGGGAATCGTTCCTCACGCCGTGACCGTCGCGGAAGGGGACCTCTGGCCGATCATGAACGGGATTTTAGAACAGAAAAAGGTGGATCTGATCGTTATGGGCACGCACGGCCGCAAGGGTGTAAGCCGCGCGCTGCTCGGATCTACCGCCGAAGAAACGTTTCGCAAGGCGTCTTGCCCGGTGCTCACCGTTGGTCCTGGCGTCTCGAACAACACCGAGCGGCGCCTGGCGATGAAGCAAATTTTGTTCGCCACGGATTTTTCACCGGAATCGCTGGCAGCCCTCCCGTTTGCTGTATCCTTCGCTCAAGAGCACCAGTCGAATCTGACGTTGCTCAATGTTGCCGGCAAGGCGGAAGTCGGAGAACTGGTGCACGCGGGCCAGTATGCAGAGTCTACGCTGCGGCGGCTTCGGGCCCTGGTTCCGAAGGAAGTCGAACTCTGGTGCGAACCCCACTGCAGAGCGGAGCAGGGACCGGCGGCGGAGAAAATCATGGAAGTCGCGACGGCGCTCGGCGCGGACTTGATCGTGCTGGGCGTGAAAAATCCGCGAGAAGGGCTGGGAGCGTCGACCCACGTGTTGCAATCGATTGCGCATCACGTAGTCGCCAACGCAGCCTGCCCGGTCCTCACGGTTCGCGTTTAGCCGAGTTCGCTCGAGGTGGCCGTTGATCCAAACGCCGAGTGGCGCGGAGATGCCCGGGGTTGAAAGCCGAGTCGAGAAGGCTGGTTCAGCTGACTCGCCTCAACCCCGGGACATCGCTGCCGCGGTAGGCAGCCGTAAATTTCGCGGCGATCTGCTGATTGCGGTGGTTACCGTTGCCGGCATCGGCCTGCATCTTCTTTTACGATTCGCGGCCACCACTTCCCCTATCGCTGCAAATTTGCCGCTATACGCCGTTCTCGCCTTTGGAGGTCTGCCTCTTGTTTTTCGTCTGATCCGGAAATGTCTTGCCGGCGAATTCGGCTCGGACCTTCTGGCCGGCATCTCCATTGTCGCTTCGACGCTCATGGGTCAATACCTGGTCGGTTCGATCGTGGTGCTGATGCTCTCCGGGGGAACTGCGCTGGAGGAATATGCGACGCGGCGGGCATCCTCGGTGTTGGAGGCCCTGGCCAAGCGGATGCCTCAGACCGCGCACAGGAAAACGGATGCGGGCGTCGTGGATATCAAGGCCGGAGAGATCGCAGTCGGTGATGTGCTCGTGGTATTCCCGCACGAAATCTGTCCCGTAGACGGAATAGTGGTGGAAGGGCACGGTCGGATGAACGAGGCGTATTTGACCGGCGAGCCCTACGAAACGTCCAAGGCCGAAGGCGCTGAGGTAATTTCCGGTGCGATCAATAGCGAAAGCGCGCTGGCTGTGCGCGCCACCCGGTTGACGGTGGACTCCCGTTACGCCCGGATTATGCAGGTGATGCAGGAGACCCAGGCGGACCGGCCGCGGATGCGAAGATTGGGAGATCTGCTGGGCGCGTGGTACACGCCTCTTGCCGTAGGAATTGCTATCGCATCCTGGTTGGCCAGTGGCGAATCGCAAAGGTTTCTGGCCGTGCTGGTGATCGCCACGCCCTGCCCGCTGCTGCTGGCGATTCCCGTCGCTATCATCGGCGCGATTTCGCTGTCGGCCAGGCGCAGCATCATTATCAAGAATCAAGCCATGCTCGAGCAGGTTGGGAATTGCACCACTCTCATTTTCGATAAAACCGGCACGCTCACCTACGGCCGGCCGGCTCTGACGGAAGTGCTCTGCGCGCCGGGATTTCTCGATGCAGACGTGCTGCGCGCCGCGGCCAGTCTCGAGCGCTACTCCCGGCATCCGCTGGCAAGGGCGATTTTAGACGCGGCATCGGCGCGCAACCTGCCGTTCGATCCAGTCGTCAGGATGAGCGAAACGCCCGGGGAGGGTTTGCGTGGTCTGGTGAGCGCGCGGGAAGTATGGATCACGGGGCGCAAAAAACTTGCCGCGGATCTTGCGCGGGCATTACCGGAACTTTCTTCCGGCCTGGAATGTCTGGTGTTTGTGGATGGCAGCTACGCAGCCACATTTCGTTTCCGCGACGTCCCGCGGGCCAACGGCCGCAATTTTATAAATCACCTGCGGCCGCGGCATCGCGTGAACCGCGTGCTCCTGGTTTCCGGCGACCGTGAATCCGAAGTGCGCTATCTGGCCGATCTGATGGGAATCCAGGAGGTGTATTCCAGCCAGAGTCCAGAGGAAAAAGTTGCCATTGTCCGGCGTGAAACCGCCGCGGCGAAAACTCTTTTCGTGGGTGACGGAATCAATGACGCGCCGGCCATGCAGGCCGCGACGGTCGGCGTGGCTTTCGGATTGAGCAGCGATATCACAGCGGAGGCGGCGGATGCCGTGGTGCTGGACGCATCCCTGGAAAAAGTGGATGAGCTCTTGCACATCGGCCGGCGCATGCGGTCGATCGCGTTGATCAGCGCAGTGGGCGGCGTGGGCCTGAGCGTGCTCGGCATGGCCGCCGCGGGCTCCGGTTTTCTTCCGCCGATTCAGGGCGCCATCGTGCAGGAAATCATCGATCTGGCGGCGGTTCTGAACGCGGTGCGCGCCGCGCTGCCGTTTTCCCACATGACCGATTTCTAGCATCCGGAACCAACGGCAGAGATCACAGCCGCCTGTGACGGACGTCACAGGCAAGAACTCTCCTCTTTGCAATAGTCGGAAGTGTAGGAAGGAGTTGACCATGTCCACCACAACGGTTGCCCCAATTGAGAGGAAAGAGCGGCCCGCAACCACCATGAAGGCGCTGGTGTTTCGCGGTCCCCACAAAATTGGCATTGAGCAAGTGGCCATTCCCCGGCCTGGACCGGGCGAGGCCGTCATTCGCGTCACGCTGACCACCATCTGCGGAACCGACCTGCACATCGTACGGGGAGAATACCCAGTGCAGCCGGGCCTGGTTATTGGCCACGAACCCGTTGGCGTGATTCATGAGCTTGGTGTGGGTCGTCACGGGATACAAAGTCGGCGACCGCGTCTTGGTTGGCGCCATTACTCCGTGCGGCCAGTGCGACTATTGCCTGGGCGGCGACCTCGCTCAGTGCGGCGGGCCCATCGGCGGCTGGAAGTTCGGCAACACGATCAACGGCGCGCAGGCCGAATATCTGCTGGTCCCCAGCGCGCAAGCCAACCTCGCGAAAATTCCCGATGACCTGAGCGATGCCCAGGTCGTGCTGCTCGCGGACATCGCTTCCACCGGAATCTCCGCGGCCGAAAGCGCCGAGCTGAAAGTCGGCGATACGGCTGCCGTATTCGCGCAGGGTCCCATCGGGCTTTGCGCCACAGCCGGAGCAAAACTCAAGGGCGCCAGCCTGATTATTGCCGTGGAGTCTGACCCCGTTCGCGCGCAGATGGCCAAGCGCATGGGAGCTGACATCGTCCTGGATCAGAAGACCGTCGATGTGGTGAACGAAATTAAGCGGCTGACCGGCGGCAAGGGCGTGGACGTAGCTATCGAGGCGCTGGGCACCCAGGAGACG
Source organism: uncultured Acidobacteriota bacterium (assembly GCA_963774805.1). Lineage (GTDB taxonomy): Bacteria > Acidobacteriota > Terriglobia > Acidiferrales > UBA7541 > Palsa-360. Next base: position 415,281 of record CAVZGK010000001.1, read on the forward strand.
TTCGAAAACGCTCTGCGCGTGATTCGCCCTGGCGGCACACTTTCCAGCCTCGGGGTGTACTCCGGCAAGCTGGCCATTCCGGCCGAACCGTTTGCTGCCGGTCTGGCGAACCAGAAGATCATCACCACGCTGTGCCCGGGAGGAAAGGAGCGCATGCGCCGATTGATGGAACTGGTGCGTCACGGACGCCTGGATCTGGTGCCGTTGATCACCCACACCTTCTCTCTCGACAACATCGTCGAAGCGTACAAGCTGTTCGGTGATCGCGCCGACGGCGTGATCAAAGTCGCCATCAAGCCCTAGCTGCGGAATTTATCGGCGAAGATCGTCGTTCGAAATCGGGTGTCTGGGCCGCGAATGTTTGGCCCCCAGCCACCCGATTCCTTTTGATTCGAACTCGCAAGCGTGAGCAATCCGGCAGGCAGGGAATCCCACAGCAAAGTCTACGCTGCGCGGAGGAACATTCGGGCGGGTTCGTGAGCATTCAAAAAAAAGGAAGGCCGGCGGCCGCGTTTGTTGGTCTTACAGATTGGGTGGCGGCCGCCGGATGCTGTTCATGCCATTCCTGATCCAGTAAACAGATTCAGGGAGACGGCAAGCGCATTTCGTTTTTAGCCGCGGGTAGTTCTGGCCACAATGTGGAGATGACCACGCCGCGACCCGCTTGGTACTTCAGCGTGTAGATGTTTGAACAGTGTTCGCAGAGCCAGAAATGACCGACGGGATGATGCGTCGGCGAACTGGACTGCTCGCTTGCCGCAGCGCCGTTTGCCTTAAACTCGCGGTCAAATCGAAATAACCTGCCTCCCGCCAGCCATTCGAACGACGCCGCGCAGCTGGGGTTGGCGCATTTGGGGCGAAGGTTGAGCACCATATTTTCCTCCCTTCATAGGCCGCGGGCTGGGACAATAGCGCTCCAGACCGGCGTCCTCCGCTTCAGACTCTAGATTTTCGGTAACGCTTTCGGATCATCCTGGCTCTCCAGGTTCGCAATGGTCTTTTGCAGCCACTTGGATAGAGCTTCTTCGATCTCTGTCTCGGTCGCTCCGTGATAGAGATCCAGCAGTGTTTCACCCTGGGACGTAATCGGAATATGCCGGCACAACACCTTTTCGCCGCGTTTGTCAGCCGGTACGAATTGCGCCAGCAAACACTCGGCGCAGGGCGCTTTATTGTCCTGGGCGTCGTAATTCATGCAGCTCGGTGAATCTTCCAGGAAGAGTTGGGCCCTCCACGGCTCCCGGGGAGAACGCCCGTAACCGCCTTTCGTCACAAAGTTGAGCTCCGCTTTCAGCACATCCAATGTATTGCGAGTATCGGTATTTCCGGTGTTGTGGGGCATTGGTTCGCCTCCTTTGATTGATTCCTTGTTACCACGCCAGGCTCCGTCCGGTTGGTGACTCCGGTCACGAAATGAAGTGATTTGCATCACCGCGCGCGCCTTAACCTGTCGCCAGAATGTCACCGGAGACTCGCTATGACCGACCAGCCATCCTCCCCCGGCGGCTTCCGTTTTGTGAATCGCAGCCGGGCGCGCACGCCGGGTGTTGACCGCGACGCGCGGTCTCCCTACGGACTGCGGATCATAGAGAGTTGCGTTTCGTGCCCGCACAAGGAGTCGCGGCTATTCTGCAATCTGCCGCCTGCGGCCTTGCAGAAGCTGTCTGGAATTACTTCCTCGGCCACCTATCCGAAGGGCGCGACGCTTTTCGTGGAGGGGCAGGCGACTCGCGGCGTCTTCGTGCTGTGCTCGGGACACGTCAAGCTGTCGACATCTTCCGCCGATGGGCGCACGCTCATCCTTCGAATCTCCGAGCCGGGCGATCTGCTGGGCCTGCCCGCCACAATTTCCGGCCGGCCGTACGAAGTCACGGCGGAAGTAGTTGAACCCACGCAGGCCAACTTCATCAGCACTTCGGATTTTCTGGACTTTTTACGTGAACATGGCGAAGCGGCCTTGCGTGTGGCCAGGGAATTAAGCGAAACGTACCAGACGGCCTTCGCGGAAATGCGCACGATCGGACTCTCGCAGTCCGCGCGCGAAAAGCTGGCCCGCTTTCTTCTGGATTGGAGCGCGCATCACCCCTCGGAAAATGGAGTGATCCGCTTTAATCTGACGCTCACGCACGAAGAAATCGCGCAAATGATCGGCGCGTCGCGCGAAACCGTAACGCGCCTGCTGTCGGACCTGAAACGCCGCAACCTTCTGTTCATCAAAGGCTCAAGCGTCACGATCAAGGACAAGCCGGGGTTGGAGAAGCTGTTGCAGGAAAGTTAGTCCGCGGCGGGCCACAAAATTGAGCACAGTCAACCAACTCCGAAGGTAAAGTGCCGCGGAGTGAACCGGTGAAAATGGCGGGGCCGACGAGACTCGAACTCGCGACCTCCTGCGTGACAGGCAGGCGTTCTAACCGACTGAACTACGGCCCCGCTGTGAAGAATCTTGATTGGTGGGCAGTGCGTGATTTGAACACGCGACCTTCCGGGTGTAAACCGGACGCTCTAACCGCTGAGCTAACCGCCCTTGCTTTTCATATTCTACGGGTTCGTTCGGTAATTTCCTAGTGCCAACAGGAAAATTATCCGCCCATCCTCGACGGGCATTCTGGCGGTCAAACGAGAACTGCACAAATTCGGCGGAAAGGAGTTAGCTGATCGCGGATTCAACAAGTGGCAGCAGTTGCGAATACAAATTCCAAAATCGTATTGTACGCTGACGTACTGTGGTTGCAAGTCACTAGCTCCGCGCTTTTTGCAGGTACTTGTAGTACGAACGTTACTCGCGACTCCGAGAATCAGTGCCAACCCCAGATCAATTTGCCACCTTTTGGGCAATCTTCTTCCCTGTGACTTCCGGCGAGCAGGAGAACGCCCCTCTAAACCCAGCTTTTTCAGTGCGATGGTGTTATCGGGCATGGCACTGAAATTGCCATATGTCCTGTAAGTTTTGGCAATCCGGCCCGCCACTTAGAGCCGTAGTCACTGCCGGCCGCGGGACGGACAAGTTCGGAGGAGGATCCACGATGCAAGCGATTGTGACCTTTGCTGCATGGATTGCGGTCGGAGTTTCGGTTCTATGTCTGGTGGCTGCCGCGGTGGTCGTCGGACTCGTGGAAACCAAAGATATGGGGTTGCCGTGGCGGAGACGGCTGCCGTTCTAGCTGCGAAACGATCTCATATGGCGGCGGTGGCGATGATTTTTCGCGAACTCCAAAAATTCCGAATCGCCGCGACCCACAAAATCCAGAAAATCCCACATCAGGAAGTTGGTACTTCCAGACAGCCTCACAATATCGCTTCGATCCGGCGGTCCGGCACAAACCAGATCAGCGCCACCAGCACATAAATCCCGATCGCGACCCACGCATGTACGAATGCCAGCGGCATGGCCAGCACATAAAGCGATAGCGACATCATGCCTTTACGGTCCGCTCCGACGGCCTGCGCTAGCTTGGACGATGGGCCATTGACCTTGATAATTGCCTTCTCCAGCAGCAGGTAGGAAATCGCGCACATCGTTAAAACCGCGCCGTAGCTGGCGGTGGGTAGCGATGCGTAATGCTGCGCGTCCATCCAGCGAATCACGAAGGGAATTAGCGACATCCAGAAAAGCAGCAGCAGGTTCGCCCACAACACGAGTCCGCTCACGCGTTCGGTGACATGCAGCATGTGGTGATGGTTATTCCAGAAAATCCCCACATTCGTGAAGCTTAGGGCGTAGGCGAGAAAGACAGGCACTTCGGCGCGCAGCGACGCAAAATCGGCGCCGGCAGGCACTTTCATTTCCAGCACCATGATGGTGATGATGATGGCGATCACCCCATCGGTGAATGCCTCCAGTCTTTGCCGGCTCAAATGGTTCCTCGATTCTGTGAGATTTGCTGGTGCCGGCCCCGGGTTCGCTACGCGTTTGAATCGCTGCAGCACGCGGCATCGGCTCCGGAAAGTTTCGGCGCCGCGGCCAACGTCAACATCTCTATTGGCACACCTTTTCCACGGCAGGGAAACACGCCTGATCGAAGTAAACCTGCTTGCCGGCTTGCTGGTACATCAGAATCGTCCGCGCTCCACTGCCGGCTTTCTTCGAAACGGCGACGCGCCGGCGGAAGGGAATTGCGGTCGGTCCGCCAGCCAGGGCCTCCTGTATTGTGCGTCCCAGCAGCGCTCCCCTGGCTGGCATTTTGAATCCAAGGATCTGCGCGAATGTGGGCGCAATATCGGCGTTGCTGATCGGCGCGGAGTCGACGAATTCCTTCTTGAAGTCCGGGCCAATCGCTGCCATGAAATTGAAAGTATTGGCGCGTCCGAAACTCCCGTGCATGCCCTGGCCGTGTTGCAGCGGATAGTCCGTGATCTGCACGCCCGTCATGAGCGGCTGCGCCGGGTCCGTGGAAAAGGTTTTGAACGTGACGGCAATGGTCGGGGTGGGGGTGAGCGAACTGCCTTTCAAGTCGAATGGTGCTGAAGGCGAGCGCGCCGGGAATATTCCCGTACGCGTCGTCAACAAATAGTCCATCGACGTAATCCTGTTTGCGAGAAATGCGACGATCTTTTTTGCCAGTTCCAGGTCGTGATGTGGGAAGATAGATCAGGTCGGAGCCGCCGTTGGCGGCAATCACCACGCGGGCGTCGGTTTGCGCGGCAATCCTGCCCGTGCCGCCGATCAGTCCATTTCCACTGACGGGATGCTGGAGCGTTTTCGGCGACTGGGCATCGGATCCCGGATCGACCTTCGAAAATAGCTTGCCGCCATCCGGGCCACCAATCTGCGTGTCCGGATCGAACAGCGGCAAACCGAGTTCGTGCGCGATGTCGATGGCCACGAAGCCCACGGGAAGAAAGCCGGTGTTGACCTCCTGGCGGCCTTGCGCGTCCTTGTAGATGAGACGCGCCGCGTAGCTTGACGTGACGTGGCCCACCGCGTCGATGTCGTGTTTGCTGATCGTGGCGAAGCCGTGGTCCGCGGTCAAGAAAATGTCGGTGTTTGCCGCAAGTTGCGGATCGCTGTTGATGTAGTCAAGAATCTGCTTCAGATTGTTGTCCGCGTTGCGCAGCGCAGCTTTGGAGGTCGGGCCGTTGATGCCCGGAATAAGCTGGTTGAGGCTGTCTCCCTGGAAATGCTGCGTTCCGTCCGGATCGCGCGACCAGTACAACAGCGCGAACGGCTTGCCGCTTTTCGCAAACGACGGCAAGAATCGCCTTGCTGGTCGCGTCTGCGAAATAAGCCTGCTGGCGAGTGTTCGGTTCCTGGTCCCGGGTGTGATGTTGGTTCCTGTCGGCTGGTTTCGCCGCGGAGTCGCCGTTGGCAATCCCGCTGCCATCAGGGCCGCGGAGATTTCCGGCGATAGCGGCATGCCATCGGCACTCCCCGTCCCGTCATCGATGATTACGGTTTGCGGCTCGGCGAATTCGCGATTCACTGGATTCAACTGGCTGACGTCCTGAATCGCTGCCGGACCCATTTTGCCGACCGCCGCCGTATTGAAACCATGCGCGCGAGCGGCGGCCAGCAAGGTTTCTTCGTTCAAATAATTTCCGCTGAATTGCGCGTCCAGATCGCCCAGCACGCGGTCGTTCTCGACGTACGGCGCATAACTCCCCGGAGGACGGCCGAAATTGCCATCGAGAAATACGGGGTGTCCGATGTAAAATCTGGTTGCTGTAGTCTCCCGTATCTCCCGAGATAGTGCCCTGTGGCAATCGCGGAGGCATTGGCCGTGGTGAAAGTTGGAAACAGAGAATGGCTATTGGCGAAGCGCACACCGTGCTGCGCGATCCAAAACATCGTGGGCGCGTCATCGGTGTTTACCGAACCGCCCCGCAATCCATCGAAGACGAAGATCAGCACGTTGCGTGATTGTGCGGGAGGGGTTCTGTCCTGTGCGAAGAATCCCAAAGCGTGAATCGAGAGGAAAGTCAGGGCCAGAGCCAGCCACAAGAGGCGATTTCTTATCGCGGAGCGGGTGGCGGGTGGCATTTTTCGATTCTTCCTTTATGTGGTTTCGCAGGCACTGCGTCTTCCCCACTGGTCTCCAGCCGCTCATCGGTCGCGATGGCGGCAAATTATGACACACAATGATTGAGGCGCGAACGGGTTGCGGGGCATTCCTGCCTCCTGTCGAGCACCAAATATGGCGGGAATCGCAGTAAGTGTTACTACCGGAATCATAGTATGGTATCCACTACGCCCCGATTGTTAGATTCTTAAGGCATTTCAGGAGGCGGGGCATTCCCGTACGTCTGCTCATTGTGGATGATCACGAAATCGTGCGGCTGGGTGTGCGCATCCTGCTGTCCGATACTGACCAGTGGGACATCTGCGGCGAAGCGCGGAATGGCGCGGAGGCCGTGGAGCGAGTTGCCGAGCTCGCCCCCGATGTCGTGATTCTCGATCTTACGATGCCGGTCATGTCCGGCTTTGATACAGCCACGCGCATTCGCCGCGTGGCCCCGGAAACGCGGATCGTTTTCTTCAGCATTCACGATACGCCCACCACTGCACGCCTCGTGGGAGCGGATGGATTTGTCTCCAAGTCCTCCGCCGCCGCGGAACTGGCCTCGACGATTCGAAGAGTGCTGGCCACCGGCGAAACGCAGCGGCCCTTGAATTTGCAGCTCCCCGATTGATTTTTCCGTTCCTCTCCCGGTTTTCCCTCGTAAATTTGGAACTAGGCTATAATCCCGCCATAATTTTCCGCCGGTTTTTTCGCGATCTGTATTTGTAGGGCAGAGAATCGAATAGAAGGCCCGGGCGATCGGAGCGCGCGGTGCCGTTGCGTGACGGTTATTATTAGAAATCCGAGTATCGATCCCAAATCCGAAGGGAGCGTTTTGAAATGGTGAACGCAAATTGGGTCCGCACTCTAAAATTGCTGCTTATCGGCGCCGTGTTGGGGGGCCTGGCGGTTTACTTCGCGGAACGCCGGCCCGTCCTTGCAGGGCAACCTGGTCCACAGGCCGCACCCGCTGCCAGCCAGGCCGACATTGCCATGCTCAAAGATCTGATCCCGCCACACTCTCATCCCATGGTCGAAGCCGGAATGTTTGCCGCCAATCTCTGGTTCGCCGGGCAAAAGCAGAACTGGCCGCTGGCCGCCTACTTTCTGAACGAAACGCGCAATCGCATCCGCTGGGAAGTTCATCTGAATCCCGGACCGAAGGGCGCCGACGGAAATCCGGTGGACATGCAGGCCATCTTTGACGGAATCGACAACGGAACGCTGCCGAAAGTGCACAAGGCGATAGAGGCCAAGGACGGCAAGGAATTTGCCGTAGCTTACAAACACATGCTCGAGGACTGCTATTCGTGCCATAAGGCGGCGCTGCGGCCCTATATTCGCCCCATGGTTCCGGTTTCCGGTGCGCAGCCGATCGTTAATCTCGATCCGGCGGCAACCTGGCCGCAATAAATCATATGCGGTCGGCTTGAGTTTTTTGCACTTGCAGACCTCACCGCATTGCCGGAAACCGCTCAGGCGAACCTTGCGCCCCGCCTCTGCCGGGTGTAGGTTAGCGCCACATGAAAGCCCCGTTCGATGAAGATCACACTTTGAGATTTTCCCACAGAGAATTGCCGCATGTATCGAGACGCGCGTTTCTCTCCGCGCTGACTGCGGTTGGCGTTTCCGCTTTTCAGGCGCATGCGTTTCCTTTGCAATACAAGCCTACGGCCGCCGGAGAAAAACCGTTTCGCATCGATGCCCACCATCATTTTTCCGCACCCGGATTTATCGCTGCGATCAGCGCACGCAAAACGAACCAGCGCCCGCTGGAGCAGTGGACGCCGGAAAAATCCATCGAAGATATGGACAAAAACGCGGTCGCCACATCCATGATTTCCACCAGCGAGCCGAGTGTGTGGTTTGGCGACAACGAAGCCGCTCGCAAGTTGGCTCGCGAGTGCAACGATTACGGCGCCCGGCTGATGGCGGATCATCCCGGCCGCTTCGGCATGTTCTCCACCATTCCGCTGCCGGATGTGGACGGCTCGCTGCGCGAAATCGAGTACAGCCAGGACACTCTGAAGGCCGACGGCGTGTGCCTGATGACCAGTTATCAGGGAAAGTATCCCGGCGACGCCGCGTTCGATCCGGTCATGCAGGAACTCAATCGGCGAAAGTCCGTCGTCTTTCTGCACCCGGTAAAAGCGGAGTGCTGCAAGGATCTGCAGCCGGTGGTCGCGCCGGGGCTGATCGAGCTGAGCACGGAAACGACTCGCGCCATTGCCAGCGTCCTGTTTGACGGCACCGCCGCGCGCTACCCCGACATCCGTTTCATTTTTTCTCACGGCGGCGGCACCATGCCGTACCTGATGACGCGATTCGCTTCGCTGGCCGCGCGGCCGGATATGGCGCAGCGCCTGCCCCACGGATTGCTTTATGAAGTGAAAAAGCTGTACTACGACACCGCGAATTTCTACGGCCCTTACGGCTGGCCTACGCTGTTGAAGCTGGTGCCCGTTCCGCACATTTTATTTGGCACGGATTTTCCATTCTCCAGCGCGGGTGAAGTGGCCAAAGGCCTGCGCGAAGCAGGGCTGGCGGCAGGCGATCTTCAGTCGATTGAACGAAACAACGCGCTGGAATTATTCCCGCGGCTAAAGCAGTTTTCCTCGCAGTGAGTTCGTCCTCGGTTGTCGAACGGTCCGCGCCGGGTTTCGCAGAGCGATTTGCCTGCCGATTCGGAAGCCGATCGCTTTCTTCCGTCGTCACGCCGGTGTATATTTCGCGGTACGGTATTCAATGATTGGAGCATGCGATTCCGGTTTTTCCGGAAGTACGGGGGGTTTCTGTGAAAATTCGTAAGTTCAGTTTATCGGCGCTGCTGCTGGGCGCGGTGGGATTGGGGTTCTTCGTGCTTCAAGCGCCCATGGCGCGCGCGCAGGGGCAGGATCGCGCGCCCGTCTATTACCCGGCTGACATTCAATACGGCGCGCAAATCTTCGCCACTCAATGCACGGCGTGCCACGGCACTTCGGGCGACTTGATCCCGGGCGTGAATTTCCGGGCCGGCACGTTCAAGCGGGTGGTGACGGATAACGACCTTCGCGCCACGATCACCACCGGAGTCCCCGGCACGGCAATGCAGCCCTTCGCGTTCGGCGCGTCGGAATTGACAGGCATCGTCTCCTACATCCGCAACATGGGCAGCGCGGAGGCCAAAGGCGCGTTGATCGGAAATGCCGCGAATGGAAAGGCGCTTTTCACAGGTGCGGGGAATTGCTCCAGTTGCCATGCGATTAACGGAAAAGGGCCGCGCGTCGCTCCCGACCTCGGAGACATCGGCACGCTTCGGACCGCGGATTTGCTGCACCGCACGCTGCTTGATCCCGCGGGCACGCTGCTGCCGGCCAATCGCAGCGTTCGCGCCGTGACCAAGGACGGCAAAATCATCACCGGCCGCCGCCTGAATGAAGACACGTACAGCGTGCAACTGATCGACGAACAGGAGCATCTCGTCTCGCTCAACAAATCCGAGCTTCGCGATTACAGCGTGCTCAAGTCGACACCCATGCCGTCCTACAAAGACAAGTTGAATGCGCAGGAGCTGGCCGACGTGGAAGCCTACCTTCTTTCGCTGAAAGGTGTGAAATGAGCCGCTTACTGCGCACGATCTTTCCCGCACTGCTAGCCTCCGTCGTTCTGTTCGCTCCGTTCGCACTGCGCGCGCAGGTGACCAACGAGCGCCTGCTTCACGCCAATGACGAGCCGCAGAACTGGCTCACCTATTCCGGCAGCTACGTGAGCCAGCGGCACAGCCTGCTGAAGCAGGTCGATCCGTCGAACGTGAAAAACCTGGAACTGAAGTGGGTTTTCCAGGCGCAGTCGCTGCAGAAGTTCGAAACCACCCCGCTGGTCGTCGACGGCATCATGTACATCACGCAATCCCCCAATGACGTGATCGCCGTGGACGCCAAAACCGGCCGTGCATTCTGGCTCTACCACTACGCGCCATCGCCCGCCGCGCGGCCCTGCTGCGGCATCGTGAATCGTGGCCTGGCAATTCTCGGCGACACGCTCTTTATGGCCACGGTGGACGCGCATCTGGTGGCAATCGACGCCAAGGACGGCCACGCGCGCTGGAACGTCAAGCTGGCCGAAGCGGCCGCGGGCTACGCCACGACCATGGCGCCCCTGGTGGTCAAGGACAAAGTGATCGTGGGCGTGGCGGGAGGCGAGTTCGGCGTGCGCGGATTTATCTCTGCCTTCGAAGCCGGAACGGGAAAGCAGGTCTGGCACATCGATACGATTCCCGATCCCGATCAGCCCGGCCACGAAAGCTGGCGCGGCGGCGATTGGGAACATGGCGGCGGCGCCGTGTGGATGACCGGTTCGTACGATCCCGAACTGAATTTGACCTATTGGGGCACGGGCAATCCCGGACCGGACTGGAATCCCGATCAGCGGCCCGGAGACAATCTTTATTCGGATTCAGTTCTGGCGCTCGATCCCGACACCGGAAAAATGAAATGGTATTTTCAGTTTACTCCGCACGATCCCTATGACTACGACTCCGTGCAGGTCCCGGTTCTGGCGAACGTCAATTGGAGCGGCAGCCCGCGCAAGGTCATGATGTGGGGGAATCGCAACGGCTTCTTCTATGTGTTGGACCGCAGTACGGGGAAATTTCTGGCCGGCAAACCGTTTGTGAAAGTGAATTGGGCCAGCGGGCTGGACGCGAACGGGCGCCCGATTGCCACGCCGCAGCCGGCGGGCATGCCCACCTATCCCGGAATCCAGGGCGCAACGAACTGGTATTCGCCGTCGTTCAGCCCGAGCACCGGGCTTTTTTATCTTTCCACCTGGGAAGATTACGGAACGGTTTTCAGCGGCGTTCAGGCGGACTACAAGGAAGGCACGCGCTTTACCGGCGGAGCCAACACCAGCCCGGTTCCCGGCGCGGAGAATCCCACGGGACAGCGCAACGGGCCGATCAATACGTATACGGAAGCGATGGCCAGCGGCGGGGTTGTGGCGATTGATCCCGCGACCGGCGACAAGAAGTGGCATTTCGCCATGCACGACGTGAATACCAGCGGAATCCTGACCACCGCGACCGACGTGCTTTTTGTGGGCGGCCGCGAAGGCTATTTCCAGGCTCTGAACGCGCGAACCGGCGTGCTGCTCTGGAAGCAGAATCTGGGCGGCGAAATTGTGGCGGGTCCAATCAGTTTTCTAGTGGACGGCAAGCAGTACATCACCATCGCATCCGGAAACGGCCTATACGCGTTTGCGCTGCGTGAGTGACGTTGGAGTAGCACAGGCTTCAGCCTGTGGATTTCCATCCGTGATAAGAAGGCGTGAAGGCAGGGCAGAAAACAAGAACGCGCAGTGTCGTACGAAATCGCATGCGGATCACTTCTTGCGATGTGACGGAAAGCCACAGGCTGAAGCCTGTGCTACTCGAGCACTGCTGCGCGATCCCGGAGCGACTCTAGCTGGTTGTTTCCCGAGCAGCCGCTGAAGCCGAAGTCAGAACACCCGCTGTGACCGCTTTTTTCTTCCGCGATTTGGGAACCGATGGCGCTGCTGCCGGGGAATCCTGCATCGGCAGGTTGAAGCGGCGAATCCCGTCGTAGGAATACAGCGCGCCGGCCACCGCACCGGCCGTGGGAACCAGGCCGATTTCGCCCGCTCCCTTCGCGCCGTAGCCGCCAACTTCGTCGGGCACTTCGATCAGGATCACGTCGATCTGCGGCGTGTCTTTGGCTTTCAGAATGCCGCAGTCGCGCAGGAGCAGGGAATCGGGCCTGCCGTTGGTGCGACGTGAAATTCTCGGACAGCGCGTAGCCCAGTCCCATGTGCACGCCGCCTTCGATCTGTCCCGCGCAGGCCTTGGGATTGATGGCGCGGCCGACGTCGTGCGCCGCGATCACGCGCTCCATGCGCGCCGTCTTCGTCCAGGATCACCACCTGCGTGGCATAGCTGAAGGTCATGTGCGTGGTCGGATTTTTCAGCGCTTCCGGAGTGCCGGGCCTGGTGGTGAAATTGCAGACGTAGTCGCCCCGGTATTCGCGGCCGACCAGTTTTTCGAGCGGCAATTGTTTCAAGTCCGCGGCAAGCTTCTGCGCCGCGCGCTGCGCCGCCGCGCAGCTAAGCGTGGTGGCGCGCGACGCCCAGGTCTCGCCGCACTTCGCGCCCATTTCCTTATCCCAGCGAACCGTCATGATGTCCGGCGAAAGTCCCGGTCTCTTCGCAGACCGCCTGGCGAATCGTGGTGAAAACGCCCTGGCCCATTTCCGTGTAGCCGGTGAGAATCTCGAGCCGCCGGCCTTCGAGCACGCGAATGACGACGTGTCCGCTTTCGACCGTGCCGTTGCCGATGCCGGTGCTCTTGATGCCGCAGCCGATGCCGGCATATTTCGCGCTCTTGTAAATGTCCTTCACCGCTTCGAGCGTCCACGCGCATGCCCGCGACGCTCTCGCGCATGATCTGCCCGGTGGCAAAGGCGTCGCCGGGATTCAGAACATTGCGCTCGCGAATGTCGTAGCCATCGACGCCGACCTTCTCGGCCAGCATGTCCATGATGCCTTCCATCGCGAATTGCGCCTGGTTGCTGCCAAAGCCGCGCATGGCGCCGCTGGTCGGATTGTTGGTGAAGACGGCCTTGGACTTCGACATCCACGTTGGGCACGCGATACGGCGCCGCAGGAATGGCACGCCGCGCGCAGCAGGCATTTGCCGCCGGTGCCGGCGTAGCCGCCCGTATCGCCGACGATGCGCGCGCGCACGGCCAGCAGATGGCCCTCGGCATCGGCGCCGACTTTGTATTTCAGGATCATCGGATGGCGCTTGACGATGATGCTGCGTCGATTGCTTGCGCGTGAGAACCGTCTTCACCGGGCGCTGCAGCAGAAACGCCGCCAGCGCCGTCTGCGCCCTGAATGGAGAGTTCTTCCTTCGCGCCAAACGCGCCGCCGCTGGCGGCCAGCTCGATCTTCCACTTTTTCCAGCGGCAGCTTCAGAATGTCGGCGATCTGCTTCTGGTCGTAAGTCGGAGCCCTGGCTCTGCGAAAAAACTTTGACGCCATCGCCCTGCGGGCAACGCCAGGCACGCTTCCGGCTCCAGAAACGCCGGCTCGATCGGCTGCGTGGTAGAAGGTCTGCTCGATGATATGCGCGGAGCGACGCGAAAGCCTCTTCCACATCGCCGCGCGAGAACGCTGTGGTATCGAGCAGATTGTCGTGACGCACATGCAGATTGCCTGGCGCGATGCACCTGCGGCGCGCCGGGTTCCAGCGCGGCGAACGGATCGGTCACCGGTTCGCAGCACTGTGTAGTCGACTTTCACTTTGTCCGCCGCCTGGCGCGCATGGAACGCCGTATCCGCCACCACCATGGCCAGAAAATCGCCGACGCAGCAGGTGGTTTCGCCGACCGCCACAAAGATCGGCAGATCCGGATAATGGTCAGGCCCGTGCCGCGCTGTCCGGGAACATCGGCGGCGGTAAAAATCCTCACAACGCCCGGCATCGCCAGCGCCTCAGACCGTATCGATCGCGTTGCACCTTGGCTCGCGGATGCTCGCTCAGCACCAGAGCGCCGTGCAGCATGCCCGGCACGCGCATGTCGTCGACGAACGGCCGCTCGCCCAGCGCCTGCTCGAATCCCGCGATAGCGCGAGGCGAATCGCCGATTCCGAATCCCGTTGCTCTTGCCGTGCCGTTGCCGTGCTTGCGTGTGCGAATCCGGATTGCGGTCAGGCCGAATCTTCGCCAAAATAGGAATGCCGCCGTGGCTTCTCTGGCAGCGGAACCTTTCCCTGCCGTTCTTCCAGGCCTCGCCGGCGGTCTGAATGGCGTCGAGGATTCGCGCGTAGCCCGTGCAGCGGCACAGATGCCCGTCGAGCGCCTTGCTCGACAGCTTCGCGATCCCCGTGCACGTCCTTGCTCGCATCATCGACGACGCGCGCACCACAATGCCCGGAATGCAGAAGCCGCACTGCACGCCGCCTTCGTGCACGAACGCTTCGCCCAAAGACTTCGCGCATCTCTTCCGGGACGCCTTCGAGCGTGACCACATCGCGCCCTTCCATCTGTTCGGCTTGCGCAGGCAGGACAGCACCGGCCGCCCATCCACCAGCACCGCGCAGCAGCCGCAGGTGCCTTCCGGAGCGCAGCCGTTCTTGGGGGAAACGATGCCCATTCCTCGCGCAGCACTTCGAGGAAATGCATGCCCGGCTCGTACGAGCAGGTGACGCGTTTCCCGTTCAAGGTGAAGCTGATGTTTGGCATAGGTTCGGCCCGCACTCCCAGGAAAATAAGCTAGTTCACTTTGCTAATTATACATTGCTTCCACGCGAGAAGAAACCGCTGCGTTGCGGGATCTTTGCCATTGGCGGAGCGAACTTGTTCGAATTTAAACTAGCACAGCGACTCTTCGCTGTGCGGGGTTGCAGGCTTATGGCACGCCACCTTGAACTGACATTTGCATAAACTGCACAGCGAAGATTCGCTGTGCTACCCGTATGCATGTATAATCCGCAGCAAGTACGGCTGGAGAATGTCTGAAACCATTTCCAGCTCCGGCACGTTTCTATTTTTCAGCGGCAGGTTGCAGAAACAGGACCGGTTACCTTCCTTGAATTCTTAGCGATGAATGGAGGCGCCAATATGGATTCGATCTTGAATGTAAGCCGCAGGGCTATGGTGAAGTGGGGCCTGGCGGCCGCCGGGCTGCCAGTGTTAACGGCGGCGGTCCGCTCCAGCGCGCTGGCCCAGGATGCCAGCGCCGAGGGCGGCAAGAAGGGCGCGATCGGCGGTCGCGCGGAGGGCGAGCTCTACACCGGCAAAGGCCTGCAAGGCGGCGGGCAGCTGGAAATCCGCCTGACGCAGTCCATCTACACCAGCGATCCCGACGCGCTGGAAGTCGCGCAGCGCATGAAGCCGTTCAACCTGGAGTCCTGGATCGTCGAGTGGACGCGCGTGGCCGAAAAGAACGAAGTGCTGGCCGATCAGTTCGCCGCCGAAGGCTACAAAGTCACGGCCAACGAATATTACCAGAAGGCTTCCACCTTCTACCGCGAAGCCTGCTGGCCGCAGCCCGTCGACGAGCCGCGCATGATGCCCACCTACAAAAAAATGCGCGAGACCTTCGACAAGGCCTGGAAGATGACCCGCGCCCCCTTCGAACGCGTGCAGATCAGCTACGAAGGCAAGATGCTGGACGGCTATTTCCGCAAGCCCAACGGTCCCGCCGGGAAGAAGTTTCCGGTGGTCATCGCGTTCCAGGGCGCGGACACCATGGCCGAAGCCACGATCATGAATGCGGCGGCGCCTACGTGGCGCGCGGCATGGCCTATCTGGCCGTCGATTTCCCCGGCCAGGGCGGCGCGATGCGCTTGCATGATCTGCACCTGCCGCCGGATACCGAACGCATCGCGAAAGCCATGATCGATTACCTGGAGACGCGCCCGGACGTGGATGCCAAGCGCATCGGCCATGCAGGGCATCAGCATGGGCGGCTACGGCGTCCCGCGCGCCGCCAGCGGCGAAAAGCGCATCAAGGCCGCGTTCATGAGCAGCGGATCGTACGATCTGACGATCGGACCTGTTCGATTACTACCCGCCGATTCAGGAACGCGTGCGCTGGATCGTCGGCGGCAAGGATCTGGCCGACGCCAGAAAAAAATTAGCCGACTACACCCTGGGCGAAGGCCGCGCCGAGAAGATCGAAGCGCCCCATGCTGATCGGCTACAGCAAGGACGACCGCATCATGGACCCGGCCGGCGCCCTGCGGCTGTACGAGGCCGCCATAAACTCCAAGCGCGACATGGTAGAGGGCACCGGCCACGATCAGGCCTCCAACGCCGGAGGGCCGCGTGCGGGGCGTCCGGTTGTGTTTCCGGATTGGGCGGCCAAGACGCTCGGGAGCGGATGTGTAGCATAGGACTCTTCGCCTGTCGGGTTTGTGGACGTACAGACGGCGACCAGCGCTGGCCTTTCCAGTAACCGCCATCCATGCGTCACTGTGCTACTACAAACGGGCCGTCCCTTTTCGGGACGGCCCGTTTGTGTTTTTTAAATCAATCTGTTGGGATTGGTTAGAAGAGAATCTTCAAGCCCAACTGCATCGCGCGAGCCCCGCCAGATCCCAGCACTGGGTTTGAGCTGAGCACGTCCGGCGTGACGTTCTGGAAGCCGAAGCACGCGCCCGCGTCGGCCGAGGGATCGGTGTAGGTGTTGTCGCCTCCGGGTCCTCCGAATACGTTGGCGATATTGGGATGGTTGAAGACGTTGAAGAACTCGCCCCGGAACTGCGCCGTCAAGCGCTCCTTGAACTTCATCACCTTGGTGATTTCAGGTCCACGTTGTAGTAGGGGAAGCTGCGGAACATGTTGGGAGCCGTCGTACCGAGGGTTCCGTAGGCAGGCGGGATCAGGACCGAGTTGCCGTTTGCGTAGCAGCCCAAAGTCCGTTAGCTAAGCGGCAGCCGAGGGTTGGCCCAGGGCCGCAGATTTCGCGAGGCAAGTCGCGGCGCAGGTACCCGGGAAGTACGGAAGCCCGCCAGGAGTGTCGAACTGCGTGTTGGTATTGATCAACGCCTTCGTGGTCTTAAAATCATTGGGGTTGCCAAAGAAATTCCACTGCTCGCCGTTGGGAGACGGGCTAGTTGATTTCATTGGTCCCGCTAAAGTCGCTGGTGATGTCATTGATGCCCCATGGCGTGGGGCTCTCAAGCGTGACGATCGAATTGATTGACCAACCCTTCAGGATCTGCGCCGGCGCGTTGAAGCCCGGAATGTTATAGGTCGCCGAGAATGTGAACCGATGGCGCACGTCGAACTCGGTCGTCCCGTAGATCTCCGTGGGATTGGCGCTGTTGATCGGGCTGATGAAGCTCCAGTTGTCAGGAGACTCCGCCAAAGCGTGCGAGTAGGTGTAGCCAATCACGTAAGAGAAGCCGTGCGTGTCGTGTTGGGTGACCGATACCTGCAGGCTGTTGTAATTCGAAATGTTATTGTTCGAGAGCCACGTGACGTAGCCGAGATAGGGAACTTGGTTGGAAAGGTTAGCGGCACTTCCGCGTTCCCATCTGGTGCGCAGTTCGTCGGCCCTGGAGCGATCGGTGTGCCAGACCAGCTGGGCGCGTTGGCGCTGGCGTTCCCCATCCGATCCCACGGCGGGTTGATTCAGGTCACTCAATCCGAGGAGCTTTGAGGCGTGATTGCCGACGTAGCTGACCTCGAGCGAGAGGCTATTGGTAAGCGCGCGCTGGACCCCGAGACTCCACGTTTCAACATAAGGCGTCCGAAGTTTGCGATCCACCGCCAGGACATTGCATGGCGCTGCGGTGATTCCCGAGCCGGTTGCAACCGTGCCGTCTCCGCAGGCCGGTGCGGGCTGCGTAGAGAGGATTACCTGAGGGGTGTTATTTTGCCCACCTGGCGTCAAGCTCCAGCAAGTCCTCCCCAGCAGCACCGCTATAGGTGACGGCCCCCAGGTTAATCGTCCCTCCGGCCGTCGTAACCGGGTTCGGGTTGTCGCACGGATTTGTGTTGTCCGCGCATGTGTAGAGTCGGAACGCCCGTGGGTGTAGTGCGCAGCCCAAGTAAGTTGCCAAGCGCGTTGAACGCGTCAAAGCTACCTTGCTCGTAGAGGATGCCGCCGCCGCCGCGAACCACGGTTTTGCCGTTACCTGCGATGTCCCAGGCGAAGCCGACGCGCGGGCTGAAGTTATTGTGAT
>CAVZGK010000002.1:0-600014 GCA_963774805.1 uncultured Acidobacteriota bacterium
GCCGGTGACAAGCGGCAGCTCGCATAGCGACTGCATCGCCGCTTCCTGCATGACTCGCTGCGTGGCGGGAAAGCGGTCGCGCATTTCATCCCGCGCCGCAGCAACATACCATTCGCGGCTTTGCAAAACCCATTCGGTTGCGGTTCCCTCGGGAGAGAAAATCGTGGATTGCAGGCTCTCCGACCTGACGTCGCGCTGGGTCAGTATGTAACCTTGCAGCTGGTCGCCTTTGGATGGCAGGACGATCCCGAAGCGGTCGGTCGGCACCACCGTTTGCAAGCAATCGGCGAGCGCACCAAACAAAACATCGCGATGCAGGTGGTGGCCGATGGCACGGTTCACGTTGAGGAGCGCCGCGGTTTCGAGATTGAGGCGCCGGAGATCCACGTGAGCTTTGCTCAACTTTTCATGAGCCTGCTTGCGCTCCAACTCGGCACAACCACGCGCCGCGAAAATTTGCAGCGTCGCGATGTCCTCTTCGGAGGGCTCCATCGGCTCCTGGTGCAACACCGCCAAGTGCCCGAGCGTCCGGCCTTGGGCGTTTCGCAGCGGCACGCCGACGTAACTCTCGGCGCCGATCTGTTGCAGCCAGAGATCCTCCGGGAATTTCGCTTGCAAGCCGGATGGAGTCACGCACACATGACCCGCCGCGACTCGCTGGCAAGGCGTGCCCGGAAATCGATAGGTGAACCCCGCGCCAAAATCCGAACTGTCCCAAAAGGCCAGGGATCGCGACTCCATCTCGTTGAGCGTTTCTGCGACAAAGGCATAACGTGCTTCCAGCGCCTGCGCCGCGCATTTGGCCAATGACCGAAAGAATTCGTCACCGGTTGCCGCCGCCGTTCCTTCTGCGATGGCGCGGAGCAACCTGTTCGCACGTTTGTAGTCTGTAACGTCCCGCGACGCCGCAAGTATTTTTTCAGGTTTGCCCGATGAATCGACGATCGCGCTGACAATCACGTCAAACCACATCGGCTTGTGCGTCTGCGTGGTTGGAAAAAAACCGACGAACCGGCCTACGCGCCCCTCCGTGCTGCCTTGATTGCGGTTCGCAGGCTTCGCGATCCGCGCCTTTCCAAAACTCTCAATCCATGAAGAGCCGACGAAAGGTTTAAGGTCGCAAATCTCCAGAAGTTTCATCCCGCCGGCGTTCATCGAGAGCAATCGGCCATCGAGATCGAGCACCTGATGCAGTCCAAACTTCCTTCGATCAGACGTGTCCGGAAATCTAGGTCGGGTACAGTCGACCGAGTTCCTTGAGTTTCGCTTTCCTGTGTGTGCTCAGGCATCAGACGTGGCGGATATGACGGAGCCCTGCCGCATAGCATCGCCTGCAAACCAATTAAAGGCTGAAATCCGCGAAGTTAGGCATCTTTTCGAGAGCGAAGACGCTATCGAATCGCTGGCGCTGGGTTTCGGATTTTGACCGGGTAAACCTCGTTTTTCGGCGAGAGAAAGCCTGAAGGAGAAGAGAGTTGGAGATCGTGGCCGGCGCTTGAAGCTATGGTGATCAATGATTTGGAGGCAGCGGGCTGGATGTGCCGTGTGGTGTTGTGATCGGCTTGGCGTCGCCACTTGCATGGAAGGAGTAGTGACGGCGGAGCGGCGATTGAGCAAGATATTGTGTGACGCATTCCTGATCTGGATTGAACCACGTCGGTTGAGACGTGCTGTTGCCAGAAAGCGTAGACCCTCCGTTCTAGCGAAACTGGGTGAGGCTGGAACATCGGTACCGGAGCACGCGGATCTGGCAGAAATCGGAATCGAGGCTCCGAAAGCCCTGAGTGAGCGTTGCGCCAGATAATCGAACTTATCGGCCGAGCGGCAGTGCTGCCCGTTCCTTCACGTTTATCTTGCAGGTTCCCGCCGGCCACTTTAGTCCGTCATAACCTGCGTTTCGAGCGTTTATCGACACCGATGCGTTACGACCGAAGAGGGGAGGGTGGAGGAGGGGAGGGCGTCCCATTTCTTGTCCAACGCGTTCATGATTCGCGCAGATACAACTCGGAGCCCTCCCGGAGCCGCCGCTATTTGGACAGGCCGCGGATGCCCAATCGTGCCTATGCCAGTGTGTGGGTCCGCGACTTCAGCGAAGAGAATATGCCCGCGCACTTCGAGCATTTTCTCGCGACCGTGCCGCTGTCGGCCACGCCGCCCGGATTCACGGGGCTGGTCATCCGCGCCGTGGACTTCGCCGAGACGCCGGTCGAAGAGCACGACCTGCGCGGCTCGCTGCCCACACCCGAAGAAATCGTCAATCTCACCAAGGAACACAACGCCGCCGATGTGGCTTACGAGGTTACTGCGCGCTGGGACCTGTGGATTCGCGATCAGGAATCGGCCAGCTGGAAGCAGCAGCCGGAACGCCTTGAGATTTTCTGCAATGGCCCCGAGTACGATGGCGGTGTGTTTGGCGAGTCCGGCCACTTCCTGGTCGATCTGGGCTTCGAGCACCTGTTCACCGGGCACGCGGGATTGCTCACCACGGACGCGCGCGACATTGCAGAGCCGCAGCATCCGGAAGAGGCGCGGTTTCTGATGTGGATGTCACAGCCGCAGAATTTGCGCGAATATCAGGAGAAAACGAGAGAGAATATCCAGAAATTGATGAAGTGGATTCGCGCGGTGGAGGGCGCCCTGCCGGTGGAACGCTACCGCCTGTGGTCCGAGGGAGAGGAAAATTTTGAAGCGCGGCTCGACGAAATTCTGGCTCTGCGTTAGCCTGTCGCTGGCCGCCGCGGTAACATCCGTGCCTCTAGGCGCACGAAGGTCCGCGGGCGCGGCCGGGCAATCCGCGCCTCGCCGCAACAATGAGCTTTTGCTCGCGGGGATTCGGCCGGGGCGCGATAATCTGACCATCGCCGAGAAGCGTTTTAAGACCAAGCTTCCCGCCGCCGAACCGAATTCCACGGCCAGGGAATGGCGCGACGATTGTTCCGGGCGGTCGATCCGCGTGGAACTGGACGCGAAAGCGGTGATTCAGAGCGTGACGCTCACCACCCTGGGCAAGCAGGAGGGCGCGTGCAGCGACCGGCGCCCGGACTTTCTGGATCCCAGGAATTGGCTGACCGGGCTGGGCCTGCGAATGGGTGATTCGCAGGATCGCGTCGCGGGATTATATGGTGAGCCGAATTCGAGCGGTCCCGCATCTAAAAACGGACAGGAACTTTCTCTGATGTACTACCAGTTTGATTGGGCTGGTTCAGACGTACCGCAGGTGATGGAAGTGCTCTGCGCCCGGGATACGGGGCGGGTCGTCGAGATTACACTCGCGTTTCCGAGCTTGTAGCGCACTGACCTGATGACGAAGACAAACCGTGTGTGCAGGGCTGGGGCCATCGCATCATGGGGCATGCTCCTATTTTTTGCGGGTTGCCAGTCGACGCCGCCGGTCGCTCCAGCCGAGGCCAGGATCCCCACGGAAGCCGAACGGTCCGCGGAGGAAGCGCAATCCGTCGCCGTGGCTTCGTTGGGCAAGCAGGCCGAAGTTCTGGTTCATGGTGATCTGGCATTGACCGGCGCCGAACAGGTTCTGGCTGCGGATCGCATGTCCGCCGGCGCTGCCGGAAAGCAAGGCGGCGCTGAATCGACCGCAACTTTCGTGACACGCGCGGCGATCCTGGAACGCAATGGCGGGAAGTGGTCGCAAGTTCTTTTGTGCGACGAACATTTGAAAAACCAGAGAGGTTATCTTGGAGCGGGTTCCACGGCTTCTGCCGGCGGATGGAAGCTGGAGTACCGGCAGGATCCTCATGCCGGGTTGGTGATGAGATTTACGCCGGCGTTGATTTCGACTAACGGCAATACACATGCGATGGAAGGCGCCGAACCCAGGAGTCCGGCCTTCGAGGTTCGCTGGAACAGGAATGCGAAACGCTATCAATCCTTCGACCAGTCTCATGAAAGGTATCTGAGCGAGATCCCTTCATTGGAACCGACAGAGTCCATTCTTAAATGAGCGCAGCGGCCAATACCCTATCAGGATCCGTTAGCAGAACGGCGCCCAAACGCGCTTCGGGATGGGCGCAGCTCATGCGGCTGTCTCCGTATGTGGCGCGCCACAAGACCGAGTTGCTGATCGGGCTGGTCACGCAGATCGGGATGGGAATTACGGGCACGCTTCTGCCGCTGATGATCGGCGCGATTGTCGACTGCATCAAGGGCGCGGAAGCGCCGCTGGCGCAACTCGGCCGGCTGACCCACATTTCGCTGGGTTTTCTGCTGCCGTACTATCACCCGCGCAGTGCCCAAACGCTTGAGATTTTCTGCACCGCGCTGGTCGTGGTGTGCGCGCTGCAGGGATTTTTCTCCTACTGCACGCGGCAGATCCTGATCGGGCTGTCCCGCGACATCGAGTTCGACCTGCGCAACGATCTGCTGGCCAAGCTGATCGTGATGGAGCCGGAATTCTACGTGCGCAACCGCACCGGCGAGTTGATGTCCCGCTGCACCAACGATCTGAACGCGGTGCGCATGGTGCTCGGCCCGGGAATCATGTACAGCGCCAATACTTTTGCGACCATGGTGCTGGCCGTGGTGCTGATGTTCTGGATTTCGGCGACGCTCAGCGTCTACGTGCTCCTTCCCGTTCCCGTCGTGGCCGTCACGGTATGGCTGTTCGGACGGAAAATTCACTCCCTGTACGGGCAGATCCAGGCGTCGCTCGCGGTGCTCTCCGCCAAGGCCCAGGAAAACCTGGCCGGCGTGCGCGTGGTGCGCGCCTACGGGCAGGAAGAGGCGGAAATTCGCGGCTTCGATGCGCCCAACAAGGAATACATCAATCGCAACCTGCGGCTCATCTACTTCTGGAGCCTGTTCATGCCGCTGCTTCAGATGCTGGTCGGGCTGACCTTTGTGCTGGTGCTGTGGCAGGGCGGGCGCGAAGTAATTCTGAGCCGCATTACGCTCGGCGAGCTGATCGCCTTCTACACGTTCATGACGCGGCTGATCTTTCCGATGGTCGCGCTGGGATTCGTGACCAATATATTTCAGCGCGGCGGCGCCTCCATGGGCCGGCTGAATTACATCCTCGATTCCGTCCCGAAAATCAGCGACTCGAATATTACTCGCGATGACGGCGGCGAAATCCGCGGAGACATCGAGTTTCGCGATCTCACGTTCACCTATCCTACCGTGCGCAGCGATTCCGAGGCGGTGAAGTCCAACGGAACAGCCGCAATCAACCAGCCGGTCCTCACCGATATTTCGCTGCACGTGCCGGCGGGCTCGATCCTGGCGATTGTCGGCCCCACGGGCAGCGGGAAATCCACGCTGGCATCGCTCGTAGCGCGGCTGTGGGACGCTCCGCCCGACACCTTGTTCGTCGACGGTCGCCCTATCCGCCAGTGGCCGCTGGAAAAGCTGCGGCGCGCCGTTGGTTATGTCCCGCAGGATACGTTTCTATTCAGCGAAACGCTGCGCGAAAATCTCGCATTCGGCGTCGACAACGCTAGCGATGAGCAGATTCAGGAAGCGGCGGATGTCGCCAGCATCGCGGTGGAAATCGGCGAGTTTCCCGCGCAGTTTGACACCATGGTGGGAGAGCGCGGCATCACGCTGTCCGGCGGACAAAAACAACGCTCGGCGATCGCCCGCGCCGTGATTCGCGATCCCAAGATCCTGATTCTGGACGATTCCCTGTCCAGCGTGGATACCGGAACGGAAGAGCGCATCCTGAAGCGCCTGGACGCCATTCTGCGGCAGCGCACCACGATTTTGATTTCACATCGCGTTTCGACCGTGCAGCACGCCGATCAGATCGTGGTCCTGCGCGACGGCCGCATCGTGGAGCGCGGCACGCACGCCGAATTGCTGGCGCGTGGCGGCTATTACGCCGATCTGTACCAGAAGCAACTACTCGAGGAAGAACTGGAACGCGAATGAGCGACTTCCGCGAAGAGGAAGCTCTCGGGAAAGCCTACGACTCGCAGTTGATGCGGCGGCTGATGACCTATCTCCGGCCGTATCGCGGGAGCGTTGTGTTCGCAGTGTTCCTCACGGTGCTGGTCGGACCGCTGGAAGTCGTAGGGCCGTACTTGTTCGGGCGCGGCGTCGACAAATATATCGTTCCAGGAAGCAATCACACGCTCCCTGTCGCGGAGGCGCTGCACGGCGTTTCCCTGGTCTCCCTCGGATTTCTGGCCGCGCTGCATCCTTAGCTTCGCCGTGCAATATCTGCAGGTCCGCATCATGCAGAACGTCGGGCAGCAGACGCTATACGACCTGCGCCGCGATATTTTCGAGCGCCTGCAGCGCCTGCCCATGAGCTTCTACGATCGCAGCCCGGTCGGCCGTCTGGTCACGCGCGTGACCACGGACGTCGACGCGCTGAACGATTTATTCGCGGCCGGAATCGCCGCCATGGCCAATGACGCCATCGTGCTGCTGTGCATCGGCGCGGTCATGATGAAAATGAACTGGCGGCTGGCGCTGGCTACGTTCGCGGTGCTGCCGCTGATTCTGATTTCCACCTGGATTTTCCGGGACCGCGTGCGCGACGCTAACCGCCGCATTCGCACGGCCATTGCGCGAATCAATTCCTTCCTGCAGGAACACATCAGCGGGATGAGCATCGTGCAGATCTTCAACCGCGAGAAAAAATCGCAAGAGCAGTTCGCGGAGCTGAATCGCATCCATATGGAGGCCTATAAGGACGCGATCACCGCGTTCGCCGTCTTTTTCCCTGCGGTCGAACTGTTCAGCATCGCGGCCATCGCCATCGTGTTCTGGTATGGAGGCTTGCGTTCGCTGAGCGGTCTGGTCGATGTGGGCGTGCTGATCACGTTCATGCAATACGCGCAGCGGTTTTTCCGTCCCATTCAGGACCTCAGCGAGAAATTCAACATCCTGCAGTCGGCCATGGCCGCCTGCGAGCGCATTTTCAAATTGCTCGATGAGCCGGTTCCCGCGCCTCCCGCGGAAACACCCTTGGAACTTACGGCGCCTCGCGGCGACATCGAATTCCGTAACGTGTGGTTCTCCTACACGGGCGGCGCCAATCCCAAGGAAGATGACTGGGTTCTGCGCGACGTTTCCTTCCACATCGCTCCGGGACAGACGCTGGCCATCGTCGGCCACACCGGCGCCGGAAAAACCACTCTCATTCAATTGCTGCTGCGCTTCTACGAGATTCAACGCGGCGAAATTCTGCTCGACGGCGTGGACATCCGCAAATATGACGTCTACCAGTTGCGCCGGCAGTTTGGCATCGTGCTGCAGGATCCCTTCCTGTTCACCGGGAACCTGGAATCGAACGTGCGCCTCGGCGATGAAGACATCTCGCGAGCGCGGGTTGAATCCGCGCTGCGTGAAGTAGGCCTTGGCGGCTTGTTGGATTCGCTGCCGGACGGCGTGCAGACGGTAGTCAGCGAACGCGGCGCCACCTTCTCGGTCGGGCAGCGCCAACTCATCAGTTTCGCCCGCGCTCTGGCGCACAATCCGCGCTTTTTGATCCTCGACGAAGCGACGTCCAGCGTGGACACAAAAACGGAGATGTTGATTCGCGAGGCGCTTGACCGTTTGCTCGAAGGTCGCACCGCGCTGGTCATCGCGCACCGCCTCAGCACCATCCAGCACGCCGATCGCATTCTCGTATTCCATAAAGGCCGACTGCGCGAGCAGGGTTCGCACCAGCAGTTGCTCGCCGAGCGCGGGATTTATTACCGGCTGTACCAGCTCCAGTACAAGGACCAGGAGCCGCGAGCCGCGTCGTCCTTCGAAGCGCTGGGAAGCGAAGCGGGCACGTCCGTGCCGGGGAATGATTAGCTTTAGGTAGCACAGCCACTCCTGGCTGTGCGCTTTTTGCAATCGAAACTGCGATGCTGATCGTGGCAGGTCTGGCGGTCGCGGTGAGATTAGCAGTCGCACTTGGATTTCGCTGCCGCACCGGCAGCCTGCAAAATCGCACAGCGAAGAGTCGCTGTGCTACAAATGCCCTCCACACAGATTCTCATTTCCGCCGGTGAAGCTTCGGGAGACATGTACGCGGCGCGTCTGGCCACGGCCCTGCGGGAGCGCGCGGACGTGCAGCTATTCGGCATGGGCGGAGCGCGCATGCGCGAGGCCGGCGTTGAAATCATCGCCGACTGCTCGGAAGTTTCCCTCGTAGGCATCGTCGAAATTGCCAAAAAATATCCTGCGTTGAAAAAAGTCTGGAATCGCTTGATGGGCGAGGCCCGCCAACGCCAGCCGCGTTTTGCGATTCTCACCGATTTTCCGGGCTTCCATCTGCGGCTGGCGAGAGCCCTGAAACGCCAGGGTGTGCGTAACATCTACTTCGTGTGCCCGCAGTTCTGGGCATGGAGGCCGTGGCGAGCCAATCTGGTGCGGCGGCGGTTTGATCGCGGGCTCTGCATTTTTCCGTTCGAGGAAAAATGGTATCGCGATCGCGGAGTGAAGGCCGACTTCATCGGACATCCCCTAGTGGGAAACGTGGCGGCGACCCGGACGCGCGCCGAGTTTGCCGCCGCCTGCGAACTCGATCCGAATAAGCCAATCATTGCGCTGCTGCCCGGCAGCCGATCCGGCGAAATCGCCCACCACATGCCCACCATGATGTTGGCCTGCCGGCGCATCCAAATGGAGCGGGATGTGCAATTCGTGCTGGCTCTCGCCCCCGGCGTGAAGCGCTCGCAGGTCGCCCAATACCTTCTCCCGGAGGTTGTTGTAGAAGTGGTAAAGGACGCCAGCTATGACGCTCTGGGAGCCGCGGACATCTCCATTGTTTCCAGCGGAACCGCGACGGTGGAAGCGGCGCTGATGGACGCGCCGATGATTGTGGTGTACCGGCTGGCGGCACTGACCGCCGCAATCGCCAAGTTGCTGGTGCGTACGCCCATGTTTGCAATGGTGAATTTGATCGCCGGCAGGAAGGTTGTCCCCGAACTCGTCCAGAAGGATTTCACCTCCGCGCGCTTGGCCGAGGAAGCCATTCGACTGCTGGATGATCCGCAGGCCCGCGCGGAAATGCGCCGCGGCCTGGCCGAGGTGCGCGAAAAACTCGGGCCGCCCGGAGCCGTGGAGCGCGCGGCGGATTTGATCGCCGAAATGCTCAAGGAAGGGTGAGAAAGTAAGGAACACTCTCCGTCGCGAAAACCCCAAGGGCTGCAGCCTGTGCTACTTTAGGTGAGACTGGCAACTCAACTGGGCTAGTTGGTATCCTACTTGTGAACCACCGCCCCCGCTGGATAGAAAGGCACTAGAAACTCATGTCGAAATTTCGACTCCTGTTGCTCCTGGCCGTATTCACGGGTCCGGCTGTTTCCGGTTGGTCGCAGTCGCCCGGAGCTCCCCAGGGACCGAGTCGCGGCGTTGCACCCGTTCAGACCATGGGTGGAGCAGGATTCCGCGCGACGAACTACGAAATTCGCGCCTCGCTCGATGCCGTCGGCCAGGTGATGAATGCGCAGGCCAAGGTGGACTTTGCCGCCAGTGAAGCCGGTCGTCTGGTGGACGTGGAGCTGAACCAGAATCTGCGCGTGAATTCGGTGCGCGATGCTTCCGGCAAAACAGTAACCTTTGACCGCGACGACACCTCAGGTCTGAAAGTGCACGTGACGCTGCCCGATACCGTGCCCGTGGGCGGGAAGGTCACCTTGGTGTTTGACTATGGCGGTCCATTGTCCGGCCGCCTCAATAATCCCGACCAGGCCGTGCGCATGGCTTCCATGGGCAAGGATGGCGGGTATCTGCTGCTTCCGGCGCGCTGGTTCCCGCTGACCGATTTTCCTTCGAACCGGTACACCGGAACATTTCAGATTGAAGTCCCGGGAACAATGACCGTGGTTGGAACCGGCACTTCGGCAGGCGGCCCGCAGTCGGTCACGCCAAAGTCCGCGGCCGCCTCGCCAGCACCCGCACTCGGCAACACCCTGGGCAATTCGCGCCGCGCGGCAGCTGCGCCCGCAGCGCCGCCCGTCACGCCCACCAGCGCTCCCGCGCCGCCGTCGATGGAAAACGAGCGCATGCTCTACACCTTTCGAGTGGATAAGCCGGAAGCCGCGGGAACGTTCGTAATCGCTCCGTTGCAGCTCAGCCCACAGCGCGCGCAGGGTGTTTCGTACAACATTTACACTCCGGCCGCGGCCGCTGCTACGGCGCCCGCTTACGCCGACGCCGTCTCGCACATCCTCGATTACTTTAACGATGCGTTTGGCGCTCTTCCGCAGCCGGGAATGACCGTGGCGCAGCTTCCGGATGGAACGGTTGACGGCTACGCAGCTCCGGGTTTGCTGCTGGTCAGCGCGCGGCAATGGACCGCCAAACCAAACGAACGCTTGCTGGCGGACCTCGCAGCGCATCAATGGTGGGGCGCGCAGATCACTCCGGCTACTGCTTCCGATGTGTGGCTGAGCGATGGCCTGTCCCGCTACTCGGAGGGATTGTTTGTGGAGCAGGACGCGGGAAAAGGCGGCCTGGACAAGGCCCTGGAAGATTTTGCGGTGGGCGCGCTGATGTTTGACGATTCCGCGCCGATCGCCGACGCCGGGCGACTGGAGCCCGGGACCGAGGAATACCAATCCGTGGTCGTGAACAAAGGCGCGATGGTGTTTCACATGCTCCGCGCCATGATCGGCGACGCCAACTTCAACTCGCTGCTGAAGGATTTTTATTCGAGCTACTCCGGAAAATCCGCACGCATCCAGGATTTTGAGAAACTGGCGGAGACCAAACTTTCCCAGCCGGCGCCGGCCGAATTCAAGATGGGCAATACGCCCGCCCCCTCGGCTTCCGCGGAACTCACCAGCTTACGTCCCTTTTTCACGCAATGGCTGCATTCCACAGGAGTGCCTGAATTCAATCTGGAATACGTGGTCTACCGCACCAAAAAAGGATTTCGCATCGTAGGCAAAGCCAAACAGAATCTGGATGTATTCCACATGGACGTGGAGATCGAGGTTCAAACCGAGGGAAATCCGGAATTCAAAACGATCACGTTGTCCGGAAAAGAATCGACCTTTACGGTCGAAACGTTCGGGCGGCCCAAGCCCAACGGGATCGTCATCGACCCGCACGACCGCATCCTCAAATCAAGCCAGCCGCTGCGCGTCCGCGGAATCATCGCCCGCGGCGAAACTCAGGCTGCGCTGGGCCGCTATTATGACGCCGTGATCCAGTACCAGAAGGCGCTGGAACAGGATCGCCTGAACGCACTGGCCGACTTCCGGATGGGAGAAGCGTTTTTCTACCAGCGTAATTACGCAGCCGCCGCACAATCGTTCCGCGACGCGCTCGATGGCGCCACCGACCTGCAGACCAAATGGACCGAAGTCTGGGCCCACATCTACCTCGGACGCATTTATGACATTCAGGGTGACCGCACCCGCGCCGTCAACGAATACAGCAAGGCCAAGCAGACCGGCGACGACACCGGCGGCGCCCAGGCCGAAGCCGAAAAATCCCTGAAAAAAGCCTACAACGAGAGCGGCGCATAACATGCAAAGCCTTATGTTGCAGAGGTTTTAGTAGCACAGGCTTCAGCCTGTGGCTTTCCATAAGTGCGTCCCAAATCACAGTTCTGTCACGCAAATCAACCTCTGCCGCGGTCGTAACCGGTTTTCAAAACGATCGCTGAACACTGTCATTCTGAGCGCAGCGAAGAATTTCTCTTCGATCGAAGTGCGAGCAAGAAGAACAAGGAGAGATTCTTCGCTGCGCTCAGAATGACAAGCTGTTTTTCGCAAGCTGAAGCATGCTCCACCAGACGCACCTGATCTCAATACCCCGACAATCCAGTCAGACGCGGCGCCTCAATCCCCTTGTACTGAATCATGACCTGAAATTTTTCTCCCAAGCCTTCCGGATGAATCAGATTTTTCAGCAATAGCCGCGCGCGCAATTTTCCCATCTCCGATTGGCCCGGCTCGTACAAATCGGCAAATTCATTTCCCCTGCCGAGCGCCACCAGGAATTGCGATTGCGTGACGAGCCCGGCACGCTTGAGGCCCGCGCGTTGTCCGCACAAGTCCACCGCCGTGAAATTGACGTGCGCCGTCAGGTCCTGTTCTCCCGGCGCCTCCAGGAGATTTTCATGCACCGCGTGATCGCGGTACGCCAGCAGCGTCCCGCGGTTGTGGTGTTCGTCGTATAGCGCCCGAGCTTCGTGGCCGTAGTCAACGGTCAGCAGAAAACCGCGCTCCAGCGCGCGCCCCGCGCTCTCCACCCAATCGCACGCTTCCAGGCACACTTCCGCCTGCTGCCCTTCCGCGAGCGCAATTCCCTGTTCCTGAAAATATGCTTCGATCGCCGGTGAAGATGGATCCCTCGGAATCTCCACTAATTGGGCGCCTTCGAGCCCCACGCAAATCTCTCGAAGCCTTCCCTGCTCGATCATCACTCGGTGCACGGGCAGAGCGTCTAGAAGTTCGTTGGAGAAAATGCAGCCGTCAGAAATCGCTTGCGGAAGTTCCGCCGCGCTCGAGAAGCGTCCAGCCGCCGCGTGGATTGCCGAGACGTGCCGCGTGTTCGCCGCGCCGCGCGTCGGACCGTTCCACGGCCACATAGTTGACCGCCGAGTAGAATTCAGGCAACTCGCGCGCGCTGAAATCCAGAATATGTCCCGCCAGCCGCCCCACGCCGGCAGCCGCCTCCACTAACGTGAACGATCGCGGCGAACCCAGCGCTTTCCACATCTCCGCGAATTGGCGCGCCAGCAGCCGCCCAAAAATCGGGTGCACATCGACGCTGGTGTAGTAGTCGCCGAAGGGCTGCGCGCTGGCCTGCGAGTAATACCCGTGGAGGGGATGGTACAAACATTCGCGCATGAAATCGGCGAAAGTGATCGGGCCATTCGCGCGGATCTGCTCAGAAAGAAGTGCGGTCAGCGCGCGGCCATGCTCTCCGGGCGCAGCAGGGCGTTTCGAGGCGCTCGAATCGGAGGCAGGCCCGGCCGTCATGCGTCCTGGCGCTGCGGATTGCAGGTGAACATTTCCACGATGAAGTCGTGCAGGCAATCGTAGAGCTGCTTTTGAAAAATCCAGGGGAACTGTTTGCTCTCGATTTCGCGGGGGCGCATCAGAAAAATGTAGGTGTGCACCTGCGGCTCGGGCGGCGAAAACTGGATCAGAACTTCGACGCCTTCTGACGCCGCACGCGCGTCAAACACAAAGAGCGGATGTTCGTACTGTTTCAGTTCGGCGCGAACCTTTTCGGCAAGAGCTTCCACGATCGTGGCACCCCAGGCGCGGCCTGCATCTCTTGGCGCAGTCTTACTTGGAAATGCGCTTCAACTCTTCCTCATCGTAGCCAAGGACGATATCAGCGCCGCGCAACACCACCGGGCGGCGAATCAGGTTGGGATTGGCGGCCATCAGCTTCAGGGCATCTTCGCGCGACGGCGGATTCTCTTTCATTTTTCGCGCGCGGTACAGTTCATTCCGCGTGTTCAGAAACGCGCGGTGATCGCGCTTGCCGATCAGGGCATCGAGTTCCTCGAACGACATGCGCTCCTTGTCCAGATCGCGAAGTTCCAGCTCCACCTTTCTCTTTTCCAGAAATGCCTTGGCTTTGCGGCAACTGGTGCACGAGGGCTTCTGCAGAAATTTGAGTTTGGATTTCGCCATGGTCTTCGCCCCTTAACGCGCGAGCCGCAATCCACGAAAAATTGCCGCGAACCACGAGACACCGAGCACAAAGCACGCCTCACGGTCCCCGTTCAGCATACTTCATTTAGGCAATTTATCGAGCAATTTGGCGAGTTGGCGGAAGTAGCGGAGTTTCAGGCCGCGGCCCGTGGCGTTTTTTGCGCTGGTGGACGGCAGCACGAACACCTGCGCGCCATAGAGGCGTTCCTTTTGCAGGCCCGGTTTGCAGGGCCGCTGCGCGAAATTTTCAAACGTGCCCACTCCATTGAAGGCGATCACCTGTGGCGCGTATTGCTCAAGCTTCTGCGATAGCAGAATGCGGCCCTCGGCAAATTCCTCGCGCTTCAATTCCTCAGCCGCCCGTGTCGGCCGTTTGACCAGGTCGGTCAGCCCGATGCCGAATTCGATCATGCGCTTGTCGTCGCGATGGTCCAGCAATTCGGGAATCACGCGCGAATCGTACAGCAGCGGCCAGAATTCATTCCCCCGCCCGGCGTAATAGTGGCCCACGCGCGCCGAGCGATCGCCGGGATTGCATCCGACGATGATCATCTTCATTCCATTTCGCAAGTAATCCGGCAATGTTCTCATATTCGCTGGCTGTTTCCCGCGCACTCCCGGCAGACTCGTGTTAAGCGAGGCGGCCGCCCGTCATTTTTAAGGTCCAGGAGACGGAATGTGAAACGGAACGATCTCCCCCGCGCAAACCCTATCGAAACTGGCTCATTGTAGCACCCGGTCCGTGCCGCCCGGCGCAACCCCTTTTCCGCTTGTGCTCACAAATAACTAAAAAAAGCTGCATCGTGCCCTGAGTCAGAAACATCAGAAGTATGGGGTTCCGACAGGCAGGAAAAGCAAAGGAGAACTGGATATGGTAACCTGCCAATTGAGCGCGACTGGCTCCCTAAGACAGCCGCCCGGAGTGCCCTGGATTTTGAGCGCCACCGAACCCAAACCGCTGGCTTCCGCCATCGTGCGCGATGATGAAGCCGCACTGGTGTCGGCGGCCAAGGCCGGCGACACAGGCGCTTTCGAAGAACTGGTCAACCGCTACGAGCGCAAGATTTTCCGCCTGGGCATGAACATCACCCAAAACCGCGAGGACGCGGAAGACGTAATGCAGGACGCGTTCCTGAAGTCCTACCAGAATCTCGATCGATTTCAGGGCGATTCGCGTTTTTACACCTGGCTGGTACGCATCGCCGTAAACGAAGCCCTGATGAAGCTGCGCAAGCGGCGTCCCAACCAGGTCTCGCTGGACGAGCCGATCGCAGGGACGGACGGTGAGGATTCTGTTTTTCGCGAGATCGAGGACTGGGGTCCTTCTCCCGAGAAAAAATTCGCGCAGACCGAGCTGAACGAAATTCTCAACAGCGTGATCGGAGAGCTCGATCCGATTTTCCGCGTCGCCTTTCTTTTGCGTGACTCGGAAGGCCTTTCCACGGAAGAGACTGCCCAGATTCTGGGCATCTCGGTGGCGGCGGTCAAATCGCGCCTCTTGCGGGCGCGGCTGAAACTCCGCCAGAAGCTGAATAAGTATTTTCGACGGAGTGAAGCGCAGTGAACTGCAAGAAAGTCATTCTCGAATTGAGCAGCTACCTCGATGGCGTACTCGACCTGAATATGAAGTCCGACCTCGAGCAACACCTTTCAGGCTGCACCGACTGCCGCATCGTAGTTGACACCTGCCGTAAGACCATCCAGATCTTCTGCAATTCCGAACCGGTTCCTCTTCCCGAAGACGTCCGCGGCCGCCTGCACTCGGCGCTGCTGGAGCGCTTCCGGCGCAAATCCAAGACGACGTAGTTGTAGTCATTCAAGAAATACCGCTATGCGACTGAAACCTCTCGCGAAGTCTTGACCGACTATCTCCTTGTCTGCGAAAGCAATCCGGCACAGAATAAGGCGCTTTTCGCGGAATAATACATTGCAGTTGAAAATGGGCGAGCGTCTCGCCCAGGAGGAAGTCCATGAAGCGGGTGTCCCGGATAATTGCGCTTTTCGCTTGTCTGTTGGTGTTACTCAGTGCGCGGATTCCTGCGCGCGCGCAGACCGGCGCGAAAAACGGCGAGTGGAACACCTATGGCGGCGATCTGGCCAGCACGCGCTACGCGCCGCTCGATCAGATCAACGCGGACAACTTCAACAAGCTTACGATCGCCTGGCGCTTCAAAACCGATTCGCTCGGCCCGCGTCCTGAATACAAATTTGAGGCCACGCCGCTGATGGTCCACGGCGTGGTGTACTCCACCGGCGGAACGCGCCGCGCGGTCGTCGCGCTGGACGCCGCCACCGGCGAACTTCTCTGGATGCACAGCGAAAACGAAGGCGATCGCGGCGCGAATGCGCCCCGGCAGCTCTCCGGCCACGGACTGGCCTATTGGACCGACGGCAAGGAAGAACGAATTTTGTACGTGACGCCCGGCTATCGGCTGATCGCGCTCGACGCCAGGACGGGCGTACGCATTCCGACCTTTGGCGTCGGCGGCGTGGTGGACCTGAAAAAAGACGACGATCAGGATATTGACCTGGTCACGGGAGAAGTCGGTCTGCACTCCACGCCGGTCGTCGCGCGCAACGTGGTGATCGTGGGCGCCGCGCACTTGACCGGCGGCGTTCCGCACAGCAGGAAAAATGTGAAAGGCTACGTCCGCGGATTCGATGTGCGCACCGGAAAGCGCCTCTGGATTTTTCACACCATTCCCCTGCCCAACGAATACGGCAACCGCACCTGGCTGAATGAGTCGTGGGCCTACACCGGCAACACCGGCGTGTGGGGACAAATTTCAGTGGATGAAACGCTGGGCCTCGTTTACCTGCCCGTGGAATTGCCGACCGGCGACTATTTCGGCGGCGACCGGCCGGGAGACGGCCTGTTCGGAGAAAGCCTTGTAGCCGTGGACCTGGAAACGGGCAGGCGCAAGTGGCACTTTCAGCTGGTGCATCACGGCTTGTGGGACATGGACATCCCCTGCGCGCCAATCCTCGCCGATATCGTGGTGGACGGAAAAATGATAAAGGCAGTAGCTCAGCCCACCAAGCAGGCGTACCTCTACGTTTTCAATCGCGAAACCGGCGAGCCGGTCTGGCCCATGCCTGAGCAGCCCGTTCCGCAAGGCGATGTGCCAGGCGAGTGGTATTCCAAAACGCAGCCGATTCCCAGCAAGCCACCTGCTTTTGACAATCAAGGCGTTTCCAGCGACAGCCTGATTAATTTCACCCCGCAACTGCACGCCGAAGCCGAAGAGCTCGTCTCCAAATACAGAATTGGTCCGCTCTTTACGCCTCCATCGGTCAGCAAGGCGGGAGGGCCGCTCGCCACCATCGTTTCCCCCGGCGCGCTGGGCGGCGCGAACTGGCCGGGCGGCTCCTTCGATCCAGAGACGCACCTTCTTTACGTATATTCGCGTACCGATTTTTCGGCGCTGGGCCTGGTTCCCTCGCCTGACCAGAAAGTTTCGGACATGGAATACGTTCAGGGCACGGCCGGCATCACGCCCCGGAACGGACGCCCAATGGGCGCGCCCGCTCTGCCGTCTCCCAATCCGGAAAGCGGCGAACCGGTTTTGTTAGTTCGCGGATTGCCGTTGCTGAAGCCGCCGTACGGGAGGATCACAGCGATCAATCTGGACAAGGGGGAAATTGCGTGGCAAGTCGCGCACGGGCAGACGCCGGACAATATTCGCAATCATCCGGCGCTGGCCGGCCTGAACATTCCGCGCACCGGCAGCACCTCGATCATTGGAGTGCTGACGACCAAGACTCTGGTCATCGCCGGAGAGGGCCTCAACACGACACTGCCGTCGGGAGCGAAAGGCGCGATGCTCCGCGCGTACGATAAATCCACAGGAAAAGACGCAGGAGCCGTCCCCATGCCCGCGCCGCAAACCGGATCGCCGATGACCTACATGCTAAACGGCCAACAGTACATCGTGGTCGCCGTCAGCGGATTCGGCTATCCGGGAGAGTTAATCGCGTATCGCCTGCCCGCGAATTAGGTCTCAAGTAGCACAGACTTCAGTCTGTGGGTTCCGAATCAACTCCCGGGCGTCAAACTCAGAAGCCGCCAAGAACCGTGATGCATTCTGTTGTGTGAAGGTCTGACAAAAGTGCACCGACGAACGTGTGCGCTGTCTAATTCCGTCACCCACGCAGCTTACTGTTAAAAAATTCCAGGCTCCGCTGCCAGGCAAGCTTGGCTGCCGTTTCGTCATAACGGGGCGTCGTGTCGTTGTGAAAGCCGTGGTTTGCGCCTTCGTAGATGTACGCCGTGTAGTTAATGTGATTGGCCTTCAGCGCCTCTTCCCACGCCGGCCAGCCGCTGGTAATTCGCGTGTCCAGCGACGCGTAGTGAATCAGCAGCGGCGCCTTGATCTTGGCCGTGTCTTCCGCCGAAGGCTGGCCCCCGTAAAACGGGACCGCCGCGGCCAGATCCGGCAGCCGCACCGCCAGTTTGTTTACCGTTGTGCCGCCGAAACAAAAGCCTACGGCGCCCATTTTCCCGGAACACTCCGGCCGCGCCTTCAGCCAGGCGTAGGAGGCCACAAAATCCTCAAACATTTTCGCGCCATCGACCTTCGGAAAAAGCGCCAGCGCCTTTTCTTCCTCGCCAGGATAGCCGCCAAGCGAAGTCAGCCCATCCGGAGCAAATGCCACGAAATTCGCGACGGCCAGACGGCGGGCGACGTCCTCGATATAGGGATTCAGTCCGCGATTCTCATGAATCACCAGCACCCCAGGCAGCTTCCCCGCGGACTTCGCCGGGCGCGCGAAATAGCCCTTGATGCTCCCGTTGCCCTGCGGCGATTGCACTGTCTCATATTCAGCTTTAATGCGTGCGTCATCCTTGGGCACTTGCTGCGCGAACGCGTAATTCGGCCGCAGCGCTTCCCAGATACCCACGGCCGTCAATCCGCCCACCGCATATTTATTGGCGCGGTCCAGAAAATCGCGCCGGCTGATATCGCCGTGAACGTACTTGTCGAACTGGTCCAGCAATTCCTGCGGGAAATCAGTCGCCTTTTTCCGCTCCATATCATTCCCCCCGTATTTTTCGGAATTAAACAACCAGGACAAGATGGCCCAGTGCGGAGGATATCACTTTATGGTTTTATGCAAAGGACTTTGCTGGACCTTCCAGACACCGGAAAAAATCATCCGCGAGCGGAAACGCGCAGGCATCATCGAACGTTCCGGAATGGCGCTATAAGCAGAAGTGAAACACGATTTGCACGACCGGCAGCACTCGCGCGCGGAACTTCCGAGCCGCCATTTCGATTAGTGTAGAATACCGTTCTGCGCTTCAGGCCCTGTAGCCTGCCGCCCACTGAGGACCTATGGCTCAAACCATACAAACCATCGGAATTGCCAACGGAGGCGGCGACTGCCCCGGGCTTGAATGCCGTCATTCGCGGCGCGGTGCGCTCGGCGATTCTGGGGCATGGCTGGCGCGTGGTCGGCATCAACGACGGCTTCGACGGCCTGATCTGGACCGGATCGCACCATGCCGCTCACGGTGGAGTCGATTGCGGGAATTTTGCCGCGCGGCGGCACGATTCTCGGCACCACCAATCGCGGAAATCCGTTTCACTACATGGTCGAGGAAAACGGGCAAGAAGGTGACGCACGATTATTCCCTCAGATGTTGTGAAAACATGCAGAAGCTGGGCCTGGACGCGGTGATCGCCATCGGCGGCGACGGCACGCTGACCATCGCGCGCGACCTCGGACCGTCTGGGAATTCCGATCGTGGGAGTGCCCAAGACGATCGACAACGATCTCTCCGCCACCGAAGTCACGTTCGGCTTCGATACCGCGCTGCACGTCGCCACCGACGCCATCGACCGCCTGCACACCACTGCCGAATCGCATGGCCGCGTGATGGTCATCGAAGTGATGGGCCGCGACGCGGGATGGATTGCGCTGCACTCCGGGACTTGCCGGCGGCGCGGACGTCATCCTGATTCCCGAAATTCCATTCACGATTGAGACCGTCTGCGAAAAGCTGCGCGAGCGCGCCGCCACCGGCAAAAAATTCTCGATGGTCGTGGTCGCCGAAGGCGTGAAGCTGCCGCCGCGCGATTTCGTCGAGAAACCGTTTCCAGCGCCGCGCCCCGGCCAGGTGGGAATTTCTGATCGGCGACGCGATTCACACGATGCTCAAGAAAGACGTGCGCGTCACCGTGCTGGGCCACATTCAGCGTGGCGGATCGCCCAGTCCGTTCGACCGCATCCTGGCCACGCGGTTCGGCGTCGAAGCCGTGGAGTTGATTGCGCGCGGAGAATTCGGGCGAATGGTGTGCCTGCGCGCCGGCGAAATCGAATCCGTCACGCTCGATGAGGCCGTGGGCGAAGTGCGTCTGGTCGATCCGCACGGCAGCATGGTGCGCACCGCGCGGGCCGTCGGCATCACTTTCGGAGATCGACTAGATGATCTGGCGTATCGTTCGCGCCGTTGGGATTCATTCCCATCGTGCTGATCCTTGCGCCGCTGCTGTACTGGAAATTGCATCCGGCCCGCCCAAAGCGATCTCCGTCGGATACGTTGCCGACCGCGACGTCACGCTGTGGAATACGCTCGCGCAGGTCCGCGAATCGGTCGGCGAAGTGCATTACGGAGATCGTGTCGAAGTTGTGCGCGACGAAGGCACCTCGGCTCGCAGGTACGCACTTCCGCCGGAACCATTGGCTGGATGCTCGATTCCCGGCAAATGATGGATTCCGACCTGTGGGGCAAGAGCGCCGCGCTTCTGGAACGCACCCGCGCCCTGCCCGTGCAGGCGCGCGGCCGAACCAAAACCGTCAGCAACCTGCGCAGCGAACCGGGTCGCGATGGCCAGCGCATTTTTCAGTTTGCGGCGCGGCACGCCAGTCCTGATCCTGCAGCGCGCCGTGGCGGATGCCGCTCCGGCTCCGAGGAAAACGCCACGCCGGACGACAAGTCAGCGCCCACGCCCTCAGACGCACAAAAACCAAAGCAGGAAGACTGGCTTCTTGTCATCCGCGCGATTGACGCTCCACCCGGCGATGACGGCGCTCCGGCTTCAGACAACCGCTCCACGGAACCCAAGCGCTCCACCGGCGACGTAGTCAGCGGCGGCCCCGTGCTGGCCCAGCAGGCCGGAAACGCGGCGGGCGGCCCGGCGGGACTCGTCGCCGGGTGGGTGCTTGCTCGCTTCATCGAGCTCGACTTGCCGGGTCCGGTGAAAGATCTGGCCAGTTCCGCGGATTTGCACGTCGTGGCCTGGTTCGAATTGAATCGCGTGTCGGACGGCTCGGGCCGCGAGATGCCTCAATATCTGGTTGCAGGATCGCGCGGCGGTGAGGGCCAGGTGTGCGACTTCACCATGCTGCGCGTGTACACCTGGGGCACGGCGCGCAAGCGCTACGAAACCGCGTACGTCGAAAGCGATCTGTGCGGGCGCCTGCCGATTCGAATCGCCGCCGGCCCCAAGGGACCCCAATTTAAATTTGCCGACCTGGATGACAGCAACCTGGACCGCACCTACGAAATGGTTCAGACCGCAGTTCGCCGCGTGAAGGCGGCGCCTCCAATCGTGGCGCGCCCGCACAGATAGCCGCGATCGCAAAAAAATTCCTCGGCTTGTCATTCTGAGCGAAGCGAGGAATCTCTCTTCGATCCAAGTGCGAGCAAGAGGAACCAAGAGGAACCAGGAGAAATTCCTCGCTTCGCTCAGAATGACACTATTGGGGTTTTTCTGTGGTCTGTGAAGCCGTGCCAAAAAGTGCACCCAACCGAAGCGGCTTTAGCCGCTGGCCTAGGTCACAATTAGGACGCCTATGGGCGGCCCTGGGACGATCTACGCCGCCCCTTCTACTCCATCGAACTGATTCGCAAGAATGATCCACCGAATGCGCAGCAGGCCGTTGACGAATATGCGGCGTCCGTTTGAATTTCGGTGCGCTCCCTCCGCGAGCCGCCGGAGCCGCGTGCTAATATCCTGAAGGAAAAACGCTCCCGCGCTTCTTGAACGCGTACGCACCGCATGGCGAACCTAAATTGCTTCCGGCTTCGATGGTACTTTGCCGCCGCCGTACTTCCGGCTGTTGTCTTTCTGGCCTCATGCGGCAATCGCTCCAACACCGCCGCCAAGCCGCAGCCCCCGCCGCTTCCACCCTTTGAATTTCTGAACGCCTGGGGCGACAAAGGAGATGGCCCAGGAAAATTGAATGGGCCCGTTTCGATCGCCACCGATACGCTCGGCGATATTTTCTTTCCTGACCCAGCTTCCGGCTTCGTTCACAAATTTCAGTCCAAGGGCACTCCCCTGCTCTCGTTTGAGGATCCGCGCCTGCACCGTGCCGCCGGAATTGCGGTGGACGCGGGAGGCGCGATCTATGTCGCCGATCCGCGGCAGGGCGCGATTCACGTTTTCTTTCCAGACGGATCGTTTTTCCAAACCTGGCACGCCGCCCCACAGCGGCAGTTTTCCGGGGCGCTCGGCATGAGCGCCGATGAACAAGGCACGCTCTATATTCCGGACGCGGCGAACTCGCGCGTCCAGAAGATCAACAATCATGGTCACCTCGTAAAATCCTGGCCCGCTCCTGAAAAAGCGCTCAATCCGGACGAGCGGCCCAGTTGGGTGTGCGCCGAGCCGGACGATGTTGTCTTCGCGGCATATTTCAGCACCGGCCGGATCGAAAAATTTTCCTCGGATGGCTCTCCCTTGACAGCATGGTCCGCGGCCGGAACCCCAAATGGCGAGCCCGGCCCCATTTCTGGTTTCGCGGCGAGCAGCGATTTTCTATTTACGATGGCGCCGGGGTCCGCTCAAATTCGTGTCTGGACGAAAGACGGCCAGCCGAAACTGAACGCCGATCTCGGCGTGAACGTTGGAACCATCGCCGCCCCGGAAATCGCGGTCACGCCGCACGCCGAACTGCTCATCTTCGACCCCGCCACGCCCAGAGTATTCCGTTTCCGCATGCATCTTGAAACCAAGGAGCCGTAATGACCCTGCTGCTGACCGAAGCCGACGTCCGCTCGCTGCTGACCATGCCGATCGCGCTCGAAGTGGTGGAACAATCGCTGCGTGAACAGGGTAACGGGGAAGCTGTCCTGCATCCGCGGCGCAGAATCAAGCTGCCGGACAACGCGCTGCTGAATTACATGGCGGCGGGTGACCCGGTGCGCGGATTCATCGGAATGAAACTCTACACGGTGGTGCGTGGCGTAGCGCGTTTTGTGGTGCCGCTGTTCCGCTCCACCACTGGTGAGATGGCGGCGCTGATTGAAGCCGACGCGCTGGGCCAGATTCGCACTGGCGCGGCCAGCGGAATCGCCACGAAATACATGGCCACGGAAGGCGCGGCCGCCGCATGCATCATCGGCACCGGTTACCAGGCGCGCACGCAACTGGAGGCCGTCAACGCCGTACGAAAATTAAAACGCGTCCGCGCCTTCGGGCGGGACCAGCAGCGGCGCGAAACATTCTGCCGCGAGATGAGCGAGCGCATCGGCGTAACGGTCGAAGCGGCGGCGTCCGCAGAAGCCGCCGTGAAGGGCGCGGAAATCATCATCACCGCGACTTCCGCGCTGAAAGTTGTGCTGGAGGGCGCCTGGCTTGTTCCCGGCATGCACGTCAACGCCATGGGCGCGAACTGGGCGCAAAAGCGCGAACTGGACGCAGCCGCTGTGGATCGCGCCGGGAAAATCGTAGTTGATTCCGTCGAGCAGGCCAAAATGGAAGCGGGCGACCTGATCCAGGCATTCGGCGAGGATCAGTCCCGCTGGAGCGCGGTGCAGGAACTCGCGCAAATTGTGTCCGGAAAAGAAGCGGGAAGAAGCGGCGCGGATCAAATCACTCTGTTCAAGTCAAACGGCATCGCCACCTGGGATCTGGCGGCGGCTGTTCGCGTTTACGAACTGGCCGTGGCGCGAGGACTCGGCCAAAAAATTCCGCTGTGGTCGCAACCGAAGTAGAAAACGCTTCACAGACCGCGGACAACGCGTTCGTCTTGTCATTCTGAGCGCAGCGAAGAATCTCTCTTCGATTTCACCACGGGCCGCGGACCGGAAACCAGGAGAGATTCTTCGCTGCGCTCAGAATGACAGCGTTTTTTTTGGGGCGGGCGTGGGGAACGGGCGCGGAGGGAGCGGGGGCAGGCGTGAGACTCCCCCGCCTACCGACGCCGCAGCACCAGGCAACTCGTCACCATATCGTGCAGCGCCTGCTTCTTCACCGTGAACCCCGCCACGAGGTAGCCCACCAGAAACGACAGATTGGAAATAATCTTCGCCACATTTCGCGCCGCAACCCGTGCCACACTCGGCCGCTGCCCGACCATGTCCGTGACGTAGATTTTCATGACGCGCTTGCCGGGCGTAGCCTGCCAGGAAGACGCCTCAAACATCGTGTAATAGATCCAGGTCGCGCCGAGGGTGATTGCAAATCCCAGCGGAGTGAGCTGCGGCAAAGAAGCGAATGGATTCGAAGCGGCGGCAGCCGCATCCGGAAATTTAATAAATGTCGCCGGATAAAAAGACGCGATCAGCCCGCCGGCCAGCGAAATCAGCACGGTGTCCAGCAGGTAGGCGACTGCCCTCAGCCAGAACCCCGCGAACACCGGTTGCGCGGACTCCACCGAAACGGTTTGAATCTCCGGAGCGGCCGCAGAAGCCTGCGCACCCGCCGGAACGTATACCGGACCGATCTGCGCGACGCTGACGGGAGTTGCGCAGTGCGGGCAAACGCTGGCGCCTTCCGGAATTTCTGCTGCGCATTTCTCGCACGTTACGCTCACATTCCTCCCGCCATGAAACCCTTTAGAAACCTAACAGCCGCGGATTCGCTTTGCAATGGCAGCCGCGCGACACCCGACTCGAACGCCCGGGCGGGAACAGAATTCGTGTCGAAAGGATAGTCTGGAAATGGAAGCGCCGCCGGCGGATCGCCCGCGCGATCAAACGAAATTCTCAATACGCGATCAATTCGCGGACGGCGGTGACGATGTGGCTGGTTTGCGGAAGAATTTCATCTTCAAGTTTCGGCTGGTAGGCGCAGAACGTGTCCATGGCCGCGACGCGTCTCACCGGCGCGTCGAGTTCATCAAATAGCTTGTCGGAAATTCGCGCGGCAATTTCCGCCCCGTATCCCCAGGAAAGCATGTCTTCATGCGCGACGATCACGCGATTGGTCTTGCGCACCGTCGCGGCAATCGCTTCCCAGTCAAACGGCGCGAGCGAACGCAGGTCGATAATTTCCACGGAAATGCCTTCGCGCTCCAGTTGCGCGGCGGCCACTTCGGCCCGGTGAACCACGGCGCCGTACGTAATGATGCTGACGTCTTTGCCTTCCCGCGCAATTCGCGCCTTCCCGAACGGCATCGTGTAATCCGGCCCGGGATATTGCGAACGGTTATACGGCTGGCGATACAGATGTTTGTGCTCGAGAAACAACACTGGATCGTCGCAACGAATCGCGGTGCGCAGCAGCCCGCAAAGATCCAGCGCCGTCGAAGGCATCACCACCCGGATCCCGGGAGTGTGCGTGAACAGCACTTCCCCGCTCTGGCTGTGGTAGATCGCGCCGCCGGTCAGGTAGCCGCCCGTCGCCACGCGAATCACCGCCGGCGCTTTAAACGCGCCGTTCGAACGCCACCGCACCAGCGACAGTTCATTGCGCAACTGCATCATCGCCGGCCAGATGTAGTCAAAGAACTGAATCTCGGCCACCGGCTTCAATCCGCGCGACGCCATTCCCAGCGCGGCGCCCACAATTCCGGCTTCGGCAATCGGCGTATTGAAGACGCGAGCCGAGCCGAAGCGCCGTTGCAGGCCGATGGTGGCTTTAAAGACGCCGCCCTTCCCTTTCACTTCGTTCATGTGCTCGTCCTGGCTGCAATCGGCCACGTCTTCGCCCAGCACCACGATGCGCTCGTCGCGGGTCATCTCATCCGCCAGCGTCGCCGCAATCATTTCGACCATGGTTTTCGGTTCGCCGGAAAAATCGGGACTGGACTCAAAGCGCGAGGAAGTCGGATCGATATCCGGCGAGTATTGATTGGCGAGAATCGATTCGACGGCCGGCAATTCCGCCGCCAGCGCCTGGTCGGACGCTTCACGCACTTCCGCGTCCACGTCCGCCTCGATCGATTCCAATTCTTTTTCGTCGACGACGCCTTGGCGAACCAGGTACAGCCCGAACTTGGGGATCGGATCGCTGTGCGCTTCTTCCTCGCGCAACGCGCTTGTTTTGTAGAGTTTTTCGTCGTCGGACAGCGAATGGCTGTACGGCCGCGTGACCTGCGCGCGCACCAGCGCCGGCCCCTTTCGCGCCCGGCAATATTCCGCCGCGCGCCGCAGCGTCTCGATACTCGCCAGTGGATCGCTCCCGTCGCACTCCTCAACCAAAAGCCCAGGATAGCTTTGCACCAGCTTGGCGATATTTCCCCCGGGAGTCTGGAAACGCACCGGGACGGAAATGGCCCAGCCGTTGTCCTCGATCAGAAAAAGCACCGGGAGCTTCCGCAGGCACGCAGTGTTCAACCCCTCGAAAAATTCTCCTTCGCTGGTCGAGCCGTCGCCGCCGGAAACGTACACGATTTCATCGGGCTGGTGGCGCACTTCGCCGCCCATGGGGGCCTGCTGCGCCTGTTGCAGCGCGCGCGGAAATTTCTGGAAATAGACCGCGGCTTCGGCCATTCCGACTGCTTGGGGATATTGCATCCCGGTGGAGGAAGATCGCGGAAGAATGTTCAGCCGCGGAATGCCCCAGTGCGAAGGCATCTGCCTGCCGCCGGAGTGTGGGTCATCCTTGGCGCCCACGGCCTGAAGAAACATCTGCAGCGGCGTAACGCCCAGCGCCAAAGCTAAAGCGCGGTCGCGGTAATACGGATACACCCAGTCATGCCCGGCGCGCAGGACGAAGCCGGCGGCCGCCAGAACGCCTTCGTGCCCGGCGCCGCTGATCTGGAAATATGTCTTGTTCTGGCGCTTTAACTGGATTT
Source organism: uncultured Acidobacteriota bacterium (assembly GCA_963774805.1). Lineage (GTDB taxonomy): Bacteria > Acidobacteriota > Terriglobia > Acidiferrales > UBA7541 > Palsa-360. The sequence continues at coordinate 26,553 of CAVZGK010000002.1, forward strand.
CGCGGTCATCGATGCGCCGCGAAAGGTACATGATGCGGTAGAGACGAAGAAGATCCCCCCGGGACAGGCCACCATGCTCTTTGGACTCAAATTTCGCCGTTTTGGAGCGCGCCTGTACGTGCATCCGAATCACCTTGAGCTGAGCCAAGCCAGCTAGTTTCGGAAGTACACCTCATTATATCCAAATGGCCCTAGCAAGCGAATAAACCACCCCAAAATTTCCAAAAAAAGTGGTCAACCGGACATCCAGTAGCACGGCGACTCTTTACCCTGAGCCCTTGCGAAGGGCTCACTGTGCGCTTTTTGCGAATGTAGCTGGCGGCGTAGGCCGCTACTGCGACTTCCAACCAAGTCGCGCCGCTCCGATGTTTGCCGGCTCAAACGACGGTCGCCCGATCGATCGTAGCGGGCGCCCAGAACCCCCCGCGGCGAAGAGCCGCCATGTCACGATTTGCACTACCCACAAAAAAATCGCGGCGAGCGCCTCTTTCCGGGGTGTGGAGCCGGAAAGAAAACGCCCGCCGCGCGAATGACGGCGCAACCGGGGGGGATGAGCGCCGACATATTGCGGACGCACATCATCGCGGCAGCGAAGGTGCGCCGGCAATCTCTGGAAATCCGCCGCGGGCCCCGGTCATGGCCACGAGCGGTGATCGAACGAACTTGTCACTACAAGTAACGCCGCTATTAGGGCTGGGCCGCCGGCGAAGCAGACTGCGCATCCACCGCCGCAGACGATGCCGAGCCCAGTTCCATCACGAACAAACCTTCGGTCGAAGAAGCCACTACCAGCTGATTCCCCGCTTCGCGCGATCGCAATGCGGACAGCGTGCCTTCGGCGCCGGGGCCTTCCAATTTCCCCCAGGTTTTGGCGCCGTCGCGCGAAACGAACAGGCCGCCGTTAGCCGCCGAGACCACTACCGTATTGCGAATCGCGGCCAGGTCCTCGATCGACAATTCAGAGAGATTGGCCTGCTGCCACGACGCTCCGGCATCGCGCGAGACAAACACGCCATGGTCGCTGGCCAGTATTACCGAGTTCGCGTCTGACGGATGCAGGTGTAGCGGACCGCGGGGCTCAAAGGGCAGGCTGCGCGCCACCCATGTTTTTCCCGCGTCTCCCGAAACCTGGAGCTGGCGTGCTCCCAGCGCCCACACATAAGAATCTCCATTGCTGGTGCGCACCGCTCGGATCACGGCCGTGCTCATACCCGGTGTGGCCGAATTGGGCTGTTGCTTTGCCGGTCCAAGGGACACCGTGGTCCAGTTCATTCCCCGGTCGCGCGAGACCGCTAAACCGTCGTCCGTGGCGGCGTACCAGGCATCCTGGCCAAAGGCCATGTCATTTACCCGGGAATGAAACGGAAGCGTTGTCTTCGCCGCGGTGGACCCGGAAGATTTTGCCGGGGACTTTGCGCCAGCCGCGTTGGCGCGCTCGGCTGAGGTTTTCTTGAGACTGGCGCCGGGACGGGCCGTAGGAGGTGCGGTCGTTTCGCTGGCCTGATTCACCGGAACCCAGGAGCTCTTTGTAGCGTCATAGCGCAGCAATCCGCCGGGACCTGGAGCCGCGAACCAGCCGTCGGGCGAAGCAAAAACGTGGCGCGGCGGTCCGGACTTCAATCCGGCAGCCAACGGCGTCCACGTGCGCCCGGCATCGTTCGTTTCGAGCAGCGGTTCAAAGCTGCTGGTCAGCACCACCAGAGCCCGCTGCGGACGCTGCGGATCTATTGCAGCATCAACGATGCGCCGGTGCGAGAAGCCCTGATTGGAGGCGCGGTAGGTTTCTCCGCCGTTTTCGCTGATCTGGACGCCCAGGCGCTCCGTGCCCAGGATCAGGCGATCCGAATTTTGCGGATCGATCACCATGGACAGAATGCTCCAGGACACAGGCGTAATCAGGCGCCAGGTGGCGCCATCGTCGGAGGTCTTCCAGAGGCCCTCGGTGGTCGCCGCGTACACGGTCGCGGCGCGCTTGGGATCCTGCAGAATGTGAACCGTGCGGCGGGAGTCCTTGGGGATGCCCTTAAACTTGGTCCAGTTGGCGGCGCCGTCCGCACTGTGATAAATGCCCGAACAGGCGCTGGCAAAGATGTGCGAGGAATTGTTCTGGTCGATGGTGATGCTCATCACGTCCGAGTCATCCACCATGCCCTGGTGCACGGGCGCCCAGTTTTTTCCGCCATCGACGGTCTTCCAGGGCAGGTGATACGTCCCGGCATAGATCGTGTCCGGATTCGTGGGGATCGATGGCGATCGAATCGAAATTGCGAAGGTCTTCGTGCTTTTCAGGCGAGATGCGGGACCAATGCTTGCCGGAATCTGCGGAGCGGTAAACGCCATCGGTCGCTCCGGCCACCAGAATGTCCGGGTTGGAGGGAGCCTGAGCCAGCGCCCTGACGACTAGCCCTTCCAGTCCAATCAGTTGCCAGGTGCGCCCGGCATCCGCGCTGCGGTAGACGCCGCCCCCGTGCGAGCTCAGCGTCCAGCTTGTTGCATACAAGGTATTCGGCGAACGCGAGTCCACGACCATCGACATGATCACGTCGTCGTGGTGCTCGCCGATTCTTCCCAAAAGCTGCCAGTGCTCGCCGCCGTCGCGGGAGCCGAACACATGTCCGTCCGATGTACCGAGATACAGGCTCTGCGTGCTGCCGGGAACGGCTGCAAGAGACTGCACGTCGCCGCCCGGAGGCCCGACTTGCCTCCAGTTTTGAGCGCGCCCGGGAACGGTTGCGGCGAGCGCCAACGCACACATGCATGCAATCCGAAATCGAGCCACACCCATGAAGCGTCCTCCAACCGAAGCTCTCGACCTCTCGTCGTTGCCGCCGACACTCTGGCAACCCCCGAAGTTTCTCGGGGCTGGTCTACAAGGAAGCCTATCGGCAAGAGGAGAAATTGGACGCTGGTCAAAAGGACAGAAATGGGCCGGTGAGCTTAGCCGTACGGATGGCCAGCGAAAAAAGGTACCGCGCGGGAGTCGGAAATCCTAAATCGGAAAATTTTAAGGAGGGACTTGTCAGGAAAACGTACTGTAAGTTATAGTACGCACGCGGGATGTAAACTACACCCGGTTCGTATAGACTTTACAGCCCGGCAAATCCGGTTTGGCCCGGTTCGAGTCTGGGGGCGGACGGTATTTCTTGGCGTTTGATAGGCTTAGCGAAAGGCCGTGCAACCATAGGTTTGGTGCTTATTTTGCGACACCCGATACGTCGTTCGATGTAGAGGGGGAGGCGAAGATGGCAATGTTCATCCTGGAAGTTCTCGGTTCGTGGTCGCTGATCGCCGTCGTTGCCGGCTTGGTCTCGGGGCTGCGATTGCCCGCGGTGAACGCGTTCGCAAGGACGAGTTCCTGTCGTACGTATTCGCCTCGGTGGAGACGCTGCAAGCTTCACGCGGCTAGACGCGGTTGAACCAGCTCCAGCACGGAACTTCCAAGTTCAGGATTCCCTCTCTTTTTTAATCAAACATTAATCAAGCGAATCAAAAAGTTCCGAGGTGGTTTTAAATTCTGGCTCCCCCGCACGAACGATTCGCGGATTTGCGTTTTTAAACGGTTCTTCGGTTGGAATGCGCTCCAGCCAGCGCTGGTGCGAAAGCTTTTCGTGATCGGAAAAATCGAGGCGCACGATCAGCCGGATCTTTGAGTCGTTGGACGGCTCGCCGTCGTCGGATTTCTTAGCGGACTTGTCCGCGGCCTTTGATTTCGCTTCCGGTTTGCCCTTGCCTTTTGCAGCCGCTTTCGTGGATTTCGGTTTCGCCTCGGAAGCCGCGTCGGATTTCCCGGCTCCCGGCTCTTCCGGTTCCTGGCGCTCGAATTTCACCTGAAGTTTTTTGTCCAGCCGGAATCCCTGCTTCCACCCTTCCGTCCGATGGCGCGCCTGCTGCGCCGTTTCTTCATCACCGCCAAAATCGAAAATTAAAAAGGAGTGTGCCATGCCCTGAATATTGGCGGTCGATCTGCCGTGTGTCAAGTAGCACAGCGGCCTTCGGTTGACTACCGCTTGTCACAGCGGTTCGCTGGAGTTATGCTCGCGATTATGCAGGGTTGGATCGGTCAAATCCGTTCTCTTGCCGCGCCTCGCAAACTGGCGGCGGCGACGTTACTGCTGGCGTTTCTTCTGCCGAGTCCCGCCCTTCTGGCGGGCGCGCTTCTGGCCGCCGAGTTGCCCGCATGCTGCAACACGAGCTACTGTCCCTTGCATCATCGGCAGGCCAGCGACGTGGAGCGGGATAAAAACCTCTGCGGCTCCATGAGCATCCCCGGCCATACGGATTGCTCCATGCGCGCCTGCGATGAGGCACCGCGCCCACGATTTCCGCCGTCGTTTTTGTGCTGGCCACTCCGCCCGCGCTGCGCGCCCCGGGCGCCGCCGAAGCCGCTCCCGACTCCTCACTGCAATCGAGTCCGTCTGCTCCCGCGTTCCTGTTGACTCCCCCTCCACGCCCGCTGCTGAGCTAAAACACGCCGCGTCCACCAGTCATTCAGTCCGCATTTTCGCGGATCGGTTTGCATTTTTCGGCATCAGGGCCAGACCCAAGAGGATTCGATGAAGATCAAGTTGTGTCCGAGGAGTCTCGGAATCGCGTTCGCGTTCGCGTTGTTGTCAGCAGTTCTCTGTTGCGTGCCGGCTTGCGCGGAAATTTTTGGCAGCGTACATGGCATCGTACATGATCCGCAGCACCGCCCGATCCCGGATGCCGACGTCGATCTGAAGGCGCAACATTCCGAGTGGATGCAGCGCAAAAGACGAATGACAACGGCGAATTCGAGTTCAGCGCCGTGCCGCTCGGCGAATATACGGTCACCGTGGCGCTGGCGAATTTTCAACCGGCATCCCAAAATCTTGTGGTCGCTTCCGGCTCCAGCCCGGTGCTGCATTTCCCCATGGAATTGGCCAGCGTCGCGTGAAAAAACCGTGGTCACCGGAGAGCCGGTCAGCGCTTCCGTTGGAGTCCGCCACGCCCACGACTCTCCTCAGCCGCGATGACGATCCAGGCTACTCCGGGAGCGGATCGCACCAATAGCCTGTCGATGATTACCGAGTACGTGCCCGGATCCTACGTGACGCACGACCAACTGCATATCCGTGGCGGACACCAGGTGAGCTGGCTGGTGGATGGCGTTCCGGTGCCGAACACAAATATCGCCGGCAATGTGGGCCCTCAGTTCGATCCCAAGGACATCGACTACATGGAAGTGCAACGCGGCAGCTACGACGCCGATTACGGTGACCGCACCTACGGCGTCTTCAATGTAGTGCCGCGAACCGGTTTTGAGCGCGACAAGGAATGCGACGTGGTCGCCAGTTTCGGAAACTTCTACCAGACCAATGATCAGATCAGTTGCGGCGGGCACACCGAGCGCTTTGCCTACTACGGCAGCCTGACTGGAAATCGCAGCAACCTGGGCCTGCAGCCGCCGACGCCTGCGGTTCTGCATGACGCCGAAAACGGATTCGGCGGTTTCGCCTCGATGATCTTCAACGTGACTCCGAAAGACCAGTTGCGCTGGGTGTTCTCCTCACGCCGGGATTACTACCAGATTCCGGTTTCGCCCGGAGTGATCACGGAAATCCCCGGCCAGCCCGGCACGATTGCCGTCACGCCCTGCTCGCCGCCATCGGCCTGCGTCGATGCCGACGGCAACCAGCAGGCCGGCATCAATCAGTTCGATGGGCAGCACGAAGCGGACACGTTCCTGAATTTTTCGTGGGTTCACACGATCAATTCAAATTCCCTGCTGACCGTTTCCCCTTTCGTTCACTACAACAGCGCGAATTACGGCGGCAGCCAGAATGATTTCCCCACGCAGACCACCGATGATCGCACATCGATCTACGCCGGGGCGCAAGTCACGCTCAGCGCCACGGTCGCGCGAAACAACATCAGCGCCGGCTACTACGGCTTCTACCAGCATGACAATCAGCTGTTCGCCATCAACTTCAACGATGGCAGCGCGCCGAATCTTCTTCCGGATCGCGAGAAGATCGGCGGAAACCTGCAGGAAATCTGGCTGGAGGATAAATTCAAGGCGGCTTCCTGGCTCACACTGAGCGCCGGCGTGCGCGCGGCGTTCTTCAACGGCGGCATTTCGGAAAACGCCATCAGCCCGCGCCTGGGGATCGCACTGAACATTCCAAAAATCAACTGGGTGCTGCGCGGCTTTTACGGGCATTTTTACCAGGCGCCGCCGCTGCTGACATTTTCCGGTCCGGCGCTGGTTGACGCCGCCAGCGGCCAGGGATTTACTTTCGGTTCGCTTCACGGCGAACGCGATGAGGAATATCAATTCGGCCTGAGCATTCCCTTCCGCGGCTGGGGACTGGACGCGGATACCTTCCGCACCCGCGCCGACAATTTCTTCGATCACAACAGCCTGGGCGAATCGAACGTCTTTATTCCGGTAACCCTCAGCGAAGCGCTGATCCGCGGCTGGGAGTTGACGCTGCGTTCGCCGAAGCTCTGGAAGCGCGCGCAAGTGCATCTCGCGTACTCCAATCAAATCGGCGAATCCCGCGGCAATATCACCGGCGGCCTGATTCCCGTGGACAACACGCCTTCACCCGACTACGGTCCGCTCGACCATGACCAGCGCGACACTTTGAACGTGGGGATCCAAACCACGCTGCCCTGGCGCGCATTCGTTTCCGGGAACGTCTATTACGGCTCCGGATTTCTAAATGGAAACGGCCCGGCCGTCACCGGAGCTGCGCCCTGCTGCTCCGCGCTCGATTACCTGCCGGCGCATACCACGGTCGATTTCTCGGTGGGCAAGGAATTCGGGGAAAACTTCAGCGTCTCGGCCAGCGCGCTGAACGTGGGCAATCGCCGCGTGATGCTGGACGACAGCCTGACCTTCGGCGGATTTCACTTCAGCAATCCGCGGGAGATTTTTGTCGAGCTGCGCTACCGGTTTCACTACTGAGTGAAGCGAAAGTATCCTCTCCCAAAAGCAAAAGAGCCGCGACGGGGGAATCGCGGCTCCTTGTATTGCTCTGCTCTGAGAATTACGGAACGAGGGCGCTCACTTCCGCCGAATACGCGCTCTCCATGTTGTTGGAATCCACCGAAGTCACCACGAAGTAGTACGTCTGTCCGGCGCTGACGTTGCTGTCCGTATAGGCAGTTGCAGCCACCGGCGCGCCGGTCAGTTTCGTGTAGGGTCCTCCGGATACTTGCGAGGAGTAGGTGTTATAGCCGGAAACGGTCGACGTGCTCGGCGACCAGGATAGCGCCACCGAGTGGTTCACAACCGCAACGCCCATTCCGGAGAGTGTGATGGTGTCCGGAGAGTTGGTGGCGTTGCTGGCCACTTGGACGCTGCCGGTCACGCTACCCGCTGCCGCCGGAGTGAATGTTGTCGTTAAATTGGCCGTCTGCCCCGGATTCAGGATCACGCCGGAGGCGCCCGTAGCATTGAAACCCGCGCCGGTAACGCTGACGTTGGAAATCGTGACGGCCGCGGTCCCGGCATTGGTGAGCGTCACCGTCTGCGTGCCGGTGGCGGCGACGTTCACATTGCCGAAGCTGACCGAAGAAACGTTGGAATTGAGGAGCAGGGTCGAAGCCGCCGTCACCGTCAAGGTGGCCGTGTTGCTGGTCGCGCTGCCCGCGCTGTTGGAGACAGTGACCGTGAACTGCGCGGTCGCCGTCATGGCAGGCGTTGTGTAGGAAGAAGCCGTCGCGCCGCTGATGGCCACGCCGCCCTTGCTCCACTGGTAGGTCATGGGCGCTGTTCCGGTCGCCGCTACGCTGAACGTGGCAGTTTTGCCGGAGACGATCGACTGGCTGGCGGGCTGCGTGGTGATGCTGGGAGCCACGACCGGGCTGGTCACGGTAAGGATCGCCGCGCCGCTGGTGGCGCTGCCTGCTGTGTTGCTTACGCGCACGCTGAATTGTGCATTGTTGTCCGCAGTCGTTTCCGCACCGGTGGTGAAGGACGATGCCGTGGCGCCGCTCAGCGCCGCGCCGTTCTTCATCCACTGGTATTGCATGGGAGATGTTCCGGTCGCCGCGACGTTAAAGGTTGCAGCCTGGCCCGCGACGATCTTCACGCTGGCGGGTTGCGATGTGATGGCAGGCGCCACCGCGGGCGCCGGAGTCGGAGTCGCTGTCCCGGTGCCGCTCAGGGCCACGGAAATCGCACTGCCGTTGGCGCGCACAAATTGCAGCGTCCCTGTATAGGACTGCGCGGCCGACGGGTGAAAGGCCACCGAGCCGCTAAGGCTCTGGCCAGGACCCAGGGTCACCGGAAACGACGGTCCCGCGAATACGAATTGCGCGGCCGAATCGGAGAAACTGGCGATGGTTATGCTGCGGCGATTCTGGTTGGTAATCGTGACCGATTGGGAGGCGCTGGTCGTACCGACCGCTGCACTTCCAAAGTTGATCGCCGTGGGCGTGGCTCGCACATTCGCGCGAGCGGCCGCGGCGAACACGAACATCATCGCCACCGTCGCTGCTGCCGTTTGAATTTTGCTTTTCACTGCCGTATTCCCTACCTTGAATTCTTTTTTGTTTTTCATTTCCGGTCCCCCGACCTGTTGCGAGATTAGTGGTGCTCCCGTGGGACCTCGACTGGTCGAGCGGACGGAACAGGTACAGGCGGGGAGGAGTGCCGGGCACTGGCCAGAGGTGGCCTTGCGGGCAGTAGGGGTCTTGGAAAAACTCGAATCTCTGCCATCCAGAGCTAATGGGCATAGCCCGAGCGAATATACGGAACCCCACAGGCTGAAGCCTGTGCTACTGGACTCCGCCGCGCAGCGGGGATTGGTAGCACAGACTTCAGTCTGTGGATTTCGATCTGAGCTTGGCGATCGTTTGCGGCCTGAGCGAACAAATGGACACCCCTAAACTGAATAGCCCGGGCCGTCCGGCGGGTTCTTCCGCGAGCAAGCGGGGCTGAAAGCACAGCGGGGAAAAATTGCGCGCCCAACTTCCGCGAATCCCAGAATTGCGTTGCGCGGTTTTAGACGGCATGCTAGCTTAGCGAACAAAAGGCGAAGCACGAACAAGGAGACTTGCGTGGCTCAATCCCTGGCTGTCCGCCCCTCGAAGGAATCGCTGACGCTCGCGCAAGTCCGCGAGATCGTTCAGCAATTCACGGAGCGCGACCGCCACGGCGAAATCATTACCGCGGTGCATCACATTCCGGCGCGCGAAGCCAGATTCGCGCCGATGCCGCCGTGGGTGCGCCCGGAACTGGCGCATGCCTACGCCGCAAAGGGCGTCGAACAGCTTTACAGCCACCAGGCGCTGGCCGCGGAAGCGGTTCGCAATAAGCGCGACGTGGTGGTGGTGACGCCGACGGCCTCTGGAAAAACGCTGTGCTACAACCTGCCGGTGCTGAACGCGGTCGTGGAAAATCCGGACGCCCGCGCGCTTTACCTTTTCCCCACCAAGGCCCTGGCCCAGGACCAGCTCGCCGAGCTGCACGATCTATCCGCGCGGCTCGATAACCGTTTCGGCGTTTTTACCTACGACGGCGACACACCGGCCGATGCGCGCAAAGCGATTCGCGAGCGCGGGCAGATCGTGCTGTCCAATCCGGACATGCTGCACACCGGAATGCTGCCACACCATACGCGCTGGCAGCGGCTGTTTGAAAATCTGCAATACATCGTGCTGGATGAGCTGCACACGTATCGCGGCGTGTTCGGCAGCCACCTGGCCAACGTGTTGCGCCGGCTGCGGCGCATCGCGCGCTTTTATGGATCCAACCCGCAATTCATCTGCTCATCCGCCACCATTGCCAATCCGGGCGAGCTGGCCTCGCGCCTGGCGGAAACCGATTTCGAGGTGATCGAGGAAAACGGCGCTCCGGCCGGCGAGAAATTCTTTGTGTTTTACAATCCGCCGGTGGTGAACCGCTTCCTGGGCATACGCCGCAGCTGCATCAACGAATCGTCGCGCGTGGCGCAGGAGTTCTTGAAGCGTAATCTGCAGACCATCGTGTTCGCCAATTCACGGCTGCACACCGAGGTGCTGCTCACCTACCTGCAGCAGGCCAATCCGGCGCAGCCCGGGCAGCGACCCGCGATTCGCGGCTATCGCGGCGGCTATCTGCCGGGAGAACGCCGGGAAATTGAGCACGGTTTGCGCGAAGGCCGGATTCGCGGCGTGGTTTCCACCAACGCGCTGGAATTGGGGATCGACGTCGGCTCGCTCGACGCCACCGTCATGGCCGGTTACGCGGGAACAATCGCGTCCACATGGCAGCGCGCCGGACGCGCCGGGCGCCGCAGCGGAAGCTCCTGCGCAGTGCTTGTGGCTTCGTCCGCGCCGCTCGATCAATTTATCGTGCAGCATCCGGATTATTTCTTCGGACGTTCGCCTGAGCATGCGTTCGTGCAGCCGGACAACCTGGAAATTCTGGTGAATCACCTGAAATGCGCGGCCTTTGAATTGCCGATCGCCGCGGAGGAAAAGTTTGGCGGCGTCGATGTCCCCGATCTTTGCCATCGCCTGGCGGAAGCCGGCTTTCTGCATCGCACCGGACATCACTGGCACTGGACGCAGGAAGCCTATCCGGCGGACGCCGTGAGCCTGCGTTCGGTGACCTCCGATAATTTCGTGATCGTGAACATTACGGACGGCGCCGAAGTGATCGGCGAAGTGGACTTCACCAGCGCGCTGACCACCGTGCACCAGAAGGCGATTTATCTTCATCAGGGACATCAATTTCACGTGGAGGCGCTGAATTTTGAGGAGCGCAAGGCCTACGTCAAGCGCGTCGATGTGGATTACTACACGGATGCGATCCGCTACACGCAGGTGCGCGTGCTGGAATGTGCGGCCAGCGAGCGCATCTTCGCAGGGGGCGGAGCGGACGAAGCAGACGCCAATTTGAAAGCGCCTGACGCGCATGCCGCGCGGTCCCACGGCGACGTGCTGGTCAGGTCGCAGGTGATCGGCTTCAAGAAGATCAAATTTTTCACCAACGAAAATGTGGGCGACGGCAAACTGGAGTTGCCCGAAAACGAGATGCACACCACCGCGTTCTGGCTGACTCTGGAACGCCCGCTGCTCGATGCGCTTCCCTTTTCGGTCAGCGATCGCCAGAGCGGAATGTTCGGCTTGCTGCACGCCCTGGAATCGATCGCCACCCTGCTGCTGATGTGCGACGCGCGGGACCTGGGCACGGCGATTGGAGAGCGCCCGCCGTCCCCCGGCTCCGAAATCGAGTGGGATGACGCGGCAACTTCGGAAGAAATCGCCGCGCTCGCGGAAAAGGAATTTTTCGAGCCCAATCTTTATCTCTATGACGCCTATCCCGGCGGCATCGGTTTTTCGGAACCGCTATATCGCGCGCATGGCGTGCTGCTGGCGAAGACGCGGGAACTGATCGCTGCCTGTTCCTGCGAAAAGGGCTGCCCCTCGTGCGTCGGCCCGGTTGGCGAACGCGGAGAGCGCGCCAAGGAAGCGGCCTTAGCAATTCTGCATCGACTGGGTGCATAAGGATGACCGTGGCGCATGCTTTAGCTTGCGCAGAATCATCAGTAAATCGTGCTCATAGCAGCAATGAACCAGCGCAAGCTAAAGCATGCGCCACAGTTGAATTTCAACGTCCGGCCGTCTATAGGATGGCCGGATAAATTCTAAATCCTCCGTGAACACTCTCGACAAATTCGCCCGCGTCGCGGCGCTGCGCCCTGCGCATCGCAAGAACGCGTCCGTTTCGCGCGTCCCGGAAGCAACCGTTCAAGGCGACCGCCTCGCCGAGCTTCTCGGCGCGCGCATCAACCGCAATCATTACGGCGAGCATTTATCCCTCCGCGAGTGGTATTCCACTCCGGAGATTTGTTCTCCGCACGAACGCTCGCTTTCGTTGCTGCTTCCTCCTGCGGCGGGCTCAACGGCCGGCGCGTCAGCCCAGCATCTGGATCTTGCCCTCGATCCGGAAAAATGGCTGTTTCTGGACACGGAAACCACCGGGCTCGCGGGCGGCACCGGAACATACGCCTTCATGGTCGGCATTGCCTGGTGGGACGCGGGCGGGCTTCAGGTGGAGCAGATTTTCATGCGCGATCTGGACGAAGAACACTCCCTGCTGCTGGAACTTTCCGAACGCATGAAGCAGCGGCCGGTGCTGGTCACCTTCAACGGAAAAAGCTTTGACTGGCCGTTGCTGGAAACCCGCTTCCGCATGACGCGATCGTTTGCTGATTTCAGGCCCAAGCTGCATCTCGATTTGCTGCACCCGTCACGGCAGCTTTGGCGCCTGCGGATCGGTTCGGTGCGCTTGCGTGATCTGGAGCGCCAGGTTCTCGGCGGCCGCGAACGCACGCTCGGCTGGACGCGCCATGACGACATCGATTCCTCGCTGATTCCGCAAATGTATTTCGACTATCTCCGCCACGGCGCGGCCGAGCAGCTAGTGGGAGTTTTCCGGCATAACCAGATGGACCTGCGCGGCCTGGCCGCGCTCTCCGGAAAAATACTTTCGCTGCTGGACAGTGGAAACGGCATTGCGGACGCCGCCAAGGCCGATGCTCATGACCCGATCGACGTCCTGGGCTTGTCGCGCCTGATGCGCAAACGGGGTCATGCCTCGCGCGCCCGCGAACTGCACGAAACCGCGCTCAATTTTGGTTTGCCCCGCTCCGTGGAGCGCCTCGCGCAAATGGAACTGGCGCAGATGGCGAAACGCGAACTCGACTATGCACGCGCGATTTCGCTATGGGATGCGGTGCGCGAACCTTGCGGCTCGCGGCGCCCGGAGATGGCAGTGCGAACGGAAGAGTCCGAAAAAGCCCTGGAATCGGCCATCACCGCCGCCGAGCAACTGGCGATTTATTACGAGCACCGCGCCAAAGAGCCGCGGCGAGCGCTGGACCTGATTCTCGCGGCGCTTTCGGAACTGCAGCAGGCGCAGCGCGACGCGATCCTTGCCGGCGGCAGGCTGGAAAAAATTAAAACTCGCCTGGATCGCCGCCTGCAGCGCTTGCAGCGCCGTTGCGAAAATGTTCCTCCGTCAGCCCGCGCACGATCCGCCAGGCAGCCCTCAGGAATTATCGCCTAGGCAATTTGATACGAAAGTGTCGCGGTGGACTAACGGAGTGAACCGGCAGCCGCAACGAGCGCAGGCTCCGTGAGAATCCCGGTCTGATTCACGTGCGGATCGCCCGGATTCACCGGCACGATCGGTCCGGCCGGCCAACCCATTTCGGCGGTCATGCGGTCAAACAAAGCCCGCGTGCCGCCCTCGAGAATGAAGCAGTCTGAGGCCATGCAGCGGATAAACACGCCATCTTCCGGCGTATCGAAGGAAAAGAAATTCGGCCGGCGCATCAGATTCGTCCTCTGAGCATACTTCAATTCCAGAAGTTCGCTGTAAGCCCCGAAAAAGCGGGCGGCATCGGCGTCGCTGGTCAGCCGAATCCGAAACTCGAGCAACGTACGCTTGTTTTTTTGGTTCTCGTAGATCGCATAGCGGTCGCCAGACCAGCGCGCGGCCAGCGTCGCTGCGCGGTCCTTGGCCAGAAACTGCTTCAGGATTTCCTGCAGGCCAAATTCGCCCATGTTATTTTCGTCCAGTTTTTTCCAGTCGGACGAAATCGCTCCCTTGGCCGCCGGAATCTCGACCTTGGCCGGCATCACGCCCTGCAGATACAGATCCGGATGCATGATCTGCTGCGTGGAAGCCGGAGGCTTGGCGAACACTTTATAAAAATCCGGCCAGCCGTTTCCGGCCTTCAGCAGGTGCTGAGTGAACCGTACCCCGGAGAGATACGGAAACAGCAATTCGTCCTGCAACACTTTGGGGGCTTTCGAAAGTTCCGGACTGCTGTCCATGTCACCCATCAGCAACGCCGGATCAAAATCATCGAGGTCGCGAATACTTCCCTTGCCACCCAGCGTGTAATCGAGCATGGCGGCCATCGCGGAACCCTCGATCACGGCGTCGCGGGCCAGTTCCCCGTCGTCATTGGGCTTCGCCGCATCCGTCCACTTGTCGATGTGGAAATGCTGGTCCTGCAGGGCATGCGTTAATTCGTGGGACATCACCGGGTCGTTCGTCGGCTGGAGATGTCCAATCGGCGATAAAAAATTCCTGGCTGTCCGGATCGTACAGCCCGGCGATTTGCTCGGTAAGCACCTTGACCATCACCTGATCGAGCGGGTAGTCCTTCGGTAGCAGGCCGAATTTCTCCATGGTCTTCTGATCGGCATAGCGCTTGTCGGCGTCCTTGTCTTCCTTCATTTTTTGCAAAAGGTAGGCGCGAATCTCCTCGCGGGAGCGAATGCTTTTTTTCAACGGGGAAAGAATCGGCAGGGATACCAGCTTGCTCATTTCCGCCATGACTTCGTCCGCTGCATGCAAAAATTCCTGGCTTTGCGCGGACGCAGGCGGAGGCAATGAGGCCGGCGGGGCCGCTTTCTGCGCGGCCGTTGCCAGGGAGGCCCCTAGAATCATGAATAATCCGGCAAGAAATCTTTTCACGCGCCATTTTCCTTTCGCTGCCACCGCTCCTTCCAGATTAGCATTTTAGCGGGGAATTTCGCAGGAATGGATGCCGCGGGAGAGCGAGACTCGACAATACCGGGCCGCGGGCCGCCAGGAAGCTTATTTCGCGGAGGGTTTAGGTGCGGGCATTTCTTCGGTTTCGGTTCGCTTCCACTCGCCGGCCCGATACTGGTAGGCATCGCGTGACATCTTCAGGCATTGCGAAGGGCGATCGTCATCCACTTTCGAGCAGTAGGCAATGTGAAACCCGTTACCGTCGGACTCATAGCTGGACTGCTGGACAAGATCGGAATTCCAGAGCGGAACGAGGCGCTGCCCGTCAAGCCGCCACGCGGCGAACAGGCCTGTGGAGAGATCGTCGGTGCGCCCGGAGATTGTGAGGAACACGGGATCGGAATTCGAAACCGGCACCAATTCCATATCACTATCGAAAAAATCCTTCACCGCGAAATGATCGATGCGCGCGGCAAGAGCAAGATGCCCCGGAGCACCGGCGTAAACGCGCACGGCCGCCGGTCCGCCCTGCCCAAGATTCACGGCCAGCGCATACACGGGCGGGCTTCCGCCGAGTTTCACCAGGCGGTAGTTTTCTCCGACCGAGGGGTTGTGCGAAACCAACGCCTCCAGTGCGCGATTCGCTGTATCGAGATTTGGCTCGGCAGGCACATTGAGCACGGCAAGCGCGACGGTATCCAGATAGTTCAGCGCTTTCTCAAGTGGCGGCGAGGTCTCACCGTTGCCTGCCAGGCGAGCCGCCGAGAGTTCCTGGGCCAACCGCCTGAATTCCGCGGCGGGATCGCCGGCACTTTGGGCGCGCAGCGATAAAGCGAAGACGCTGGCACCAAGCGTGACAATCACCAGAAGAATTGCTAGATTTGTAATACCCGGCACTGCTGGCAGATCGGTTGTGCGGCGGCGATCGACGATCGAGTTCATTGGACTTCTGACTCTAGTACACAATTCAATCGACGCGCAACACGCGACGGCTTGCAGCCTTTATCGCATCGGATACCCAGGGATTCGCGAATGCAACTGCCGAAATCGCGGATCTCTGGAGTTCAGGCGGGAGGCAATCTTCACCCGCCAGTCCAAGGAGATCATCGTCCCGGTCTCGCATCCGGGCGAAGCGCGCAGCGCTTTAGCGATTCCATCTAGCAGTGAGTGGTATATTGCCAACCCATTCGGGTATGGCATGATAACGTGCTCAGTCAATCTCTTGTTCTGAAAACGAAACAGAAAGGTTGCCGGCTATATGGCCATCCGAAGTCTGAGCCATCCAGGAGAACTACCCACCCCGGATATGCAACCCGGCACAAGGCTCCGCAGGTCCCGGGAGCGCCTTGGCCTAACCTACCGGGATGTGGAGCGAGCGAGTTACGAATTGGCCTGCCAGCGCGGCCGCCCCGATTTTATTGTGCACTTGAGCCGCTTGGCAGATATTGAAAACCGGGACGTTACACCCACGCTCTATAAGCTGTACGCCCTGTCCGTTATTTATCACCTGGATCCCAATGAAGTCTGCGAATGGTACCAGGTTCCATTCGAAGGGCACTTTTCCGACGGAATTCATCTGGCCGCCCCTAACACACACCTTGCCGCGGCGCCGGCCAAGTTGCGGATGCCCATTCGCTTCGATCCGGCATTTGATCCGCGGCGCACGGAGTACTTAACACGGATGGTAGAACGCTGGGGCGACCTGGAAGGCACTTTGTTTAGCCCATCCTCCAGATATCTCTATGGTTATGTCGGGATCGACGACATGCGGATGCACCCGCTGATCCGTCCGGGCAGCCTGGTCCTGGTCGATCCCAAGTTACGCCATGTCAGGAATTCCGGCTGGACCAACGAGTACGAGCGCCCAGTCTATTTCATCGAGTTGCGTGGTGAGTTCCGTTGCTGTTGGTGCCGCTGCGAGGGGGGAAAGTTGAGTGTCGTGCCTCATCCGCTGTCATCTTGCGCACCGGAAGTCTATAACCACCCGGACGATGCGGAAATCATCGGACAGGTTGTGGGCGTGGCGATGCGGTTGGGCTCCGCCTAGAAACCTGCTAGTTGACATGCTGCAAGGTGAACACTGAGAGCAGCGCACTCATATTGGAACAAAACAGATCCTGCAGATAATCCGGCAGCCCCTCGGGGCACAAGGTTTGATAACTTTGAGTCTCCTGCCATTCCTCAACTACAGCCCAGTACTGGTCGCCAGCGGAATCCAGGCACGATCGCAGGTCGCGCTCCTGTTCGTGGAGCGGCGTCTCCAGAATTCTGGAGAAGAGTTCTTCGTGGCAGTGGGCCAGCGCATCCTGCACCGCGCCTTCCGGGTACAAGCTGAGCAGGCCGTCGTGCTCATACTTTCCGGACTCTAAACTCTTTAGAGAACTGACGTAGTACAGCCTGCCAAATACACTGGAAATAGCCGCCAGGGTTTGCGAGGAAAAATCCTCGATCACCACCCGGCTCTGTTGAAATCTTTGGTACGACTCCATTTCCTCACCTGTTCTGGATTCTGAACTTTTTTACTTCAACCTACCTGAACTGCCAGCTTTCCGTTTAAGTAGATGGCGACTCTGGAGGGTCATCTACCATGAAAACATTTATCAGCGCGCCGTTTCTCGCAGCCTTTGCCGTGACCATGCTACTCCCGGTTGCTGGACGAGTCAACGCAATGTCAGTTGACCAGTCCGTAATCCGTCAAGCCGGTAATCCCCTGCCGACGGGCGGCGGCGGACACTTCACCGCTGGTCAGGCTGGCAATCCCCTGCCGACCGGTGGTGGCGGACACTTCACCCTGCGTCAGGCTGGCAATCCCCTGCCGACCGGTGGTGGCGGACACTTCACTCTGCGTCAGGCTGGCAATCCCCTGCCGACCGGTGGCGGCGGGCACCTCACTCTGCGTCAGGCTGGCAATCCCCTGCCGACCGGTGGCGGCGGGCACCTCACTCTGCGTCAGGCTGGCAATCCCCTGCCGACCGGTGGCGGCGGGCACTAAGCATCCCGGAGTCCGTACTGGATACGTAGTGACCCGGCTGTTGTTCAGCGAGTGAAGTCACACTCGTGGTATAATGCCACCGGCACGGTCCGGACTCATGAATCATCTGGAAACTTTTCTATCGTGGTCCACGCTGACGGTTGAAATAGTTTTGTGCGGGTTTGTGTTCGTACGGGGCCTGCAAAAACTTCTTCCGTTTTTTGCCGTGTACGCTTCCACGCTTTTGTTGTCCACGGTGTGCGTGTGGATTATCTACGAACGATTCGGGTTCAGCTCCGACGTTTCTTACTACGCCTACTGGATTTCGGTTCTAGTCAACGCGGTAGCCCGCAGCTTGGCGATTGTGGAACTGTGCCGGTACGGCCTGCGCGCCTATCAGGGAATCTGGGCGCTGGCGTGGCGCGTGCTCTCCGGTTTTTCCGTGCTGCTCCTGGTGCATGCCGCCATCGATGCCTGGGGCCAACCCAATGCGCTTGGCATTTACGGCATGACGCTGGATCGCGATCTGGCATTCAGTTCCATGGCCATACTCGCTATTCTCTTCGTGATCCGCCATTACTACGGAATCGCGCTCGAACCGCTGCAACGTATGCTGGCAGCGGGGATTTGCTTCGTCTGCGCCGTCGACGTCATCGCCAACACCATCATCCATAACATTCTGACGAACTATCTCATCTCGTTTTACCAGATCGGCCAGAAAGCGCTTTGGCCGACGCTGCAGCCGCAACTGCAACGCGTGGATGATGTGTGGAGCACAATTCATTTGTTTTCGTTCATGTTCACGATGGGCATCTGGTGCTACGCTCTGCGCCAGCCGATAACTTCGTCGGCGGAAACGCCTGTACTGCTCCCGGTTGAGGTCTACCGGGAGATGTCCCCCGCGGTGAATCTGCGCCTGAGCGCGTTCAATGATCGACTCGTGGAGCTGCTGAAATAATGAGCGACGTTAGCAGGGTCATCGTGCTGGTTGGCGCGCTTTCCGGAGCGCTGGCGTGGTTGCTGATCCGTGGAAACAAATCCGGCCGGACGCCGGATGCGGAACCTATCGGTGATGGCCACCGTTCCCTGCCCCGCGCCCGGCATTACCAGTATTTTCCGCAAATTCGCCAGGCGCTGTCGGCCGCCGACGCGCGCTACTTGAAGGAGCGCGCCTCGCCGGAGACTGCGCAAAAGGCGCTTCGCGAAAGGCGGCAAGTGGCCCAGCGATTCTTGAAGGGGCTGCACGAGGATTTTTCCAGCCTGTCTCGATTGGGCCGCGTCATTGCAGCGCTGTCCCCCGAAATCAGCCGGCAGCAGGAAACCGAGCGGCTGATTCTGACGTTGAAGTTTCAGGTTTTGTACAGCCTGGTCCGGTTGCGCCTGTACACTGGCAGCGTTCCGCTGGATCAGATCGCCGGGCTGACCGGGCTGGTAGGCCGATTGGCAATCCGCATGGATGAAGCCATGGCCCAGGTCAGCGCGCTCTCCATGGGTCCCCTAGGACAAAACTCCCGCGCGTAAACCGGCGATTCGGATGCGTTGAAAACCACGAAGGACAGATTTTAGCCTGAAGGATTTGAATTCGCGCCGACCCCACATCTGAACTAGACGCGCCAAAGCGTGTCCTACGCTAACCGTGAAAATCACCTGATAGCTAACTCGGCACGGCATTTCTTATTTAGGCACTTGTTGCAGCCGGATCATCGCCCGTGTGCCGTATAATTGGGTCTACCGAGGCCGGCGTGTCTAAATCAAAGCTGCTCATTGTTGATGACGAAGAAGCGATTCGAGAGGTGGTTTCCACGCTGCTCGAGACGCTCGGCTACGAGTGCGCCTCGGTCAGCAATGGCCGCCTGGCCAAGGAATACCTTTTGCAGCATCGCGTCGATCTGGTCCTGAGCGACATGGTGATGCCGGAAATGGACGGCCTCAGCCTGGTGGAGTGGCTGTCGCAAGGCCGATCCCGACGTTCCCGTCATCATGGTCACGGCGATGCACGACATCTCGACGGCGCTCGAAGCCATCCGCCGCGGCGCCTACGACTACATTCTGAAGCCTTTTGAAAAGGACCAGCTCTACCTGAGCGTCCGGCGCGCGCTCGAACATCGGCGCCTGGTGCTGGAAAATCGCAACTACCAGCGCAATCTGGAAAAACTGGTGGAAGAGCGCACCGCGCAGCTGCAAGGGCGCGCTCGAGCAGCTCGAGCAGTCCTACGACGACACGCTGGAAGCCCTGGGCGGCGCGCTGGATTTGAAAGACGCCGAGACCGAAGGCCACTGCAGGCGCGTGACGGCCTTCACCATCGCCATTGCCAAGAGCATGAAGGTGGAACCGGCGCTTCTGCCGCAAATCGCCCGCGCCGCGTTTCTGCACGATATCGGAAAGATGGCCATTCCGGACCAGATTCTGCGCAAGCCCGGACCGCTGACGCCGAAGAGCGCGAAATCATGCGCACGCATTGCGAAATCGGATACAACATGGTGACGCGCATTCCCTTCCTGCGGGAGGCCGCGGAAATTGTGCTTTCGCACCAGGAATACTTCGACGGCACGGGCTATCCCCGCGGACTGCGCGGCGAGGAGATTCCCCTCGGAGCGCGAATTTTCGCCGTGGCCGATGCGCTCGACGCCATGATTTCCGACCGGCCTTACCGGAAGGCCTTGTCCATCACAGCATGCGCAGGACGAAATCCAGCGCTGCTCGGGAACTCAATTCGATCCCGAAGGTCGTTGAAGTGTTCCTGACGATGCCGGATCCACGCTCTGGAACGAATTGCGGGAAAATATCGGCAGGCCCTACCGGCTGTCCCAGCTGAAGCCCGCCTAGAGCGGTTCCCGGCGTCTCGCCAATTTCGGCTCCGGGCCTTGCGAAAATTCCCCGGCGCTTGTACTATCCTGCGGAAAAGGACAACCCACAATGGCTCTGGTACCGATCAAGACGGCTTCGACTACGGGATATTGCGACTGCATCCATGGCTGCTACGAACTCGCCAGCCTGCGCGATGAAGATACGGGCAAAGGCGTTTTGCCCTCGCTGCGCGAAGGAACATCTGGAAATGAACGTGGGAATCGGCCTGCCGCAGCCGGCGCCGAACAAAGTCTCCGCGAATACTCGGGTTCGCCCTCGGCAACACCTCACATTCCTCCTTCCGCCGATCCTCCGGGCCGCCTGCGGTAAAGTGGCGCATGCTTTAGCTTGCGGAAGTTTGGCTCTGCAAGGACTACCTCCCAAGGCCTGAAGCCAATCCGACTGAGCTGCTCCGCGCCGTACGCTGAATTCAGCAACTCCCACAAACGCCAAGGTAGGCACCGCAGGCGCCCAAATGCGATAATAAGGAAGCGTGGCCAGTTTCCCCATGCCGCAACCAACCACCTACGACATCTTCATGGACGGCTCCTGCTCGTTCTGCCGCTGGACGCAGGAGCAAGGTGGAGCCCTATGACACGAATTCGCGCCTGCGATTTCTGGACTACAACGATCTCTCGGTCGCAGCCCAGGCGCCCTTCTCGCGCGAAGACTTGGACAGCGAAATGCACGTTCGAACGCCGGACGGAACCTGGCTGAAGGGATTCGAGGCGTGGCAGGTGCTCCTGCTGCGTCCTGCCGAAACTGGCCTGGCTCGGACACCTCGCCAGCATGCCTCCCATGCGCTGGATGGGGCCCTCCGTGTACGCATTTATCGCCCGGCACCGCTACAGCCTTCCCGGCGCTCCCGCGCGCTGCGAGAGCGACACCTGCGCGATTCCGGGGCATCGCGCCAAGTAACCCGCGCCGCGTGGGCGCGTGATAACATATTCGCGCCGTGAAACCTTCTAAAGCCCTTTTACCGCCTTCCAACCGACCATGAACGCGCCGCCGACCGCTTCCACGGAAATGATTCCGATGCTCGACCTGCGCGCGCAATTCGAAACGATCGCGCCCGGAGATTCGCGCGGCCGTCGACGATGTGCTGACCACGCAGCAATTTGTGCTGGGGCCGCAAGGCGACGGCGCTGGAACAGGAAATCGCGGCGGCCTGCGGCGTAAACCATGGCATCGGCGTCGCCTCCGGAACCGAAGCGCTGGAACTGGGGCTGCACGCCTGCGGCGTAGGCCTGGGCGATGAAGTGATCGTCCCGGCGTTTACGTTCATTGCCACGGGCAGCGCGGTCAGCGCGCTGGGCGCCCGCCCGGTATTTGCGGATATCGAGCCGGGATCGTTCAATCTCGACCCGGATCAGATTGGAAGCGCGGATTACGCCGCGCACTCGCGCCATTGTCGTCGTACACCTGTTCGGACTTTCGGCGGATATGGATCCAATTCTCGCGATGGCCGCCAAGCACGGAATTCCCGTCATCGAGGACAATGCGCAATCCTTCGGCGCGACGTATCGCGGGCGAAAGACCGGATCGATGGGGCGGCTCGGCTGCCTGAGCTTTTATCCCAGCAAAAATCTGGGCGCGTACGGCGACGCGGGAATGATCGTCACCAGCGACGAAAAGCTGGCCACGCGGCTGCGCGCGCTGCGCAATCACGGCCAGACGGCGCAGTACGTCAGCACGGAGCGCGGCTGGAACAGCCGGCTGGACGAACTGCAGGCCGCGATCCTGCGCGTGAAACTGCGCCACCTGGCGGATTGGACCGGCGGCGCGCCAGGCGCACGCGCGGCTGTACGATTCCCTGCTCGCGGATTTGCCGGGGATCACGTTGCCGCGCGTGCCCGCCGGCCGCGAACATGTCTATTACCTCTATACGATTCGCGTTGCGGCGCGCGGCGGCGGCTCGCGCAAAGCGGGCGAAGGCGCCGATGAACTGCGCCAGCGACCTGGTCCAGCAGCGATTGGCGGAACGCGGCGTCGCCAGCATGGTCTATTATCCCGTTCCGCTGCATCTCCAGCCGCTGTACGCGTCGCTGGGCGGCAAGCCGGGCGATTTTCGCGTCAGCGAGCGCGCTTCGCGCGAAGTGCTTTCGATTCCGCTTTACCCTGAACTTACGCGCGCAGCAGATCGAGCGCGTGGCGCGGAAGTCGCGAGCATGCGGCGGTGCTCGCGACTAAGATACGCAGTTGCGATCTTAAGCCAGTCTGACTTTAGATTTCTGCGTTCGACTTGGCGACGTCAGGAGAAGTCAGATAGTCTGAAGCCTGTCGACTACGTGAAACCTGTCTCAAACGTTCAGAAACTGATTGCGGATTACGCGGTGGCGGCAACTGCGCGGCGGTAGAGCAGAAACATCACGGCAAGAAACAGAATCAGCGCAGGAGTCAGCAGCGCGAGAATTCCGAAGTCCAGCGAGCGCTGCGCGGCCGCGCCCGGCGGCGGACGCCGTCGTGTAGCACAGGGCGCAGCCCTGCGCGAACGCGCCGCGCGCCGAAGCCAGAATCGCCGAAAACTGCCGTCAGCGCAAATTTTAAACGCATCGGCTCGCTCCCCTGAAACTATTCCGTCACGCCCAGCGACATATCTTAACTCACATCCTGCCTCAATGCGGCCTCATTTGCAGCAGCCGGAAGGCCTCCGGGAAGAAAAAGATAAACATCATGCAGATGCAGAAAATCATCGCCGGAATCAGCAACAGCACCAGCGAAAATTTTTCATATTTCAGGTGCATGAAATAGGACATGATCATCGCGGCCTTGACCAGCGACAGGACGACCAGAACGCGTCAGCATGACCGTGGGCTGCAATTCCTCGTAGGCGAGAAACACTTCCAGGCCGGTGATCGCGACCAGGCCGATCCAGATGGCAATATTCGTTCCTACGCTGGCTCCCCGTGAGCTTCTTCCGCATGCGCATGTGTGTTCATCGTCTGACTCTTCTCCCAGAATGACCGCGATTAGTATTTCACCGACATCAAATAAATCAGCGGGAACACGAACATCCAGACCAGGTCGACAAAGTGCCAGTACAGGCCGTTGACTTCGACGTCTTCGGCCGAAAACTTTCCGCGGCCGTACCCGACCGCCACGATTCCCAGATAGATGACGCCGATCATCACGTGCGTCATGTGCAGGCCGGTGATCCCGAAAAACACGGCGCCGAACAGCGGCGTGCCCTCCGGGATTTCCGGTGATCGTGAAGCCCTCCTTGGCGATCAGGTTAAACCACTCGCGCAAGTGCAGCCCGGTGAAGAGCAGGCCGCCGGCCATGGTGGCGATCATCCACATGACCGTTTTCTTGCGGTCGTTGCGCTGCGCCGCCATCACGGCCATCACCATGGTCAGCGAACTCGCCAGCAGCACGACCGTCATCGTGGTCGAGAAAATAGATGGCGGGATTAATCGGGAAACGGCCGCGGCCAGTCGGGATTGGTGAGCCGCGAATAGCTGTAGATGATCAGCAGCGCCGAGAACGTCAGCGTGTCGGAGACGATGAACAGCCACATCCCCAATTTCTTCGAACCCATCGCAAATGGCGATCCTCCGCCCGACCATGCCGAATCAAGCGCCGCATCAGTCTTTACATCGTGCACGGTTCACCGTCCCAGAGTCAGAAGTACGAGCAGAAAAACCCACAGCCCATCCATGAAGTGCCAGTAAATCGAAGTCAGTTCCGCGG
This sequence comes from uncultured Acidobacteriota bacterium, assembly GCA_963774805.1. Lineage (GTDB taxonomy): Bacteria > Acidobacteriota > Terriglobia > Acidiferrales > UBA7541 > Palsa-360. The sequence goes on from CAVZGK010000002.1 coordinate 50,530, forward strand.
CCGTCGCCTGCGAAATGCGCGAACGCTTCCACGGCCGGAACATCACGTAAAACAACGCAAAAATTCCGCCGGCCAGATGCGCTCCGTGCGCGGCGGTCAGCAGATAAAAAAAGCTGCTGCTGGGATTGGTCGCGAGCAGCATTCCGGCGGCGGCGAGTTGACGCCAGGCAACGATCTGCCCGGCCAGGAACAGCAGTCCGAGCCCGGTGGTCACCCACCACCAGGTTCGAAATGCTTCGCGCTCGCCGCCTTCCAGTTTCCTGCGCGCCACAATAATGGTGACGCTGCTGACCAGCAGTATGGCCGTGTTGAACCAGACCACCGGCGGCATCGGCGTGCGCTGCCAGTCGATGCCCAGACCCTTGCGCACGATGTAGGAACTGGCCAGCGCCATGAAGAACATGACGATGGCCGCGAAGCCCAACTGCAGCGCCGTGAAATAGGCGCGGCGCGGAACCGGACGCCGTCGCGCCGGACGAACCGCTGTCATCATCGCCGCCGGCGGGCGTGCCGGTGCCGCCGCCGTGACCGGCGTCTATAATCTCGATATCGTCAGCGATTGTTCCTGGCATGGATCTGTCCGAGTCGCTTTCGAACTGGCTACGCTTTGCGCACCAGATCCGGCGCGAGATGCTGCGGAATGTAATCGTCCGCCGCGCCGGGCACGCTGAATTCATACGGTCCGTGATAAACAACCGGCTCGACGCCGCCAAAATTGTCAAGCGGCGGCGGCGACGGGATCGACCACTCCAGCGTCGTCGCGTGCCACGGATTTTCTTCCTTCGCTTCCTTGCCCGCAATCAGGCTCCAGAAGAAATTGAACAGGAAAATGAGCTGCGCGCCGATGGTGATGAACGCCGCGATGCTGATGAAAACGTGCACCGGGCTGCAACGCCTGCAGGTAAGTCCACCGCCGTCGTATCGAAGTAGCGCCGCGGATGTCCCGGCCAGCCCCAGGAAGTGCATCGGCATGAAGATGCAGTACACGCCGACGAACGTGAGCCAGAAGTGAACCTTGCCGATGCCTTCATTCAAGAAACTTGCCGAACATCTTCGGGAACCAGAAATACATGCCCGCGAACATTCCGAAGATCGCCGCGACGCCCATGATCAGGTGGAAGTGCGCGACGACGAAGTAGGCGTCGTGCAGGTAAAGGTCCAGCGACGGTTGCGCCAGGAACAGACCCGAAAGTCCGCCGCTGACGAACAGCGAAACGAAGCCGAGCGCAAACAGCATCGCGCAGTTGAACTGAATCTTGCCGCCCCACAGCGTTCCCAGCCAGTTGAACGTCTTGATCGCCGAGGGCACGCCGATCGTCATCGTCAGGATCGAGAACGCAAACGCCGAGTACGGGCTCATCCCGCTGATGAACATGTGGTGGCCCCACACGCAGAAGCCCAGGAAGCCGATGCCGCAGATCGCGCCGACCATCGCGCGGTAGCCGAACACCGGCTTGCGCGAAAACGTGGAGAGCAGGTGCGACGCCACGCCCATGCCCGGCAGAATCGCGATGTACACCTCGGGATGGCCGAAGAACCAGAACAGGTGCTGCCACAGCAGCGGCGAGCCGCCCTTGTGCCAGGTGACCACCTGGTCGGTGATGACCAGGCCGCCGGGAATAAAGAAGCTGGTGCCGGCAACGCGATCGAGCAGCAGCAGGATGCACGCCGCCAGAAGCACGCCGAACGCCAGCAAGCCCAGGATCGCGGTGACGAACCAGGTCCAGCAGGTCAGCGGAAGGCGGCCGAGCGTCATGCCCTTCGCGCGAAGATCGATCAGCGTGGTGATGAAATTCAGCGCGCCCATCAGCGACGCGCCGCAGAAAATCGCCAGGCCGACGATCCACAGCGTTTCGCCAGCGCCTTGTCCGGGACCGGCCATTTCGCCGAGCGCGCTCAGCGGCGGATACGACGTCCAGCCGCCAATCGGCGCGCCGCCGGACACGAAAAACGCGGCAGATCATCACGATCAGCGAAACAAACGTCGTCCAGAACGACAGCATGTTCAGGACCGGGAACGCCATGTCGGCCGCGCCGATCTGAATGGGCAGAAAATAATTGCCGAAGCCGGATTGCGGCGCGGTGGTCAGCACCATGAAGACCATGATCGTGCCGTGCATGGTCATCAGCGCCAGGTATTGTTCCGGCGTCATCATGGCCGCCCTTGAAGAAGCACCAAGTGCGCGGTCGGCCACGCCAGATGCAGGCGCATCAGCAGCGACAGTGCCATGCCGACGAACACGGAGAACAAGGCCAGGCACAGATACTGAATGCCGATCACCTTGTGATCGATGCTGAAGATCATACTTTCGAATGAAACCGGACGGAGGCTGGTGTGGTGCCCATGACCGCCGCCGTTTTCGTGTGTCACCATCGGGCCTCTCCTCGGGTCTGTACTGGTCTCGCCGGCTGATTACTGCCTAGCCGGGCAGACTGCGCTTGCATTCCAAACTTCTACTGGTTCGCCGCTTCCTGGTCCTTCAGCCACTTTTCAAAATCCGCTTCGGACATCACGGTGAGCATGCTGTGCATGCGGTAGTGTCCCAGGCCGCACAGCTCCGCGCAGACAAGTTCATAATCGCCGGGAGTCGGTGGCGGTGAAGTGCATGTGAATTTCCATGCCCGGCACGGCGTCCTGCTTCAGTCGCAATTCGCGCACGAAGAAGCTGTGGGTGACATCCTGCGAGCGAATAATCAGCTCCACTTCGCGCCCCACCGGAACGGCGATGACCGGCGAAACGATGTCGTCCTTGGACGCCGGATCGGTCGGGATCGAGGCCGACGGGATTTCCGGTGGAGGCGCTGACCAGTTCAGGCTTTGTCGCGGCCAAATTTTCCGTCAGGGCCGGCGTAGCGGAAATTCCAGGCGAATTGCTGGCCGGTGACTTCAATCGGCAGCGCGCCCGGCGAGGCGCCCATGAAGTGCACTTGCGCCCAGGCGTTGCGCGCGTACAGACCCAGGCCGACGAACAACACGACGGTCGCCAGCGTCCAGACGATCTCCATCGTGTTGTTGCCTTCAAAGTAGGTCGGCCTTCTGCCCATGATCGCGAAATCGATAAATGGCATAGGCCAGGCCGAATTGCGCGGCCACGAATACGACTCCGGTAATCAGCAGGGTGCGCCCGAATTGCGCGTCAATCTCGTGGCCGAAATCCGTAATCGCCGGCGGAAACCACCAGATCTTGGCCCAGAAGATGTAGACGGTGACTACGGTCATAGCGACGAGGAACACAGCCAAGGAAAGGGCAACCGAGGTGGAACCGCGTTCCGGTCGTCTTCTCAGCATCGTTTCCGCTCCAGGGTCTTACGGGCCTAATTGCCACTACGGGGACCCGAAATCTCAACCTAAGACGTTCGTGCCTGACGAAACCAATATGGGAGTGCCTGAACGCGACATCATATACATCTCGCGGAGAAATTCAACAATCTTTCTTGCCAGCATCAAAATAACTGATGATAGTAACGGGAGAGATTCAGCGCGAAGCTTTAAACGTATCAACGAGGACCGAAGCGCCATGAAAAACACGCGAACACTGGGAATGTTGCCGGGAATTATTCTCGCGGCTCTTTGCGCCGCCGCGATTTCCGCGCCGGCGCAGGTGGCCAGCCCTCCGGCGCGCGCCAACTGCACTCTCGCGGACGGCAAGAAAATTGACGTGCGCTACTCCAGCCCGCGCATGCGCGGGCGCAAGATCTTCGGCGGGTTGGTGCCGTTCGGAGAGGAATGGCGAGTAGGAGCGGATGAAGCTACGTCCTTTGTGAGCAGCACCGACCTGACCGCAGGCGGAAAAACCGTGCCGGCGGGAAAATATACGCTGTTCGCCTTGCCGTCTCCCGCCAAGTGGACGCTGATTATCAGCAAGAAGACCGGCGAATGGGGCATTCCCTATCCCGGCGCGCAATTTGATTTCGCGCGCATTGAAATGGCGATTTCCAAAATTTCGCCGCCGCTCGAGAATTTCACAATTGCGTTTGATTCCACAGGCAGCAGTTGCACCATGAAGCTGGAGTGGGAAACGACGCGAGCGTCAATTGACTTCGCCGAGAAAAAGTGAACTTTGCAGGTTTGAGTAGCACAGGCTTCAGCCTGTGGAATTTTTATTTGTGCCAAGACGGACTGCCCCTACTCAAGGCCGACGCCACAACTCTGCAATTTCCATGACTTCCCTCCCGGTGTATAAATGTCCACCCGAGGAAACCTGCGAACGGCCCCGGGGCTAATGCTCGATACATCCGAGACGCGCGCCAGGATTCCCGCACGGCAGGTTGCGGCGGTGGTCGTCGGCAACGCGCTGGAATTCTACGATTTCCTGACCTACGCGTTTTTCGCCGTATACATCGGCCGGGCTTTTTTCCCTTCCAACGTACCTTCGGCGAGCCTGCTGGCGTCTCTAGCCACGTTTGGCGCCGGTTTTGTGACGCGGCCCATCGGCAGCCTGGTGATCGGCAGAATGGGAGATCGCCTGGGGCGCAAGCCGGCGATGATGCTTTCCTTCGCGCTGATGGGTGTGGCGATCGTGGGATTGGCGCTGACTCCCGGGCAGAAAACGATCGGCGTCGCGGCGCCGGTGCTGGTGATTTTTTTCCGGCTGCTGCAGGGCTTCGCCCTGGGCGGAGAGGTTGGACCGAGCACCGCGTTCCTACTGGAAGCGGCGCCGCCTGAACGCCGAGGTTTCTACACCGCGTTCCAATCCTGGACTCAGGATTTGTCCGTGCTGGCGTCGGGCTTGGTGGGATTCGGGCTGGCCAGAATTCTGAGCGAGCAGCAATTGCAGGACTTTGGCTGGCGCATCGCGTTTCTGATCGGCGCGGCCATCGTGCCGTTCGGATTGCTGATCCGCCGCACGTTGCCGGAAACGTTTCCCACGCACGCGCAGCGCACGGGCGAACGCACCGCGCTTCGGCCCTACCTCGGAGTGGCGGTGATCGGGCTGCTGGTGCTGGCCAGCGGAACGATCGGCACGTACACCAAAAATTACATGACCACGTATGCGATCGCCACGCTGCACATGCCGACCAGGGTGGCATTTGCCGCCACGATCGTCGCCGGATTCTGCGGCGTGTGCTTCGATCTGGTGGGCGGGGCGCTGTCGGATCGCATCGGGCGGCGCAACATGATGCTGGTACCGATGAGCGTGTTGCTGGTCATGATCCTTCCCGCGTTTTACGCGATCTCACACTATCGCACAACGGCTACATTGCTCGGGATAACCGCGCTCCTGTCGATCGTGTCGTCGCTCTCGATGTGCACGATGGTCATCTGGCTGGCGGAGTCGTTTCCGAAGGAAATTCGGTCGGGGGCCATTTCGGTGGTTTACGCGTTTGCGATTGCCACGTTCGGAGGGACTACGCAGTACGTGGTTACGTGGCTCATCAAGCTGACGGGAAATCCGCTAGCGCCGGCGTGGTATTGGACTGTGGCGGCAGTGATTGGGATCGGAGCGATGTTGGCGACGCGCGAAACAGCGCCGCGCAAACTGAGGAATTCTTCGTCAGCCGAACTCGCTGTCGGCGGTGCCGCGCCCGACGAATCCATTCAGTAAAGCTGGGAGTTATCTCGATAGCAGTTAGTTCCGGAATTCAGCACCGCTTCAGGGGCTAACGCCCCCGTTTTTATACAACCTAGATGTCGCGGCTGAACGGGCCGCGACCCACAAAGCTGGCCTACCGAAACAACTTCCTGCCCTAACTGCGAGCCGTAGCGGAAGTCGGCACTGCGGCGGCAGCGTCTGCGCCGGCAGTCTCCGTGGCGGGCTCTTCCACGATCTGGCTGTCCCACTCCACGGTAATTCCGCGGCGGACGCTTTCCGAGGCGGCGCACAGTCCTTCGTGATGTTCGAGGGCGCGCTCTACGGCGGCGCGCTTGTCTTTCGGCACTTTTAGTTTGTAGTGAAGCTTGATGCCGGTGAGGATCATCTTGCCGTCGACGTCCTCGATGCGGCCTTCGGCTTCCACTTCCAGTTTGTCGGGAGCGGCGCTGACGCCGCGGGCTTCCAGCGCGCCGGCCACTGTGCCCGTCATGCAGCCGCCGACGGCGGCCACAATGTAGTCCAGAGTCGAGGCCATGGGCTCGTCCGGCGAAAGCTTGAAATGTTGGGCGATACCGCCATGAATTCCCATGCGCAGCGCGCCGGGAAAGCCTTCAATCTCCGCGCGTTTGATTTTACTTTTTCCAGGCTCCTTCGAAATTTTAACTTTCGAGGCTTGAATGAGCTTTCCCATGAGATTCCTCCTTCGCGATCTGCTGCTGAATTTCTATTGAAGCGCTGCCAGCAATTCGGCGGCGGTCACCGGTTGCGTAGCCTTCACGTACGCCGTAAACAGGCTTCTCGGCTCGGCGCTGTAGGCAATCGCGTACTCCCCGCCGCCAAACAATTTGTGAGAGAACGTCCGTAAATCTTCGTGCATGGCTTCCCGCGTTGCCGGCGTATTGGGCGCAAGGAGGCGGTCATTGATGAATATCTCGATTTCCTGGCCGTTGAAGCGGAACTTGCCGCCGAGGCGCGGCTCGGCTTCCAGGCGCTGGCAGGCGGTGAGCGCCGCGCGCGCAGCCTGCTTCAGGCGATCCTGATTGCTGCCATCGACGCTGGCCTTGCGGTTGTAGCGGATGCCGAGACGATGGTCGGCATTGTCGACGCTGTAGTTTCCCTCATGGCCGATCAGCACGACTCCCGGCCCGGCCGGCACGTGCGAATAGTCGGCCACGTCGATCAGCAACTCCGCGCCGTTTTGCTGTTCAATCCAGCCGTGGAAGACCGGAATTAACGGCTCCAGATGAGGCTCGCCGGCCTCTTGAACGAAAAGCTTCACATTCACGTGCTGAAATTCCATGGGTCAGGCTTCCCTTTTGAATTGTCATTCTGAGCGAAGCGAAGAATCTCTCCTGGTTTCTCGCTCGGTGCCCGCACTGAAATCGAAGAGAGATTCTTCGCTTCGCTCAGAATGACAGAGACTTTTTATTTAGCCCAAAACACCGCTCATGCCGTCGCGGGAGCCGAAATGCGGTTGTAGCAACTGTGCGCCGCGTCGATGAAAAGCTGGGCTTCGTCGATCAGGTAGCTCGCCGAGTCCGGCGTATACGGCTGGTCCGATTTCTCTTGTGCACTGAACAGGTAGTGCGCGAATTTGCCTCCGGCAAATGGATCGAAGAATTTCTGCGTGTCGTAGAACCGGGCGCGAAATTCCCGCACGATCAGCGCGGGATCGTCCGCGATGTTGGACGACTCGATTTTCACCAGGGCTTTGGCCGCCAGCACCATCGAGCGATACGCGGTCTTTCCGGCCTGCTCGATCTGTCTGATCCTCCAGGGCTACCTGGGCTTCGAACAATTCCCTTTCGGCCGCGGCCAGATCGAATTCGACGGAAGAAACGACTTCGCCGGCGCACTCGCCCATTCCCATATCGGCCAGCGTGTATTCGCGGGGATCGCCCCAGTCCTGGAAGAGCGAGCGATCGCTGGGATCGGCCGGCGGGCGCGCCAGATCTTCCAGCATCGTCTTCAGTTCGACTTTGCCCGATGCGCCGATGAAATCCTTGAAGCTTTCGCCGCTCTTGCGGTTGGCCGCATAGCGGTCCGTCAGTCGCGTGACGACTTCCGGAATTTTCTTGGACGGAATGGCGATGACCGGCAGGCCATAGGAAGCCGCCGTTATTTTCCCATTCGCCGCCGAGGACCACCTGGAAGTGCGGGACGGCGTAGCCGGACATCTTGCGGCTGACGCCGTAAAAGCCGAGGTCGGCGACGTGATGCTGGCCGCAACTGTTGAAGCAGCCGCTGATCTTGATGTGCAGCTTCTCGATGGATTCATCCATCTGAAAGTTTTTCTCGTTCAGGCGCTTGCGCAGTTCGGCGGCCAGTCCGCGCGAGGAGGAAATGCCCAGCTTGCAGGTGTCCGTGCCGGGGCAGGCGGCGATGTCCACGATGCTGCCCGCGCCCGGGTGCGCCGAGGTCGGCGGCATAGCAGCGCTTTGTGCAATTCCGGGCAGATCGCTCTGGCTGATCCAGCGCAGCACGATGTTCTGCTCGACGGTGGAACGAATCGTTTCGTTCGTAAAACGCCGGGCAATGTCCGCGAGGGAACGCAACTGGTTGGCGGTAATGTCGCCGAGCGGCAGCGCGATGGTGACGACCGTGTAGCCTTCCTGCTTCTGCGCACGGGTATTGGTCTTCACCCAGCGCTGAAAGGCTTCCGAGCCCAGCAGCGGCATTGGGCCGCCGGGACGCAGCGGCGTTTCCGCGAATTTTTCCGCGTCCTCGATGAAATCGGTCCAGCGCGGATCGTCGGAGAGCGTCTTTCGTTCTTCCAGCACCAGTTCCTTGAATTTCTCGATGCCCAGGTCCTGAACCAGGAACTTGATGCGCGCACGGCTGCGATTTTTCTTTTCGCCCAGCCGTGCGAAATACGCGCGAAATCGCCTGCGCCAGCGGCAGCAACTCCTCCGGCGGAACGAATGAGTCGAACAGCTTGGCCTGATAGGGCACAGCGCCGAGGCCGCCGCCCACGGATACGTCAAAGCCGCGCTTCTCTTTTCCGTTTTCGATTCGCGTGACGGCGACCATGCCCATGTCGTGCATGCTGGCCAGGCCGCAGGCATGCTGCGAGCAGCCGCTGAAGGAGTGCTTGAATTTGCGCCCGAAATTCTGCGTGTCGGGATGGCCCAGCAGGAATTTTGACAATGCGCGCGCGAATACGGCGTGACGTCGAAATTTCTCATCCGGGCAAACGCCGGCAATAGGGGCAGGCCGTCACGTTGCGCACGGAATTGCCGCAGGCCTCGCGCGTGGTGATGTCCGCGGCGGCCAGGCGGCGCATGACGGTGGGCGTGTCATCGATGTGAACGTAGTGCAGCTGAAAATCCTGGCGCGTGGTGATGTGCGCGATGCCGTCGGAGTATTCCTCGGCCAGGTCGGCCAGCGTCTCGAGCTGCGCGCGCGTTCAGACCGCCGGCGGGAATCTTGATGCGCTGCATCCCCGGAGCGTCCCACATGGTGTTGGGACCCTTGGTCAGCTCTCCGGACGGATACGAAAGCTGCTGGACCGACTTGCCGTCGTGCCGCTGGCCGTTGTCGTAGCGCTGGCCATAGACGCCGCGGCGCAGGCGCGTCTCCGCGAACAGGCGCTCGTCCAGCTTGCCCTGCTTGCGCAGGGAAATTTCCGTTTCAAAGTTGTCGATTTCCCGGCCCAGAGCCTCCGGAATTTTTCCGGCTAGGCGCTCGGCCCAGGAAGCGTTCGAGACCTTCATCGAACTGGTGCCTCCAAATCGGAATGCCCGCCCGTTGTGCCGGGCGGGAGCACAGGCGTGGCTACTCTACAGCAATCTTTCGCACGCCGCGCTGATTTTGCTGCGACGCGGCCGAACTCGCCGACCTGAAAACAAAAAACCCACCGTCGGATCGTTCACCGAGGTGGGCTGCCTTCGCCGCGATTGATCCTTTCCCTAGCTCGCGGGTCCCCCACACAGCGGCGCAGCGTTGTGGCAACAACAGATGCAGGCGCGGGCTTGCGTTTCATGGCTCACGGGACACTTCTATCTTACAGGGGCAGGCGGGAAAGTCAATTCGCGGGGGCCGACTGCAGAGGCCAACGGCGGGATTTAGCGCAGTAGGGGTGGAAGCCGGGCAGCGACCGTTTGAAAATTCCCTGACTTCAGTTCATTCGCAAATCAGTCGCCATCCGCTACCAAGTTTTGCCGGCGGTTATACCCCGCCGACCCGATGGACTCCGATTCGGATGACACCGAAAATCAGGTTGTATCTCTAACCCGGCCATTGAGGTCACATTGTCGAAGGTGGAGCGCTCGGCAGTCGCATTTCCGGCTAGAGGGTGGGCCGTGAGTGTCGCAGGCGTTCTGCGGCCCTCGTTGCGCTGGATTCTGGCCTTGGCGGCGGCCATCGTCGCCGTCGGAATATTTCTGCTGGTCAGATTTTTTCCATTCTCGGAGCGGGTCATAACCGATTCGCTTCGTGAGACATTCCCAAGCGACCTTCGGATCGATCACTTTAAGACTACCTATTTCCCGCATCCGGGTTGCATGGCGGAGGGCGTAACCTTCCGCGCGATTTCTGGCGCTCCTGGATCAGCGCCGATCGCAACGATTCGAAAGCTCACCATCGCAGGGCACTATTCCGATTTCATCTGGCGGCCTCACCATGTTGCCAGCGTTACGCTGGACGGCCTGGTGATCCACGTGCCGCCGCTGGGAGACGCGGGCCAATTTCAGGGCGGATACACCAAGTCGCCCATGACCATCGGAGCGATCACAGCCGATGGAACAGTGCTCGAGTTCGCGCACGCGAACGACAGCCTTGCCACGCGATTTGATATTCATCGACTGCTGCTCGAATCGGTCAGTTCGAACCACGGAATGTCCTACCGAGTTGCCCTGCACAATCCCACGCCGCCGGGCGAGGTCCAGGCAACCGGCCATTTCGGCCCATTTCATGCCGACGATCCCGGGCAAACGCCGGCGTCCGGAAGCTACTCGCTCGATGGCGCCGATCTGGGGGTCTTTGACGGTATTACCGGAACAGTTGGCTCGCAGGGCAGCTTCTCGGGGGCGCTCAATCGCATTGAGGTACATGGGACGTCAGATGCCGCGAACTTCGAAGTCGTGCGCAGCGGAAATGCCGCTCGCCTCATGACGCGCTTCGATCTCCTGGTCAATGCCCTGAATGGAGATGTGGCGCTGACTAGCGTCACCGCGTCTTATTTGAACACGGCAATTCGCGCAAGCGGAAGCGTCGCCGGCCGGAAGGGCTTCAACGGAAAGTTTACGGCGCTTGATTTCGAAATTCGCGACGGGCGAATTCAGGACCTCTTGCGCCTTTTTGTGCATTCTGAACACCCTCCGCTGTCCGGGGGGACGAATATTACGGCGCACGTCACGGTTCCCCCGGAGGGAAAGCCGTTTCTGCAGGAAATCACGGTGCAGGGCGAGTTTGACATCGCCGACGGCCACTTCCATAAACCGTCCCGGCAGGAAAGTGTGAACGATCTGAGCCTGACGGCTCGAGGTTTCAAGAAGCAGAAAGAAAATGGGGAGGAGATTCCGGCCGACACCGTTGCTGCGCACGTGCACGGACATAGCAGCGTCCACGACGGCGTGGCCACATTTCCGGATTTAGTGTTTGCGATTCCCGGAGCGGATGCACGCATGCACGGCACGTACAATCTGCTGAATGAAAAGATCGATCTGCACGGAACCGTGAAGATGGACGCCAAATTTTCGCAGAGCACCAGCGGAATCAAGGCCTTGTTTGCGAAAGTCCTGGATCCGTTCCTGAACAAGAAACAGGGGTCCGTGGTGCCGGTGCTGGTGGACGGCACCTACGGCGACCCCCATTTCGGATTGGATCTGAATCCAATCAAGTAGCAGGGCAACTGTCTAGTGGCGATCGTGGTCCTGATGATTGTGCCGCCAGTTCCAGTAGTCCTTTTGTTCATCCTTATTCAGATGGTTGTAGTCGCGGTAAGCCTCGTGGCGATCGTTCCAGTAGCTGCGGTAGGCCCGATCCTCGTCATGGTTCCAGTGGTGGTAATCGCTGTGGTACTCGTCATAAACGCGCACGCGCCCGCCGCAACCGATCCCGGCTACTTCAAGCAGCAAGCCGCCGGCGAGCAGCGCCGAACTTAAAATTCCCTTAACTCGGAACATGGCGAATTCCCTCCTTGAATTGGCGAGCACTTGAGCCGCGAGATGACAGCGGTGGTTGCAGAAGGCCATCTGCAGCTCGCGAACCGTTCCGCGTGCTTCCCGCCGCCGAGTACCTGCACCGGTACAGTTTTTCGCTGCACCGGCCGCCTGTACTTCTCCTTTTTATTAGATGCAAATACGGAAACATCCGCTAAAAAAATTGCCGCTTAGCCTGCGAGGGTTGCGGCCCGTGAACTACAATGCGATTGGTTCGTTCCGTTCCCCGGGTCCCCACCCCGCCCGCGATTTACCGTTGTGCGCGATCCTGAAACTCACGTTGATTAATTGGCGTGCCCGGCCATTTCAGGAAGCGACCGCCGCAAGTTTTGCGGCATCACAGTAGGCAACCCAGCCGCTAACGCGGACCGACACGATTTTCAGTGCCGCGACTTCAATTTAAAAATTCAGGCCGGAGGCAATATTCATGGCTCGACGATTTCTATTCCTTTTCGCACTCATCTTCTGCATTTCCATCTCCGCAAAGGCCCAGGGCTCCCTGGATTTATTTGGCGGCTATTCATTCGAGCACTTGCGCACCAGTCCGTCGCGAAATCTCAATGGCGTCGAAATCACCGGGCAGTACAAGCTGCATGAATGGCTGGGCATCGCGGCCGATCTGGACGGCCAGTTTGGATTGCCCTCCTCGCCGGACGGAAGAACGCTGCATTTCATGGCCGGACCGCAGTTTTCGTTTCCCGGGCGGTTGTCGCCATTCGCTCACGCGCTTGTCGGCGTAGGCCACCTTTCATTCAACGGTATTGCCAACACTTCCGTCTCGGCGGCCATTGGCGGCGGCGTGGACCTGCGCATCCTGCCGCTGATTTCGTGGCGGGTTGTGCAGGCGGACGATGTGATTACGCACTTTTTCGGCGGAGTACAGCATAGCCCAAGGATTTCCACGGGTTTGGTGTTCCGGTTTTAGGAGGCCAGGCAGTGGCCGCAGGGGCGCGGGCGATCCGCGCCTCCGCGGTTCCGAAAGGTTCGCGAATACTGCGGACGAAGCGATAGAAAAATAGGTTCAGTTTGCGGGAAGATTTCAGGTGCGCGAAGTTACGTAGCGATCCGGATGCTTGCTTTTCAGGAGATGCCGCACACGGTCGCAGGCCTGTTCCAGGGCGTCGAACAACTCCTCAATTTCCTTGGTTTCCCGGGACATCTTGCCGGCGTCGATATCGGCCACCAGTTCCTGGCAAAGGCTCGTGGCGCGGCGCACGCGATCCTTGACCAGCATACGGATCACTTCGGACGAGTCCTGGCCCTTCAGCTGGTACTCGCGCAACTGCTGCACCGCCAGAGCCGTGGTGCGCAGCGTATCCACGGTGTCGCGGAACTCGCTCAATAGCCGGAAATCAATGCCTTCGGCCTGAAGCGACTTTTCCAGTTTCTGCAGTTCGACGTAAGTCTTCTTCACCTGCAGGTTCACGCCCCAGAAGCTTTCGCTCGGAGTGATCAGCTCCACGATAATGCCGTGCGCCACGCCTTCGCGCGAGCTCGGCGTGGCCAGCACGCGGGCTTCGGTCGTTTCGGCGGACAAAAAATTGGTGAGCCCGATCCGGCTACCCACGGGAGGATAGACCGTCATTTCCAGATAGCCGCCGTTGGCGTTCACCTGCTTGGCCACGGCCTGTACCAGGACAGGTACGCCTTCCGCGTTACGCCAGGTCGCCTCCACGGGCACCGCGACCAGAAATCGATGGCTCTTTCGGCGCTCTTCCTTTGATCCATCGGGAGCCGTGCTGCGCCCTGCCAAGATTGCTGCTTTCTTTCTGTCCATGGTGAGTTCTCTTCCTTTGCGGATACCCTTGAGAGACCTGCATTCCATCCAGTCCAAGCCAGCTTAAATACATGTCTGGAAAATTACTACTGTACTAAGGGACAGTAGGCAAGAATCAGCCGACGGAGTGCCTACAGACATCGCGGTAGTTACTATCGAGCGGAAAAAATTCCGAAACTCACCGACGAACTATTGACCTGCGGCGACGTCATCGATGGCCACGCGTGCCGGAATGGGCCGGTAGCCGCTGCGTGTGCGGATCCGGTACTTTTTGTACTTGGGATTGGTTAGTTTGACGGTGATCGTGCGCCAGCCACGATTGGGATTCGGCTGCGGATAGTAGCTCATGAAATAAAGATGCGCCAGATCCTCCCGGATCGAGGTGAACGCATCACGCTGATCTTTCCAACTCTTGGCAAAGTAAGCTTCGCCGCCCGTAGTGGCCGTCATGCGGGAGAACACCGCGGCTGAGGCCGCATCCAGCTTGGCTTCGCGCGTGCTGATGATGTAGATGGGAACGCCTTCGGACTGCGCCAACTCGTCAACGTCTTCGGGTGAAACCATGCTGGAATTATCCGGGCCGTTGGAGAACACAACCACGACCTTGCGGCCGGAATATTGCGCCGCGTCTTTCAGGGTCATCAGCAAGGCGTTGTAGAGCGCGGAGTCATCGCCGTTTACCGTTTCGCGCACGCCGCGCAGCACCCGTGATCGATCCGAGGTGAGCGACGCGGCCCGGTAGAAATCCCGGCTGTAGGAATAAAATGCGATCTGGTAAGGATGATCCAAGGTGCGCACAAACTCCGCGATCGAATCCTGCGCAAAAACAAAGCCGCGGCCCCGGAACATGTAGTTGCTGGTGTCGAACAGAATAAATACGTTTGAGCCGCTCACGGCGGAGGCGACGCTGTCCATGGTGGCGTTCTGAGCGCCGGCACGGCGGTGCTCACGCGGCACCCTCGCCGTCCGTTGCCTTGGGCAGGGCGGAATCCTGGGCCGACTCCAACAGGTTTTGGGGACCTTCGTTGCCCTCTTCAAAGGTGGCGGCCTTTTGGGGAATGGTGTCCTCGGTCAGCTCAAAATCGGAGGGTTTCAGCGAAGTCACGTAGTTTCCCTTGTCGTCCGTGACCGCGACATTGAGCTGCACCATGGAGACCACCACGCGAATGACGTTGCCGCCGGCATCCTGCGGCCGGTCCTGCGCCATGAGCCAGGCTGCGCAACTGCCCATTAAAATTGCGACTCCCAGGCCCGCCGTCACACTTCGCTTTGCCATGATTCCCCCGCGAGTTATCGACGCATTGCTGCGTGTCCCGCTCCCCGGATCGAAACCTTAGAAAAGAAATTCAGAAACGAATTACAGTCCAGCCACCGGTCCGACTTTTGGCAGCGCGGCCATCTTACCCTGCCGGAATTCCTCTCCGGTTTCGTGCATGGCGCGGAGCACCGCCGACCAGTCTTCCAGATGCGACGCAAAAGTCTGTTCAATCATGCGGCGGGTCAATTGCGGCACGATGGTATTGAGCATCACCGGCGAGTAACCCTTTTCGTCGGCCAGTCGAGCCCAGTACAAATTGCCGGAGTCCCAGGATTCGGCCATCAGGCGGCTGGAGTAGTAGAGGAACGTTGGAATTGGCTTCATGCTCAGCAGTTCGCGCCCGTAGCTCTGCGCCAGCGCCGGATGCGGCACGCCGAAGTCCTCCGAAATGCGCTCGGAGTTGGTCTCCGCGGGATACCGCGCCAGCACCTCGCCCAGTTCATTGCCCGCTGAGCCCCACACGGACTTTTCGGAGGGATGGCGACGCCGAAACTCCGCGGCCAGATAGAAGCTTTCAGCCGGGGCAATCAGCGCCAGCGCATCGTCATCGTGCCCCGCACGCAGAGCGGCTTCGGCCGCCTCCAACCTTTGCGGGAGCAGGCAGTCCGAAAGCAGCGCGAGCACCGATTCGCGCAGCTTTTCGTCTTTTGCGGCTCCCGCCAGCAATTCCTCGCCGGCGCGCTGGTAGAGAGCTACCGCGTGCATTTCGTTGCGGGTCACATCCCACCATCGCGGCAGAACCGCGCTGGTGATCAGGCCGGGGACCAGGTCTTCCCAGATCAGGGACTGCACGTTCTGCGGGACGATGAAGTCCTGCTCCACGCGCGCCAGCGCATAGGGTAGATCGGCCATCGAGCCGATCAGATGCGCGCCTCCGCTGGCCGTCCATCCGCGCCCGAAAATCCGCGGGGAGCGCCACATCTGTTCATTGGCACTGGCCGCTTCACCCGAGTAGTCGCCGCCGGAAAAATCGTGCGAGCGCACGAACAGCGGATTGTTGTGCATCATCTGGGCGCCGGGCGGTTCGTAGTAGGCGTAGTTCAGGCCGACCAGAGTGTCTCGCAGGAACGGCGTAAGCAGCCCGTGGGCCTGCGTGAGTTCCGCCGGGCTGCTGGGGGATTTGATGATGTGGATCAGGTCGGTACGCATCTGCAGCGCGGTGTGCCGATTGCTGTAAACGCCGGCCGCAAATTCGGTGCGCTCGCTCTTGGTGAAGAGCGGCTTGGGCATTTCAAACTCGCGCAGCTCTCCGGCCAGCGGAATCAGGGACTCTGCTACGTCGCGGCCCTTGGCCATCTGATCGAGGCCGTCGCCCAGCGCCATGATCGTATCCAGCGAAACCAGCCGCTGATCGTCAATCACCTGGTGCATCCGGCTGGCCATCTGGGCGCGCAGTTGCTGCCCCTCTTTGGTGAATTGTTCAGGACCGGCAAGCAACACGAAGATCTGATCCTGCGACAGGTAGGGCTTGTTGGTGGCCGCTCGCAGCAATTCGGCTAGAGCCGCACGTCCGGCGCTGTACACCTGATCGGCGGTGTGCAGCGTATTGAACGGCGCCAGAATTTTTTGCCAGGAGTCATTGATTCGCGCGTCGGGGATTTCCCCCTGGCGCGCCAGAATTTGCCAAAGGCTCAGGTTGGCCTGCAGCATGCCGAGGGCATCGGTTTTCGTCAGGCGATCGGAAATCTGATTCAGGCCCTCGGCCGTCACTAAAAATTTGACGATGGAATCGTCGTTGAGGGCATGAAATTCGGCGAACACCGGGTACTGATCGCCGAACTGGGGAAACTTATCGGCGAGGAGCCGGGCCGTGGCAACGCTCAACTGCTGATCGTGCGGGCGGCCGCGATCGATTTCCGTCAGCGCCAGAAAATTGAAGACCGGGCCATCCGGCATCGGATAGCGGGAAACGCCCACCATTCCTTCGACTACCTGGTCGGGGTTGTTCCAGCCAGATGCTTTGTCACCCCAATCGCGGACGAGCTTGGAATCGATTTTGCGCCGCAGTACCGCTTTCCATACCTCGATATCTCCGGGAATATGTGGCTTGCCGTCAGGTTCGATTTTCAGGCGCGCTTCCAGCAGGAAAAGGCCGGGATCAGGTCGAAACGAGTGGCGCGTGGGAATGGGCGTGATGTCGCGTCCGCGCAGCGCATCGTATATGTGCTGGATGTGACGCGCGGACGTGAAGTACGCCTGCTGCGATTGGCTGACTCGCGATAGCGTGTCGAAATACGCGGCCAACCAGCCGCTGTCTTTCGAGACCAGTTTGGTAATGAAGTCTGCGGGCGATCGCGGGTTGGCCCCCACCAGGTCGCGCCAGGCGTTCTCTGCCGGCACGCCGCCCGGAACCAGAACCCTTCCTCCACGCACGCTGATTTGGCTGCCATAAAAATCCAGTACCGGGGCCGCCAGAAGCAATTTCTTGAGGCCCATCGATTGCCAGAGGAACTGTCCCGTCTCACCGTCCATCCGGGACATGGCCCAATAAAGACGCGCCATTTCAGGATCGCGCAGGATCGAGTCCACCACGCCGCGATTGGCGTTTTTCTTGTTCTGAACCCAGTCCGACGACTGGTAGAGAATGGGGACTTTTGTAGAGGTGTAGGGCAAGTCGAACGGCTTGCCATCGCGCAGAGCCTCCTCCAGGTCGGCCAGCGGGAAGCCGGAATCGATGGTCAGAAAGGCGCGGTTGGCATCCGCCGTTTCGAGGGCAGCGTCCGGCCCGCAGGCCCGCTGCAGACGGTATCCGAGAATGACCAGCAGGGACTGGGAATCGCCGCAGTTCGTTACATGAATCACTTCACCGGGTCCAGCCAACTCCTCCAGTTCCCGCGCCTGATCCATGTACCAATTCAGGAGCACCAGAAATTCCGTCGGCCGATCCCCCTGGTAGCCACTCATCACAACGTTGCGCGCCAGGAGCGGCAGAACTTCCGTGGGCGTAACCTTTTGGCTGATCGCCGACATGCGCAAGAACGAGCGCATCGGACCGGGAATGGAAGCAAATTCGGCGGGAAGAGTCCGATCGAGCGGGGCCGGTTTCTTGGCATGTGCGGTGCCGGGCAGCGAACGTTGCGCCGGCATGGGAGGGACTGCGCCGGACGCGTGTTTCACTGTCCCAGGGCACACGCACAGAATTCCGCAAAAAAGCAAAGAGTTACGGATACGTCGAGAATTCATGGCCTAAACCTCCACCGACAGTTGGAGAATCCGGCTTTAAAAAATTCGCTGCACCGGGCGCGTTTTGAAGCGCTGTTCCGGCGCCGCGGCGATCTATTTCCCCTGCTTCTGGTGGACGCAGTCACCAGGACCCTTGCCGATTTGCGATGTTAGGTTCTTTCTTCGTTTCCGGCGGGGCCTCTTTCCGTCCGACTCGTGACAATCTGTGGGTGGCAAAGAATAGATCATAATTCCGGCATCCGTCAATCGCCGCAATCTCAGCAGCGGCCGCGGCACCATCCGCGGCACAGCCCCGCCTGGTGCCGCGCATTGCGCTGATTTTCCGCAGGATCGCCGGAGATTGTCCATACCGATTTCACTTGAAACTCCACTGGGATTTCGGGGCGATGATCGTGCCATGGCGCGCGAAATCGCGCCGCGAAAACCTGGACCGGAAATGCGAACTTTCGAGCTCATCGACCTGCTTACGGCGGGGGTAAGGCGAATGTACAAGAGAAGACTTTTTTAAGCAACATCTCGATCTTGTCGCGGACGGCGGCCGCGCGGCGCGGGGGCATCGCTTTGCGGACCCACGAGTCTTGCTATTATTCATCCCACGCTCACCGCGATCCTTCCCGGAGCAAGAGGATGTTACAAAGCGGCGCAAATCGCTTTGAGTTAAATGAATAGTAAATTTGCGTACGCTAAAAAAACTTGGCTCCCATCGGCGGAGTCGCTATGCTGGCGGATATGAAAATTACATTTATCGGATTGGGCAGGATGGGCTTGGGCATGGCCCGCAACCTGCTTCGCGCCGGGCACACCGTTTGCGTCCATAATCGCAGCCGCGAAAAAGCCGAACCGCTGGCCCGGGAAGGCGCGCGGATCGGTTCTTCGCCCGCCGATTCCTGCCGGGACGCGGACGTCGTGATGACCATGGTGGCCGACGATGGCGCGCTGGAGCAGATTGTTTTCGGCGCGGATGGCATCGCCGGCGCCATGAAACCGGGCAGCGTCCACCTGTCGCACAGCACGATCAGCACGGCAATGGCTCGCCGCTTGACGGCGGCGCACGCCGAGCGCGGCCAGCGCTATCTGAGCGTTCCGGTATTTGGCCGGCCGGAAGCGGCGGAATCCAAGAACCTGCTGGTCGTGGTAGCGGGGCCCGCGGATGTGATTGAACTTTGCCGTCCCCTGTTCGAGACCATCGGGCGCCAGACGTTCGTGGTGGGCGCCGAACCCTGGCAAGCCAACGTGGCCAAAGTTTGCGGAAATTTCATCATCATCAGCGCGATTCAGGCTTTCGGCGAAGCCTACGCCACTCTGCGCAAGGCGGGCGTTGCGCCGCAGGCATTTCTCGAGATCATGAACGCGCTGCTGGGTTCCCAGGTGATTGCCAACTACGGGCGAATCATCGCGGACAAGGAATTCGAGCCGGCGGGATTTGCGTTGCAACTGGGGTTGAAGGACGTGCGCCTGGTACTCGCGGCGTCGGAGGAGTGTGCCGCGCCCATGCCGCTGGCCAGCCTGGTGCATGACACTTTGCTTTCCGCCGTCGCCCAGGGCCAGAGCGAAATGGACTGGTCCAGCATGACCGAAGTGATCGCGCGCAATGCCGGCCTGAAGTCCTGATCTATTTTTGTAGTGGCATCCGGCAACCGACAAGGAGAAACGAAAATGTCACTCGTGGATTTCGTCCCCGGCCAGAAATTTGAGGAATATAAGGAACGTTTCAAACATCACTACAAACTTGAGCGCCGCGCGGACGGCGTAATCCTTGTGCAGGCGCATACCGCGAACGGCCCGATTCAATTGAGCGTGGAAAATCACCGCTCCGTCGGCCAGCTTTTCAAAACGGTGGGCGCCGACAACGAGAACGAAGTGATGATCTTTACCGGCACCGGCGAAGACTTCATGATGGACGCCGATCCCGAAGGATTCAAACTCGAACAGGACGATCTGCAGCACTGGGCCTATGAATATGCCTACAAAGACGGCCGCATCAACGTCAGCTCGCTGGTCAACGACCTGGAAATTCCCACTATCGGCGTGCTGAACGGGCCGGGATTTCACACCGAAATCTGCCTGATGTGCGACATCACCATCTGCAGCGAAGACGCCGTGATTTTCGATTTGCACTACGACATCGGCTCGGTCCCGGGCGACGGCATTCACAGCTGCTTCATGGAACTGCTGGGAGTGAAGCGCGGAGCCTATGCCCTGCTCACGGGCCAGGCGATCGACGCTAAAAAAGCGCTGGAATACGGCCTGGTCAATGAAGTGGTGCCGCGCGGCAAACTGCTGGAGCGTGCTTGGCAGCTTGCCGATCACATCATGACCCAGCCGCGCATCACGCGCCGCCTGACTACGCAGATTATCCGGCGACCGTGGAAAAAAAGAATCACCGATGACCTGGACGGCGGCTTCGGCATTCAGATGTTCGCGCACCTGGCCAAGCAAAAATCCATCCACAGCAAGAACCACATCGCAAAGTCCGTGGCTTACGTGAAAGAAGGGAAAGAAAACAACATCAAGTAGCGGCGCGGCGAACAATTTTTGCGCCGCTGGTTTCGCGGATCGTCACTGCAGCAAGCTGCTGAAACTTTGGCGCGCCTGTTCTTCGCTCAATCCTTCGGATTCGTGGCGAAAATCGATACTTCCGGCGCGAAGGCGCGATCATCCATTTCCAGTACGTCCTTCACGATTTTGGCGATATCCTCGGAGCGCAACTTCGTCGCGTTCGCCTTCTGCGGCAGCCCCGCAAGCTGGTAGAAATTGGTCACCACTTCGCTGGGGTTCACCAGAAACACCCGGACATTGTGCTGCCGCAATTCCGCGCGCCAACATTCGGTCATTCCGCGCAGCGCGAATTTGCTGGCGTAGTAGGCCGTGCCCTTGGGCGCGCCGCGCAGAGCGGCCGTCGAGGCGATATTCACGATGTTGCCGCGCTGCCGCTTGACGAAAATCCTGGCGGCCTCGCGCGCCATCAGCATCGCCCCGGTCACGTTGGTTGCAAAAACGGCTTCGAATTCCTTGCGGTCGAAATCCACCAGATTTTTGAAAACACCGCTGCCGGCGTTGTTCACCAGAATGTCCAGGTCGCCGAATTGCTGGGCGAGTTCGCGGTAGGTGCGTTCCACGTCCGCCTCCACGGATACGTCGGCATGGATGGGATGCACGTTCAATTCACGCGCCGTTTCCATCAGGCGCGTTTGATCGCGCCCCGTGATGGCCACGCGCGCTCCGCTGGCGGACAACGCCTGCGCCACGGCCCGCCCGATGCCGCTGCTTCCTCCCGTGATCAATGCCACCGCATTCTTCAGGTTCATTCTCTTCCCTCCGCAGAATTTCAGTCCCTGCGATCTTGCCACAGCCGCGCCCGCGGCCGGAAATTCAGCTGCGCGAGTGTCTGGGTTTGACCGTGAATTTATTTCTCAAAGCCCTCGAACGCCTGGTTGTCTTCGCACACGTCTTCCAGAATGTCCCACTCGGGATGCAGTTGAAAGCGGATTTGCGCATTCCAGGGCTTTGGGTAGCTCTTGGGATCATCAAACATCAGGTCCACTTGCAGCGTTTTGGCGTCCACGCGGCGAATATGCTCCACGATGTGCATCTGCTCGCTTTTCGGATGGCCCAGCCGGTCGAGCCATGTGCGCGCGAGCAGCCCGACGGTATCGACCACCAGCGTGTCACCCTCCCAATGTCCGATCGAGTGGCCGTTGTAGGTGGGCGATAAATCGGCCGGATGCGCGCGGCCATCCACGTAAATGTGACGAACGGTATGATCGGACTCAAACAGTTCAATCACTTCCTTGGGCGTCTGCAGGATCTGCATGGGAAAAAATTGCAGGTAGATGTAAGGCATGCCCGGCGGAACGCATTTGTAAACCAGATCATTGGTTTCCGTAAGCTTCACGCCGCGCGCTCCCTGCGACGGCTTGCTGGCATCGAATTGCGCTTTTCCCCAGGGCGTCATCGGCGGATCGCCCTTGCTGAAAGATGCGAAATCATAGTTATTACGCATGGCGTTCCACACGCCGGTCAAGTCGGGGTGCGTTTCGGCCGGCTTCGCCGGTGCGGACGTCTGCATCGCATTCCGGCCATGCGCGCCACGCGAGAACGCAGCAAATGCGGCGAGCACCGCCGCTGCAACGAAGAGCCGGTTGCGCATCTCGGAACGTCTCCCGGGAGGAATTCCCCACTCTGCTTTGATATTTCGAAGCCCGAGCCTGCGCATCGTACGCTTCCCGCGCCTGGGAGACAACCGTTTCGAACATCTTCTAGAGTGATCGGCGAATCCTCGTCAGGAAACCCAAAACGAGTAGATCAGGTAGGACAACAGCGCGCCGACGGCCACCAGCACCAATCCGGAAATGCGGCGCTTCTGCAGGAAAAAAATCAGCGTCAGTCCCGTTAACGAAACCAGCGTCATCAGCACCGCCGAAAAATCGATTACCGCCGACCACTTCCTGCCGGCGTCCCGCCCCTTGTGAAGATCGTTCAGCAGCGCGACCAGGCTGAATGGGCTCACCGTCAGGTCATACTTCCCTGTTTGGCGATCGATGGTTGCGTCCGCTTCGTACCCAGGCCCCTTGAACAGGACTTCGCACTGATCCCCATCGACATGGAAATCGGAGAGCGCGCCCCGAGTCCGATAGGTGCGTCGAAAATAATTTACGAGTTCGTCTTTCTTCACGTCACCTGGTTCAGGAGAATTTACCCATGCCGCGTTCAGCGTGCCCTGATAAACGGAGGGCCGGCGGCCGGAGTCAAACCACTCGGCGTGATTCAGCGTGAAGCCCGTCGCGGCAAAAAAGAGCAGCAACGCAAAGCTGAGCATGGACAGGTACGTGTGCAGCCAACGAGCCAGGTGGGCGAAACGGCGTTTCCAATGCAGGTACCGAGGATGCTGGATCGGAACGCGCGAGGAATCGTCGCGCCCCGCCTGCGGATTATCGGGCAATTTTGTGGTAGTCAAGGGTCGTCGACGCGATCTCTACATCGCCCGGAAGCTGGTACTGTTTAGGCGTGCCGTTAAAATCAATTTCCTGGTGCATCAGCTGGTAGGAACCGTGCTCCCGCACCGCTTCGATCATCACCGTGTATTTTCCGGATTTGACCGAGTTGCCAAAGTCATCCTTCCCGTCCCACTTGAAACTATATTTACCAGGGGGACGGGTGGCGCTGGAAACGGAGTTCATGACGTGCGTGTCTTCGCTCACCGAGCGCGCGCTTTCCTCGCGGCTCCAAGCGCGCAGTTCGCGCAGGTATTTGTACTTCCCGAACCACAAAGCAATCGTACGGACCGGAGCATGCTGCTCGTCTTCCACCCACACCGCCACATAGGGGCGGTGGACGCGGGTCCCTTCGATCAAACTCAGCTCGATGCTGATCGTCAATTCGTACATTGGATCCCAGGACGCCGGTCCAGTGCGCGCTGAGATTTCCTGTATGGTTGGCATGGGTCGGCGCGAAGCCGTTTCGCGCTGTGTCGGCGCGCTCTCAAGCGCGGACCAACCGCCGCTCACAATTCTTTCTCCATTCCGGGCAATCAGAAGGTATTCCACGCCAGGCAGCGTCGCGGCCAGCCGTTCACTTTCCGCGGGCGTGAGGACCGACATCGCAGTGGCAAGCGCTCCGGCCGTCGCGGGGGATTCCGCAACGACCGTGGAACTGATGATCTGATCCGCGGGCAGGCCGCTTCGTGGATCGACGATATGAGAGTAATGACGCCCACCAATTTCCACTCCGCGCCGGTAATCGCCGCTGGTGGCCACGGCGCGATTTCGAATCGCCAGTTGCGCGATGGCTCCGCTATTTTCAGCATCCGACTTGGGATCGGCAATGTACACCCGCTCGCTCCAATCGCCGCGTACCACGAGGTCGCCGCCGATATTTACGACCACGCCTTCGGCCAGCGACGCGCGCAACGCCGCATCCGCGGCGCGACCGGCGATGTAACTCTTTACGAATGAATTGAGCGCCAGTGGCGCATCGCTGGTGTGCGTCGCGGTACGCTGCGCAGGGTCGAGCCGCCAGTGGACGCGGCGAGCGGAGGCCACGGCGGCAGCGAGCTCCGCCGCCGTCGGCACGCGGTTTTGCGCGGCGGCGCGTTTCCACGCTCGCGTGATGGTTTCCGCCGAAGCGTCGAGAGCTCCGCCCGTAACCACGCGCCAGTGATCGAAAAGGCCGAACACTTCGAACAGTTCGGAAGAAATCTTGACGGGCTGATCGACGGTTTGAAACCACTGGCTGAATTCGCTGCTCGGATCCCAGGAACTGAGGATGTGCGATTCGCGGTCGATCTCGGCCAACACCGTTTCCTCGGCCTTTGCCGCTTGACCCGCCGAGGTGGCCACTACTTTCAGCTCCAGTGAGGTGCCCAATACGTTTTCATAGTGAGACACGTATAGCCGGGCGGAAGGGGACGCGCAGAAGACTTCCGCGCAACCCGCGATCAGCAACAGAATCACCGGGAACATCAATTTAAATTTCGTTCTCAAAGCTGTCGTCAAAATTCAGCCCCAAACGCCTCGCCGGACCTTACGGGTTCGACGGTCTCAGACACTCAAACTTTAGCTTCTCCGGGTCGTCGCTGGCAATTTCGTAAAATCCGCTTCGGCGCAACGCGCCGATGGACGGAGTGTTGTCAGGTCGTGTCCGGGCGACAACACGTTTCACGGCGTTCTTGCTCCACGCATACTCGAGCAGCGCAGCCACAATTTCCGTCGCGATTCCCGCGACTCGCGAGCCTTTGCAGACCGAATACCCGATTTCCATCGAGCCGTGGTCGTCCGGCGGCCCGAAAAATCCGCCGTTGCCCACGAGTCGAGCCGCGTGCGCCTCACCTGCGCGCAGAATCGCGTACCACGTGTACCAGCCCGCGGCCTGCGTCCCGCCGTTCGAAATCCTTTGCAGGAAGAACCGCACAGCCCGCTCGTCGTATTCGCTGCCTTCCGGGGGCCACTCGCTGGGGCGCGCCACGCCCAGTTGTGCGCACAGCGCATCGATGTCGGCAAGATCGGCCGTCAGCAGTTCGCGGTCTGCCGAGATCAATTTCAATCGCGGCGATTCGATCGTAAGTCGATCCATCGGCAGCAGCTTCGCAATGCCCGCCCGATTATACCCTTGCTCAGGTGCTCCGCCCTTCGCGCCGCGCTGAAGTTCGAATGTTCGCCGTGCGAGGAAAATTTCCGCGGCGGCCGGTAAGGTGTACAATGCCGCACAATTCACGCGCCGGCAGTCTGATCTGAAAATGAGAGCGAGGTTTTTCCGATCATGAAACGCCACCTGATTCGTTTTGCCACGATGGTTGCAGGAGTCGTTTTGCTTTTGGTTCCGTTGAGAATGTCTGCGCAGTCCGCACCGGCCAGCCCGCACAAACCCCAGCCGCCGAAGTCGATGCGCCTGTATGTATTCGATTGCGGGGTTCTGCACAATCCGGACATGGGCCGCTTCAACCTGAAAAACGAAGACGTGCAGACCAGTGATATGTCCATGGCCTGTTTTCTGATCGCCCATCCCAAGGGAAATCTGATCTGGGACACCGGTGCGATTCCCGATAATTCCTGGACGCCGAACGGCGCCATGGTCACGCAGCACGTCAAGCTTCCGGATGGCCAGCAGCGCGACGCAGACGTCGATAAAACGCTGGTCGGGCAGCTCGCGGAGCTCGGCTATGCGCCCGCCGATATTAAATACCTGGCGCTCTCGCACTACCACTACGACCACACCGGAAACGCCAACGAATTCGCGGGCTCTACCTGGCTCGTGCCGCAACTGGAGCACGATGCGATGTTCGGAGGAAAAGCCTTCGGAACGCAGCAGCCTTCCACCTATTCCGCGCTGGAGAAGAGCAAAACGATCATCATCAAGCCCGGCGACTACGACGTGTTCGGAGACGGCCACGTGATCATCAAATCCGCTCCCGGGCACACCCAGGGACATCAGGTGCTCTACGTGAAGCTGGCCAAGACCGGCGGCGTTCTGTTGACCGGCGACCTCTATCACTATCCCGCCGAGAAGCAACTCGATCGTGTGCCCACGTTTGAATACAACCAGGAACAAACGCGGGCAAGCCGCAAGGAGATCGAAGCGTTTGTGCAGAAATCCGGCGCCCAGATGTGGATCCAGCACGATTTTGTGGGGAATTCAAAGCTGAAAAAATCCCCGCAGTTTTACGAGTAGCGCGCACTGCGAGCTGCGCGTCGCTCCGGGAAAATTTCGGACTGGCAACGCAGAGATCCCGGTTTGCATTCTGGATGGCAACTTCGCCGACCGCGGAAATACTCAAAACGCTGTCATTCTGAGCGAAGCGAAGAAACTCTCTTCGATCTAAGTGTGAGCAAAAAGAACAAAGAGAGATTCTTCGCTTCGCTCAGAATGACAAGTTTTTTTAGGTTTTTCTACCGTCCGTTTCAGCCGTGCCACAGAAGCGCGTTTTCATCAGGCCGGCCTTAGCCGCTGGCCGAATCCCACCCCCTTTTGTGCAGATGCTACTATCACGAGGAGCGAAATTGCGGAGGCCCTAGAGGATGGATCGAGTCCCGGCGGAACACCGCATGCCCATTGGCGCCAATCGCAGGGCAGATGGGTGCTGGGAATTTTTGGTGTGGGCTCCTTTCCGCGAACAGGTTGCTGTGCATCTCCTGGGCCCGAACGATCGGCTCCTCCCAATGACCCGAGATGAGGGCGGCTATCATCAAATTGCCATCCCGGGTTTGCCTCCTCACGCTCGCTACGTTTTTCGCGTTAACGATGCTCAAGAATTTCCGGATCCCACCTCGCGTTTTCAGCCCGAACGTGTTCATGGGCCATCCGAACTCGTGGACCTGTCGTCCTTTCCCTGGAACGACCAGAACTGGAAAGCGCCGCGCCTCTCCGAAACCATCTTCTACGAATTGCACGTCGGCACTTTTACGCCGGAGGGTACGCTGGACGCCGCGGCTTCCCATCTGGAGAAGCTCGTCGAACTGGGCGTGACCACGGTGGAGTTGATGCCCGTCGCGCAGTTCCCCGGCTCCCGCAACTGGGGTTATGACGGCGTTTACCCGTTCGCCGTACAGAACAGCTACGGCGGGCCGCTGGCGCTGCAGCGTTTCGTCGATCGCGCGCACGAACTAGGCCTCGCAGTAGCCCTCGACGTTGTGTACAACCATCTCGGCCCGGAAGGAAATTATCTCGGGCAATTCGGGCCGTACTTCACGGACCGCTACAAAACCGCGTGGGGCGAGGCCATCAATTTCGATGGACCCGGGAGCCAAGCCGTCCGCCTCTTTTTTATTAACAACGCAATTTTCTGGCTGGAGAATTTTCATATCGATGTTTTGCGCCTGGACGCGATTCACAGCATCTTCGACGGCGGCGAGCCGCACATTCTCGCCGAAATGCAGCGGGAGGTGGATCTGGCCGGCCGCCGCCTGGGACGCGAATTTTATCTGATCGCTGAAAGCAACTTGAACGATCCGCGCGTCCTGCTGCCACCCGAGCAGGGCGGCCACGGTCTTGCCGCGGAATGGAGCGACGATTTTCAGTTCTCCCTGCACGCGCTATTGACGCGCGAAGACCAGGGACATTACGGGGATTTTGGAAAGGTTGGCCAGTTGGCTACCGTTTTCCGTGATGGCTGGTATTTTCAAGGGCAGCATTCCAAATATCGCCGCGGTCTACATGGAAAACCTCCAGGGGGACTCGCACGTTCCCGATTCGTGGCCTATCAGCAGAATCACGACCAGATCGGCAACCGCGTTTGGGGAGACCGTATCGGCGCCCTCGTCGATTTCGAATCGCAGAAGCTGGCCGCCGGAGTTACTCTGCTCTCCCCGTTTGTGCCGCTGCTTTTTATGGGCGAGGAGTACGGGCATCCCGGTCCATTCCTCTATTTCACGAGCCATGGCGATCCGGACCTGATCGAAGCCGTACGCCGCGGGCGCCGCAACGAATTCGCCGAATTCGGCTGGACCGGCGAGTCGCCTGATCCGCAGAGCGAAGCCTCGTTCCACGCGTCAAAGTTGAACCATGAAATTCGCAACACTGCGCATCACGGCACGATGCTTCGCTTCTACCAGGAGTTGATTCGCTTTCGGCGCGCGAATCGCCTCGGTTCGAACGCCGACCTGGAAATCATGGACAGCGAAGAGCCGCCGGTGCTAACCGTCCTGCGTATTGCGACCGGACGCAGATTGCTGACGGTCTTCAATTTCGGCGATACCGAAATCGAGATTCTTCCGCACGGCGGCAAGGGACTATGGACGATTGAGCTGTTTTCGGCGGATGCCCGCTGGCTGGGACCCAGCCGGCAGGTCGCGGATTCAATAGACGTGGGGCGCTCCATGCAACTCCCGGGGAAATCCTTAGTGGTACTCAGCCAAGGCGGCGAGGTCTAAGTGCCTATTTCCGGCCGGATGTGCCGCCGTACCACGGAATAAATCGAACCCGCGCCATTTCGCTTGGCCGGAACTAGAACAGCCCCGTAAGATATTTCTAGAGGTATCCGGCGACTAATTGCATTCTATGATCAGGGGGATGGCAGGCGTGCCTGAGCTTAAAGACGAGGGGCGGAAGCGGGTCGCAATCGAGAGGATCGTGCCGCAAATCGATGGCGGCCGTTTTCCGGTCAAGCGCATTGCCGGCGAAACCGTGGTGGTCGAGGCG
Source organism: uncultured Acidobacteriota bacterium (assembly GCA_963774805.1). Classification (GTDB taxonomy): domain Bacteria; phylum Acidobacteriota; class Terriglobia; order Acidiferrales; family UBA7541; genus Palsa-360. The sequence continues at coordinate 79,135 of CAVZGK010000002.1, forward strand.
GATGTGTTTGCCGACGGCCATGACCAGATTGCCTGCCAGCTGCTTTACTGGCGCGAAAATGAGTCCACGCCGCAATTCGCGCCGATGCAACCTCTCGGCAACGACCGCTGGCGCGCGGAATTCGCCGTACCGCTCCCCGGGCGATACGAATTTACGGTGGAAGGCTGGATCGATCGCTTCGGGACCTGGCGCAGCGACTTGATTAAACGCATCGACGCCAGCCAGGACGTAGGCGTCGAATTGCTGGTCGGAGCAAGGCTGGTGGAAAGCGCGGCTTCGCGCGCCACCGGCCGGGATGCGGAGTTCCTCCGCCGCACCGCGCGTTTCTTGCGGGAGAGCAACGAAAGCGAATCGACCAAAAAAGCTGCGCTCGAGCTGGAACTGCTCAACGCCGTGCAGCGCTATCCGGATCGCCATCTGGCCACGCAGCCGGAAAAGAGGCTGGCGGTCGACGTGGACCGCGAGAAAGCCCGCTTCTCCGCCTGGTACGAAATATTTCCCCGATCTTCCGCTCCTGAATCCGGGCGTCATGGAACGTTTCAGGATTGCGCGGCCATGTTGCCCTACATCGCCTCAATGGGATTCGATGTCCTGTATCTTCCGCCCATCCACCCGATCGGACACACCTTCCGAAAAGGCAAAAACAATTCCGTCACCGCCGGGCCGAATGACGTGGGCAGTCCCTGGGCGATTGGTTCGGAAGAGGGCGGCCATATGGCCGTGCACCCGGAACTCGGCACGCTGGATGATTTCCGGAAATTTATTTCCGCCGCCAACGGTCACGGGCTCGAGGTAGCTCTGGATATCGCGTTTCAATGCACTCCCGACCATCCGTACGTGCAGGAACATCGCGAATGGTTTCGCGAGCGCCCGGACGGAACCATTCAATTCGCGGAAAATCCCCCGAAACTTTACCAGGATATTTTCCCGCTGGACTTTGAAAGCTCGGACTGGCGGGCCCTGTGGGAGGAACTGCGGGACGTGGTGCTGTTCTGGGTGCAGCACGGCGTGCGCATTTTTCGCGTGGATAATCCCCACACCAAGCCCTTCGCGTTCTGGGAGTGGCTCATTCGCGAGGTGAAACAGAAGGATCCCGCGGTGCTGTTTCTGGCCGAGGCTTTCACGCGGCCGCGAGTGATGTACCGGCTGGCGAAACTCGGCTTCTCACAGTCATACACCTATTTTGCCTGGCGCAATTCCAAGCAGGATTTGACCGAATATTTCACCGAACTTACCCAAACCGAGGTCAGCGAATATTTCCGCCCGAATCTCTGGCCGAACACGCCGGACATTCTGACGGAATTCCTGCAGACCGGCGGGCATCCGGCATTCCAGATCCGCTTTCTTCTCGCGGCTACTCTGGGAGCCAGCTACGGCATTTATGGTCCGGCGTTTGAACTCTGCGAAAACACGCCGTTCCAGCCCGGCAGCGAGGAATATCTGAACTCCGAGAAGTATGAGTTGAAGCATCGCAACCTGAATGTCACGTCGAGCTTAAAGGACCTGATCGCCCGCGTGAATCGCGCCCGCAACGATCATCCTGCACTGCAAAGCGATCGCGGGCTGCGCTTCCACGCGACAGAAAACAATTTTCTGCTCTGTTACAGCAAGGCGACCGACGATCACTCCGACGTGATCCTCGCGATCGTCAATCTCGATCCATTTCACTCGCAATCCGGTTTGGTTCATTTGGATCTCAACGCGCTAGGCCTCGAGTCCACCCAACCCTTCGAGGTGCACGATTTGCTGAGCGGCGCGCGATACACCTGGCAAGGCGCGCGGAATTTTGTCAGTTTGGTTCCGGACAGCCTTCCGGCGCACCTATTGCACGTGCGGCGCTAGGCTCGCGGCGCAACAGCGTTTCATTTTATCTTTTTCGCAGCAGTTTTCAGGGCCGGCGCCGATCGCGCCCGGCCCGCTCGCCGGCGTTGCTTTCGCGGCACGCGGCAATGCGCGGAGATAAGGACCCATGGCAAAACGACCGGGCAGCGCATCCGATCCTCTCTGGTATCAGAACGCCATTATTTATGAGCTGCACGTGCGCGCGTTCAAGGACAGCAACGGCGACGGCATCGGCGATTTTCCCGGCCTGATGCAGAAGCTCGATTACCTGCAGGATCTGGGCGTCACCTGCCTGTGGCTGCTGCCCTTTTTCCCTTCGCCGCTCAAGGACGACGGCTACGACATCGCGGATTACATGAACGTCCACCCGATGTACGGCACCATCGGCGAATTTCAGGCGTTTCTGGATGCCGCGCACGACCGCGACTTGCAGGTAATGATCGAGCTGGTGGTGAACCACACTTCCGACCAGCATCCCTGGTTTCAGACCGCGCGCCAGGCGCCGCCGGGTTCGCCGGAGCGCGATTTTTACGTCTGGAGCGACACCGACCAGAAATACAAGGACGCACGAATCATCTTCACGGATACCGAAAAATCCAACTGGACCTGGGATCCGGTCGCCAAACAGTATTTCTGGCACCGATTTTTTTCGCACCAGCCGGATTTGAATTTTGACAATCCCACGGTGCTCGAAGAAATGCTGAAGGTGATGCGCTTCTGGCTGGACATGGGCGTCGACGCCCTGCGCCTGGATGCGATTCCCTATCTGGTCGAGCGCGACGGCACCAGTTGCGAGAATCTTCCCGAAACGCACGCCGTCATCAAGCGGTTACGCCAGGAAATGGACGCAGGATATTCCAATCGCATGATTCTGGCGGAAGCCAACCAGTGGCCCACCGATGTGCGCCCTTATTTCGGCGACGGCGACGAGTGCCACATGGCGTTCCATTTTCCGCTGATGCCGCGCATCTACATGGCGCTGCGCCAGGAAGACCGCCTGCCGATCACCGACATCATCGCGCAGACGCCGGACATTCCGGACACCTGCCAGTGGGGATTGTTCCTGCGCAATCACGACGAGCTGACGCTGGAAATGGTGACCGACGACGAGCGCGATTACATGTACCTGGCCTACAGCGCCGATCCGCGCATGCGCATCAATCTCGGAATCCGCCGGCGCCTCGCGCCGCTGGTGGACAACAACCGCCGCCGCATCGAGTTGCTGAACAGCCTGCTGCTTTCTTTCCCGGGCACGCCGATCCTCTACTACGGCGACGAAATCGGCATGGGCGACAACATCTATCTGGGCGACCGCAACGGCGTGCGCACGCCCATGCAGTGGAACGGCGACCGCAACGCGGGCTTTTCCAGCGCTACGCCCGCGCGGCTGTACAGCCCGGTGATCATGGATCCGGTATGGGGCTACGAAGCGATCAACGTGGAAGCGCAACTGAGCGACACTTCCTCGCTGCTGAACTGGATGCGCAACATGATCGCGCTGCGCAAACTGTTCCGCGTGTTCGGGCGCGGCACGATCGAATTTCTTCAACCCCGTGAACCGCAAGGTTCTGGCGTACCTGCGGCGCTACGAGGGCGAACAGGTATTGTGCGTGGCGAATCTCTCGCGCTTCGCGCAGCCCGTCGATCTGGATCTTTCCAAACTTGAGGGCATGATTCCCGTCGAGATGCTCGGCTACGTGGAATTTCCGACCATCGAACGCCAACCGTACCGCTTGACGCTCGCGCCCTACAGTTTCCTGTGGCTCGAATTGCAGCGCAAGCCGGAAGCCGTGGAGCCCGCCGATTCGGTGAAGCACGTTCCCTTCAATGTAACGTCCGGTTGGGACAGCGTGCTCGACGGCGCCAGCCGGGAGCGCCTGGAATCGATGGATCTGCAGGACTATCTGCCGCGGCAGAGATGGTTCGGTGGGAAAACCCGCCGCATCTCCGGCGCAAAAATCCTGGATGCGGCTGAGGTGCAGCCGGCCCGCTCAGCCCTGGCGCTGGTCGAAGTGGATTTTGAAACCGGAACGCCGGAGACCTACCAGTTGCCGCTGGCCATGACGTTTGGCGACCTGGGCGAAGATTTGCGGCGCGTCGCGCCGGTGGCTGGAATCGCGTCGATTGTTTCCAATGGAGCGAGCGGCCTGTTGCATGACGGCGTTTATGACGACCAGCTGTGTGCCAGGCTGCTTTCATTGATTGAGCAGTCCGCAAGCGTAGAAATGCGCCATGGACGTATCCGGGGAATTCGAGGTGCGGCGTTTGACGAAATTTCCGGCGGCCCCTCCGCGCGCCTCGCGGTGCGCCGCGGCAGCGCGGAACAAAGCAACACTTCGATCGTCTTCGGCGACCGCTTCATCCTTAAGCTGTTCCGCCGGCTGGAATCGGGCGTGAATCCCGATTGCGAAATTGGCCGCTACCTGACCGAGAAAGCGAAATTCAGCGGTGTAGCGCCCTTCGCGGGCTCTATCGAGTATGTGCCGAACGAGGGAGGCGAACCGGCGACGCTGGCCATGCTGCAGGGACTCGTACCCAACGAAGGCGACGGCTGGAAATTGACCGTCGAAGAATTGGACCGGTACTACGAATCCTGCTCCGCCGTCGCCTTTCCCGAAAATGTTTCCACCGCGGACGACGCGCTGGATCTCTCCGAGCGGTCCGCCTCGCAACTGGCTCGCGACCACGTGGGAATTTATCTGGATTCCGCCGCGGCGCTGGGGCGACGCACTGCCGCAATGCATATCGCCCTGGCGTCGGCCACGGACGATCCCGACTTTGCTCCCGAGCCACTCACCAGCGAGGACCTGCAGGCGCTGCTCACCGATGCCCGCGAGCATGCCGCGGCCGTCTTCGAAGTTTTGAAGACGCGCGTGTCCCACCTGCCGGATGAGGTCGTCGAAATCGCAGCCTCCGTATTGAGCCGCCGCAGCGGAATCCTCGATGCACTCGGCAGCGTGAAATTTGAGGCTTTGCGCGCGCAGCGCATCCGCATCCACGGCGACTACCACCTGGGGCAGGTGCTTCGCGTCAAAACCGATTTCGTGATTCTGGATTTCGAAGGCGAGCCCGCGCGCCCGCTGGCCTACCGGCGATCCAAGCAGTGCCCGCTGAAGGACGTCGCCGGCATGCTTCGCTCGTTCAGCTACGCCGCCCAGGGCACGCTCATCAACTATGCCGCGCGGCATCCCGAAAGCCTGGAGCGGCTCGAGCCGTGGGCGCAACTCTGGGAGCGGTCCGTAGCCGCGGAATTCCTCCGAACCTACCGGGAGACCTCTGGCGGGGCGAATTTCCTGCCGGCCCAGCGTAGTGACTTTCGGAAACTGCTCGATGTCTTTCTGCTCGATAAGGCGCTGTATGAAATACTCTATGAAATGAACAGCCGGCCCGGCTGGGTGCGCATCCCCATGCAGGGGCTGTTGTCTCTACCGTTGTAAAAAGTTTCGCGTGCCGATAGTTCCCGCGTAGGGAAATAGCGCGGCGCCAAAACGAAGAAGGACGAACTCGTGGAAGTCGATTCCATACAGCAGCAATCGCCGCCGGAAAAGCTCGCTCCCGTGGAGAGCGCCGACCTCGTTGTGGGCATTCTCGCGGGACTGGACCGGCGCGGCCTGAAGGTTCTGTTCGAGAGCCTGCTGGCGCTGCCCGGTTCGCGGCACATTGTAGCGCTGCACAGCGACCCTGCCGGCAACGAGTCCGCGGCCAATGTTGCGCCGTTCGAGGCGAATTCCTCCGTTTCGCTGCTCCCGTGGTCACTGGCCGCTCCGGAGGCCGCCGCGCCCGTGCAGAGCATTGCCGCTGCGTGCCAATCGCTTTTTGCCGCCACGGAAAAGTTATCCGCGCGCGCCTGCTGCCTGATCGCCTCGGACATGGCCAGCGCGCCGGCGGATTGGGCTTCCCAGCTTGTGCGGCCGCTCGTCGAGTCGGATGTCGATCTGGTCATGCCCTACTACGCGCCGCACAAATTCCAGGGACTGCTGAACGCCAGCATTCTTTACCCGCTGACTCGCAGCCTTTACGGCAAGCGAATCCACAACCCGCTCGGCCCGGACATCGGCGTGTCGCGCCAGTTGGCGCAACGGCTTCTGGGCACGAACCGCAACGGCAATGGCGGGCCGGCGCAGACGCATCCCCTTGCCTCCCTGATCCCCATGGTGGTCTGCGACAACCTGAAACTCAGCCAGGTCCGCGTCGGCGCGCGGCTGTATCCGCCGACCGACTGGACTGTAATGAGTTCCCTGCTGGCGCAGGTCCTGGGGCCGGTGTTCCTGGAAATGGAACGCTGCGCGGCCTGCTGGCAAAGGACGCGCGGCTCCACAACTGTTCCTGTGCGCGGGGAATTCGCAGCGGACACTTCGGACTCCGGCGCATCGGATTTGAATTTGAGCCGCATGATCGAAACGTTTCAACTGGGCGTTCGCGACCTGCAGGAGATTTGGAGCCTGGTGCTGCCGCCGGCCACGCTGTTCGAACTGCGCAAACTTTCCCGGCTCAAGGCCGAACAGGTCAAGATGCCGGACGAGTTGTGGGCGCACATCGTGTATGACTTCGCGCTGGCGCACCGCCAGCGAACCATCAATCGCGATCACCTGCTGCGCTCCATGACGCCTTTGTACCTGGCCTGGGTCGGTTCCTACGCCCGGGAAATGGAGTCCGCCGGACCGGCGGCCGTCGAACAGCGGATGGAGCGCCTTTCGCTGGCCTATGAAGCGGCCAAACCCTATCTGATCTCGCGCTGGCGATGGCCGGACCGATTTAATCCGTAACGCTTGGGAACGGAGGTACGAAATGTGGGATCAAGTGAAACAGGCACTGAACCAGTCCACCGCGAAGTTTTTGACGGGAATGGCGCACCTTCTCCCGGAATGGTGGCGCTGATCGTGGCGCTGCTGGTGTCGCTGGTGCTGGCCTGGTTTCTGGCGATTGTCGTGCGCCGGCTGCTGACCGGCATTCGGTTTGACGATCGCCTGCGAGGCTGGGGATTCGCCTCGGTTGCCGACTGGTCGCCGATGAACAGCCCGACGCGCCTCGTCTCGCGCACCGTGGCGTGCCTGGTGATCCTGACGGGGTTGTTGATTGGAGTGGCTGCGTTCGACGCGGAATCAACGTCGCTGCTCGTTCGAAACGTTTTCGCTTACATCCCGAACATCGTAGGCGCCATGCTGGTGCTGCTGTTCGGCAGCATCGTCGCCAGTTTTCTGGCCCGCAGCGTCCTGATCGGCGCCGTGAACCTGAATCTGCAATACGCCAGGTTGTTGAGCCTCGGCGTGAAATGGCTCGTAACCGTCCTGGCAGTGGCCATGGCTTTGGAACATCTGGAAATCGCGCCGGGCATCGTCAAGCTGGCCTTCGGAATTTTGTTCGGCGGAATCGTGCTGACCATGGTGCTGGCCGTGGGGCTCAATTCGCGGGAACTGGTGACCAAATCGCTGGAACGCGAAATGAAAGAACCCGTCAACGAACATGTCGAGGAACCGTTTCGGCATGTGTGAACCGGCTCCGACACGATTGGCCGCTAGACGCTGACAGGAAAACGTCACCAATTAGCCGCACAACCGAGCGGTCATCTGGCAATCTCCACTCGGACGTGAGAGAATGTCCCCGCTGCGGCAGTGGCGGAACTGGCAGACGCACCAGCTTGAGGGGCTGGCGGTAGCAATACCGTGAAGGTTCGAATCCTTTCTGCCGCACCATTCCTTGAATCTTTGACCGGAACTTCCTCCAACATTCCAAGCCTCGCGAGTTTTATCAGAATAGGTCAGCCGGCTAAACAGCCTGCCGAAGAACCATTTGATTTTGTCACTCTGAGAGCAGCGAAGAATCTCTCTTCGATCTCGGCCCACGCAATCAATCAAACCAAGAGAGATTCTTCGCTGCGCTCAGAATGACAAGCTTTTTGAGTTTTTCTGCGGTGTATTCAACCGGGGACCGTGGAACAAAGAAAACGCCCGCCAGAAGGGCGGGCGTTATAGAAGCTTAAACCAAAGTCTTTCGCGGGAGGCCGCCGAGCAGGCCGCCCTTACTTGGTCGGTGCAGGCGCCGCCGGAGCAGGTGCCACCGGAGCAGGTGCCACCGGAGCAGGCGCTGAAGCCGGCGCGGCCGGAGCAGGAGCCGCAGGAACCGATTTGGACGGCTTGGAAAATTGCTGCAGGATGGAACTCCCGGCAGCACCAACCGTGGAATTCTGGTGCATGGTCAGCGCCATGGACGTCAGCATGAACATGATGGCGCACCACGTAGTGGCCTTCGAGAGAAATGTTGCCGCGCCGCGCGGTCCGAATGCCGTCTGGCTGCCCGCGCCGCCGAACGCGCCCGCCAGGTCCGCCGCTTCACCGCTTTGCAGCATGATCACCGCGATCAGCAGCCCGCAGATGACCACGTGGAGCGTGACCAGCAGGAAATAAACTTTCCATCCGACAAACAGGAGGGCCAGGCCCACCGCCAGCGAAATCCCCCACTTCACTTCCTTTGGCATTTCTTATCCCTTGCTTTCAGTTGCGAAGCAACCGGTTCAGAATTTTATGATGGAGGCAAAAGCCTCCGCGTTCAGACTCGCGCCGCCTACCAGCGCGCCGTCAATTTCCACCTGAGCCATCAATCCCTTGATGTTGTCGGGTTTGACGCTGCCGCCGTAGAGGATACGCAACCCCGCGGCGCGTTCCGGAGTAAAGATCGCCGCCGCCTGCTCCCGCAAAAAGCGGTGTGCAGCGGCCGCAATTTCGGGCGTTGCCGTACGCCCCGTGCCAATGGCCCAAACCGGCTCGTAGGCAAGGATGATACGCGAGAACTCGGCAGCGGTCAACGCAGCCACCCCGCCCTGAAACTGCCGGGCGAGTACCTCCTCCGTCTTGCCGCATTCCCGTTCGGCCAGCAGTTCCCCGACGCATAGAATCGGCGTCAGCCCCGCCGCCAGCGCCGCTTTGACCTTGCGGTTGGCGCTTTCGTCCGTCTCGCCGAAGAATTGCCGGCGCTCGGAATGGCCGATAATCACGGCCCGGCATCCGGCCTCGACCAGCATGGCGGCGGAAACCTCTCCCGTGAACGCGCCTTCCGGCTCGCCGTGCATGTCTTGCGCAGCGATCGCGACCGGCGTCCCTTTCGCGCCCTCCACCGCGGCCGCGATGGCCGTAAAAGGCGGCGCAACGATAATGTCGCAATGCGTGCAGCCCTGCACCGCCGGCGCCAGCGCCGCAAAATAAGCGCGGGCCTCCGCCTGCGTCTTGTACATCTTCCAGTTTCCCGCGATCACCGGTCGCCGCATTTCACCTCATCTCCGGTTGTGCGATGTTGCCCCGCACAATTCTTTAAGAAGGGCCGGGCGCCAGGAGAGCCGACCTTTAGGAGGGCCGGCTTCAGCACGGCCGTAACAGCAGCGTGAGAAACCGGCTCTACAGGATGCGAAAAAAGAATCCCGCGTTGTCATTCTGAGCGAAGCGAAGAATCTCTCTTCGATCCAGGTGCGAGCAAAGAAGGAGGGATTCTTCGCTTCGCTCAGAATGACAACGGTTTGGGTTTTGCCGCACCCGTTTAGCCGCTGAAGACTATGCCTTATCCGTCAGCGCTTCCACTCCAGGCAATTTCCGCCCGCCCAAAAATTCCAGCGAAGCCCCGCCGCCCGTGGAAATATGCGAAACCTTGTCCGCCAGTCCCGCCGCATGAATCGCCGCCACGGAATCGCCGCCCCCGACGATGGACGTGGCGCCGTTCGCGGTCGCCGCGGCCACCGCTCGCGCGACTTCCAGCGTGCCCTGCGAGAACGCCGGCATTTCGAACACTCCCATCGGCCCGTTCCAGACGATCGTTTTTGCCCCCGCCAGTTCAGCCGAATACGCGGCGATGGTCTGCGGCCCGATGTCCAGCCCCATCCAGCCGTCCGGCGTGGCCTCGACGCTGGTCGTTTGCGTTTCCGTGTCCGCCTTAAATGCGCGGCCCAGAACGTGATCCGTGGGCAGCAGGAAGCGGAAATTACGCGCCTTCGCATCTGCAAGCAGCCTGCGCGCCAGGTCCAGCTTGTCGGCCTCCACCAGCGAATTACCGATCGGCAGCCCCTGCGACTTCAGAAACGTGTACGCCATGCCGCCGCCGATGAGCATGGCGTTGGCCACGCGCATCAGGTTTTCCACCACTTCGATTTTGTCGGAAACTTTCGCGCCGCCCAGCACGGCCACAAACGGGCGCTCCGGATTCGACAGCGCCTTGCCCAGATAATTCAACTCGCGTTCCATCAGCAGGCCGGCGGCAGATTGCTTTACGAACCGCGTAATCCCCACGACGGAGGCATGCGCGCGGTGCGCCGAGCCGAACGCGTCGCACACAAACAGGCCGTCACATAGCGCGGCAAGCTGCTTGGAAAAATTTTCGTCGTTGGCTTCTTCCTCCGCGTGGTAGCGCACGTTTTCGAGCAGCAGCACGCCGCCGTCGGAGAGCGCGCGGCTACGCGCTTCCGCGTCGGGGCCCACGCAATCCGGCGCGAAATCGATTTTCATCCCGAGCATTTCCGCCAGCTTTTCGGCCACCGGTTTCAGACTGTACTTGGGATTAGGCTTTCCCTTGGGGCGTCCGAGGTGCGAAGCAAGAACCAGCCGCGCTCCGTGCTGGCGCGCAAAATCGATGGTGGGCAGCGTTTCACGAATGCGCGTGTCGTCTTCGATGCGCGCGCCGTCCAGCGGCACATTGAAATCCACGCGCATGAATATGCGCTTGCCGTTCATCTGCAGATCGCGAATGGAAAGCTTGCTCATGATGAAGGGTGAATCCCAGTATCCCGGCTGCACTTCAGGGGCTCAAGCCCCACGATTCCCAACTCAGACTATCGCGACTGAACAGATTGCGGAAAAAACACCTCGTGTTGTCATTCTGAGCGAAGCGAAGAATCTCTCTTCGATCTAAGTGCAAGCAAAAAGAACAAAGAGAGATTCTTCGCTTCGCTCAGAATGACAACATTTTGGATTTTTCCGCAGCCGGTGAAGCCGTGACCCACAAACCGTACGGCTCAAAACCACCGAGCTAAAGCCACAAAGCCGAAAATAACGGCCCCAAAAATCACACTACCCGAGAAACGACGCCAGAGAAACGAACGTAAGAATCAGAGAAACGAGCCTAAGATTCACGGTACGGAATACCACCCACAAAACTCTGAAGCACAAACTAAAACCCGCGAACCGCACCGGCCGTCGGTGCCACGCCGGTTGTGGATCCTCCGTAGCGTGCGACTCAAAACTCTCGAATCACAAATCACGGGTCACCACATCGCCCTACATTTTCGACGCCAGCAGCGTGATCAGATCCCGGCAGCGGCTGGAATAGCCCCACTCGTTGTCATACCAGGCCAGAACCTTCGCGCAATTCGTGCCTACCACGCGCGTGTAGCCGGAATCGACGATGGACGAATGTGGATTGCTGCGGAAGTCGATGGAGACCAGCTCTTCTTCCGTGTACTCGAGAATATTTTTCATCGGGCCGTCCGCGGCTGCCTTCAACGCCGCATTCAAGGAAGCCACGGTCACCGGCTTGTCGGTAAAAACGGTCAGATCGACCACGCTCACGTTCGGAGTCGGAACGCGAATCGAATATCCGTCCAGCTTCCCTTTCAACGCGGGGATGACCAGGTGCAGCGCCTTGGCTGCGCCCGTCGATGTGGGAATCATGGAGAGGGCCGCGGCACGCGCGCGCCGTAAATCCTTGTGCGGCAAGTCCAGCAATTTCTGGTCGTTGGTGTACGAGTGAATCGTGGTCATGGTACCGCAATTGATTCCGAAGGTGTCCTGAATCACTTTGGCGACCGGCGCAAGGCAATTGGTGGTACACGACGCGTTCGAGATGATGTGGTGCTTCGCGGGATCGTAAGATTTGTCGTTCACGCCGAGCACTACGGTCAGGTCTTCGTCGGTCGCGGGCGCGGAGATGATGACCTTCTTTACCGAGCCGCGCTTATGTTTGGCCGCGTCCGAGGCTTTCGTGAACAGCCCGGTCGATTCGATCACGATATCCGCGCCGACCGACGACCAGTCGATTTCCGCGGGATCCTTGGTCCGGAAGACTTTAAAACTCTTGCCGTCCACAGCGATGGTATCGTCGGTGTGCGTCACTTTCTGGTGCAGGTTGCCGAGCACGGAATCGTGTTTCAGAAGATAGGCAAGCGTTTTCGAGTCAGTAACATCGTTCACGGCCACGAAATCGATCGCCGCATTGCCCAACGCCGTCCGCATGATGTTGCGCCCAATGCGTCCAAAACCGTTGATCCCAACTTTAATCGGCATGAATCCTCCGGAAGTATGAATCGCTCCGCGCTGGTTCTACATCCGCTGCAGGGGCCCGCTTGCACACACTATCGATTCAGCCTGCGAAGCCGCTCCGGCAACCTGATTCGAGGCGTTCGGCCGCGCCGGAATTCCCGCTCTTGTCAGTGGAAACGTACTGCGCTCGCTTTGGCCCTCGCATCGAGGAGTGGACACCTGAATCCGCGCCGCCACGACCACTTCAAACGCTCCGCAATCTCCAGATGCTAGGTTGGCCATAACTAAAAGTCAAACCACTTCCGCATCTCCGTGTGTCAAATAGGTGATGGACTTTCGTGCGCAACAGCGAGGATCCGTAGACTACTGTGGATACTGATGAACCTGCGTGACCTTGTCTCCCTCAAAGCTCACAAAAATGGTCTTGGCCGGAGGCGTACCGTAAATCCAGTCTTCGATTTCACTGCCGTCAGTGCCCTTTTCGCGGACCTTGCGGTCCGGACGGCCCATGGCCGCCAGCACCATGTCGTGATCCATGCCCACAATGGGTTTTTTATCCTGAATGGCCTTCTGAATTTCCGGAGGCAGGGTGTCCACCCACTGCACCGCGGCGGAGTGGCGTTTGGAAAAGTCCAGAACGTTCGATAGATATTTTTCCAGCTCTTCGGCGGTCATTTCGGGCAGAGGCTGGTCAAACTCTAGATAGATCGTGGCGCCGGCGTTGGTGTTTACGGGCGTCTCGGACGCAGTGGTCGCGGTGGGCACGCCGCCGACTTCGAGATGGATGCGGTCGCGCAGCCGCGTCTTGCCTTTACCGCCGCCATTGATATCGATGACGATTTCCTTGTCCTTGAAATCCAGGTTGGTGATTTGCGCGCGGTCTCCAGGATTGATGGCGGAGCCCGCCGAGGCCACCGCCATGCGCAGCGCTGTTTCATTGAACTCCGCTCCGGCCTTCATGTGAAAGCCCTTTTTCCCGGCGGGAATCGCGCGCACCACTTGCACGATTTCGCCGTCGACGAAGCGCACCAGGGACAGTCGGGACATCGGCTGCAACGGTCCTGCCTGTGGATCAACTGCGGGAGCGTCGGCCGCCGTAGTGCTTCCAGCCGAAGCCTTTTTTGCCGGAGTCGAAGCTGCTGGAGTGTCGTCCGGGCGCCCTTTGCTATCGGAACTGGGCTGGTCTACGGAACTGGAAGGCGCCGGCGCATCATCCGCATCGCTCGGACTTGACTTTGGCAGCGGGGGCAATTTATCGCCCGGCATCTGACTCGGAGCCGGGTTCGAAGTCTGCTTCGGGCCCTGACCAAGCTGCGCCGCGCGCAACAAGCCCGATGCATCCGCGCTCAGGAGGAGCGCCGCAGTCGCCAAAAAAATGGGGGCCAGCCGGTACATTCAGCACCTTCGCAGCCCATTTTAACACCAAACGCGCCGCGCGGGATTGTCAAGGATTTGCAAAACCGCCATCGTCCGCGCGCACCTGCACGCCGCGCGATCGATCCGCACCGGCAGCACTTTTGCGCCGGCCGCTGCAACGGCCGCTTCAACGCGCGCGCGCGCCTCGGGCTCAATCACCAGCGTCAGGCAACCGCCGCCGCCCGCGCCGCAGACTTTGCCGCCCAGCGCGCCCTTGCGTCGAGCGGAGGAAATGATGCGGTCGATCAGCGGCGTCGAGATCGTGCGAAGATTGCGGCGGCGGAATTCCCATTCCTCGCGCATCAGGCGGCCAACCTCGCTCCACTGGTTGCGCTCGAGCGCCGCGCGAACTTGCCGCGCGACCACGCGAAATTTTTTCCAGATTTTGCGCCACGCGCCGGTCGCCATCGATGTGCCGCTTGAAAACTTCCCAGTTGTTGATGCCGTGTTGCCTCGGCTTGCCGGTGTAGCAAAGCACCAGCCGCCGTTCGAGTTCGTCGAGATCGCAGGCGAGAGCCTCGCGGCGTTCGCCTCCCGGCGGCCAGCACGATGCGCCGCGGCGCCGCCGAATGCGGGAGGGTAATGATCCTGCGTGCCGGTGGGCACGCGAATGACGATGGCTTCGACGTCGCGGCTGATGTGAATCCAGTCTTCGCGGCTCAGGCCCGCTCCGGTCAGGCGGTCGAGCGCCGCGCAAATCGCCACGGCCATGGCGGACGAGCCGCCGATTCCCGCGCCCGCGGGAGCTTCGGAATCAGTCGTCAGCGTGAATCCGCACGGCGGGCGAAAAACTCGCACCAGATGCGCCAGCAGCGGCAGTTTGTAGCGCCGCGCGCGGCACAGCGCGTCGAGCGAAGCAAATGATTCCTTGCGCCGGGTATCCCGCGAGGCCAGAACGATGCGGCGCGATTTTTCGGGCGCCGTCTCAATCACGCAGGACGCGTAGCGCGTGATCGCGCAATTGACGGTCAGCGCCCCTTCATGAAACAGATACAGCGGCCAGATATCCAGCGTTCCCCCGGCCAGATCAATTCGCGTTGGCGCCTTGACTCGATTCTCACTTTGACTTGTTCCCTTTCTCCCGCTAGCCTTTTGCTTTCCGCGGCAGTCTGCACGCTCCGCGCGAATCATACCAGATGAATACACAGACCCAGACTCAAACGAAGCGCCGCGTGATTCCGTACTTGCACGTTTCATGCTGGGCTTTGAAGGCGACTCGCTTCCCGCCGAACTCGCGGATTATCTCGCGCAGGGCCTCGCGGGCGTGGTGCTTTACGCAGCGCAATTTTCGCGAGCGTCGAACGACTTGCGCGAACTCACGGCGGAAATTCGCCGCGCCGCCGGGCGCCCCGTGCTGATCGGCATCGATCAGGAGGGCGGCACGCGCTTCGCTCTGCGGGAACCGTTTACGGCGTGGCCGTCGGCGGCGGAGCTTGGCCGCATCGGTGATCCGCAAGTTGCCGAGCAAGTCGCGCGCGCCATGGCGGTGGAACTTCGCGCCGTGGGATGCAATCTGAATTTCGCGCCGATGCTGGACCTCCACGTGAATCCGGAGAGCCCGGTGACCACGGATCGCAGCTTCGGCGCCGATCCGCACCGCGTGGCGAAGATGGGCGTCGCCTTCGATCGCGGACTGCGCGCCGGCGGCGTGCTTTCCTGCGCGAAACATTTTCCCGGACACGGCGACGCGGTTGTCGATCCACATCTCGATTTGCCCGTCTTCATGGGCACGATGGAGCGCCTGGAATCGGCGGAACTGGTTCCCTTCGCCGCAGCCGTTGCCGGCGGGCGTGCCGCTGGTGATGACCGCGCACATTCTGTTGCCGCAAATCGATCCCGAAAATCCGGCGTCACTTTCGCGCATCATGCTGGACGGAATATTGCGGCAAGCGCATGGGATTCGACGGAGTGATTCTCGCCGACGATCTGGGCATGGGCGCAATTGCCAGGCAATACGGGCCGGGCGAAGCTGCCGTGCGAACGCTTCGCGCAGGAACGGATATTGCCATGCTGTGCCACGATTGGTCCGCAGTGGCGCCGGCCATTGCAGCGGTCAGAAAAGCGCTATCGGGAAGGACGACTTCGACGCAAGCGGAGTGGGAGCTTCGCTCGATCGAATTGAACGCGTCTGCGCGCAGGCGGAATCGTCCGAGCCTGCAACCGCCACTCGAGATTTTAGGATGCGAGGAGTTTCGCAGCGCTGGCCGGCAGGAATTCGTCGAGCGCTGGCCTGAAATTCTTCGTGCACGCTCCCGTGAGTCCCCGTGTTGAAGTGTATTTCCGAAAGAATGCTCGAGAGCAGAAAACACCGGGAGCGCAGCGAAAATCCGCGGCTTGCTAGCGGCCGCTTTTGCGGCGCGCGGAGTCGACGCGCGATTTCTTTTCCGCCTCGACTTTCTCATGCGCGAGTTGCGGCTCAAAGCAGCGGCGGCATCGTGGCTCGTACATCCCGGCGGCGCCGACGACGATCAGGTCTTCGGATGCAACCAGGCGCTGCGTGTGCACCGCTGGATTGCCGCATTGCACGCAAATCGCCAGCAGCTTCGTGATTTCTTCGGCGACGGCCAGCAGCCGCGGCATCGGATCGAACGGGCGGCCCAGGTAATCCGTGTCGAGTCCGGTGACGATCACGCGCTTGCCTGCGTCGGCCATGCGCATGCAAACGTCGATGAGCCCGTCGCCCAGGAACTGGCCCTCATCGATTCCCACGACCTCGGTCCGCGCCTGCACTTTCTCGAACACTTCGCTGGCGTTCTGGACCACCTCCGAGGGGAGTTCGAATCCGGAATGCGAAACGATGTCCGTGTGCGCGTAGCGCTGGTCAATCACCGGCTTGAAAATCTGGACGCGCTGCCGCGCGATTTCGGCGCGCTTCAAACGCCGGATCAGTTCTTCGCTCTTGCCTGAAAACATCGGGCCCGACGATCACTTCGATCCAGCCCATGTTTCCCTTTACGATATCCACGGTTCGGCCTCGGTTCTCCTGGTACTTGATGGCATCGTCGCACGTCGAAGGTTAACATATCCGCGACCGTCTTTGCGCTCCGAGATCGCTCTACACCCGCCACAGCGGCGCCTGTTTTTCCTTGCCGTAGCGGTCGAGCAGGAATTTCTTCAGCTCATCACATTCGCAAACACGCGATCGGCGCAGGCCAGCATCCAGCCGCTCATTTCTTCGGCCGGCGAATCGGTCACCAGGTAGACCGGAATGCCCCGGCGATACGCGAACGTCAGTTCGGAGGAAGTTCCGCCCGCTGGTTGCGGCGCCGACGTCTCCGTCAGATAGCAGATGACGTAGGCGGCCTTATTCTCGATGATGTCGAGATCAAATTGAATGATCTTGCGGACCACGCGGCGGAATCGCTCGACATTCGGTTTGCTTCCATTCCCTGAAAGTGCGGACTTCCTCTTCGGTCAGGCTTTTCTTCTCGTCCTCGGCGGGATCGTAGACCCGATGGCCCAGATCGTTGTGCAGGAACGGGGTAAGCTTGCGGCGCCACATCTTGCCGCCGTCCGGCGCGAATTCAATCGGACCACACAGATAAGCCAGCATGTGATTTGGTCAGGACCTAAAGACGAAGGAATGGAGCGGTCGACGGGATTCGAACCCGTGCCTGGACCTTGGCAAGGTCCCGTACTACCCTTATACTACGACCGCCCAAAGCAACAAAACTTTAACACGTCACCGTTTCGGCGACAAGAACCCGCAGGCTTCGAACTCGGAACGGATTGCGCATGCAGCCACGGTTCATGCCCGCTGCCGCCAGGTTCCGAGTTTTTGGGCGCTGAGGTTGGGACGTCCGGTCAGCCGACCTGCAACACCCGCGCGGTTTTCACGACCGGTGACTTGCGCTGCCGCTCGGCAAATTTGGACGCTTTTTCCTTGTCGGTATACACTCGGGCGAAGCGTTCACCGTCCTTGTAAAACACCGTGACCTGCCAGTGCTTGTGCTTGCGCCGGCGATCCTTCCCTAGCTTGGTGCGTTTGCGAATAGTTTTTGTTTTGGGCATGTTGAGACTATCTCAATCGAGGTCAGTCCGCGCAAGTACCAATTCGGTCAATAATTTGCACGCAAGCCTATTATATCTCATTAGCGCCTTGGTTGTAAGGGTCAAAGGCACGATACCACTTTCGCGCAGAGAACGAGTTCGGGCACCGGCGAAAGCCACGCCGGTGGCGCTCCCGCTTGTCCCATTCCGGGGGAAATTCATAAAGAAATCGTAAAGTTCTGACTCGCGCCTGCCTACCGTCTTTTTCGGTGTCGCGGTAAAACCAGAAGCTGCCGTTCGTTCGAATCGAAGCTCCGGAATGAATCGCTAACGAATAGTCATCCTGTACATCGCCCGTTTGCAAATGAACATCATTACGATTTTGAAACTCTGCATGCAGAGTTTCCGGCATCTAATGGAGTGAGCAGGAATCGATCGGTTCATCAATGCGGCTGCTAAGCGGAAAAGGCACCGTACCTGGCGGGCTCATCGTTTCCTGGAAACTTTTAGAAATTTTAATCGAACCTTACGGGTGCGTTTTTCTAAAACGAGGCATCCTATCAGTGAAGCAAGCGGACTCCTGTTAAGGGGAACCGTGCAATAAGGGACTGGAGGTTTGATGCTGCAAATCAATGAAGGAGCGAGAATCGAGAACCCGCGCGAATATGAGGCGGGCGCCGTCCATCAGCTGCGTTGCCTGCTGGACGCCGGCCATTCGGCGGAGCGCGATCCGCGGCGGGAGAATTTTTATGAAGTCGAAGGCGCGGGTGAAATGTTCTACATC
The DNA here is from genome assembly GCA_963774805.1 of uncultured Acidobacteriota bacterium. Lineage (GTDB taxonomy): Bacteria > Acidobacteriota > Terriglobia > Acidiferrales > UBA7541 > Palsa-360. The sequence continues at coordinate 97,402 of CAVZGK010000002.1, forward strand.
CACGTTTCGCCGGTCAGCGGGAATGTAGTGCTGCTCGCGAAATGGCTTCGCCAGCCGCAAGACTGTTGTGTAGGCCAGGCACACCTCGTCGCGTGACCCCGTAATATTTCGGTAGCAGCCCCTCGTCGCGGCTAACTCAGTCTTAATTTAGGTATGAAAGTGGTTCTCACGGAGACGTGTGCGTGAAAGGGCCAATTCGGCATGGTTGGAAATGGAAGTTGGGCGGGTAGGGCCGGGCGTGCAGGCAAAAAAATAGGGCGACACGGCGGTCGCCGTTTCGCCCCGATTCGTTACAGGCTGGTGACGTTCGCTGCCTGCAGGCCCTTGGGGCCGGAGGTAACTTCGAACTCAACCGCCTGGCCTTCGTTCAGCGATTTATATCCCTCCGCCTGAATCGCGGAGAAATGGACGAAGATGTCCTCGCCGGACTGGCGCTGGATGAATCCGAATCCCTTGCTGGCATTGAACCACTTTACTGTTCCTTGTTCTTTCACGGTATTTCCTTTTCACTGATTTGAGCTATTTGGTGCTTCTCGACCGCCTCCAGCCGTACAACAAAAAAAGGCTGCGAGTTTGTTACTTGCAGCCCCTTTAATCGAATCTAAAGGTGTTACAAGAGCAACAAACGCAAGTGCACGTATCATGAATTTGGTAGCGAGGCCTAACGATTTCCACAGGCTATCGCACATCCGACGCCAATCCCGCCGTGTTCGGCTCAAACTCCGGAGAAAGTGCGGCAAGCTTCGCGATTACAGCCGCCGCTGGAGCTCCGAGTTGCAATTCGCTGCTGGCGCGGCCGCAGCTCAGTTTCGCGCCCTTTCTGCGTCACGTAGAACACGTCGGTCGCGGTTCCGCCCTCGGTGTCGATCAGTCCCACGTCAATATTGAAACCGAGTTCGGCAAACGTGGAACTGATGTCGTACAGAAGTCCCGGGCGGTCCAGGGCGACGATTTCGACGACCGTGCTGTGCGAGGAACATTCATTGTCCAGATGGATTCGCGTTTCCACGCTGACTTTGGGAGGCTGTTTTTCCGGCTGAAATTTTCGCTTCATCAGAGCCGCCACGTCGAGTTCGCCGGAAATCGCGGCGATCAGCTGCTGTTTCAGCCGCAGACACTTCGGACGGATTGTGATCCAGCGTCTGGAACCGGTCGGAAAAACGCAACGAATCCAGCACGATTCCGTCGCTTGTTCGCGCAGGCATCCGCCTTCAGAATATTCATGCCCCAGGAGGAGATGGTTCCGGCGATCTTCGCGAAAAGAAACGGGCGGTCCTTGGTCACCAGCACCAGTTCGTAGTATTCGTCGCGCTTGGTGATGCTGATTTCCGCCACCGAATGGCCCAGGCGCCGGTACATCCGGTAATGAGCGGAAATTTCCGCCGGGGAATGCGTCAGCAGATACCGCTTCGGAAAGCCGTCCAGAAAATTCCGAAATCTCTCCGCTTCCACGGCATCTTCTCCCGTGGGAATCAGGCGCTCGAGTTGCTCGGCATCTTCGCCCGCCACGTACATGCGCTGATCGTCCACCGAACGGTTCAGATAATTTTCCGTGGCGGCGTAGAGCTGCCAGAGCATTTCCGCCTTCCACGGAGTCAAGGCTTCCGGGTTCACGGCCTTGATGTCCGCGTAGGTAAAAAGCGTCAGCATCTTGAGGTGCTCGATGGTTCCCACGGCCTGGGCAAAATCGTGCACCGCTTCGGGATCGAAAATGTCGCGCCGCATCAGCGTGGCGGACATTCGCAGATGGTTGCCGATCAGAAAATTCACGGTTTCCCGGCCGAAGTATCGAGGTGCAAGCGCTCGAAACACGCCTTGCACCGCTTCGCAGGCTGCCTTCCACGTGGCTCTCGATGGGCATGCCTTTGCCGACGTCATGAAACAGCAGCGAAAGATAGAGCAGTTCCGGGTGTTCCAGCGTGGACAGAATGTCGCGGAACCTGCGATCGAGGTCGCCCTTCTTCGCGGAGAGGCTGTGCAGATTTTCAATCGTGACCAGGGAATGTTCGTCCACGGTGTAGCGATGGTAGTAGTCGCGAATCACCAGCGAATCGATGGCCTGAAATTCCTTGAACAGCAGAACCAGCAGGCCCAGCCGATGCATGGCGCGCAGCGACGCCGCGGCGTGCGGCAGGACCAGAATCTTGCGGAAATACTCCCAAAGGTCCGGAACGGTGGAAATCCATTTCTGAATGCGCGGCAGCGCCGCTTCTACCGCGTTTTCGGTTTCGGCCGTCAGTTTCAGATCATGTTGCGCCACCAGTCTCAAACAGGCGGAACATCACCCTGGGATCTTCCACGGACTCCGTATGGCGCAGGGAAATGCGCCCATCCACGACGCTGAAATCCGACGTCGAGAGCGGGGAGAATCGCGCGCCGATCATGCGCGACCAGAACGATTTCGCGCGCGGAACTTCGTCGAACAGCACCGTCAGCCGGTCAATGGCGCGCGCCTGACGAAAATAGACGCGCATCCAGTCATTGGCGGAGGCCGCGTGTCCTCCATGCAGGCCGATGCCCTTGGACGCGGCTTCGGACTGCATTTCATAGGTCAGCCCGTTCAGGTCGCGGCCCTGCCGGTAATGCAGGAAACAGCGGACGGCATCCAGGAAATCGATGGCGTTTACGGCGTCGGCGCGAAGCGGGGCCGGCAGCAGCTCCACCGGATCCTTCCATTCGCGGGAGCGCTTCATTTCCGCGATCTGCGCGAGCCAGCAGGCCACCTGATAGTCGCGCAATCCGCCGGGACCATCCTTGATGTTGGGTTCGAGATGAAAAATGGTGTGGCCGTATTTCTCGTGCCGGGAGCGCGCCAGGCTGGTGAGTTCCTGCATCAGGCGTTTCGGATTCGCGGTTCACCATGCCCGGAAGGACTCGCGTACGCAGGCGCTCATAAAGCTTTTCATCGCCGCAAATGTAGCGGCAATCGAGCAGGGAAATATTGAATTCGATATTGCCGCGATGAAGTTTGCCGCATTCGGCAAGCGTGCGCGTGGTGGGGCTGACGCGCAGATGCAGATCCCAGAGGGACTGGCTCAGCGGAGCGATGACTTTCTTGCTGAGAAATTCCTCGTTGCCTTCCTTCTCATACAGGAACAGAAGATCGATGTCCGAATACGGAAATAATGCACGCCGTCCGTATCCGCCCATGGCGGCGATGCAGAATCCCTCGATCGGCCCGCCTGTCGCCGTGACTTCGTTCCACAGCTCGTTGACCACCGAATCGATCAGCGCGGTGCGGTCGCGAATGGCCGCTTTTCCGTCGCCCGATTCTTCAAAATGTTTCTGAATTCGCGCGGACTCGTCCGCGTAAAGTTCCTGCAGAGTGGAAGTGCGGCTTTCGAGCTTCATATCCGTGCCAAACGGGCCCCCGGCCCGATATTCGTTCGCCGGATGGTCCATGGCAATCCGAGAGTAAATCGGTTACCAACCTCGTCACCGCGTCCCGAAGCATCTGCGCGAGATCATCAAAATAGTTTCGGCTCGCTGATTCGCAACTCGCGGCGAATCGGCACGCGCCCAAGCAGCCTACAGCGCGGAAACTCCGCGCTCCTGGTTGCGAATGCGAATCGCCTGATCCACTTTGGAAACGAAAATTTTTCCGTCGCCGATCTTTCCTGTCGAGGCGCTCTGCAGAATCGCGTCGATCGCGGCATCCACCAGATTGTCCGGAATCACGATTTCAATCTTGATCTTTGGCAGCAGATCCACGGTATATTCGCGCCCGCGATAGACTTCCGTGTGTCCCTTTTGCCGGCCGTGCCCGCGCACGTCGGAGATGGTCATGCCGCCGATTCCCAGTTCCGTGAGAACTTCCTTCACCGCTTCAAATCTGGACGGCTGAACGATCGCTTCGAGCTTCGTCATCATCTTCTTGTCCTCAGGCTGGTAACCACCGATTCAATTCCTTGCTGCGTCTTGGCAGCGCCCTACACTATAGGGCTATTCCACCCGCCAATTCCACCAGTCTCAGACCGGTTTTGGCGGCGAACCGTGACATCGATGAATGGCCTGGAAATTCCCGCTTTACGTGTGGAGAAAACCACCGGCAGGACGCCGGCGCCACACTAAATCCGCATCCATTGCCAACCACGTCCCTACGCCAATAAGCTGCATGGCTCAACTTTAATGCCGGGAGCAAATCCCTCCGGCAATTGAAGGGATTGGCCGCGCAGGCGCCAGGTAGCACAGGCTTCAGCCTGTGGATTTCCGTTCGAACTTAGAGATTTGCATGGACTGCTGGAACCCCACAGGCTAAAGCCTGTGCTCCTCAATGACTAAACTGCCGCGCGACGGAGCACCAAGTACTCGCTCCACCGCGCGGCAGACTTTCTTGCACGTAGCGAATTCCTAGAACATGAAGCCGGCTTCGATCGCGCCGCGCACCTGGTTGGTGTTGGTCCCACCTATGCCAAATCCGACGTCCGTGCCTGCCGTGAAGCTCGTCAGGTGGACGATGGAAAGGTCACCGCGGAGGAAGAAAGCGTCCTTAACCCAGGTCGGGGTCACGGTGAAAGAGAACGCGCCGGTTCCCGGGCCATAGCCCAGCAGGTTCGCTTCGCCGGTGGTAAAGCCGCCGCTGGACTTGATGTATTCCGGGCGAACGGATAGCGAGATTCCGTGCTTGGCATTGTAGTTGGCTAGAATCGCGCCGCCGCTGGTGTGTGCGCCGGTGCCGTACAAAGGATTGGACTTTACGTCTGTGTATTGGAAGTACGGGCTGATCGTAATCGGTCCCTTGGTGTACGTGTAGATCAGGTTATAGATCTGCTCGTTGTTCTGAAAAGTTGGGGTCGGGAACGAAGCCGGACCAGTTCGGACATAGGTTCCGGCATTTCCGCCGGCTGCAAACGTAATCGTGTTCGCGGAATTTAGGGCATAGGCCGCCAGCCCGGTCAACGAGGTGTAGCGATCCGAGTAGAACCCGTCGTTCCAGCTGAAGGACAAAGTGAGCTTCTTATAGGTGTCGTTGATCTGGATACCGCGGCTGATGGCCGGTTCCTGGTTCCAGAGCAGACCACGCTCGATGTTCATGTTCTGGAAGGTGAAGGTGTATTCGTCACCGATCAGCGTCGGCAGCGACCCGATTTCAACGTTGAAATTACCTTTCACGAACTTCGCATAGCCCACCGGGAACGGACCGTAGGTGAGCCGGGTGGTATCGCCCGTCTTCAGGAATGGATACCCCGACCACGGGCAGGTTATAAGCGCCACCCTGCAGGAAGAATTGAAAGCAGCCCGAGGTCTTCTGAATGAAGACCTGGGCGTTGCTGACGTCCACGTGCCCCTCGTCGCCGGAGAAGACGGGATTGTTTCCGAACAGACCGATACCGCTGAGAATGCCGGTAATCTTCGATCTTGCCGAACGGCCCAGCGGGAAGCTCATGCGCGATACCCGTTGCCAGGGGTCCCGACATCGAGGGAGTCGGCAAAGGTGCCGGTGCCGCCGGCGGGGTTGCGGCCGGAGCCGCTGCCGGAGCGCCCTGATCCTGGGAAGGTGCGTCCGCCGTTGCCGCCAGTTCCGAGTTCAAGTCGGCCAACTGCGCTTTAAGAGCTTCGATTCGCTGGCGCAAGTCTGCCGAGCTTTCCGCTGTTGCCGGTGCCGCCGCTGCCGCCGTTGTCGACGTTTCATTCTCGGCTGCCACCTCGCCAGTGGCAAATCGAGCCTTCGCATGGCTGGCGGGAGCCCCAATTCCTACCAAGCCTAAAAGCAAAATTCCTGCACTCACCCCATAAGTCTTGTTCATGAATAAACAGCTCCTTTTCCGCTGGTAGGCCGATGAAAAACAGACCCCGACCAGCGCGGGTACTTTACGGTTTAGTGACCGGGGGGTCCAATTCATACTTTTTCTGGAAGCAATCAGAATTGTGGCGTTGACAACTCGAATCCTTTGTATTCGGAATCGGAATAACCGGCCTTTTGTCGCAAAATAGACACCTTTTGTGCAGACTTCTCTCCCCTGCGAGTTCCGTTTCAGGACAGTTTTTGCAGGGTCGGTCGCCAGACTCGGTAGTGACGGCTGGCCCGACCAGTGGCCAAAGTAAACGCTGGAGACTCGTTCAAGTAATGGAGTAAAATTCTCCCCGACAGCAATTCCGGGTCTTGCTCGCCTGCTCATCGGGCCCACTGCCCTCTCAAGCTCGCGGCTTATCGAAGCAAGGGCGTCCAGAGTGCCCAAGGAACCGGAAAAAATCGGCTGGCAGGCTCACCCGCGGCATGGGAACAGCGGAGAGTGGCTTGTGGCGCCAAGATCTGGGGAGAAATCGCTCCATGCGACGTGACCGGGTGATGAAGATTGTCTTAGGTGCCCTTGGGGTATTGATTCTGATCCAGGTGATTCGGCCCGCCCGTACGAATCCTGCGGTGGTACCGTCGCGTGCGTTGGAAGCCCATGTGCCAGTGCCTCCTGAAGTTTTAACGGTTATGAAACGCTCGTGCTATGACTGCCATTCGAATTCGACCGTCTGGCCCTGGTACAGCAATATTGCCCCGGTTTCCTGGTACGTAATTCGCGACGTTAATATCGGGCGCAGCCACATCAATCTGCAGGATTGGGAGGCCCAGGAGAACGAGAAAGAGGCCAAGGAACACCTGGGATTAATCTGCAAAATGGTCCGCGAAGGAAAAATGCCGCCCGCGGATTACCGGACCGTGCATAAAGGGACGGAAGTGACGCCGGAGGAGGTCGCCACGGTGTGCGCATGGTCAGACAAGGTCGGCACAGCGGACGACGGTGACCAGGACCACGAGCATGGCGCGGATCATGACCACGATCATGTTCATGAACATGGCCAGGATCATGACCAGGACCACGATCATCACTAAATCCTGTAACGGTTCGCCGCGCTACCGTTCCTCAAACAGCAGCACCGCAATTCGATAATTGGAGAATCCGATTTTCGCGTTGCTAGGGCACGCGCCAACGGCTGCGGTGTGGTACTTGCCGGAGTGGATGCGTTGCTCGAGCAGATCCGGGAGGGATTGCAGATCCGGCGTGGCGTAGTGAAGCACGAAAGAAGGTTCGCGTTTTCCAGCGTAGCCCTGGTCCAGCACGCAGGAACGGCGCGCATCCGTTGTGAGGTTCAAATAGCGCAGGCCGTGCGAGCGAAGCTGGGCGTCTACCAACCCCTCCTGCTGTTCAATGGATAGCGATTCGGCAGCGAGCGAAAAATCCTCCACCGCAAATTGCACGCCGCGGCGCTCCGCTACAGCGATTCCCACCGAATCCAGTTGCGGATCGAGCAGATTTGCGCGGTGCGGCGGCGAATTCATCCATTGCCGGTGAATGTCCTGTGCGCTCGGACCCTCGGCAACATTTTCCGCCAGCGCGCTGAAGCGCGCGCCGGCGCGAGTGGCGCGCTCGGCCAGGGCCGGCTCGCCCGGCAGTTGGTGCGAGAGCGTATTTGCTTCCGCCATGCGCCGCGCGTGCTGGCCGGCGGCCTCGGCCAGGGCATCGTTCCATTTCAAAGGCGCGAGGCCGCGCGCCGCGCGTTCGTGGTTCGCAGATTGAAAAAGCACTTTCCCGGGAGCGACGCCCTGCCCGGCGGCAAGCGCGGCGCGAGGCAGTAGCACGATGGCGAGGGCCACGGACACCAGTCCGGTGGTAAGGAATCGAGAAAACTCGAGCTTCGCTGTACGCGGGGTCACCAGAATATTTTAGCTGTTCCGCGCGGCGCGCTTCGACAAGAACTTTACCCGCTGCGCTCCGTGCGAACTAGCGGCACGGGCTTTCCTCCGCCAACGCTCGCCGGCTAAGGCCGGCGCCACGAGAACTAAACTTGCGTGTCCGAGAGCGTAGGATTTCGATATGATGGAGAGCTTTGGAGACCCCATGGAACCTGCTCTTGTGGATTTGAAAAATGTGCGCGTCATTCGCGGCGATAACGTCGCGCTCGACGATTTCAGCCTGCGCATCAATGCCGGCGAACACGTCGCGATTCTTGGCCCGAACGGCTGCGGGAAATCGACGCCTGATCAAGACCATCACGCGCGAGTGCTATCCGGTGGTCCGCGAGGGCTCCTCCGATGACGATCCTGGGCCAGTCGCGCTGGAATATTTTCGAGCTGCGCTCGGTCCTGGGCATCGTTTCGAATGACCTGATGCAGGACGTTACGGGCGAAACCAGCGGGCGCGAGGTGGTGCTCTCCGGCTTTTTCAGCAGCACGCGCATTTTTGACCACCAGACCGTCGAACCCGAGCAGCGCGAGCGCGCCGACGCCGCTGCTGGAGCGCATCGGAGTGTCGCACCTGGCCGATCGGCCCGTGGCGGAAATGTCGTCGGGCGAAGCGAAGCGAATCCTGATCGCCCGCGCGCTGGTTCACGATCCGCAGACGCTGCTGTTCGACGAGCCCAGCAACAGCCTGGACGTTTTCGCGCAGCACGGCCTGCGGCGAGACGATGCGCGAACTGGCGCAATCGGGCATCGGCATCGTGCTGGTCACGCATCATCTTTCCGACGTGATTCCGGAGATCGATCGCGTGGTGCTGATGCGCACCGGAAAGATCCAGGCGGATGGCCGCAAAACCGATTTGCTGAATCCCGAGCAGATCTCAAGGGTTTTCGGTATTTCGGTGGATATTACGCGGCGGGACGGTTACTACCACCTCTGGTGATTTGTTCCAGGGAGGCGAAATTTCTACCCTTGCGGACCGGTGAATCCAATCGCTCAATCAGCCAAACTGCAATGTTTGCAGCGATTTAATTCTTCCTGCCGGCTGGCAACGTTCTTGCACCTCCTTCTTTATCCCAGCCGATCAGTGACCCTGAGGTGCCATATGAAAAAGCTTCTGCTTTCTGTGGCCGGCTCGCTGCTTGTATCTTCACGTTCGCTCCCAAAACGACCTATTCCGCTCAACCGCCTCGCCGCTGCGTTACAGCAGCAGGCTTCCCCGCAGAAAACGAAAATTTTCTCCGGAACCATCATCAAGAGCGGCGAAGACTATGTGCTGAGCGATGCCGCGAACAAACTTTCGTTCGCGCTGGATGACGCGGAACAGGCCAGCCACTACGAAGGAAAAAAGGTAAAGGTGACCGGGACGGTGGACACCGCCAACAACATGATCCACGTGGAGACGATCCAGGAAATCGCCTGAGGGGAGCGAATTTACTGAGGATTCTGCCTGCTGAAACGAAAGCCCCATCCTTCGATCAACGGCGAAGGATGGGGCGAAGGTTTTGGCGGAAGTAATTTAGACCGAGTACGAAACGTTGTCGTCCGCGGCAACGTTGCGGCGCCGTTGCCGGCTGCCGCTCCAGCCGCAGCGGCGGCAGCTTCCTGTTGTACTTTTGTGCCGCGACGCATCGCCACAATGCCGGTGCGCACCATTTCCAGAATGCCGTAGGGCCGCAGCACTTCGAGCAACCGATCGATCTTTTCTTCGCTGCCGGTCATCTCGATGGTCAGCGAGTCCGTGTCGAAGTCCACGACGCGCGCGCGAAACACATTGACCACTTCCAGGATTTGCGATCGCGCATCGTGCGGTGCGGAAATCTTGATAATCGCCAGGTCGCGGTAGATCGAGGGCTTTCCGGTGATGTTCTCCACCAGCAGCACATTCACCAGCTTGTAGAGGTTGGCCTCGACGCGCAGCGCCTGGTCGCGATCGGCATCCACCACGATCGTCATGCGCGAGACTTCCGGCTTTTCCGTGCGGCCCACGGTGAGCGAATCGATATTGAACGCGCGGCGGCGAAACAGCGAGGCCACGCGCGTCAGAACGCCCGGTTTATTTTCGACGTGCACCACAAATGTATTCAGCATAATGTTTTCTCACGCGTCACGCGTCTGCCGGTCTCCACAATCGGATTGGGACGGCGAATCATTTCGTGCAGCGCAGCTCCCGCCGCCACCATCGGGTACACCGAATCTTCCTGCTCCACCTGGAAGTCGATCAGCACCGGCCCATTGTGCTTGCGGGCCATTTCCACGGTCGGCACCACCTGCGAGCGCTGCGTGACGGCCACGGAACGAATTCCGAAGGCGTCCGCCAGCTTCACAAAGTTGGGGCTGAGGATCGGCGAAGCCTCGTAGTTGCGTTCGTAGAAAAATTCCTGCCACTGGCGGATCATGCCCAGGTAGCCGTTGTTGATGATGGCGATGTTCACCTTCAGCTTTTCCTGCACCATGGTGGCCAGCTCGCACATGGTCATCTGGAATCCGCCGTCGCCCACCACCACCCACACATCCGCCTCGGGCCGCGCAGCCTTCACGCCGATGGCGGCGGGCAGCGCAAATCCCATGGTGCCGAGCCCGCCGGAAGTGATCAGCGTGCGCGGGTGTCTCGTGCTTGTAATATTGCGCTTCCCACATCTGGTGCTGGCCCACGTCGGTGACGATCACGGTGTCGCGTGCCGCGTGTTTCGCGCCACAGATCGTTGATCACGTGCGCGGCATACAGATGGCCGTTGTCCGGCAGATTCTGAATGTCGCGAACCGCGGAATCGCCCTTCAGGCGGTCAATGTAAGCGAGCCACTCGCGACGTTCCTGCGTCTTCACATGCGGCAGCAGTTCGCGCAGCACGGCTTTCAAATCGCCGACCAGCGCCACGTCCACTTTCACGTTCTTGTTGATTTCGGCGCGGTCAATTTCGATGTGAATTTTCTTGGCGTTCGGCGCATACGTTTTCAGATTGCCGGTCACGCGATCGTCAAAGCGCATTCCGAAGGCGATCAGCAAATCGGCTTCCTGAATCGTGGTGTTCAGCCAGGCTTCGCCGTGCATGCCCATCATCCCCAGGCTGAGCGGATGCGACGCCGGGAACGCTCCAAGCCCGAGCAGCGTCAGGCCCACGGGAATATTGGCCTTCTCGGCGAAGGCGCGCACTTCGTCCATCGCGCCGGACAAGAATGATGCCGTGTCCGGCGAGAATCACCGGCCGCTTGGCGTTGTGAATCAGTTCCAGCGCCTGTTTGTATTCGGCCTGCGTCGGCGACAGGTCCGGACGATATCCCGGAAGCTGCGGCGTCGATCGGCTTGCCGTCAAATTCGCAGGTGGACTGCTGCGCGTCCTTGGTGATGTCCACCAGCACCGGACCCGGACGTCCGGAACTGGCCACATAGAACGCCTCGCTGATCGTCTGCGCGACCTCGCTGGCGTGCGTGACCAGATAATTGTGCTTGGTAACCGGCAGCGTAACGCCCGTAATGTCGGTCTCTTGAAACGCGTCGGAGCCGATCAGCTTGCTGCCCACCTGCCCGGTGATGCAGACGATCGGCGAAGAATCCAGCATCGCCGTGGCGATGCCGGTGACCATGTTCGTGGCGCCCGGGCCGGAAGTGGCAATGGCCACGCCAACGCGCCCGGAGGCGCGCGCATAGCCGTCGGCCATGTGCGTCGCGCCCTGCTCGTGGCGCACCAGTACGTGATGGATATTGCTGTACTTCAGCGCGTCATAGGCGGGCAGAATCGCGCCGCCGGGATAACCGAATACCGTCGTAACGCCCTGTTGTTCCAGACATTCCCACAGAATTTGCGCGCCTGTTTTAATCATAAAATTGTCCACCAGATACGAGAATTGCCAGGCCAGCCTGAACCCGCGATTGCTGCCTGCAATTTGAGTACAGCCGAATGACTATCCAGGCAGACATGGCAAGACTGGGTCGGCAACCAGAGTTCATGCGGCCCCGGATACGGCTCGTTATGGCTCGTAGCTATCGTACACGCGAGTTGAAGGCAAACGGTCGGCGCGGATGAAAATCCACAGACTGAAGTCTGTGCTACTCAACATCCGGCCAGTCCAGAATCACCTTCCCTGCCTCTCCCGTGCGCATGACCTCAAATCCCTTCTCGTAGTCGCGCCACGAAAAACGGTGCGTGATGACCGGAGAAATATCCAGGCCGGACTCGATCATCACGGTCATCTTGTACCAGGTCTCAAACATTTCGCGCCCGTAGATGCCTTTGATCGTCAGCATGTTGAAGATGACGCGGCTCCAGTCGATGGCGATTTCCGTCGAGGGAATTCCCAGCATGGCGATCTTGCCGCCGTGGCACATGTTGTCCAGCATTTCGCGAAACGCTTCCGGCGAGCCGGACATTTCCAGGCCCACGTCGAAGCCTTCGCGCATGTCGAGGCGCTTCTGCACTTCCTGCAGCCGCGTCGTTCGCGAATCGACGGTAATCGGGATGCCGGCTTTTTCCGCCAGCTTCAGGCGCTTCGGATTTACATCGGTGATCACCACGTGGCGCGCGCCGGAAAATCGCGCCACCACCGCGGCCATGATGCCGATCGGACCCGCGCCGGTGACCAGAACATCTTCGCCCAGCACCGGAAACGAAAGCGCCGTGTGCACCGCGTTTCCGAAGGGATCGAAAATCGCGGCGATTTCGCGCGCGATCGGGACGCGTGTGCTTCCACACGTTCATCATCGGCAGCACGACGTATTCGGCGAAGGCGCCGGCGCGATTCACTCCCACGCCCTGCGTGTGCGCGCACAGGTGGCGCCGCCCGGCCAGACAATTGCGGCAGCGCCCGCAGACCACGTGCCCTTCCCCGCTGACCAGATCGCCGGGATGAAGATCGGCGACGTTGGAGCCGACTTCCACGACTTCTCCGCAGAATTCGTGCCCGATGACCAGCGGCACGTGAATCGTGTTCTGCGCCCACTCATTCCAATCGTAAATGTGCAGGTCGGTGCCGCAGATTCCCGTGCACGAGCACGCGAATTTTGACGTCGTTGATTCCGGGTTCGGGCTCGGGAACATTTTCGAGCCACAGACCTTGAGCATCGCGGCTTTTGACGAGGGCTTTCATTCCGCATGGCCTCCAGCAACGTCCGGGATTCAGGGGAAAATGTGATCCAAACGCGTGAGCTTCTCAGAGCCCGTGCGACTGGTTTACGTTGGTGTTACTGCTTAAAGTCGCGCATCCGGATTGAGTCCCGGCTATTCGCGTTCGACCGCTCGCTTGGGACCGCCGGCAATCACCGCCGGCCTGGACTTTTCCGACCGATGCCGCGAGGTGCCGTCGGCGGACTTGGGCTTGCGATTGGATTTTTCCATTTTGGATACGGCGTAGGCCAGCAGTCCGAACACGTCGCTCAGTCCGCTGCGCACGCGTTCCTGCCAGTATTTTCCTTCCTCGCCGATGTGCCGGTATTTTTTGTAGCGGCTGTCGAGGAGCTGCCGCATGGGAAGCTCCGTCAGCGGGCGCAAGCGCAGCGAGCAGGTGGCTTTTCAGCGTTTCCGCCGCGGCCTTGGGATCGAGATGCGCGCCTCCCTCGGGCTCTGGCACGACGGTGTCGATGATGCCCAAGCCATGCAGATCCTGCGCGGTGAGTTTTAGAACATCGGACACCGCCTCTGCTTTTCCCGCGTCGCGATACAGGATCGCCGCGGCGCCCTCCGGAGAAATTACGGAATAAATCGCGTTCTCGAGCATCAGCACGTTGTCCGCGACTCCCATGGCCAGCGCGCCGCCGCTGCCGCCTTCTCCGATGATGGCGGAGACGATCGGCGTGGGCAGATTGGCCATGGTCGCCAGATTGCGCGCCAGGGCGAAGGCGATGCCGCGATGCTCGGATTCAAATGTGGCCTGCGCGTTCGGGCAGTCCACCAGCGTAATCACTGGAATTTTGAACTTGGCCGCCAGGCGCATCAGGCGCAGCGATTTGCGGTAGCCTTCGGAGAACGCTTTGCCGTCATGCGAGGCAATTTTTTCTTCCGGCGTGCCGCCGCGCTCCTGGCCGATCATGATCATGGTGTCGCCGTTAAGTTCGGCGATGCCGCCGACGACCGCCGGATCGTCGCCGCTCCAGCGATCCCCGTGCAGTTCCAGGAACCGCGAAGCCATGTGCGCGATGTAATATTTCGCCGTGGGCCGCCCCGTGTGCCGCGCCAGGGCCACCTTCTGCCAAGCAGTAATGTGTTTGGATTTCACGGGCGGCGGTAATTCCCTTACGCCCGGATCCATTGCTTTGTTCCGTTTCAGATGGCCGATGAGATACGCGGTAACCGCGGTCAGATCCTTGCGGCCGATGACCAAGTCGATCAATCCCGCATGCAGCAGCGTATCGGCGCGGTGCGAATCTTTTGGCGGCGCGATGCCGGTGGTTTGTTCGATCACGCGCGGGCCGACGAATCCGATTTGCGCGCCCGGCTCGGCGATTAGAATGTCGCCGAGGGACGCGAAGCTCGCGCTCACTCCGCCGAATGTCGGATCGGTCAGAATCGAAATGAAGGCGAGTTCTTGCCGGTCATGCACGGATGCCGCGGCCGCGACCTTGGCCATTTGCATCAGCGAGAACATACCCTCCTGAACGCGCGCGCCTCCGCTGGCCGCCACGCTGACCAGGGGAATTCGTCGCTGCGTGGCTTCCTCGAAAGCATGTGCGATTTTTTCGCCCACCACGGAACCCATCGTTCCACCGAGAAACGCGAAATCGAAAACGACGAGCACAGCCTGGTGCCCGCCGATGCGGCAGAATCCTGAAGTTACGGCTTCGCGCACTCCGGTTTCGCGCCGCGCGTCTTCCAGGCGCGCGCGATATGTCTTGTGATCCGCAAACCCGAGCGGATCGACCGACACCAGCTCGCGATCCAGTTCGCGAAACGTACCCTTATCCGCCAGCAGATCGATTCGAGCCCGCGACGGCATCTGCAGATAATGATTGCAGTTCGGACAGATATAGACGCTTTCTTCCAAAACGGATCGAGCATGAATCGTGCCACAGCTGGGACACTTCACCGACGCAGGCACGGCAAGTTTACCTCGAAGCATGAGCCCTCTTCCGGGTAACACCCTTGGTCTGAAGCGCTAGAGCGGAGACCGCGCATTAATTATCGCAGGTTCGATGCCTGCCTTTGGATGAAAAAATGGTCATGTGGTTACTGCCGCAGGAACCGAAAAGGACAGGCTGCGCCCCCAAGCTATTACTAATTGAAAATAAAAGAGTTATATACCGGCGGTTGGGACTGGATCTTATAAAAACTGGGGAGGGAGGAGGGCCGAATGTGGGTGTTCATTCGGCCCCGGGGTGGTCAGGATTGCTATCTGCTCACCTGTGAGATTAGGGGAGGGGTGAAATTTTGTCCAATTCATCGTTTTGATGGATTGAATCCGATTCCGATGTGCTGAAGAGAAACTTCGCCGGGAGCGCTGGCGTTCGAACACGGGTGCTTCTTGCGGACTTCGATAGTCACGGTTAATGCCGACCATCCGCGAACAATGCGCGTTCGGCTTGCGGCTCTATGTCCGAATCGTGCCTTGAGAAAAATATTCAGCGGGCGATTTGGAGACGGGATCGATTCCTGCGATTCGCCAGGCGCCTGAGGGCGCATCCATGCCAAGAACGGTGCGGCAAAGGATTTCGAGATCGGAACGGAAGGTGCGCGTCCGCGCATATTTCAAAGCCAATTTCAGTTTGGCGGGCATGAGTTTTTTTAAGTACTGCTCCTCGATTGATCCCTGCTGAAAGAATCGCTCTTCATGGCGAAACGTGAGCGTGGCGAGATCCGTGATCCCCGGAGGAGATTGCAGGAGTTCGCCATATTCACGTTGAAAGAGAGCCACGTGCTTTTCCAGCTGCGGCCGCACGCCGACGAAGCGCATGTCTCCGCGCAATACGTTGATGAGCTGCGGGAGTTCGTCGAGCTTGTATTTGCGCAAGACGCGGCCGATGCGGGTGACACGTACGTCGAGCGGCGCCGTTACCGGACTTCCGACTTCCGGGCTGCACTTCATGCTGCGAAATTTCAGGAACTGGAACACGCGGAAATTCTTGCCAACGCGCGGGTGGGAATAGAATATCGGACCTCCGTCGTCGAGCTTGATGGCCAGCGCGATCGCGGCGAGGAGAGGCGCGAGGGTAGCGAGCCCAGCCGCCGAGATTAAAGCATCCAACCCGCGGCGCACGAGACGCTCCAGGTCATCCCGCCGGCTCAAAGCAATTCTCTGCTCCGGGCGGCGATCGGTTGAGACCCGCCCATCGCAATCCGGCGTCCTGTTGGAACGGCTTCTCGATTCGCTTTGCACGGCAACAGTTACAATGGATTCCAAACGGCCGTGAAAATACCTGGGAAATTCGATTCGCTGATATTCACTCTGGACCACGGGAATATCCTCCCATTCGCAGTTCAATTCGCAGATTTGGTAATCTTTTCTTTCAGCGCGCGGCAGATGCGCGGGGACGAACTGCAATTTACTTCGCCAGAGGCGTCAAAACTTTGCGGACTGAATTCGGGCGACCCGACGTTGCGGGACGCGCGAAGATCCCGGTTAAAAATCCGAGACCGTATGCCAGCTGGTAAGTGGCAAAAACGACGGGAAGAATTGGACAAAATATCCAGCCATTACGCTTGGCAACCGCAACC
This sequence comes from uncultured Acidobacteriota bacterium, assembly GCA_963774805.1. Lineage (GTDB taxonomy): Bacteria > Acidobacteriota > Terriglobia > Acidiferrales > UBA7541 > Palsa-360. The sequence continues at coordinate 113,717 of CAVZGK010000002.1, forward strand.
GATTCGGTCAGCGATAACGCCACGTACGTTGCGGCGAGCGCCAACCACGCGGCAAGGAGAACGTTTCGCCCGCCGTTTGAACCTCCCAGGCTCGCTCCCGCGGCGCCGAGCGGCAACAAGATTCCGAGGAATAATGCCAGCCCGGGAACCAGATTCCTCAAGGAGGGGAGCCTGCCAAGCTTTCGGATCACGGCGACCTTCCAGAATCCATTTTGAAAAAATTGCCGGAACAACGCAGGCAGCGTGGTTCGCGGGTGATACCAGGAAACGATTTTTCGGGACTGCCAGATTCTTCCGCCGCAGGAAGTGATCCGGCAATTGAGTTCGTCATCCTGCCCGCGGACCAGTTCTCCATCGAACAAGCCGACGAATTCCAGCATCGACTTGCGCCAGCAGCCGTACGGGACACTGGTCACTTCCCCTTCATGCTGCGGATCGCGATATTTGGCTCCGCCGGTGGCAAAGGAACTGTGAAAACCGAAGGAGATTGCCTGTGCCAGGTATCCGCCGGCACGCGTCCGCGCCGCGCCGCCCACATTCTCGGCATTCGTTTCCCGAAGCACTTCCAGGCAGGAGCGGACATAGTCAGGCGCGTATTCCGTGTGGACGTCCATGCGAAGAATAATCTCATTACGTGACTCGCGGATTGCCCTGTTCAAACCGGCCGCGGCAATCTTTTCGGGATTGTCGAGGATGCGGATCATTCGGTATCGGTCGGCGAATTCGCGCAACACATTGCGGGTTCCATCGACACTCATGCCGTCGACGATGAGGACCTCCATTTCGATCGAACCCAGATCCTGGTGAAGCAGGCCGTCGAGAAATGCATGAATATACCGGGACTCGTTGCGGCAGGGGACGATGACGGAAACGCGATGAGACGCCGGCTGCTCCGGACCTACGATCTCTTCCGATAGCCCACGGTGTTCAGTCCATGAACAAGTTTCTGGCGGCATAAAAATCCTTTAACTGCGGAGAGCCTGCGGCTCAACGACTGAAGCGAAGTGAGCGTTTTCGACGTGGCGATGTTCTTCGCGCTGACAAATCCCAACCAACGCCACGGCCAGCGATAACGCGATCGTCGGCAGTTTTTCCCAATACAACGTTGGCAGCCCAACGCTGTCCAGACATAGCACGAAGATTAGAGACAGAATCACGGCTCCATAAACGCGGGCGCCCGGGATTTTGTAGAGTGACCATCCGCAGCGAACAAACTGGAACAAGGTTCCGAGCAGAATCAACAGGCCGCCCGCTCCCAGCTCCAGCCAGACCGCCAGATACGCGTCGTGCGCGCGGCCCTCGCTTCCGAGACGCGTTAGATAAACAATTTCCTGCCCGAATCCCTGCCCCAGCCACGGATCTTTTTGGATCGCTTGAAACGCCATGCCCCAGCGATCGAATCGGTGGCTAAAGCCCTCGCCGGTCGCCACGTTGATCTGAGTGGCTTCGCGCATCAGCTCCGGATTGCGCCAGTGCAGATACAGCACGGCGCACAGACATGCCGCGGCAAATATCAGCAGCCACTTCCAGTTTCGCGTGATGCACAGAAACACAACGAAACCCGCGGCAATACTCAGGCTGGTGCCGCGGACAAACACGGAAGCGGGCAGGAGCGCGAAACCGGCGGCGAGAGCCGCCCAGAGAATTGCGCCGTGACGCGCGTTAGCGAAGACGATGGCGCCCAGCGCCGCCGCGAAGACCAGTAAGATCGCGGCCTGACCGATGGTATTCGGATTCCAGGTGTCAAACGTTGCGGCGCTCTTCAGCTGCTGAAAATTGGCGTAGGAATTCTGCGAGTTTTCGCCGAGACGCTGATGCATCTGAACGACCAGCGCGATCCCGGCGCAGGCCAGGCCCGCGACGAAGCAGCGCAGCCGTTTCGCCGATTGCACGAGCCGTGGCAGCGCCAGGAGGATAACGGCGCATCCGGCCATTTTGGCGGTCTCGTACCCTGGCGGCGGAGCGCCGCTCGCCGTTTCCACCGCGGCGGACAACACACAAACCGCCAAAAAAAGCGCCTGCCACATCAGAATATTTTTTTGCCCGCGCGATGCCGCCACGGGTTGCCACAGGATGCTGCGAGCCAACAGTAGAAGAATCAGAACATCATCCAACCGAATGTTGATCGTGCCGCCAAGTGGCATCGCCAGGTCGGGAAATCCCAGCGCGAGCCCGTACAGAAACAGGCCCTATTCGGGATGGGTCCAGAGGAACGCCACGCCGAGCGTCGCCGCGATGCCGATTTCAAGCCAGAGTATCGGTGTGAGGTACATGTTGGTTGAGATCAATACTTTCTGTTCGTTGAAGATTGCCGCGCGCGGTTAACGAACAACTTCGATGCGCGACTCTTCGGCAAGATGCGCGCAGGGACGCCCGCCGCCAGGCAGAAGGCTGGAATGTCGTGAGTGGCCACAGAGTTAGCCGCGAGCAGCGCGCCGCGTCCGATGGTTACGCCCTTCGTGACCGTGGCGTGCGCCGCGATCCACGATCCGTGGCAGACTCGAATCGGCGCGAGATGGCTTTCACCGGTACGGTAGGAGCCGTCGACGGCGGTGTGGTCTCCAGCGACCAGCACCGCGTAGGGTCCGAGTTGCACTTCGTCCTCCAGAATGATTCCGCCCTGGGCCTGCAGCCAGCAGCCCATACCAAGGAATACATCGCTGCCGATCTCCATTCGATTCGTGAAGTTGATGGTCACGCGCCGCGCGACCTGCAGATTCGCACCGCAGCTGTTGAACGCAGGACGCAGCAAAAATCCGCGCAGGCGCAGAACCGGGCGCAGGTCGGGAAGCCAGGTCGTGGCCATGGTGACGACGTGAAACCAGAGATATTGAAGTACGCGCATCATCACCTCCCTGCTCCTGTGGAACGGCCGCCCGTTCCGCAGGCAGATTGCTTTGCAACTCGGCTACCACCGTGTCGACGAATCGATCGAGAGTCTGCTTGCGAGCCGCCAGCAAGCCGTTGCGAATCAGAGCGCGGCGTAGTTCGCGTCAACAACCACGGCCTCCATGGCCCGCGCCAGGGAGCGCGCGTCTTTGGGCGGCACGAGCAACGCGTCGTACCCATCCGTAACGGTCGACGGCACGCCGCCTACATTTGTCGAAATGCACGGCAGGCTGTTGGCTCGGGCCTCGACGAGAACGTGCGGTGTGCCTTCGGAGAGACTCGGCAGTATGAAGAGATCGGCGGCGCGCATGCGCTCAAATAGCGGCTTGCCGTTCGGCACGTAGCCGCTCCAGCGGATGCGGTCCGCGATGCCTCGCGCGGCGGCCATGCCGTCCAGTTTCTGGCCGTACTCCGGAAATTCGCGGGACCCACAATTTCCAGCTCCCAGGGCACGTTGACTTTGAGCAGCGATACGGCCTCCAGCAGGTACTCAATTCCCTTCTCCGGACGAATAAATCCTACAAAGAGGAGGCGCACATCGGGCCCTGGCACGTGTCGATGCGCGGGAGAAAAATTCGCTCTCGCCGACCGTGCTGGAAACGATCTCGATCGTTCGGGGAGACGCGTACACGCGGGCCAGATCACGGCCGTTGCAGAGCAATACGCCATCGGCGAGCCAACGGCCGAGGCGGGTAAGGACACGATCCTGCAGCGCATAAAGCAGAGCGAAACGATCCGCGACGGGCCCCTTCCTCAGCCCGGTTTGCAGGAGCGCCACCGGATCGCCAACGATCCAGTGGCAAATCGGCTTGCGAAATAATTTTGCCAGCAGATAGAGCACAGATGTACGGACACATGCCCCGAACGAACAGGACGTCCGCGCGGCGGCACGTTCGCACATACGCGCGAGAGATTCCGAAAAAATGAAGCAGCGATGCACCCGTTGTGCTCCAGAAGGGCTGCGGAATCAGTTCAAGATTCGGCGCGTTCAGCGGGAGTCAAACGGCTCCGGCGGAATCCCGTGCACCACTCTCGCGCACATCACGACGCGGTCATACTGTGCCGCGAGCGCTTCGGCGACACGGCCGGAGGCCGCCTGCATATAAATTTCGCCGCCGCTGCAATAGGCGCGCACGGGAGTGACGTATCCGAGTGTTCGGCTCATGGCGATTCCAGAAAAGTACTCACGCCGGAGAACGCGAATCTCGCAAGCGCAACGACGCAAGCTGGCGGAAAAAATGATCCAGCGTCGCCGCGCCGAACGGCCAGAACTCAAGCGGCGAAATACGGAGCCACTTCGCCGCGGCCACCACCAGCGCCACGAGTTGCACGCAGGCACTGAGCAAAACCGCGACGGCCATTCCCATCAACCCGAAGCGCCGCAGCAACAACAGCGAGCCGAACGCCAGGGCAGCGATTCCCAGCGCTTGGCTCATCACGCCTTCCTGCGGACGCCCGGAGCCGCGCAATCCTTGATTGAGTATGTTCGCAGCTCCCAGCACCGCGGCCGCCACGGCCAGTAGTACGGCCGGCCAAATGGCTTGCGCGAATGCGGCGCCAAACAACGTTACAGCCAGAACCGGAATGGCCGCGCACACCGCCAGACCGGTCCCGCAGGAAACCAGCGCGGACTGGCGAAACGTGGCGCTAATAATTTTCTCCTGGCTGCCCGGATTTTTTTCGTGCGAGACGACTGCAAACGAAGTGATTCCCAGCGCTTCGGACAATGAAGATTGCCCGTTGGCGAACGCCGACGCCACGACGTAGAGGCCGGCGGCCTCGGCATTGAGCAGACTTACTACCAGGATAGTGTCCAGTTGCAAGCGAGCAGGTTGCTGAACGTGGCGCCGAAGTAGGGCGCGCCGGCGCGCAGCAATTGGCGGCAGCTGGCCATTTCCAACTTGCCGACGGCCAACGATTTTCGATGAATCCAGAAACGAATCGCCACAGCGAGCGCGTGGCTGGCAAGGAAAGTGGCAACGAACCAGCGCACCTGGGCTCGCTGGGCCACAGCCAGCAGAAAGATCATCGCCAGGTAAAACAGAAAAAATGATAAGCGCAGGAAATTGTAGCGGCGCCAGCGCATGCGCCCCTGCTCGACGGACAGCAGGACCTGGTTGCAGATGTCCAGCGGAATGAGCAGTAGGCACAGCCGCGCCAGAGGCAGCAAGTAGCTCCGGTCCGCCGGCAGAAGCACCGGAAGCAGGAAATAGCCGATGAGAACGAAAACCGGCGCGACGCTCAGCGCAACGGCCGTTCCGGCGACAATCCAGTCGCGCTCGCCTTGCGGATCGCGCGCGACCTCCCTGGCCAGCGCCCAGTTACATCCGAGCAGTCCGAGGTTGCTCAGAATCACAGGCCATAAAATTACCGTAGCCAGTTCCCCTCTGGCCGCCGGGCCGAGCAGCCTGGCGCTGGTGATTCCGGTGGCCGCGCCGCAGGCTTGAATCGCCACGCTGGTGGACAGTGTTCCGAGATTGGCTTTCGAGAAAATCATTCGAATGGACGCGCTCTCCAGGCTGCGGAAAAAACACCTCGTGTTGTCATTCTGAGCGAAGCGAAGAATCTCTCTTCGATCTAAGTGCAAGCAAAAAGAACAAAGAGAGATTTTTCGCTTCGCTCAGAATGACAACATTTTGGATATTTCCGCAGCCTGTCTAGGCTGCGCCCTCTTCCTCATGGGGCCGGGCGCAGGCGTAGTACGAGTAGTCGTTCAGCGAGGCCGCGAGATTGTTGAGCACCACGCCGATCAGGTTGGCGCCCACCGAACGCGCTTGCGATTCGGCGTACTGCACGACCTGGCGCGGTGTTTCGCCACCCTTTACGACGAGGATCGTCGCGCCCACCATGCTTCCGAGGATGCGGCTGTCCGCGCGGTTCAGCAGCGGAGGCGAATCCAGGATGACGTAGCGGTAGGTGACCATCGATTCCCGAATCATCGCGCGCATGCGGTCCGATGAAAGGAGTTCGGAGGGATTTTCGGGAATCGGGCCGCAATGCAAAACGTAAAGCCGGCTGATGGACGTGGGAAAAACCATCTGCTGCCACGCACCCTGGCCCTGCAGATAGGTGCTCAATTGCGAACCGCGCTGCGGAAAATAGCTCTGAATGCGCGGGCGCCGCATGTCGGCGTCAACCAGCAGGACGGATTGCCCGAGTTGCGCCAGCGAAAACGCAAGGTTCACGGCCACGGTGGTTTTCCCTTCGCCAGGCTGCGCGCTGGTCACCAGGATGGAGTTTGCATTGCGGCCGGAGGCACACGAAACGACGGAGGTGCGCAGTTCGCGGAACGCTTCCGAAAATGCGGTTCCCCGGTGAACATTCGGGTGGGCGCGGCGGGTTTCTTCGAACGATCCAGTCGACGCGCCGTCGGAATTCGTAAGTCCCAGGATCAGTTCGCGGTCAGCGCGCGGAGAATTTGTTCCGCGGCTTCGCTGCAGCGCGCGGAACGTCGGAATGAATCCGAGAACGGGCACGCCCAGGAAATGCATCACGTCGTCGCTGTAACGAATCGTCTGATCGAGATGCTCCTTCAGAAACGCGGCGGAAACTCCGAGCGCCAGACCAAGAAAAGCCGCCAGCCCCAGATTGAGAGGATAATTGGGAGCGATCGGTTTGAACGGCACCGTGCCCGGATCGACGATGCGGATGTTGCTGGCTTTCAGTCCGGCGGAGACGCTCGCTTCCTTGAGCCGCTGCAGCAATCCTTCGTACAGTCCTTTGTTGGTGTCCACTTCGCGGCTCAGAATTCCGTACTGCACGGATTTCTCGGCGATTTCATTGGCCTCCGTTTTGCGTTCGGCGAACGACTGCCGTGCCAATTTTTCGCGCCGGAGCGCGGCGAAGTAATCATTGCTGATTTTCTGCGCCGCGCGCCAACGCTCCCTCTCCAGGGACTCTTGAATTTCGGCAATTTCGCTCTGCGTTTCCTTGACCTTCGGATACTCCGGTGTAAAGGTGGCGGAAAGCTGGGCATGCTGCCGCTGCAGGTCGGCCAGACGCACCGTCAGTTCCTGAATCAGATTGCTGTCAAAGACCCCGGGAAGCGAACCGTAGTCGCCGGCCTGCACCAGACGATAGAGCGATTCCTTCTGCATGCGATCGGCCTGAGCTTTGGTCAGCTCTTCCTGAATCTCGCGCACGCTCTGGTTCACGATGCTTTCTTCGTCACCCTTGCCGGTGACGAGATAGAGCAGGCCGTTGTCCGCGGCGTATTTCTGCAAGTCGTCTTCCGATTTTTCCAGTTTCGCTTTCAAATCCTGCAACTGCGCGGACAGCCAGTCCGAGGCCTTCTGGGTGGCGTCCCAGCGCGCTTCCAGATTTTTCTGAACGTAGTTGTCGGCCACGGCATTCACGGCGCGCGCCGCCAGTTCGGGGATCGACCGAGTCAAAGCGAAGTTCGACAGCACGGCTGCGCCGGATCGGCCTGATATCCAGATGGTTCTGAAACCGGGTCAGAACCGTTTCCCGGATGGACAGGTCGGGCACAGCCGCGGTCTGGTTTGGGGGTGGGGGGAGTCGGAACGGAGTTCGTCCACCGGACCAGGCGTGCGCAGAGGGTAGAAATTCAGGCTGCTTGTCAAGTGCCAGTTGATGAATCACGCGTTCCGCCAGATCGTCGCTGGCGAGGACTTTGTACTGCGTTTCGAGGTAGGCGTCGGAAACTTCGTCCAGCAGAAACATTTCCTGCGGATTGGCGACGCTGGGATTTTCCTTATCGATTTCGATCAGTGCTTTGGCGCGGTACACCGGAGTTTCATAAATGGAACCGACGAGGACGGTGGTGAACAGGACGCGCAAACGCGCTTAGAACCGTCCAGCGGCGCTTGCGAATGACTCTCCACCAGGCCAGAAGATTCGGCGGCTTTTCCCGGAGCGCGGGCAGTATTGTGCCGGTCACGTTGCGCGCCCGTTGCACGCGGACGTCGTCGGCCGTGAACAACTCCATGTTGTTGCGCTCGTTGTCGTCGGGAGCCATAAATTTACCACTTGTAAATCGCAACGCCCGCCGCGGTTTGCAGCGCGGCCTCCGAACTGCGATACAGCACGCTTTTCGCGGCGCTGTTGGGCACGAAAACGACGTCTTTCGCCTGCAGGAAAGTGTCCGGAGCCTTGCCCGAAAAAATTCGGCCGAGGTTAGCGGGGATTTCGGTCCTCGCGCCGGTGAGCGGATCGGTTCGAATGATCCGGGCGTGGCTGATCGCGGAGGTGTGCGTCGGGCCCTGCGCCAGCGCCAGGGCCTGCAGAACGGAAATGCTTTCGTTATTTTGCAGGACGAAGCCGCCGGGCTTGATGACTTCGCCGACCACGTAGACGATTCCGGCGCGCGGAACTTTTACGATGTCTCCCGGATGCACGAGCACGTTGAGTGCAGAGTCGCGGGACTCCAGAAGTTTTTTGAGATTGATCTCCACGATTTCGCCAGGGTTCGCGGGCTTCGCGCTCGCGGCGCGGTCGGGCGATGAAACGTCCGCGGAGGGACGATCGGAGGAAACGGGTTCGAACGACGGAAATACCGTGGCGGGCCGGTACGCAGGGACCTCTTCGATGGTTTTGCTGGTCGCAGGCTGATCGCTGGCGGAACGCATGATCAGCACGACGTCTCCCGCGTCGTCCGCCAGGCCCTGGGCCAGCGACAGTACTTCGATCAAAGATTCGGCGCCGCGAATCTGGAACACACCCGGTGATTTCACGGCGCCCACTACGGAGACCGCGTGGCTTTGCAACTCCTGTATGAATACGCCGACGTGCGGATTTTTCAGATAGGTTTGCTGAAACCGCTTCTGCAAGAAACTTTCCAACTCCTGCGGCGTCAGGCCCGCCGCGTGAACCGCGCCCAGCAACTGCATAGAAATTTCTCCGCCGGCTGTGACTCGCGCCGTGCAGTTCAGTTCCGGCGCTTCGAAGACCGTGATGTTCAGCAAGTCGTCCGGACCGATGGAGGATTCTCGACTTTGAGCGTCCGCGACGTCCGGAAGCTTTTCGACCGCCAGTTGCAGGCGTTGGTTGAAGTTTTCCGAAGTGAGCGGCGATGGAGCGGGCGGAGCCGCTCGATTGGCCGACGTTTGCGGCCGCGCTGGAAACGGAGCCACCAGAAGCATCGCGAGGCCGAAAGCAAGTGCGGCGCCGGAGCGCAGCCACGAGGGGAAGACCTGGGCTGGCTGCATTGGAGTTACGCGCATGGAGTTCCGATCCGGGCGACTTCCACGACGGGTCCGGGGCCAATACCGGCGGCCGCATTCTGAGGTCGGAATTTCCGGGAAAGCCGCACGCCGGCGCGAATCAGGGGCGCTTCCACGGTGTGATACAGCAATGCAGGCAGCGCCACGAGCACCCCGAGGAAGAGCGCGATCCGCATCCAGGCAGCGCGCTCCCGGCAAATCGCAAACGCCAGCCAGATGGCGAAGTAATGCAGCAAATAGATTCCGTACGAATACCGCGCGATTCGCTTGGCGAGGCGCGCCAACCAGTTCGCGGGCATCTCATGGAACAGAGCCGCGCCGAGCGCGATCGCGAGGCAAATCAGCCAGCCGAACTGCACCGGACTTCCGCCGGAGCAGTAAAGAAACGCCGCGCAGCAAAGTCCCAGGAACGGCAGCCAGGCAGCGGCGGGAAAAATTCTGGGGCGGCGCCATAATCGGTAGGCCACGAGCCCCGGAAGAAAACACGGCACAAATCGCGTGAATTTCAAAAGCGCTTCCCAGGGCGACCGGATGCCCGTCTCGCTCAACGGGAGCACGCCGGCGAAGTGGCCAACCGCCAGCCAGACCGCGACCACCGCGGCCCACAGCGCCGCCATGGCCCACCAAACTTTCGTCCGCACGGCCAGGAGGAATAACGCCGGCAACACCAGATACATTTGCAACTCAAGAGGCAAGCTCCATAGCACGCCGGGGTTTGCGGGTTGCCGCGTAATATTCTGGATCAACAGAAGATTCGCCAGAAAATTTCGCGGCGACTGCTGCAATAAATGGAAGCCGCCGAATTGCAGATCCGACGGGATGTGGAAGAGATAGACGAACGTTACGGCGAGAATGGCGAGCGGATAAATGCGGAAGCTGCGGCGCACGATAAACGGAAGAAACAGCGTGCCGCCACCCGCAGCGCGCTGGCGCTCCAAAGAGAACATCAGCACCAGGGTGGTATGCACGAAAAAGAACATCACGCCAAGCAGCCCGAAATCCGTGACGCGCAGCGTCGCCAGCCGCCAGTTGAAAAATTTTGCCAGGTGAAAACCCACCACCAGCAGGACTGCGAAGGAGCGCAGAACGTCCAGATTGGCGGAGTCTTCCGCACCCGCCTTCCATGCAACGGCAGATCCAGCGGAGGCGCCCGAAAAGCGACTCGCACGCGGGCTGAAGCGCCGCTCCGGCCGGGAAAACCTCGTCGTTCCGGCGGCGCTGAACTGAAATAAGGACGCATCCATGGGTTTTAAAGTTCCCTTCGTCAAAGCGTCGGTCAGGCCGTGGCGGCGTCGGACCGGGGAAACGAAAACGCCGGTAGCGGCCCGATCCTTTCCAGATTCCAGGACTCGATCTCCACCGCGGCCGCTCGGCCCAGCATCTCCATTGAAAGCACCAGGCGTGCCTGGCCCTTCCTGCGTTCTAAAATTCCTTCCAGCCCCATCAGCGGACCGCTCCTGACCCTTACGCGGTCCCCGCACCGCATATAGGGATGGGACTGCACCGGCAGGCCACTGCCTAGAATTTGTTTTACGGCCTCGATCTGAACAGGGGGAATGACCGCCGGGCGGCCACCCCAACTGACGATATGCAAAAGTCCCGGAGTGGTTAGGATTTGCAGCTGCCGTTCCAGTCCTCCGCGAAGAAAAACGTAACAAGGAAAGAGCGGCAACCAGAGCTGCTTGTCACGGTCTTGCCAGCGATGGATGGCGCGGTAAGCGGGAAGGTAAACCTCATGAGATTTGTTCGAAAGCGCCGTGGCCACCAGCCTTTCGTGCTGATAGCGAGTGAACAGGGCATACCAGTGATCCGCAGCGCATGAATTTTCTATGGACATTTTTACTCTCCGTTGGGACAGAGCTCCGCCCTTTGGCTTACAGACGGCTTCAGAACGGAATGAACACCGTCGCCACCCGGGGTGGACCTCCCCGGAAGGCGTTTAAAACGCTCGCGCAGCACCCGCGAAAGCGCCTTCAGAATCCTGGTCAATCGTAATCAGGCCCCACTGATGGAAATCGTCCGTCACGACGGCAAACCCCTGTATCCGCGCCTCCGGCGAAGCAGGCTCTACGCGGACGACACGCGCACGGCCAGTGATACGCATCATGCAAGTCAGGTCGGTCAGTGACGGCAGCAGCAAGTCGACCTGGATCGGGCATTCGGGGGGTGGCGCGGTGGCCGTCATGATGAACGCGCCCTGCACGCTGATGTCGCGCGTAATGCCCTCTCCATGGAACCGCCGACCGTACATTCCTTCCCATGAAAAGACCGCGGGAGCATCCAGCCGATATCTGATCTCTTTTCGCATATCCATCGGTACTCTCTGGGGGCGGCCACAGGACGGAGATCGGGCGCGCCGGGAGTTCAAGAAACGTGGGCGCACAATAGACATTCCAGAACGGACACGCAATGGGCGGGATGTCCCGGCACTACCGCCGTGACATTTACGTGTCATTATACGTGACACATGTACCAGAGCAACAGAAACGGCCGCGCGCCGTCAGGCACTCCGGAACCGCATAAACAACTGTAAAACACAGATGTGAATGCATGACACGAATAATGACAGTCGGAAGAAATAAAGCTTGCCGTGCTGAATGTTTCCGTTATAGTCTTCGGGCATCAAACGTGTCCGGCGTAGGGCGAATCATGATCCAGCCAACAGCGGCTCCCAATCCGAGCATTAGTGTCCTCATCGCGGACGCCGACCGCATGAGCGCGCACTTGATCGCTGACGGCCTGACGCGCGGGCGAAACGACATCGTGGTGGTCGGCCTGCCCAACAGCTCGGACGAAACGATCCGGCAACTGGAAAAGAGCCAACCGGACATCGCCTTGATCAATGCCCACCTTGAGGATGGCCGGCTGCGGGGCTATCACGTCCTGCGCTACCTCCAGATGCTCTCTCCGAAAACCGTGGCCATCATGCTGATTCCGGATTCGGAGCGCGATCTGGTGGTGGATGCTTTTCGCGGCGGCGCGCGGGGAGTTTTCTGCCGGCTGCACTCGATCAAATTGCTGTCCAAATGCATTCGCACTGTCCACGAAGGACAGATCTGGGCCGACACCCGCAATTTGGCATTCATCATGGAGTTTCTGACCGAACTGAAGCCCCTGAGGGTGGTCAAACCGGGCGGCGGAATGACGCGACTCACCCCGCGCGAAGCGGAAGTGGTGCATTTATTGGCCGACGGGCTCAGCACGCGCGAAATCGGCCGCAAACTGACGCTGAGCGAGCACACCATCCGGAACTATCTCAGCTCGATCTATGACAAGTTGGGCGTCTCGAGCCGTGTGGAGCTGGCACTGTACGCCGTGGCGCGCGAGGATTTGGGCCAGCCGGGCGAAGAATGAACACCGCATGCACCGCAGCGGTTGCATTGCCGAAGCGAACTTGCGCGGCGAGCGCGTCCGTCGGCCGCGTCAACGGTTCGGTGGACATTCAACGCACGCCGGGCTTCGGCACGAGCTTCAAGATCAAGATTCCGCTGACGCTGGCCATCGCGCCGGCGCTGGTGCTGGTATGCGCCGGCGAACGCATCGCCAATCCGCAGGTGAGCCTCAGCGAAGCGGTGTTGGCGGAAAAAAGTTCTGCCGCAACATCAGTTTTGCGCGGAGATTGCGCGGCGGGTGACGGCGCAGCCGATGCTGCAGCCGGTGCACTGAATTTCCGGCTGGAGATTTATGTCGTTTACGGGGCGGCCGAGAGGTGGAGAAAAAAGTAGTCTTGTCATTCTGAGCGGAGCGAAGAATCTCTCTTTCTTCGGTCCTTACCACCAGGTAGATCGAAGAGAGATTCTTCGCTCCGCTCAGAATGACAACGTCCATTTATATGCAGCTTCAGCTAAGTGCAGCTTCAGCCGTTCCTTGCCATAAGGCCGGTCAAAGCTTAAGCAGGTTGTGGGCATTTCCTGTCAGGATTCTTTCCGCTTCAGTTTTCTCCAGGCCCGCTTCGCCGATGTAATCGACGCACAGCTTGAACGCGTCGTCGCGCCAGAACGGGTAATCCGTCCCGAGCAGCAGATGATCGGTCGCCCAGCGTTTCCTTCGCGCATCGCAGCGCCGCGGGATTGCCGTTCACCGTGTCATACCAGAAATATTTCGCCTGAACGCTGGGCGCCGTGGCCGAATCCGGCAGGAAGTGATCCTGCAACTGGTCGAGGCGCGCCGCGAGAAACGGAGCGAAGCCGCCGAGATGCGGCAGATGATTTTAATGTCCGGAAAACGCAACGGGAAAATTGGCCTGCATGAACTGCAGCAGGCAAACCGTGTCTTCGAGCGGCGCGCCGACCGGCCAGACGAGTTTGGTGGATTCGATCAGCTGCGATCCGAGGGCGCCGCCGGTGGGATGAATGAAGAGAACGGCCTTGCGGCGATTGAGTTCCGCGAAGAATTCGTCGAAGGCCGGGTCGGTGATGCTCTTACCGAGGACCACGGTGCCGGTGGTGACGCCGACCATGCCGAGTTCATCGAGCGCGCGACGCGTTTCCGTCGATCGACGCGTCGCACATGCGGCAGCGGAGTGCAGGCGAAGGCCGCGAAGCGCTTCGGAAATTCGCGCACGATGCGCGCATAAATATCGTTGCCCAGCCGCGCCGCATCCACCGCGTCGCTTTCCTTTGCGAAAATAAGGAAGCTGGCCGGAAACGGAAAGCAGTTGCAGGCCGACGCCGGAGCGGTCCATGTTGCGTAGGTGATCGTCCAGCCCGCGGAAATCCGCGGAAACCAGCTTCATCCTGCGAATCAATCCGGTGACGTGGCTCCGCCAAACGCATCCAGCCGGTCAAGATATTCCAGGGGAAAATAATGCGCGTGCACGTCAATTCTCGCTGGATTCCTTCCTGCCGAAGGATGGATGGGAATGATTCACCGGGAAGAATATCCGCTGCCGCCGTAACAATACAACAGCCGATTAGCGACAGACGCAGACATGGGCAAAAAATCAGTCGGGAATTTCCCGTATTTGCCGATAGGCAGGGTGTGAAGGAAAAACGAACCGAACTGCGAATTCCGCTGATGGCGCTGGTCGATATCCTGTGGACCGACGACGTGGGCAGCCCGCGCGTGTCCCCGGCGAAGCTGGAGGACAAATCGCCGGGCGGGCTTAGCGTGAGCATGAACGAACCGATGGGCGACGGCTCACACGTCACCGTGCGCTGGGGGACCGAGCAGGTCCAGGGCCTGGTGACCAACTGCCGGCGACAGAATGACACCTACATCGTCGGTGTGAAACGGGAGATCGGGATTGAGCAGTAGAGATTACCGTGGCCGGGTATCCTCGGAGCGCGCAACCGCAAGTCCCCACGCTGCGGCCTACTCTAGTTTTTCGCCAAATAAAAATACCCGACTTTATTGTTGGGCGCGGTGCCGTACCACATGCGGCCTTGCGCATCGCGGAAGAATTCCCGGATCGCCGGCTCGGGATGCGGAAATGGATATTCGACCACCTTCTTCGTTTTCGGATCGAACCGTCCCAGCAGATCCATGTTGTGCGAGTCATACCAGATGTATCCGTCGGTATCGATGCCCAGTCCGTACGGGCTGGGATCCGGGCCGGGCAACGGAAATTCCTTAAAGGTCTGCGTCTTGGGGTCGAAGCGCATCATTTTGCCGCCCAGAAATTCGCCCGAGTAGATCGATACCGTCGGAACCAATTTCCATGCGTCGCGGATACGAGGGCACGGTCGGCGGACTCCACTGGGTTACTTTGAAGTTTTGCCGTCCACTTTTCCGATCTTGTTGACCAGCGGGCTGGTGAACCAGACGTCGCCATTCTTGTCCGGCTTCACGTCATAGGCGTACTCGCCCTCGATGAAGCGAGTGAATTTGCCGGTCTCGGGATCGAAGCGCGTCAGCGGGACGCCGCTGGTCCAGACTTTTCCGTTGGGATCGATGCGCACGGTGTGCTTTGAGCCGCCGTTTTCGTTACCTTCTTTTCCGGGCACGTAGGCATCTTGATATTCCGTGATTTTTTTCGTGACGGGATCCCACCTGCCAATGCGATTCGAGCCCTGCTCGGCAAGCCACACCGAGCCGTCCGCCGCGGGCACAGCGGAGTGAACGCCGCCGCTGCCGGCGAACGGAATCGGGATAATCGGTCATCTCTCCGTTTTCGGATCGAGGCGCGTGATTTTGTTGGCCAGCCCGAAATCAGGAATCCAGAGAAATCCGTCTTTGTCCGGGGCGGCGCTGAAGGGCATGCGGCTCGGCCGGGCATGTCGTATTCGACGTACACGATATTCATGGCTTCGCTGGCGAACGGGCGAACCGTCTTGGCGTAAGCGGGCATGTCCGCCGGAGACTTCGGCAGCGTGGCATCCGGACCGAAGAGGCTGTCAAGATAGGTTGGCGACTTCCTCGGCGTCCTGATCGCTGAAATTCGGGCCGAGGAAAATGCTGAAATGCATGGCCTGGCGCATGAAGGCGACGCGATCTTTCCAGCCGTCCAGGTCGCGGCCGGTGGAGGCGATGCGGCTTTGAAACTGATGGCAGATATTGCAGTGCGTGAAAATCAGGTCGCTGGCCTTTGCCTGGAGGCCACAGTTGCGACGCCTGGTACTTCGAAATTTCGTTCCAACGCACCGGGCTTTTCTGCAGGGAAAAATCGAGAGAAGCGTTCTGATCGGCGGCGAGCGTTAGACCCGAGCGGGGATCAGCGCGAAAACCGGTGGCCTTGATTTGCACACGGTAATCGCCGGCGGCAAGGTCAGGCACTTTGTAGTGGCCGCGGCCGTCGGACAGGACGATGGTCGTAATTTTCGATTTCGTGTTTTGGGCTTCGACGAACGCGCCCTGAAAAGGGGAACCATCCGCGCCGTTCACGGTTCCGGTGATGGTTGCGCCGTAACAGCACGATCCCGACAGGGCGATCAGTGTGAGCAGGGCGGGAATTTTATGATGTGCGCGCATCGGGCGGTCCTTAGGAAAAGTTCGGGCTTTGTCATCGGCCGCACAGGCTGAAGCCTGTGCCACTTCCTCCGCCATCGTAGCGTCTTTCCGGCGTCCATTCATTACAAAGTTTGGGCGCAATCGGCTAAAGTACCGGCTGTGCAATCCAACATGAAGCGCAGCGCACTGCTGGTCACGATCCTTCCGATTGCGCTGACGCCGTACCTGATTTTCCAGTACCTGCCAGGAATCTGGAGCCTTTCGAGTGTCTTGGGGCTGGCGCTCCTGATTCTTGCAATGGCGCTGCTGGTAGTCGCGCGCGTGCAGTTGGGCAACGCCTTCTCCGTGGCTCCGCGTGCCACTCAACTTGTGACGCACGGATTGTATTCGCGAATTCGAAATCCCGTTTATGTGTTCTCGGCGCTCGCGTTGGCGGGATTTATTTTGTATCTGGGCCAACTGAATCTGTTCTGGATCTTTGCGGTGCTGTTGCCGCTGCAGATTCTTCGCGCCCGCGCCGAAGCCCGCGTCCTTGAGGAACGTTTTGGAGAGCAGTATCGGCAGTACAGAACCTCGACCTGGTTCTGAGCCATTCGAATTGAAATCCGACAGCACAATACGATTCCCAAAGTCCGGAACGAAAATGTCCCATCGGTGAACGCGTTCGTGCAAATGATCGGCACGTAAAATGCTCCGCGCGTAACCGCGCGGCTGCTAGGCTTGCCGCGCCGTTTGCGTCATTTCCACCAGCACTTTTCTGGCGTCCAGGGGGCTTTTCACTTCGGAGGTAAAAGCGATGCGTGCGCTGCGGATGCCTTCCGCTGTTTTCAGCCGCACATGAAACCCCAGGCGGTCTATGGAAGTCATTACCGCTTCCTCGGATTGCAGCCCGGCAAACACCCGCGCCAGCAGGATCAGCGCATCGCTGTGATCGGCATTCATGTGCTGGAGGATGGATGCGGCGGAATCGGCCAGCGGATCGTGCTGCGCGCTGGCGTAGTCAGCGGCAGGCACCCAGCCCATCACGCCGAATCCTCCCACGTAGTAGACGTCCACAATTTCCACTCCGTAAAACGAAAAGTCATCATAGTCCACCCAGTGTTTGCTGTTGGGGTGGCGTTCGAGGTACGTCGTCCTGGCCGCGGGCGCATCGATTGCGGGGATGGGAGCAGCTGTTCCCACAATCGTTACGCGCGCTGCGCCCAGAGGATCGCCGCTGGCGTCGGGTTGCATCACCAGCAGGCTGGCGCGCGGGTCCGAACGCAGATTCTGGGTGTGCATGGCCATGGTGCTGATCAGAAAAATTGGCCGGCCGCCGGCGTCCAGCGCGTACGGCATCACCGAGCCGAATGGAAAGCCCGGCTGCTTCTGCGAATGTGTGGACAACGTGCCTAAGCGAGCCGAGTACGCCAAGGTTCGCGCCCGCTCCGCATAAGAAGGTTCCGGAATGGCCGGTTGGTCGCTGCCGAGTCCGGGGCCTGCATGCTTTCTGGATGATTCGGTGGAGATGGCGTGCTCCTCGTCGGCAGATGCGGCCTGAAATTCTCAATGCCGGAAATGAAGTTATCACGCCGCGCCGTTGCCGGCGCATTGAAAAAGAAACGTGAGAGTTTCGGCGCCGGCAATGTATCCTGCGGCTCCTTTGCGCTGTTTTTTTGGTTCTTTGGTCCGGCCAGTACGCTTGTGCTACAATCCGCTTCACGAGCCCCGCGCATGGAAAACGTTTCCGACTCCGAGCAGACAGTCCTTGAAGTAACCAGCCCAGACAAGTCGCATCGTGTCGTGCCAATTGTTGAATCTCCTTTTAATATCGGCCGCGGAGACGTGGGCAATCACCTGGCACTGGTCGATGTGCGCATCTCGCGGCAATGCGCCGCGATCGTCAGCCACGAAGGGGTGTTTCATCTCGAAGATCGCGGGCATCGCCGCGGCCTGTTCGTGAACGGACGAAAGGTCGAGCGCTGCGAACTGAAGGACGGCGACGTCATCACCTTTGGGTTGGATGATTCGTATCAGATCGTCTTTCGCGCCGCGAATGCCGAAGCCGCCATTCAAAATATTCTGGACCGCATCGAAAGCGTGCCGGGGGCAGAAACTCACGCCGGCGGACTTGGCAAGCTGAATCTGCTGCTGGCGGCCACTTCCCTGCTGCATTCGCAACTGCCCCTCGATTCCGTGCTGGGCAGCATGCTGGACCACGCCATCACCGCCACGAACGCCGACCGCGGACTTTTGCTGGAGTCGGACGAGACCGGAACTCTTCGCGTGCGTCTGGCGCGCCAGGCCGGGGGAACGAACCTGGCAACGGAAAACCTGAAGCCCAGCCAGACGGCTCTTCGGCAGGCGCTGGAGCACCAGTCCAGCGTCATCACCGAGGACCTGGCCCAGGCGGACATGGAACTGCAGGCGGCCATGAGCATCGTGGCGCAACGGCTCCGCGCCGTGGTAGCCATTCCGCTGTATGCCATGCACCGCACGAATCCCACGGAAACTTCCACGGAATTTCAGCGCAAGGATTTGCTGGGAGTGCTGTATCTGGATTCGCGGAAGCCCACGGCGTTTTCCAAGCTGGATCGCGAAATTTTAGACGTGCTGGGCGTAGAAGCCGCCAGCATTCTGGATAATGCGCGCCTGGTGGAGCGCGAACGGCAGCGGCAGCGGCTGGAGCAGGAGCTGGACATCGCGCGCGAAATTCAGCAGGCGCTTCTGCCGAGGGGCTTTCGGAATTTTCCGCACCTCTCGATTTCAGGCATCAATACGCCGTGTCACGCCGTGGGTGGCGATTATTACGACGTGTTCACCATGAGCGAGGACCGCACCGCGTTTGTCATCGCCGATGTCGCCGGAAAGGGACTGGGAGCCGCGCTGGTCACCACCATGCTGCAAGGCTCGCTGGCCGGTGTAACACTCGGCGCGGATCCCCTGCGCGTCTTCCAACACGTAAACGATTTTCTCTGCGACCACTCGGAAGTGGGCCGCTACGCCACCGTTTTTTTTGGAATTCTCGATCGCGCCGGTAATCTCGATTACCTGAACGCTGGGCATCCCTCGCCACTCGTGTTGCGCCATGGCGAGGTGAAGGAACTCTTCCAGGAAGGCTCCTTCCCTGTCGGGCTGATTCCAGAAGCCACGTTTGCGCTGGCTCATGCCACCCTGGAGCCGGGCGACACCCTCGTTCTGTTCAGCGACGGCGTCACCGAAGCGGCGGACACCAAGGACCAGCTCTTCGGCGTTCCGCGACTCAGCCAAGCGGTGATCGGGCAGTCTGACACGCCGCTCGCCGACATTCAAAAAAAAGTGGTTGATGCCGTGGCCACGTTCGCGCGCGGAGCCAGCCAAGCGGACGATATTACGCTGCTGCTGATCCGGTATCTGGCGGTCGCGCAAGGTGCGGCGATCTGATTCTCTCGTGGCGCATGCTTTAGCTTGCGCGGTTTCTTTTACGACGAGGCGCGATGAACCTTCCATCACTCTGCGCAAGTTAAAGCATACGCCACGGTGTTACGTCCACACGCACTGCCAGCTCGACGCAAGAGCAGCGGCGGCAACTGCGGAATAGAAGCGTAACCATAACAATCTACTTGTATTTCGTGGGCGAAATCCCATAATTAAGTGGATTTCACCGTTGTAGACTGCGAAACCATGCACTGCCCTATCTGCCAGGCGGACAACCCGCCAACCGCCGCCAGTTGCACCAAATGCAGCACGCCCCTGCCGATCAATGACGCCACGAACTTCGACACGGAAGTAGAAACCACTCCAGGTCCGGCGCAGCCGAAAGAAGGCGCGAGTTTTGCCTGGTCGGTTGCCGTCACTCCGTCCGCGCAGGCTCCCTACGCAACGGGAGAAGAGCTGATTGGCACGATTCTCGCCGAGCGTTACGAAATTCTGTCGCTTCTGGGCCAGGGCGGCATGGGCGCGGTGTATAAGGCGCGGGACACGGAACTGGACCGCCTGGTTGCGCTCAAACTGATTCGTCCCGACCTGGCCAGCAATCCTGAGATTCTGCGGCGATTCAAACAGGAATTGATTCTGGCGCGCGACGTTACGCACCGCAATGTCATCCGCATTTTCGATCTGGGCCAAACCAAGGGCATCAAGTTCATCACCATGGAGTATGTCGAGGGACGCGACCTTCGCGTCCTGCTCCGCGATCGCGGAAAACTTCCGCCTGAGGAAGCCGTCGACATCATCGCGCAAGTTTGCCGTGCGCTCGAATCGGCCCACGCCGCCGGCGTGGTGCATCGCGACCTGAAACCGCAAAACATCATGATGGATGCGAAGAACCGCATATACGTCATGGATTTCGGCATTGCCCATTCGCTGGAAACACCGGGCATGACGCAGACCGGAGCGCTGATGGGCACGCCGGAATATATGTCGCCGGAGCAGGCCCGCGGCATGAAGATCGACGCGCGCTCGGATTTGTTCGCCGTCGGCATCATCCTCTACGAACTGCTGACCGGCATTTCACCGTACAAGGCCGACTCGGCGATCGCCACGCTGCTGAAGCGCACGCAGGAAAAGCCGCAGCCTCCTTCGGAAGTCGATCTCGCGATTCCGCAATCGATCAGCGACGTGGTGATGCATTGTCTGGAGATCGACCGCGAGTATCGCTACTCCAGCGCGCGGGAAATTCTGGAGGATCTGGGCCAGGAACTTCCCACCAGCGCGCGCACCATCCCTCCGCCGCGCCCGGCGCCAGCGCCGCCTGTCGCGCCCGCGCCGCCCGTGGCCCTACCGTCGACGCTGCAGCGCTATCGAAATTGGATGGCGGCGGGGATCGCGATTGTACTGCTTGGCGCCGGAGGATATTTCCTGCGCAACCGCGTGCCTGCGTCCCCGGTCACGGCGCACGCTCCAGTCACTGTGATTATCGCGGATTTCAGCAACCATACAGGAGATGCCGTTTTCGGCGGCACGCTGGAATCCACGCTGAAGCTCGCGCTCGAAGGCGCGCCGTTCATCAACGCCTATGATCGAACCCGGCTCCGCGATCTTGGCCAGCCCTCGGTTTCCACTTTGGACGATTCGAAAGCGCAGGAGATCGCCGCCAACCAGGGCCTGAACGTGGTGATCTCAGGTTCGCTCGATAATCGCGACGGCGCCTACCAGCTCTCCCTGCGCGCCGTGCAAACCGTTTCCGGCAAAGTGTTGACCACGGTGGAAGAGACAGCTGCACGCAAGGATCAGGTCCTCTTCGCGGTGAGTAAATTGGGATCCGATGTAAGAAAAGCCCTCGGCGACGCCACCTCCGAAGCCGACCAGCGATTCTCCATGGAAACGCTCTCAGCGGCGTCCCTCGAAGCCGTGCACGAGTACGCCGTGGCGCTCGACGATCTATCCAGCGGCAAGAATGAGGAAGCGCGAGAAGCATTTCTCCGAAGCCGTATCCCTGGACGCCAACTTCGGCCTGGCCTACGCCGGGCTTTCCTCCACGGCGCACAACCTCGGCCAGCAGCAGGACGCGGAAAAATACATCAAGCAGGCCATCACACACATCGACCACATGACGGAGAGAGAACGCTACCGCACGCGCGCTTCGCTCTACGGGCAGATCGGCGATTCGCAGAAGTGCGTGGATGAATACGGCACGCTTCTTACCAAGTATCCCTCCGATACCGGGGCGTACAACAACATGGCCGAGTGCTTGGTGGCGCTGCGCAATATGCCCAAGGCCCTCGACGCAATCCGCCGCGCGGTGTCCATCCTGCCCAAGCGCGCCACGTATCACGTGAATCTCGCGCTGTACTCCGCCTACGGCGGAGATTTCCAAACAGCTGCCAGCGAGGCTGCCGTGACTCAGCAGTTGAATCCCAAGTATGTCTACGGCTATCTGGCGGAGGCATTCGCCGACCTGGGGCAGGAACAAATCGCTCCCGCCTCGGCGGTCTATCAAAAGATCGCCGCCATGAACCCCTCGATCTCAGCCGCCGGCCTGGGCGACCTCGCAATTTACGAAGGCCGCCTGCAGGAAGCCGTGCAAATTCTGCAGAAGGGCGCGGCGGATGACGCCGCGGAGCACCGCCCGGACGCCGCCGCCGACAAGCTGGAAAGTCTGGCCTACGCGCAACTCCTGCTGGGGCACAAGGCTGCGGCGATTTCCGCCGTGGAAAGCGCGCTGGACCAAAGCAAGGCCGCAAAAACCAGATTCCTCTCCGCCAGAGTCTATGCCGCCACGGGTGAAACGGTGAAGGCGGCGGCGCTCGCCGCGGGACTCGCCGCGGAACTGCAAACCGAGCCGCAGGCCTACGGCAAATTGATCGAAGGCGAACTCGTACTCGGCAAGAACGACGCGCGCGGCGCGGTGAAGCTTTTCACGGACGCCAACACGCTGCTTGACACGTGGATCGGACGCTTCGATCTGGGCCGCGCTTACGTCGAACTCGGCGCCTTCACCGAAGCGGATTCCGAATTTGACCGCTGCGCCAAGCGGCGCGGCGAATCGCTGGCGCTGTTCCTGGACGAAGTGCCCACCTACGGTTATTTCCCGCTGGTCTACTACTACCAGGGGCGAGTGCGGGAAGGACTGAAGAGCCCGAGCTTCGCGGACTCGTACAAGAAGTATCTGGATATACGCGGCGCAGCCGACCAGGATCCCCTTCTCCCCGAAATAAAGCACCGAGCCGGCTTGTCATAAAAATTTTAGTACTGCAGGTTCTAGTACCCCCTCCGATCTGGAATGTTTCTTGACATCACCGGAGCATCATCCGATACTTTCCGCGCGATCTTTTTTTGGTGGCCAGGTCCGCTACCCGTCAGTCATTCCAGAGTGAGGTCCGAAAAATGAGTGCACGCCCACCCGCACCCGTACATGGTGTATTCGTACGCCTCGCAAAATCCGCAATCGCAATTCTGATCGTGGCATTCGCGGCTTTGTTCGCCGCTCCTGCCCAGGCGGATGACCTCCACTATTTCAAGAACTATTTCGTGACCGGAGACTATACGGTCGCGGGCGTCGGCCTGTTTGGAAAAGGCGTGAATGGCCTGGCCACTGGCAAGATCACCGTACCGGGAATCCCTGCGCACGCCGATATCGTCGCCGCATTTCTCTACTGGCAGACGGTCGAAACGACCACGACACCTTCGATCACCACCGGCACGTTTGACGGCAATCCCATTGTAGGCGCCTCGTTGGGCGCCACGAACGCCGCAGGTTGCTGGAGTCAGGGAGGGACCTCGCCCAACGCATTTGCCCGGGTGTACCGCGCGGATGTGCTCCGGTACCTGCCGATTGATTCGACGTTCAATGTCCGGGTCGCGGATTCCATGGCCCATACGGTAGTTTTCGCTGACAGTGGGAACAGTCTCATGTCGGTGACGCCTCACACGGAAGGCGCCAGCATGGTGGTGATCTACCGTACTTTGGGCGTGGGCACCTCGCCGTACAAAGCGGTGGTGATTTATGACGGCGCGGACACCGAGGACAAGTTCACTTCCGGGTTTTCGCAAATCATGGGCGGCTTTTATCAGGCGTCGGGCCCTGGGGCCAACGGCGCCGTCACCGCCAAGATGACCCACATCGTCGGCAACGGCCAGCCGAATTTTTCCGTTCATCTCACCGTTAACGGGAACACTCCCACGGGAGTTACCTCCACTGTCCTTTCCGGAGGCTTGGGTTCTCGTTGGGACAATCCGACATTCAATATCAGCATTCCCGCGAATGCCCCCAGCCTGACAACCCAGGTGACGGCGACCAATAACCAGGTCTGTTTGTCCTGGGGCGCCGTGGTCATGAGCACCAATGTCAAAGCCAGCGACGGCGATGCCCTGCTGGACATCTGGAAAACCAAGGGCCTCCATCTGAACATCGGCAATCCAGGATCCCCGGCCGTTCCAGCCACTTCGACCACACCTTTTGTTCCTGCAGTCCCTGCCGTTCCCGCTACCTTCGGCACCTGCATCGATTTCCCCAACGATCCGGTTGCCAAGTGCGAGAATCTGCCGCTCATGGGGGCCAAAACCGGAGAGAAAGACGTTTTCATCCAGTTCGACTGGATGCAGGGGAGCGATCTCCACCTGCACGTCCCCAAACTGGCCGCGCTGCAAATGCTCGCTACCGTCTTTAGATCGAATAATATTTTTATGCATTTCGATGTCGGGAGCCATTACCAGGTCGGGGGATGGCCCTTCATCATTCCCACGGCCAACGCCCGCGGCGGTCAAGCCATTCCGGAGGCGCCGTTACTCTGCGTCCCCAGCGCGACTGTGACCTGCGAATTCCCCAATTATCCCGTGCTCGGGTGGAAGTCAGGATTTGACGCGATTGCCAATGGCTACACGGCACTCAACATCCCCGCTTATTTTTCTCACGACCGCAAAGATATCTTTTATTACGCCCTGTTTTCCCATGCCCTTTCCGGGCCCTTCACCACGCCGCCGGCAACAGTGCCCTACAGCGTCTCTGGCGTAGGCGACGCACCGGGTGGAGATTTGATGGTGAGCCTGGGCCTGTGGCCGCAACCTGATCCTGCGGGTTGCTTGCAAGACGATCCGAATGAAACGACGACAAACCTTTGCGTCAATCAATCGGGAACCGTGCTGATTCAGGCCGGCACGTTGATGCATGAACTGGGACACAATATGGGTCTGCGTCACGCCGGCCTCTTCGACACACCCAACTGCATGCCGCAGTATCAGAGCGTAATGAATTACATGTACCAAACACTGGGACTGACGCGCGCGGACGGGTCCGAGGCGATCGACTTTTCCAAAGGGTTGCTCGGATCGTTAAATGAGAGCTCTCTGCTGGATTCACTGCCGTCTGGTCCGCTCGTTTACAAACTCAGGTTTTATAGGGTGCCCATTAGTGCCGCGGAGCAGGGTTCGCTGGCGAAAGCAAATTGTGACGGCACGCTCCCGCCAGTGGGAACGCCGGAGATCAAGACACAAACCACAAGCCTTCAAACTCCCCTCTGGGACGGCAAGGCGTTCACCACTACTCCAATCGCCATGGACATCAATTACGACGGTGCCATCGGAAACTCGGTGTTCGTTGATAATAACGACTGGGCCAGCCTCAACCTGCTGCAGGTTGGCGCGCGTTCGAACGTCAACGGATTATCAGCGGACGTGGGCCAAAAGGACCTTGGACAGAAAGACCTGGGTCAGAAGGATCTGGGACAGAAGGATCTCGGCCAGAAGGACCTGGGTCAAAAAGATTTGGGCCAGAAAGACCTCGGCCAGGCCAACCTGGGAGACGTGGACTACGAAACGGCCGTAGCCACTCTGGAAGCCACCGGTTCCCAGACGCCGCTTATTGCAAACGTAACCGCAGCCGTTCCGGCATCGATCTCCACCACGGGTGTCAATCAGATCACTCTGAGCTGGGGCCCGCCGAGCCTGGGCTCGATTCAGTATTACAGCATTTACCGCACGAATATGAGCGTCTCGCCGGCTCCATTGGTTGCCCAATTTGTGGGCACTGTTCCCGCCTTGCCGCTGAAGGTCGTCTACACGTTCACCGACAATATCACGGACGGGACGCTAGCGGATTCCGGCTCCAATTGCGACCCAACGCAACTGTGCTACAACGCGACTTACCAGTACTACATCACGGCGACCGATGTCAGGGTAACGACCAGCACGCCGTCGAATTTTGTGACTGCCACCGTCGATCACCTCTACGTCACGGCCTATACCAACAGCTACATCTACAACGGCACGACGCTTCCCGACTTCAGCGCTACCGGAGCGAGCTATGCCGGATTGCCCTCGGGAGCCATTAGCTCGTCGACGCCCGGACTTGGCTGCACGAACACGAATCCGGCCGGTACGCCTCGAAACGTCGGATCCTACACGATCACGTGCACTGGACCGGCCACCATAGCGAACGGCAATGTCTATTATGGTGTGACCTACATTCCGGGCACGCTTATGATCACCCAGCGCCCGATCACAGTGAAAGCGGCGGCGGACACCAGAATTTACAACGGCACCACGTCTTCCACCGGCACGCCCACCATCAGTACAGGCAGTCTCGGAACGGGCGACACGACCGCCAACTTCAGCCAACTCTTCGATAGCCGCAACGTGGCGCTGGTGGGATCGAGAACGCTCACACCCTCCGGAGTCGTCAACGATGGCAACACGGGCGCCAATTATTCGTACATCTACGCGACCACCAATGGGACCATCAATCCCAAGCCCATCACGGTCACGGCGGCTTCGGACCTGAAGTTTTACGACGGCACGCCGGTGTCTTCCGTCGCGCCAACGTTTCCGGT
The DNA here is from genome assembly GCA_963774805.1 of uncultured Acidobacteriota bacterium. Classification (GTDB taxonomy): domain Bacteria; phylum Acidobacteriota; class Terriglobia; order Acidiferrales; family UBA7541; genus Palsa-360. Next base: position 139,902 of record CAVZGK010000002.1, read on the forward strand.
CGGCAGTCTGGCGGCCGGTGACACGACCACCAATTTCATCCAAGTCTTTGACAGCCGCAACGCGGGCTCCCGGATGCTGATTCCCTCCGGGATCGTCAACGACGGAAATACCGGACACAACTACGCGTCCAATTTCGTCAACAACAGCGGAACGATCAACCAGAGAGCAATCACGGTTACGGCGGCGACCGACACCAAAACGTACGACGGCACCAAGACTTCCCCTGGGGCCCCTACGATTACTACCGGCGGCCTGGCGACTGGAGACTCGACGACCAGCTTCTCGCAGGTCTTCGATAGCCCGAATGTGGGCGCCCGGATGTTGATTCCCTCCGGGAGCGTCAACGACCTTAATAGTGGCGCCAACTACGCGTACACCTTTGCGAATACGGCTGGAGCGATTAATCCGGCACCGTTAATCGCTAATGTGACCGGTACGGGTCCATTTACTGTCGCTTCCTACACGGGATTCGTTGGCGGCGATTCGTCCGCACTGGTTGCCGGCACACCGCCATCCTGCACTGCACTCGGGACTGACGCCAACAGCAACGTGACAATTTCCTGCTCGGGGCTGAGTGCTCCCAATTACGTCGTCAGTTACAGCTACGGCGCGACCGCCAGCACCAGTCCCGGAATCTTGACCGTATTCGTTCAAGGCACGCAAACTTACGGCGGAACACCCGGATTCACTCCGACGTATTCGGGATTCGTCGGCGCGGATACCGCCGTGAGCGCGGTCACCGGGACGCTGGCGTGCGTTACCCAGGCGACTTCCACGAGTGCCGTAGGAACGTCCCCTGCAATCGACAGCTGCTCGGGATTGAGTTCGACCAGCTACACGATCGCGTACGCCTACGGGTCGGTCACCATCCTGCCGGCGCCGCTGACTGTCATCGTGAACAGCGTGTCGCCTTCAGTCACGGTAGCTACTCCCTATACGGGACTGGTTAACACCGACTCGAATTCTGTCGTGACCGGGACGTTGGCCTGCAAAGTAAACACCACAGCCGACTCCGCGGGCGACAAGCCGATTTCCTGCTCGGGATTAACCGCGCCAAGCTACTACGCGATCAGCTATAGCTATGCCGCGGCGAACGTCGTCAGCCCTGCACCGCTGACCATCGCCGTGTCCGGCACGCAAAGCGGGGCCACTGGCACACCCACATTTACCGCAACCTATTCCGGGTTCGTCGGCGGCGACCTGCCCTCTGACATTGCCGGCACTCTGTCCTGCACTACGGTGCCCGGACCTACCGCTCTGACGCGCAAGATTTCGGGATGTTCGGGGCAGTCTGCGCCGGTCACGTACACCATTATCTACTGGCTGGGAAATGACACGGTGAAACCATAGCCATTAGCCGCTCCCGGCTTACCCATGCAGCGGGAGTGGTTCGAACTTCATTCGTGCGAATTCGTAATTGCCCGGAAGGAGCACCTGGCGGCCGAGTGCTATTCGGATAAGCCTTGCCTCGTCAATGGAAGCACGTACACGATGATCGCAAGCCGGGGGATCACAACTAAGCGGGACTTTCATTTGTCCGAGCATGAGGCCATGCGCACGGGCGAACGAAAGACAAACCAAAGTGGGAAAGCGCTCTGGAAATCCGCGGCTCTCAAAACGCTACTTTGAAAAACTGCTCAGCGCGTCGGCTTGCGTCGCGCAGACTTCAAAAACGGTGTGCAGCTTGGTCATGTACACCAGATCCTTGAATTTCGAGCCGAGGTTGCACAGCCGCAGGGTAGCTCCGCAGGAAGTGGCCGTGTAATGCAGCGAGACGATAGCGCCGAGGCCCGCGCTGTCCACCAGGTTGACTTGCTCCATGTTAAGAACTAGTTTCTTATAGCCCTCATCCAGCAGGCCTTTTACTTTCGCTCGCAGATCGCCGGTTTCTTTCCCAAGCACGATCCGCCCAACCAGCCAGACCACGGCAACGTCCTTCACTTTTCCGTGAGTAATGTAGAGAGGCAAAGCGGCACTTCCCTTCATGCAACAATCTGCCAGAGATACGCGTAACGCGATGTTTCCGCTGAGGCGGACCGTAGTCAGAGTAGGTTTCCCGGCCGGCGTGGCCCAGCGCCCGAGGGCATTGCCCGCATCCCGGCGCTGGCCGCAATCGTTCGGTTCGAACTTACCGGGACTGCTTGCCCTTCGGTTTGTTGATCTGCGTCTCCGTGTTCACGGAGAAAATTCTGAAATCGGTGAAGGAATGTTCACGGTAGAAGCGGTGGCCCTGAAAATCCATGTACAGCTCGGTACTGGAAGGCAGCCACAGGTCCACATTTTTGACGTTCGACGTGGCGGGACGATACTCCACGCTCTCGTGGTACAGCCGCAGGCGAATCTTGGGGATGGCCTGCTGCAGGTCGGTCTCCAGGCGCGCCACCTGAAAGGAATCCGCCAGAATCCAGGCTCTGCCGCGCAGGTTCACGTCGTAAGTGGATCGATTGACGACGAAAGATAATGTCTGGTTGGGGCGGTCCGCGCGTTGTTCAAAGCGAACCTGCCAGGCAGGCTGGCCTCGCCATTCCCCAAGACCCTCGCACACCATTTTGAAATTGCCCGCGTAACGCGGATGAAAAATCAGTACCATGCTCGGCGTTCCGATGGTGGCAATGTGCGTCGGAAATTGTTCGAGTGACGCTCCCCCGTTGCGGACTTCATCCACGCTCAGAGCCCCGCCCTGGCGCTCGTTGAAAGACACCAGATAATCAAAATTTACCGTCAAGGGCGCGCCCATGGTGCCGGAACGATCGATCGGCCGGTGCGTCAGGACTTCCGTGGCCGTGAACCGGTCCACGTTCTGCACCAGCTGCACAATTTTCTTGCCGGCACCGTCCAGCACCGCGGGCAGCGAACAGGACACGCCGGGAACCACGGGAGGCACGGCATGATCGATATCCTCGGGAAGCCAGATTTCATTGGGCTTGCGCGGCTCCATCACCGAGGGAATATCCGCTTCGGATTCCCCGCCCTCAGCGGCGGCGCTTTTGGTGGTAACGGCAACTTTCGCGACGCGCGGGTGGGCCGCTTCCGCTTCAATCTCCGCCAGGAATTTTTTGGCGACCTCTTCCTGCTGGCGGTCCACGTGCCGTTTCAGGATCTGCTGCAATTGAGCTTTGGCGGCGGCCTTGTCTCCGCGCGCGTCATAGATCTGAGCCAGCAGAAAATACAGCGGCAGGTAATCGTGCTCGACGTTGATCTCCACGGCCTGCAGGGCGCTGCGCTCGGCCTCCGGCAGGTTGTGCAGGTACATGTAGGCCTTCGCGCGGTAGTAGTAGGCATAGCCGTCGCCGCCGGAATTCAGGCCAAGGGCGGCGTTGGCCGTTTTCAGAAGCTCTTCCCACTCCCTGCTACGGGCGGAAAATTCGGCGGCGCAAAGATAGGCCGGGAGATATTTGTCGTCGATGTTTGTAGCGCGGGTGCAGGCGTCGCGGCCTTCCTGTACTTTGTCCTGCTGGTCGAGCACCACGCCCAGCATTACCCAGGCGGCCGGATAGTCCTGAAATTTCTCCAGCGCGCCGCGGGCATGCTGCTCGGCTTCCGTGAAGTTTTTCTTCTGCGATGCGCTGCAGGCCTTTTCGTACTCTCCCCGCGCCTTCGAGGGAACATTTAAAGTACGGACGGTGAAGGCTTTGTCGCGGCCCCTGGAGAGATTCCACGGCAGGCATTTCTCGTCATCCACGGGAGCTGGCTTCGCGAGCGCCGGTATGTCCCCCAGCGTCTGCGCCCCGCACACAACTCCCGAGTTAATGCCGCAGACTGAGCCGCTGGTCGGACCCGGGCCGATTTGTGAATTGTTCTTAAGCTGGGCATGGGACGGCACGGCACACAGTGCCAACGCCATCGCGCAGGCGGCCAGATACGCCGAACGCCGAGTTGCAGCAGGTATACAGCGAATCACTCCCGGCACACCAATATTCCGCATGCGCATGCTCCCAACCGATGAAGGACTTCCGACCCGACGAAGGCAATGCTTACTCTCCGAAATAATATTCCCTTTCTATACAGATGCAAGGTGATTCGCGGCGGTCTGGCGGCTCGCCGGGAAGGGTGCAGGAACCGCCGGCCGCCAGGGAGTGGGAACGACGGCCATGATTTGACCACGGGAGTTTCCTGCACTAGTATCGCGGGACAACGGGGAGGCACGAAAATGAAAGCTATGGCTCGTTCGAATGCTTGGGTGGCATCGGGTGTGTTTCTGGCGGCGCTTTTTGTGGGTTCAGGTGCAGGCGCCCAAACCAAATCGCAAACCGTAGTACTGAAAGGCGCTCGGCTGATTGACGGAACGGGCCGCCCGGCGGTGGAAAATTCCGTGCTGGTCATCCAGGGCGACCGCGTGATCGCCGCCGGAAAGGCCGGGAGCGTTTCCATTCCCAAAGACGCCGACGTGAAGGACATGAGCGGCAAGACCATCATGCCAGCGCTGATCAATCTTCACGGGCACCTGGGATTGTCCAAGAACGGCGCGGACGTGGCCGAGCAATACACGCAGGAAAACGTCATCAACCAGGCCAACAAATATCTGTCCTATGGGATCGCCACCGTGGCTTCCTTCGGGCAGGATGACGATGAAATTTTTAAAATTCGAGACGCGCAGCACGCCGGCACACTGGGAGGCGCGCGTTTGTTCACCGCCGGTCGCGGATTCGTGGAATACACTGGAAAATCGAATCCCCGCGACCACCGCTACCGGCCGCAGACTCCGGACGAAGCCCGCGCTGACATTCGCGAACTGGCCACGCACCATCCTGACTTCGTAAAAATGTGGGTGGACGACAGCCTGGGCCATGGCACGAAAATCAAGCCCGAGGTCTACCAGGCCATCATCGACGAAGCCCATAAAAATCACATTCGAGTCTTCGCCCACGAATTCTATCTGGCCGACGCCAAAGCGCTGCTGGCGGCGGGGCTCGACGGCTTCGCCCACAGCATTCGCGATCAAGAGGTAGACGCCGATGTCATGAAGACGATGAAAGCGCGTAACGTCTTCCTGATTCCCACTCTCGTGCGCGACGAAGTCCTCTTCGCCTACGCGGACAACTCTGCCATGGCTGGACGATCCGTTCTTCAAGGCGGGCTACGATCCCTCCGCAATGGCGTTCGTGCGCGGGCCGGAAAACGTCGAAAAAGGCCGCAAGGATCCGGACATCGCCAAATACCGCGCCGGACTCGCCATGGCCAAGAAAAACCTGAAGACGCTTTCCGACAACGGCGTGAAGGTCGCGTTTGGCACGGATTCGGGAATTCCCACGCGCTTCCCCGGATACTTTGAACATCGCGAATTGCAGTTGATGGTCGAGGCGGGGCTCACGCCCATGCAGGCGATCACGGCTGCCACGGGTACGAATGCGGAAATTCTGGGCGGCGCAAAGGAGTTTGGAACGCTGCAACCCGGACGCAAAGCGGATCTCATCGTGCTGGATGCCAACCCGCTGGAAGATATCCACAATACGGAGCGGCTCAACGCTGTCTGGCAAGGCGGAAAAGTGGTCCCGTCCGTGCCGGAGACGCGGATGTCGGGAAACTAGCGAGAAACGATGTCTCTAAGATTTTGATCCGAGGGCATTGGTTTCGAAAGGATTAGTTCGAAGCGATTCTTACTTCGAGTCTAACTTCGCTCGAATTTTTCCTTTGTCTTCTATCTTTGTCAATCTTTGTTCAGATGTCTCTTGGTTGGATTCGCTTTTAGGAGGGCCGAGCTTTAGCTCGGCCGATCGAACGGGATTGTGACGGGGCTTTAGCCCCTGAAGCTTCAGGGGCTAAAGCCCCGAGCACGGAGAGCTTAACGGACGGGCTGAAGCCCGTCCCTCCGAAATCTCGAATCCTTCGGAACGGGTCCCGAGCTTTCTGAGTTTCGCTTCCCGAAAAAAATCTAAACTTCCTTCGTGATTTCTTCCGCGACTACTTCGCTCGGAGTTTGGACAGCTTTTCCGCGCAGGCGGCCAGCGTCGATTCTTTCTTGCAAAACGTGAAGCGAACCTGCCTCGCGCCCATCGCCGCATTGTAATAGAAGCTTGAACCGGGCACGACCGCGATTCCGATTTTTTCCACCAGGTATCGCGAGAAAGCCAGGTCGTCCGGGAAACCGAAGTCCGAAATGTCGGTCATGATGTAGTACGCGCCGGAAGGCTTGAAGCAGCGAAAGCCGGCGTCGGCCAGAATGCCGAGCATGCGGTCGCGCTTCACGCGGTACATTTCCGCGAGCTTGTCGTAATAGCTCAGCGGCAATTCCAGCGCGGCGGCTCCCGCCTGCTGCAGGGGCGCTGCGGCTCCCACCGTCAGGAAATCGTGCACCTTGCGGATGGGCACGGAGGCGTCCGGCGGGGCGATGGCCCAGCCCACGCGCCATCCGGTCACGCTGTACGTCTTCGAAAGGCCGTTGATCGTAATCGTGCGATCGCGCATGCCGTCCAGCGAGGCCATGGAGATGTGCTTCTCGCCGTCGAAAATAATGTGCTCGTAAATTTCGTCGGTGACGGCGTAAGCGTTCCAGCGGATGCACAGGTCGCGGATAAATTCCAGCTCTTCGCGCGAAAAAACTTTTCCCGTGGGATTGTTCGGCGTGTTCAGGATGATGGCCTTGGTTTTCGGGCCGAAGGCGCGCGTGAGTTCGTCGCGATCGAAATTCCAGTGCGGGCGGCTCGAGCTGCACGAAGCGCGGCGTGGCGCCGGAAAGAATCGCGTCCGGGCCGTAATTTTCGTAATGGGGCTCGAAGATCACCACTTCGTCGCCGGGGTTGATGATGCCCATCATGGTGGCCATCATGGCTTCGGTCGAGCCGCAGGTGACGGTGATCTCGCGCTCGGGATCGACGCTCACGCCCTGCGTGCGCTCAAATTTGCGCGCGATGGCATTGCGCAGTTCCTTGGCGCCCCAGGTGATGGCGTACTGATTGATGTCGTCAGAGATGGCCTGGCGCGCCGCTTCCTTTACTTCGGCGGAGGCCGGAAAATCGGGAAAGCCCTGCGCCATGTTCACGGCGTCGTGCTGCTGCGCGAGGCGCGTCATTTCGCGGATCACGGATTCGGTGAAGCGCTCGGCTTTGTCGGAGAGTTTTCGCTGCAAGGCGGAGGTAACCTGCCCCGCGCCCGTGGTTAACGGTTCGCCGGCGCTCTGCGGGGCGCTCATCGGATGTCTCCGGAGCTGGCGGGCGCCGGCTCGTTGCCGGCGTCAGGCGGGACAGGCGCGGTCACCGAAACTGTTTTCACCGAAACATTTTTTGCGCGGCGCGCCTCTTCCTGTTGCGCGGAGGGCGCCGAACCATAAATCGACCTGTAAACGTCCGAATTGCGCATCACGATTTGCACGTACTCCCTGGTCTCGGTGAACGGAATGGACTCCACGAATTCCGCGATCTCGAGATAATTCTGGCCCGTGGTCCACTGCACCACGCGATCCTCTCCCGCGTTGTAGGCGGCCAGAGCCGCCTCCGGAGTTGAGAATAGCTGGATCAGATTGGCCAGGTATCGCGAACCAAGTTGTAAATTGTAACCCGGATCGGTCAGCCGCGCTCGCGCATATCGCACTTTCAGCTGACGCGCCAGTTTCAATGCGGTTTTAGGCTCCACCTGCATCAGGCCCATCGCGCCGGCATGCGAAATGGCCTTGGATTCAAACGCCGATTCCTGACGAATGAGTCCCGCCACCAGCATGGGATCAAGCTGATTGTGCGCGGCGGCGCTGCGCAGATTCGGTTCGTACGGAAGTGGAAACGCCGCGCGCCAGGCGTCATAGGGAATGTCGGCGATGCGCCGCGCTTCCAATTGCGGAATTGCCTGGCGAACCGCAGCCATGCCCGCTCCGTAATGCCCTGCCGCGATCGCCGCGCCGCCGGCGTCGATCAGGAACTTCGGGGCTCGGGTCGATGCATAGGCCGCCCGGTATTCCAATTCGGCGGAAGAATCAAAAGCGATGTCGCTGAGCGCCCGGGCGCGCGACTGCCGCAGCAGCGCTTCCGCCGCAAGAGGTTGATCAAGCGCGGGAACTGGCGGCGCCGGAGGAATCGAAAGTTTCAATTCCGACGCATTCACGGGCGACGCGCCGATTCCGTCGGGATCCGGCCGCAAACGCGCGCCGGATTTCGCTCCGAAATACGTTAAAGGAAATCGGTTAGCGCCGGCCAGATAAAAATTCCGCGCGTGATCCAGATTCCCGGAGCGTTCGTACGAGCGGCCCAGCCAGTAAAGAGCATCCTGCACGTAGCTGGAGGAAGGAAAACGGCGAACGTAGGACTCCAGCATGTCCGCCGCTTCCGGCTTGCGGTCGAGGTAGGCGGTCCACGCCAGGCGCCACTCCGCAGAGGGCGCGTTCGTGCCGTTCGGCGAAATAGCCAGAGAGCGGCGATAAAAATCAGCGGCGCGCGCGCGATCCAGGTTCACCCAATAAAAGTTACCCGCGCCGAACAGCGCGTCGGCCGTCCAGATGCTTTGAGGGTAGCGCTTGGCGAGCTGGTCGACGTCGTCGAGCAACTGCGATTCGAGTTTCAGGCCGCGGTGCGCCTGGGCAATCGTAAAAATGCGCTCGGCGTCGAGTTCGGGATCGCTCAGCGCCAGTTGCGACAATTGATCGAGCTTGCCGCCCATGGCCACTTCGCACTGCACGATGCGCAAATCGGCGCGCTGGTGATCCACGCCCGATAATTTCGGCAGCAGTCCCGCATATTCCGTGCTGGCGTCGCGCCAGCGTTTGGCCACGTAAAAAGCCTCGGCCCGCGCCAGTTGCGTTTGCAGCGGCACGCCCGGAAAAGCTTCGCCGAGCGAAGCCTGCAGCCCCGGAATTCTCTGCCCCGCTGCCTTGGCTTCGTCATTCAATGCGAAGCGGTAATACACGTCGAGATAATCGGCGGCGGCAGCCGTGCGCGGTTCGTTCTTCGCCGTTGCCACTGCTTCGCGAGCCTGCGCGCGCAGGAAAAGCAGCGCGGATTTGTTTGGAGTATTCGGGTAGGCCTGCAGAGCGGCCAGCGCGTCATCGCCCTTGCCCAGAGCGATCGAGGTTTCCGCGAATGCCGTGACAGTCTGTTCGGACATCGCGCTATCTGGAAAATCGCGAAGAATGCTGTGGAGCTGTTCGGCCGCGACTTCTTTCTGGCCGAGCGCCAGCGAAGCCTGCGCCTGCCAGTACAGCACGTAGTCGCGCAGAAGTTTCTCGTCCACCGCCTTGCGCAGCCAGCCAAGGGCAAGTTCGGGCTTGTCACGATTCAGGTCGTAGTATCCGAGCGCGAGAGAAGCGCGGGCGCCGATTTCATTTTTAGCATTTCGTGCGGCAAACGCCGATAGCGCGGAATACGTGGTGGCATTCGGCGAATTGCGCAGCGCGCGCGCCAATTGCGCGAGCTGGCGTTCCGAGGCGTCTGAAGCAGGCGAGGCAGCCGGAGGCGCGCCGGGCGCAGCTGTCTTTGGCGCCTTGGCTTTCGCGGAAGATTTCGCCGCGGATTTCTTTGCGGGTGTTTTTGTTGCGGCTTCGGGAGCTTGCGCGCGGACTTGCGGCGCTGCGGCAATGCACAGCACTCCGGCTACAACCCCAGCGGCAATTTGGAAGCGGATCTTCTTCCCGGCAAGTCGCGGCGGCACTACCGGCGCAGGACGGGAGATGGGTAAGGATACTCGCCGAGCGCTTGCGGATCTCCGCCGCCCAATATTTCCACCATCCAGTCGTAGAAATAATCGACGGGATGTCCCTGAATGGATTGGAAGCGGCGATCGTATTCTTTGTGAGCCTTTTCAATGTCGTCACGCAGTCTAGTGCAAAGATCTTTATTTTCCCGGCCCACCCGTACGTCTTCCGGACGCAAGCATGCGGATGTCTTGCATGGAAACTTTGGCAACGCGGAAGGCGCGCCGATGCAATTCTTGCTCTTCCGGAGGCAGCAAGTCGAGATTAAAAGCTGGCCCCGCTTCCCGCTGTTCAACTTCGGAAGGCGCGGCCGACTGCGAATACTCTTCCACCGGGAGGTCCGCGGAAAACTCCGGCAGGGATACCTGGGGCGGCGCAACCGGCGGATCGAAACTGCCGGCATCCAAAGTTTCCAGGGGCGCCGCGCTTGCCGGCGCGTCCCAAGTGCCAAGTTCCATGGGTTCTTCCGGCGCGGATGCCGCCGGTGTTTCCCAACTGGCGGCGCTGACAGGTGGAATCACGGGAGCCGCTTCATGAACTTCGGCAGCCGCGGCAGGCTCAAGCACCGGCGGTAGGGTTTCGGCTGCGGGCGAGTCCGGCATCGCCGGCGCAGGCACACTCCACGCCGCTTCTTCTATTGGATGCGAAGGAATCGGCGGCGGCTGTTCGAAAGAGACTGGCGGCGCGCTTAGCGAAGGCATGCGCAAAATTTCCGGTTCGAATGGCAGACGCATGGCGGGCTGCAACGCGCTGGTCACAAATCGGGAAAGGACTTCGAGCGTGGCGGAAAGAGACGCGGCGGAAGTCTGTACGCGAAGCATGGACGGCAGCGCATTGCTCGGCCGTGTGCTGGCGCAGGCCGATACCAGGTCATTCACCGCCTGATGCAGTTCGTCCGCGGTGCGCTGAACTCTTTCCAGGTTGTCCCGCAGAGTGCGCGAAACCGCCTGCTCCACTGCGTTTGGTTCTGCCGCCATACCCGTGCGCCTCCCGTGGGCCGGCCCCAAATTCGATTATCGGAACGGACGGGAAGGGTGTCAACTCCGCATCGGCCCAGGGTTGCGGACCGGGCACTAAAGCTCTGGGATCTAAGTCGCGGAAGGCGACGTTGCCAATCCCAGCGGAAGCGCCTCGGAAGTGCTAAAATGTTTGCATGGGGGCGACACGGTTTCGACGGAAGCTGTCGCGACTCGAAGGCATGCAGGGCGCCACCTTCCCTTAAACGGGTGGAAAACTAGAACTGCCAATCAACAATTGGCACTTGCAGCCTAGTTCAAACTAGCGCTGCTTCGTTTCCCTGGGCTTTGTCTACGGGCCCAGTAAGAAACGTCACACAGTAGGCTGGTCGTCAAGCCTCGGTCCGGGGCGAAGCGATGAGAACTAATCGGACTAGCCGATTGCGTTTCTTGCTCATTCTGAGCGTGGCCGGCGAAACAAATGGAATTGAGCTAAGCATGTAGGCTTCGAGCCGTAGCGCTTTTCGGACGGGGGTTCAACTCCCCCCGCCTCCACCAAATTTTATTATCGGATTATCGAGCGTTTCCGGCAGCACTCACCACTGGTTCATGACACCCGACCACGGCTCCTTAAAGACTGACGACTCCGAACGCATCGCCAAGGTCATGGCACGCGCCGGGCTGTGCTCGCGCCGCGAGGCCGAGCGATGGATCCTGAATGGGCGCGTGAGCGTCAATGGTAAGACGCTGGCGTCGCCGGCGTTTACTGTTGTGCCGAGCGATACGATCGTCGTGGACGGCAAACCGCTGCCTGCGCTCGAAGCGACCCGCTTGTTTCTTTATCACAAGCCCGTGGGCCTGGTGACTTCCCTGCGCGACGAAAAAAATCGGCCCACGGTGTTCGGGAATTTGCCGCCGGGAATTCCCCGCGTGGTCAGTGTCGGCCGGCTGGACCTGAACAGCGAAGGATTGCTGCTGCTCACGAACGACGGCGAACTGGCGCGGTATCTGGAGTTGCCGGCCAACGCGCTGAAGCGCCTTTATCGAGTACGCGTGCACGGCGCGGTGAAGCCCGGGCATCTCGCACGGCTCGCACAAGGCATCACGGTGGACGGCGTCAATTACGGCCCCATTGACGCCAGGATTGAGCGCGCGCAGACCGGCGCCAATGTGTGGGTTGCGGTTACGCTAAAAGAGGGCAAGAATCGCGAGATTCGAAAGGTTATGGCCCATCTCGGACTGCAGGTAAGCCGGTTGATCCGGACCGCTTACGGGCCGTTCGAACTGGGCGATCTATCTTCTGGATCGGTGCGGGAAGTTAAACCGGAAGCGCTCAAGGCTGGAGTGCCGGGTTATTTCAGCCAGCGAAAATAGGCGATCACAGGAGCTCCAGTGTCAATGGATCCGGCTCTCCTGCGAAATATTTTTGCAGCGCATCCTTGAAAATCTGCGCATCAACTCCTACAGAAGCGAAAAGAGTCATCGACGAGCGGAACTTCAGGTCGTCCGGGTATCCTAGAATCTGGTGGATCGATTGGTTCTCGACTTCATTCACGAGGCGAGTACACTCCCTGATTCGCGCGCCAAGAATCGGATGTTCCAGAAAAGCGCGAGCCTCTGCCAGGGAAGATACTCCGAACGCCATCGCAGTCGGACTGCTTCCCAGGCCTCGCAGCTGCGGGAAAATGAACCACATCCAGTGCGATTTCTTTTTCCCTGCGCGCAGCTCCCGGCAAACCTCTTCATAGATCGGAGTTTGGGCGTCGAGGAAACGCTGCAGGTTATGCGGGTCGTTGGAAATCATTGCGGATCGATCCCTGATCCCGGCGCGAATCGCAAAACGAATATCCAGTTTGCATCACCGGTGTTCGAAGTTGAAGTGAATGGAGGCGCGGGTCGGATTTGAACCGACGAATGGAGGTTTTGCAGACCTCTCCCTTAGGCCTCTTGGGTACCGCGCCGGAGCTTGAGAGTATATCGAAATTTGGAACGACTTGCAGGCCCGGCGTTCTCGATGAGGTCGCGGCCGCGCAGCAGTGGGACATGCTTCAGCTTGTCCGCGTTCTTGTGCGCCGGAGACAATCTAAACCAGACAGGCTGAAGCCTATCCTCCAAAACCGCGCTTGTGCCGTGGAACTGCTTCTCGCTGGGACTTTCTCCGCAGCCGAAGGCGCGAGCTGGCGCGAAATTGCAATTCAGTCCGGCCGCCGCCGCGCAATATTTCCCTATCGTGTCGCCGCGGGCATGACCTGAGTCTCGCGGATGAAGCGCGCGGATTCCTCGGGCGGAGTCGGACAGATGTAGAAACCGGTGCCCCACTCGAAGCCGGCCACCTTGGTGAGCTTGGGAATAATTTCCACATGCCAGTGATAGTGCTCGCTGGTTTCCTCTCCGATGGGAGAGGTGTGAATCATCAGGTTGTACGCGGGGCGGTCCAGAACCGCGTCCAGGCGCGCGAGATTGTCCTTCAGCACTTTGGCCAGGCCCGCGTAGATCAGGCTCTGGTGGTTTTCGAACGCGGAGGCATGCTGCTTGGGAAGAATCCACATCTCAAACGGAAAGCGCGGCGCGTAGGGAGCCAGCGAAACGAACTGATCGGTCTCGCCGATGATGCGCACCTGGGCTTCCTGCTCCTGGCGGATCATGTCGCAAAAAATGCAGCGCTCTTTGTCGTAATAATAGTGGCGGGAACTGTCGACCTCTTCGCGAACGCGTTTGGGAACGATGGGCAGCGCGATGAGCTGCGAGTGAGGATGCTCGAGCGACGCGCCGGCGGCTTCGCCGTGATTTTTGAAGATCAGAATGTAGCGGAAGCGCTTGTCGTTCTTCAGGTCCAGCATGCGGTCGCGAAAAGCCCACAGCACGTCTTCAATCTGCTTCACGGACATGGTGGCCAGCGTGGCGCGGTGATCGGGAGTTTCAATGATCACTTCGTGGGCGCCCACGCCGTTCATGCGGTCAAACAGGCCATCGCCTTCCCTGTCCAGGTCTCCTTCGATGCCCAGCGCCGGAAATTTATTGGGCACCACACGCACCTGCCAGCCGGGCGAATTCGGGCCGCTGCCGTTGCGGCCGTATTGCAGAACTTCCGGCGGCGTTTTGGATTCATGGCCGTAGCAGAATGGACAGATTCCGACGCCCTTGATTTCGACGCTCTCGCGCAAAAAATCCGTCGGGCGCTTGGAGCGGTCGGTCGAAATAATCACCCATCGTCCGGTGATGGGATCTTTTCGTAACTCGGGCAACGAATCCTCCTGGCTGCTGGCCTCACAACGTCACATCGGGTGCTGCTAAAAAACGTTTATTTTAATGCGAAAAGGCCCGTTTCGTCTCGCGGAACAATCGCAAACTTCACTGCGCGGCAAACGCTCCCTTATGAAGCCGCACGGCGGGACGCCGGCCAGGAAGGGCTTCGATTGCCAGAATGTCAAACCGGAAAGGCACATCGCCTGCGTGGTAATCGCGAACAAATTGCCGCGCCATGCGCGAAAGGTGGCGCTGTTTATCGGGCGTCACGGCATTTTCAGCGGAGCCGAATTCGCCGCGCGGGGTGGTTCGCGTCTTTACTTCGACGAAGGCCAGCGTCTGGCCGTCGTAACCGACCAGATCGATTTCGCCCTTGATACCGCGCTGCGTGAAATTACGCGCGACCATCACGTAGCCGCTGCGGCGCAGAAACCAGTAGGCGTAGGTTTCGCCGCGCACACCGGTCCGGCGCGCCTGCTGGCCGGATTCGGAGCGCGTCTCCGGCGCGGAGATTTCCGCCAGGCCCTTGCGTGCGGACCAATTGACGATGCCAAAGATGGCGCGCGCTACGATCGGCACAGCGGCTCCTGATTCTCGATGTGCAATGTCTCAAAGATTCCGAGCGAACTCCAGAAAAACCCAGAGCTCGATGCCATCTCAAAAAGGTCAGGTGCAGAACCCACTGGCACTTCAGGGGCTAAAACCCTTTTTACTACGACCCTGATGTCACGGCTGAAACCTTTGTGAAAAAAACCAACTCGATTTGTCATTCTGAGCGAAGCGAAGAATCTCGCTTCGATCCCGGTGCAAGCAAGGACAGAGAGAGATTCTTCGCTTCGCTCAGAATGACAGCATATTGAATCTTTCCGCAGCCTCTGAACCTGCGACTCACAACGCCTACCGATGAGACAGCGTCGCATCTCCCGTCCTGATGGCACAGACAAACGCGCGGAAAACCTACAACTTGCGAATCCCGGATTCTATGCCGATTTCGTCGCTTCCACGATGCACGCTTCCAGAGTGTGCGCGGCGAATTCCGCCTGTTCTTCATCGATCAGCAGCGGCGGCGCGATGCGCACGGTATTTTCGCCCGCGCCCAAAAGGAGCAGCCCCTTCTCGAAGGCCAGGTCGACGATCGCGTCACGCAGGTCGCCGGCGCGCTCCTTGGTTTTCTGGTCGCGCACGATTTCGACGCCAATCATCAGGCCCTTGCCGCGGACGTCGCCGACGATGCGGTGCTTCTCCGGCCAGCCGGCCATCTTACCCATGAAAAACGCGCCGACGCGCCGGGCGTTTTCGATGTACTGCGACTCCAGCAAGTCCATGGTGGCCAGAGCTGCGGCGATGCACACGGGATTTCCGCCAAACGTGGAAGCATGCGCGCCGGGTTTCCAGTCCATCAGGCTGGCGCGGGCAATCGTCGCGGACAGCGGCATGCCCGAGGCAATGCCCTTGGCCACGCAAATGATGTCCGGCTCAATGCCGGCGTGTTCGCAGGCCCACCATTTTCCGGTGCGGCCCATGCCGCTCTGGACCTCGTCGCAGACCAGCAGAATGCCGTACTTGCGGCAGATGCGCTGCAGTTCCAGCAGAAATTCTTTAGGCGCGGGAACGTAGCCGCCTTCACCCTGAATCGGTTCGATGAAGATCGCCGCGACTTCCGAGGGATCGACCATGCGCTTGAAAATTTCGCGCTCCAGAAATTCCGCCGACTCCACGCACGTGCACGGCGAGGGATTGCCGTAGGGGCAGCGATAGGAGTTTGGATAGGGAATGTGAAACACGCCGGAGAGCAGCGCGCCAAATCCCTTGCGCTGCACGGCTTTTGACGCCGTCAGCGACAGCGCGCCCATGGTGCGTCCGTGAAAGCAGCCATGAAAGGCGATGATCTTGTCGCGGCGCGTGTGGTAGCGCGCCAGTTTAATGGCCGCTTCGACGGCCTCCGCGCCGGAATTTCCGAAGTACACTTTCTTCGGTTCCTTGCCGGGAGCGATGGCGGAAAGCCGCGCGGCGATTTCCGCGATTCCCTCGTAGTAAAAATCGGTGCAGGAAATGTGGATCAGTTCCGCGGCCTGCTTCTGGATGGCTTCGACCACCCGCGGGTGGCAGTGCCCGGTGGAAACAACGGCAATGCCCGCCGCAAAATCGAGGAAAACGTTGCCGTCGACGTCCTCGATTATCGCGCCGCGGCCTGTCCGGGCCACCAGCGGATATCCACGCGTATAGGAGGGCGAAACGAACTGGGAGTCTCGCGCGATCACGCTCTTCGCCTTGGGACCTGGCAGCGGCGTGGTCAGCACCGGTAGTTTGGCGTCGCTGGCAATGGTTTGTACGGATTTGTTCACGGGGTCCTCCAGCGGGTGCGGCTTTGGCCAGCCACCCGAGTGGTGCAGAAGGCGCGGGCCGCTCCCGGGCAAAGCGCAAAAACCGGGCAAACGAGAGGGACCACTCCTTAATTTACGCCCAATCGGGCGGGGCGTCGAGGAAAGGAAAAGAAGAGTTGGTTAGCAGGTTAACTGCTCGGGGCGCACAGAGTCCCTAGGCCGCGGAAAAACTCAAAACACGGTCGTCCTGAGCGCTCGCACCGAAGCGAAACCTCTCATTGTTTGTTTGCTTGCACTTCGATCGAAGAGAGATTCTTCGCTCCGCTCAGAATGACAAACCGCGATGGGTTTTTCGCAGTCTGTTCATTCGGAGCCGCTGGATTATTTCCGTTTCCAGCGCAGGGCGCCGTCGCGGGAGTCTTCCAGGAGGATGCCGCGCTCGGCAAGCTGGTCGCGAATGCGGTCCGAGGCGGCAAAGTCGCGGCGCTTTCTGGCAGCCTGGCGTTCGGCGATCAGGGCCTCGACCTCCGCGTCGCTCAGCGCAGGGGAAGCGGATGAGATGCCCAGCGTCGTGAGTTTGGCGGCGTCATCATCGCGCAGCACGGCGAAAATGGCGTCGAACATTTCCAGCACGTCCAGAACCACCGCCACGTCGCCCTGGCGAAACTCCCCGCGATCCATGGCGATGTTGGCCTCGCGCACCAGATCGAAAATCGCGGCCAGCGCCTGGGCCGTGTTCAGGTCATCCGCCAGCCCGGCATCAAACTCGCGCCTGGCGGTGGCGGCACGTTCAGCCATCGCTGTGGAAGCGCCCTCGGGAAATTTCTCCGAGCGCAGGCGGCCCACGAAATTTCGCAGCCGCTCCACGGAGCTGGCTGCGCCCTGCAGGCTCTCCGGCGTGAAGTTCAACTGGCGGCGATAGGGCACGGAAGCCAGTAGAAATCGCACCGACGACGGCTTGTGCCCGTGAGAAAACAGTTCGCGCAAGGTGGCGAAGTTGCCCACCGACTTGGACATTTTCTCGTGGTCGACCAGCAGGTGCTCGGCATGCAGCCAGTAGCGCGCGAACTTCGTGCCGGTGGCGGCTTCGGATTCCGCGATTTCATTTTCGTGATGCGGAAAGGTCAGGTCGACGCCGCCGCTGTGAATGTCCAGCGTGTCGCCCAGATATTTCAGCGCCATGGCAGCGCACTCGATGTGCCAGCCGGGCCGCCCCGGACCGATTGCCGTCTCCCAGGAATGTTCGCCGGGCTTGGGGGCTTTCCACAGCGCGAAGTCGCGGGCGTTGTCCTTGTCATAGCGATCCATGTCCACGCGCGCGCCGGTCTGCATGCCCGCCACATCGATTTTGGAAAGCTTGCCGTAATCCGGAAACTTGGCGATGCGATAGTAAGTTGAGCCTTCGCTCGTGTAGGTATACCCGCGTGCGGTGAGGCGCTGGATCAGCTTCACCATGTCATCGATATGTTCGGTGGCGCGGGCAATATGTTCGGGCGGCTGCAGGTTCAGCGCGGCGCGGTCGTCCAGAAAGGCCTGAATGTATTTGTCGGTGTACTCGCGAATGCTGACGCCGGCCGCCGCCGCTTTCTGGATGATGCGGTCGTCCACATCGGTCAGGTTCATCACCTGCAGCGTGCGGAATCCCCGGGACTTCAGATAGCGCCGCAGGATGTCCTGAAAGACGAAGGTGCGGAAGTTTCCGACGTGAGCAAAATCATAAACCGTGGGGCCGCAGGTATAGACGCGCACTTCGCCCGGCGTGAGCGGGACGAACGGCTCAGTTTCGCCGGACATGGTGTTATGAAAGCGAATGGCCGAGGCCGAAGTGCGTGCGCCGTCGCTCAGAGTGGACTGTGTGCTCATGGCAAACGCGCCATTTTAACCGACGATCGGGTATGTGGCAAAAGTTCTCTTGCGTCCTGATGGGACGGCGTGTTCCGACTGCCACTGGAGAGAGCTGGTACCCAGGTTTATCGCGCCCGCTCGTAAAATGCGGAACAGGTCTATATAAGTCCTGTCAATGGAGGCATATGGGAGCGCCGTCGCAAGGCCCGGCTCCCAATTTGTTTCCCTCGTGCGCGGCGACTATAATAAAACATGGAGTTCACGGGCTGAGTGCAACAGGACCATGATCATTCCCGCACAAATCGGAGTTCCCGCCTCCCTGGCGAATCTGGATCTTGAGGAAGAGATTCTGCGCCTGAAAAAGGAGATGAACGCCGTCATCCTGGCGCATTATTACCAGGAGTCCGAGATTCAAGACTTGGCGGACTTTGTCGGTGACAGTCTGCAATTGTCGCAACAGGCGGCATCGGCAACGGCCGACGTGATCGTTTTTGCCGGCGTGCTGTTCATGGCGGAAACGGCCAAAATCCTGAATCCAAACAAGCTCGTTCTTCTGCCTGATTTGAACGCGGGATGCTCGCTCGCCGACGGCTGCCCCGCCCCGCTCTTTAAAGCCTTTCGCGAGCGTTACCCCGGCTACACCTCCATCACGTACATCAATTGCAGCGCCGAAGTAAAAGCGCTGAGCGACATCATCTGCACGTCCAGCAACGCCGAGAAAATTATCCGGCAGATTCCGCCCGAGCAGCCCATCCTCTTTGCGCCTGATCAGTACTTGGGCCGCTACCTGATCAAGAAGACGGGCCGCGACATGGTTTTGTGGAACGGCAGCTGCATGGTTCACGAACTGTTTTCCGAGAAAAGCCTGGTGCAACTGAAGGAACGCCATCCCGGTGCGCTGGTGCTGGCGCATCCGGAGTGTCCCGATTCGATTTTGCGCCATGCAGATTATGTGGGATCGACGACGGGAATCCTGAAGTTCGCGATTGCCAATCCGGCCAAGGAATTCATTGTCGCCACCGAAAGCGGCATCCTGCACCAGATGCAGAAAGCCTGCCCGGAGAAGACATTTATCTCCGCTCCTGGAGAAGGCGGATGCTCGTGCAGCGAGTGCCCGCACATGAAGCTGAACACCTTGGAAAAGCTGTACCTGTGCATGCGCGATCGCCGGCCGGAAATCACGCTGGACGAAGACCTGCGGCAGCGCGCGCTCAAGCCGATTCTCCGAATGTTGGAAATGAGTTAGCCCTCTGCCATCCCCATGCCTCCCTCACTTGACGCTTCCGCGTATCACTCCCTGCTCCGGTCGATACTGGCCGAGGATGTGGGGACGGGAGACGTCACCACCGAAGTCACCGTCCCGGCGACACAGCAGGCGCGCGGCGAGGTGGTTGCCAAAGCGCCGCTGGTGCTCGCCGGAATCGAATTGTTCGCCGAGGTATTCCGCCTGCTCGACGGCTCCGCGACAGTAGAAATTATTTCCCGCGACGGAGAGGAACTGGCGCCGGGGAACATTCCTGCGCGAGTGAAGGCCAGCTCGCGCGCACTGCTGACCGGCGAGCGCGTGGCCTTAAATCTGTTGCAGCGCCTCAGCGGGATTGCCACCATCACGCGGCGGTTCGTCCGTGCCATCGAAGGAACGGGCGCGGAAATTCTGGACACGCGCAAGACCGCGCCCGGGCTGCGAGCCCTGGAAAAGTATGCGGTGCGCGTCGGCGGCGGCACCAGCCACCGCAAGGATCTGGCGGAGGCTATTCTGATCAAGGACAACCACATCCGGCTGGCCGGCGGAGTGTCGGCCGCGCTGCAAGCCGCACAGCCGGCCAAAGGCCGCGTGCGCTGGATGGAAGTTGAAGTGACCAGCCTGGACGAATTGCGCGCCGCTCTTCCCTACCATCCGGATGTGATCCTGCTGGACAACATGAGCCCCTCCCTCGTGCGCGACGCGGTGAACGAGGTGCGACTGCATCCAGCGCCGAACCGCATTCGAACGGAAGCCTCGGGAGGAATTTCCCTGGCCAACGTGAGAGAATTCGCGGAAGCGGGCGCGGACTGGATTTCCGTCGGTGCGCTGACTCATTCGGCTCCCGCTGTCGACCTGAGTTTTGAAATTGAACCGGTATGATTCGCAAGACAACTCGAACCCCGAAATAAATTATGACGACGACAATTCAAACCGACGTGCTGGTCATCGGAAGCGGCCTTGGCGGCCTGGCCGCAGCCTGGAAGGCCGCCAAGCGTGGCTGCGAGGTGACGCTGATGACGCGCGCCACGAACCCGGAAGACAGCAACACCTACTGGGCGCAGGGCGGAATCATTTACCGCGGCGCGAACGAAAAGCCCGAGCAACTGGTGGAGGACATTCTCATCGCCGGCGCAGGACTCAGTTCGCCCGAGGCTGCAACCCTCGAGAGCCGCGAAGGGCCGCGCCTGGTCAAAGAAATCCTGATCGACGAATTGAACGTTCCGTTCGATCCGTCCCCCGAGCATCCCGGCGAACTCGACCTTACTTCCGAGGCCGGGCACTCCATCCCGCGCATCATTCATTTCAAGGACCGCACCGGATTCTCGATCGAGCGCGCGTTTTTCGAACGCGTGAAGGCGCATCCGAAGGTCAAAGTCGTTTCAAACGCCACCGCCGTCGACCTGCTGACCGCCTCGCACCACTCGGTCGAACCTACCGACGTTTATCGACCGCTGGCCTGCGTTGGCGCGTACGTGCTGGACCAGAACACCGGAAAAATCTTTTCGATCCTGGCGAAGGAAACCATTCTGGCCACCGGCGGCCTGGGCAGCGTGTTCCTGCACACCACCAATCCGCCAGGAGCGCGCGGCGACGGCATTGCCATGGCCTATCGCGCCGGCGCTCGCTGCATCAATTTGCAGTACGTGCAGTTCCATCCGACCGCGCTGCTCGCTCCGGACGGCTGCTTCCTGATTTCAGAGACCGTGCGCGGCGAGGGCGGGCGCCTGGTGGACCGCCAGGGCAAGGAATTCATGCAGAAGTTTCATCCCGCGGGCTCGCTCGCGCCGCGTGACGTTGCCGCGCGCGCGATTTACCAGACCATGCTGGAGTCCGGCGAACCCTGCGTTTACCTGGACATCACCCACAAACCCGCCGAGCAGCTTCGCGAGCGTTTTCCGGGCATCTACGCCGTGTGCATGGAGCGCGGCATCGACATGACCCGCGATCCTATCCCGGTGGTCCCTGCGGCCCACTATAGCTGTGGCGGCATCGCCACCGATTCGTGGGGGCGCACCAGCGTCGACCGCCTGCGCGCCGTGGGAGAGGTCGCCTGCACCGGACTGCACGGCGCGAACCGCCTGGCCAGCACATCGCTGCTGGAGTGCCTGGTGTGGGGCACACGTGCGGGCGAGCAGGCAGCGGAACTGATTCAGAGCGGCACGGATTTCTACTTTCCTCGAATCGCCGACTGGCGTTATGAGCATGAGCCCGCCGATCCCGCCCTGATTTCGCAGGACTGGCTGACCATTCAGCACACCATGTGGAATTACGTGGGGTTGATTCGCAGTGAGAAGCGATTGAACCGCGCCATGCGCGTGCTGCGCGAACTGGACCTGGAAATTGCGCGCTTCTATGAAAAATGCGAGATCAGCGATTCCATCATCGGCCTTCGCAACGGGATTCTCACCGCGCTGCTGATTCTAGACGCTGCGGACCAGGCTCGCGAGAGCCGCGGCTGCCACTACCGAATCGACTAAATCTTCAGTAGCACAGGCTTTTTTACCCTGAGCGTCCAGGAAGGGCAGCCTGTGGGGTTAGATCGGTGCTTGGCGGAAGCTTTCTGCCCGCTTACCCAGGCCCAGTTCACTGTGACGCAAACACCCACGAACCGTGACCGAAATCACTGTAACCCGCCGGCATTCATAAGATCATGATCCCGGGAGGTGGGT
The DNA here is from genome assembly GCA_963774805.1 of uncultured Acidobacteriota bacterium. Lineage (GTDB taxonomy): Bacteria > Acidobacteriota > Terriglobia > Acidiferrales > UBA7541 > Palsa-360. The sequence goes on from CAVZGK010000002.1 coordinate 161,802, forward strand.
TATGAATACCTCACCATTCAACCCCTTGGGACCAGCGCATTACGATCCACTAAAGGCCGAAACCGGCGTCCCCGGCCGCCATTCCCAACGCGTCGCAGTGCTCTTTGCCACGCGCGAGGGCCACGCCAAGCGGATCGCCGAGCGGATTGTATTTGATCTTCTGTCACTCGGTTTCGACTCGGATCTTCTCGCCGTCAGGCGGCACCTTCCCTTCGATCTCGGTCATTACTCCGCCGCGCTGCTGGTCGCTTCGGTCCACGCAGGACATCATGAAAAGGAAATGGTCAAATTCGTGAGGGATCACAAGCCGGAACTGGAAATCATGCCCACGGCATTCGTGTCGGTGACGCTCAGCGAAGCCGGCGCGGAGATGCCGGATAAATCGCCCGACGAGCACGCTCGATTCGTGCGCGATGTGGACCTGATGATGGGAAGGTTTTTTTGCGAGACCCGCTGGCTGCCTTCCGTCGCGAAGCCGGTGGCCGGGGCGCTGCTCTACACGCGCTATAATTTCCTGGTGCGCATGGTGATGAAAAACATAGCAAGGAAAGCGGGCGCATCGACGGATATTTCGCGCAATTACGATTACACGAACTGGCCCGACCTCGATATGTTCGTCGAGGAGTTCACCGCGAGGCTTCGCCCCAAGCCGGTGGACGGCCCCGCGCCAACAACCTGGGCGGTACAGCCCTAAAAAATTTGTAACGGTTTTCGTGGACTCTGCGAAGCCTCAAGCATTTCAAGTGCAAGAATCGCGATTGCGCCGCGCGAAATGCCGCTCCTGAACTTCAGCCGCGCAATCCTTCAAACAGATCGGATTCACGCCTCCGGCCGCCGTTCACCAGGCTGAAGACCCGGTAAAATTCCTGAGTTCCCCACATTCCGCGACGGTGCTCTTCCGAAAGATTCTCGAGATTTTTGTAGCTGCCGATTTGCGTCTTGTGGCACAACACGGCTTTCCAGACGGTGGGCCAGAATTCGCCAGTTTCCAAAACCGTCGTGAGCGTCCATTCCGGCCACGGCGCCGTAGCGCGTTCGACGCCATCAACTTTCAATAGCGCCCCGCGCGTTGCGGCCGTGTAGGCCTCCCATTTTTGCCGGCTCCACTCCAGGTAGTACAGCTTCGCCACGCGGTGCGGCTCGCATGGTTGGCCTGATCCATGTTCCTCGGCCACCGGTGTACTCGCGGCGGCAACTACCGCGGCGGTTGTTAGCTGAGAGATAGCGACATGATCGGGATGCCCGTAGGCGCCTTCCGGCCCGAACGTGATGACCACGTGCGGCTTCACGCGGCGCACGTGCGCAGCGATCCGTCCCACGGCCTCCGCGACATTGGCCTGATCCAGATCGCCGTCCAGGTAATCCAGGAAATTGACCTCGCGCACGGACAGAACTTTCGCGGCCTCGCGCAACTCGGCTTCGCGCACGCGGCCCACAACGTCCCGCGGAGGCTTCTCGCCGCCATCGCCAAATCGACCGCGTTCGCCGCGCGTGGCGGTCACCAGAAACGTTTCCACGCCTTCCGCGGCATATTTCGCCAGCGTCCCGCCAAAGCCCAGCGATTCATCGTCCGGATGCGCGAGGACCGCCATCAGCTTGAGCGGGTTTCTTGGTGTCGTCGCCTCAGGCAATTTGTTCGCGTCCGTTCCTTCACGGTTTCGAATTTCGCTTCGAGGGTTGCACCGTTAAAATCTTGGGGCCGGGATGGAGAGAGACGGCTGGCCGCAAGAACTGAAGTTTTCGAGAGACTAAAATCCGCCAACGGCGCGAGTCATCGGCCCGCGCCGTTGGCGGTATGGGTTATCGTCCAAGCGTCTGGCGAATGCGCGACAAGTGGTGCCAGCTGTGGCGCAGCGCATGGTCTTCGATCACGAACTGGGCGGTCACCGGGGCGCCAAAACTGAGCGAGAACGGCGCGGCGCTGTCCAGTTCCTCATCCGTGAATTCTCGAACTGCCGCAGCGGCTTCGCTGCTGTTGCGGCGCAGGAGTTCCAGCGTGGCAGCCTTCGTCACTGCCGCCTGATCGCTGGCATGCTTGGCATTCATCTCCGCGATCGCGTCCCAGGTCACGTCAGTGATGGCCTTGCCACTGGCGATCGTCCGGGCGACATGAACTTCGATCGGGTAGACGCTGGCCACGTGGTGCACGATCACTCCGATCGTGCGACGATCCGTTCCGCCCGCGGCCAGCGGCGCGCGCCACTCGGTGTCAGACAGTCCTTGTGCGAACGCCGCGAGTCCCTTGGCGCCTTCTTCGATGCGCTTGGCCAGGGATTCCGCGCGGCGGCTTGCGATTCTTTGCGTTTTCTTCTTCGGTTTGGAGTGTTTGGCCGTTTTTTTCTTTGCTTTGGCAGTCTTCGGCATGCCGATTCTCCTTGGATTCATCGTTTGCGTTAGATTGGCGATCGCCTTCATCCACGCTATATGATGCCGGAAAATAAAAAGTGGACTTGACCAAGCATCCTGGATTCTTACCACGGACGCCCTATTTCCCTCTAGGAACCGGCCTTCATTTTCCAGTCTTTTACCGGAATTCTGGGCATTTCGAACAGGTCCGAGGTTCGGGCGTACCATCCCCGTCCATGCATGCGGCCGATCAGCTTCAGTGCGGGTGTGTCGATGTAGTGGTTTGCGGCGTCGAGCACACATTCATCGCGCACATGCATGGCCACCACGCGTCCCAGCACCAGGCCCGTTTCGCCGAGATCGACGATCTGCAGAAGCTCGCACTCCATGGCCACGGGGCTTTCCGCAATGCGCGGCGGCTTCACGCGCGCGGAGGGCACCGTGGTCAGCCCGGCCTCGTGCAATTCGTCAACGCCGTAATCGAATTCAATGGCCGTGATGTTCATCTGCTGGGCGTTGGCTTCGGAAACCAGATTCACCACGAACTGCCCTGTTTCCCGGATATTTACACGGGTATCTTTGGGGCGGCCCGGTTTGTAACTGGAAATCCCGATGCCGATGACCGGCGGGTTGCCGGAAAACGCGTTGAAGAAGGAAAACGCGCCGGCATTCAACGTTCCATTGGCATCCTGGCTGACGACCCAGGCGATCGGCCGCGGCGTGATTGTGGAAACCAGTAGCTTGTAGCACTCGCTGGCCGGAATTTCCTTGAAGTCGAACAACATTTTGAAGAAGCCCTCCTGCTTGCGAATTGGCAATATAGCCTACAACAGGAATACGCAAGCGTGTAGCGCTGCTTAGGATCAGAAAGCCCATGTGCACCACGGGAAACTAGTGCCGGCGTGGACAAAGCTCCATCGGCAATTCCCTTTAGAAATTTTCGGAGTCCCATCGGAAAAATCTTCTTGGCGGTAGCCGCAGGGGCTCGCCCGCCGCAACGACAATCGCACACCTAAGGGCCTGAGCGCGCCCCGCGACATTCATTTGAACATTTAAGCGGAATGGCCCTGCGTGTGCACGGTTGAAATACGCCCCCCAATTTGAGGAGGTCTACCCATGATTCGGAAGTTTCTGATTTCCGCTTCGCTCGCAGGATTTCTGTTGGCCGTTTCCGCTCAGGCTCGCCCGCCACTCCAACAATCACAGTCGGATCAGCAGGCCCCCAAAGTCCACTCGGTCACGGGAAAGGTGACGCAAGTGGAAACCGGAGGCAAGGCATTCTCCATGGAAATCGCGCAGGGCAACGACAAGCGCCCCATGCGTTTTGTGGTCGATAAGGGCACCACGGTGCAAGGCCACGTGGCCGCCGGAACCATAGCCAGCGTGGATTATCAGCCGGACGCGAACGGCCAGATGGTGGCATTGTCCGTAAGCGAGCAGTCCGGGCAACCGCAGTAGCTGAGGGAATTTTTTGGTTAGAAATAAGCATGACCGATCGAACATGACCGATCGAAATTGAAGGGCGAGGCCGGAGCGGCTTCGCCCTTTCGATTTTGCGGGCCGCAGGCTGCCTGAAATACGCGATTTTCGGCGTTAAGAAATCGGAATTTTCGTTGGCGAATACGCTCTTGCAGCTTTACTTTCATGCGCACTGCATGCTAATTTGTTTTCCCGTACCGCCATCGTAGCGCCAGGCGGCTGGGCCTCTGCTAAAAGACCCTTCAGCATATTTGTCGCGGCTCGAACCCTCCCGAGTAAGCGGAATTCGTTTCTGCCGATATTGCAATCAGGGTCTTGGTGTAGCTGTCTATCGAGATTGGAGCGGCCCAGCAATTCCTGGCGAAGGCCATAAAAGGGGAAATCTTGCTTAAACTGCGCAAAGTCGAGCTTGTGGGCTTCAAATCGTTCTGCGAAAAAACGCAGATTACCTTCAGCGGTGCCGGGCTAACCTGCATCATCGGCCCGAACGGATGCGGCAAGTCCAATATCGTGGACGCCATCTCCTGGGTTCTGGGCGAGCAGAGCCATAAATCGCTGCGCGCCGAACGCATGTCCGACTGCATATTCAATGGCACCGCCAAGCGGCCGCCGATGGGCCTGTCGGAAGTGACGCTGACGCTGGTCGATCCGGAACTGGCGGAGGCTGCTGAATTTGTGCTGGGGCCGCAGCAGGACGAAGCGGCGGGACATGGACCGGTGGGCGTGCCGGACAGCGCATTCGGTTCGAACGGAAATTCGACCGACATAGAGGTCGCCGGGCAAAGCGATGAGCAAGCGGCGGCTGCGGACGGCGAGGCATCCGAAGAACCCATTGCCGACTCCGCGGAAATGAAGGGACCCGCATTCCTGAAAAAGAAACGCACCACGGCGGAAAAGCATGCCATGCGCCTGAAGCCCGGAGAAGTGGTCGTCGGGCGCCGCCTGTATCGTTCGGGCCAGAGCGAATACCTGATCAACGGGCGCGTGGCGCGCCTTCGCGATATCCAGGATTTGTTCATGGGTATCGGCCTTGGGCCAGACTCCTACGCGATTATCGAGCAGGGCCGCATCGGGCAGATTCTCAGCTCCAAACCTACCGACCGCCGCGCCATCATCGAAGAAGCCGCGGGAATCACCAAATTCAAGACCAAGCGCCGCCTCTCGGAAGCCAAGCTGGAATCCTCGAAAGTGAATCTGTCTCGCGTAAATGACATTTACGTGGAAGTGGAGAAGCAGTTGGCCTCGCTGAAGCGGCAGGCCTCCAAGGCCCGGCGCTACGCGGAAATCCGCGAGCAAATGCGCGGGCTGCTCCGCCAGGTTCTCGCGAGCAAAGCGAAGGAACTCGATCTGGAAGCCGATCGCCTGACTCGCCTGGTCGGCGGCATTTCGCAGCAGGAATCGCAGGAAGCGCAGTCCGTGCAGCAGATGGAATCGGAACAGGAGCGCCTGTCCTCGCGCATTTACGAACTGGAAAGCGAATTGCGCCAGCATCAGAACGTGCTGGGACAAACCGCGCTGGAGCTGGACCGCAGCGAGAATCGCATCCTGTTCAACCGGCAGCGCACTTCCGAACTGACCGGGCGAGTGCAGCAGCTGAACGTGGAAATCGAACAGGGCGCGGCGCAATCCGCGGAAGTCGAAGCGCGCGCCACGGCTCACGGCCAGTCCGTGACCGCGATTCAGGGCGAAGTACATCAGGTCGAATCAATTCTCTCCACGCTGGCGGCGGCCACAGCGGAAATTTCCGGCGCGCACGATTCGATGGAAGACCGCATCGCTTCGCTGCGCCGGTCGGCGGCGGAATTGGGCGAGGAACTGACTCGCCTGCATGGCGATCAGGCCCAGGCCGAACAGTCGCTGTCACATCACATCGAAGGCGTGACACGGCGCGAGCAGCAGGAACAGCAATTGCTCGAGGAATCGCTGCATCACCGCGAGCGCGCCCAGGCCGCCGATCTGCACTGGCAATCCGTGCAGGAGCGTACGCGTCGCCTGGATGAACTGGTGAAAAACGCGCAGGCGCAAATTGTCGACCTGCGGCACCGGCAGCACGAAGCCACGGCCACGGCCGGCGCTTCCCGCGACGCGCTTTCCGGCGGACGCGCACGGCGCTCTTCACTCGAGCAAATTTTGAACGAACGGTCCTACACTGCGGATGCCGTGCAGAAGCTTTTCGCTTCCAGCCAGAGCGGCGGCGAATCCACGGACGGTTTCCGGGCCGTCGGCGTGCTGGCGGACTACGCCGAGGTCGGGCAGGAATACGAAAGTGCCATCGAGCAGTTTCTGCGGGACGAATTGGAATATGTGGTGGTGGAAACGTTTGACGTGGCCCGCGCCGGCATCGCCATGCTGCGCGAGGAGGTCGGCGGGCGCGCAACGTTCTTTGTCGACTCGCTCCGCAAACTGAATGTGCAGCCCAAAGAGCCCGTGAGCCCGTTCGAAATCGAGCGCGAAACCGTTTCCCGCCTCGATCGGCTTGTGGAATTCCGTGACCCGCTGGGCCCGGCCGCAAAACAGTTTCTGCCGCGCCTGCAATCGGCGTTTCTGGTGGAGCAGGCCGAGGTGGCCGAGCGCCTGGCGCGGGAAAATCCCGCGTATTCCTTCGTCACTCCGGACGGAACGACGTATCAAGGCCGCGTGGTTAGCGGCGGCCGCCCCTCGGAGACCGGTCCCCTGGGGATGAAACGCGAATTGCGCGCACTGGATGCCGAAGTGCTGCAACTGGAACGCGCAGCCTTGGAAGCGCAGGCCGCGTTGCAGTCCATCGAAGAGCAACTTCGCGAAAGCGAAACGGCACTCGAACACGCCGCCGCGCAACACGTGGAATCGGAAAAGCTGGAAGTGGCGGCAACGCTGCAACGCGATCAGGCCCGCGGCGACATGGTCCGCATGGGAATCGAATTGAGCGATTGCCAAACCGAACTTGCCCGCTTGCGCAGTGACGCCGCCGCGGCACAACGGCGCGCCGAGGCTGCACAGCACCGACGCGGCGAGGTTTCCAGCGCCAAAGTGGGAGCCGAACAGGAAATCGTTCAAGCGATGGAGCAGCAGGTTTCCCTGCGGCAATCCGCGCAGGCCAAGCAGGAAGATCTGGCCTCGCGGCGCGCCGAGATGGCCGCGCTTTCCGAGCGACTGGCCAGCGCGGAATCGATCGCCACGCGGATGGCGCACGAACTCCAGGAACACCTCACGCGGCGCGCGGCTTTGACCCTGCAGCAGGAATCGCTGGTGCAGGAACAGGCGCAGCTCACAGCGCAAACCGCCGAGCACCAGGCGCAGGTCGAATCGCTGCGCACGGAAAAGGTGCGGCTGGAAGCGCTGGGCGCGGACATGGAAAAGGAATTTGACGCGACGCGCGTGCGCTCCACGCAGGTGGACGACACGCTGCGCATGGCTCGCCAGAAGCTCGGCGATTTCCGCGAGGAGCGCAGCAAGCTGGAAATCGAGCGCGCCCGCAACGAATCCGAGCGCGAGCACCTGCGGCAATCCTGCGTCGAGGAACTGAACGCGCAACCCGAAGACCTGATCGCGGAATTCCCCGCCCTGCTTTCCGGCGAGGAGCTGCGCACCTCTGACGCGCAATATCACGAACTGAAAATGCGCATCGAGTCCATGGGCCCTATCAACATGATGGCGCTCGAGGAATACAACGAGTGCGAACAGCGCTTCGATTTCCTGGGACGCGAGCGCGCCGACCTGGTGCAATCCATTACCGACACGCAACAGGCCATCGCCGAACTAGACGAGGTCTGCAAGACGAAGTTCGAGGAAGCTTTTAGCGTTATCAACACAAACTTCGCCACCGCTTTCCATACGCTGTTCGGCGGGGGCACGGGCGAAATGCGGCTGTCGGAACCGGACAGCTCCGGCGAACCGGGCATCGATGTGGTGGCGCAACCGCCGGGCAAGCGCCTGCAGAATGTGCTGCTGCTCTCCGGCGGCGAAAAAGCCATGACCGCGCTGGCGCTGCTGATCGCCATCTTCCGCTACCAGCCGAGCCCGTTCTGCATCCTGGACGAAGTCGATGCGCCTCTGGATGAAGCGAACGTCGGGCGCTTCACCAAACTGGTGTCCGAGATGAGCGCCGGGACGCAGTTCATCGTCGTGACGCACAACCGGCGCACCATGGAAATGGCGTCCGTGTTGTACGGCGTCACCATGCAGGAGCCGGGCGTTTCCAAGCTGGTTTCCGTCCGCTGGGACGAGCCGGCCGCGGTAAAGGCCGCAACGAACGCGGCATAGTTTTTCCAATAGCACAGGCTTCAGCCTGTGGGGTTTTGGAAGTGCGAAGACAAACTCCGCAGGCTGAAGCGATTGCCTTCCCTTTCCATTCGTTCCCGAACCGCCAGCGGCTAAACAGTCTACGGAAGATCCCAAGATTCTGTCATTCTGAGCGAAGCGAAGAATCTCTCATGGTTTCTTCGCCCACACTCAGATCGAAGAGAGATTCTTCGCTTCGCTCAGAATGACAATTGAGGGACTTTTTTGCACGTATGAGCGTCGCTTCGTTATCTTTAGGCATGGATCGTGACGTTCAAACCCGAATGTGCGTAACAATAAGAAGCCAACTACATAGATCGTCCGCATTTCATTCTAAATTTCTTCAAACCATGGGCAGCGCGTTTGAAAAATTACTCTGAGAATGTGCAAACTTTTGCACATCGCACGCGCACGCTGCGAACGAGAAAAGTTTTCCACTTTTCGTTTTTCTTCTCCGTTGACATCGTCTGCGCGTACGCTAGAATGGCCGCCTCTCTGAAGGGGTAGATTACCGTTGGCATCTCCAAAACTTAATCCAGTTGTATGGGAAACAAATCTCCCGGGAATTCACTTTCTAAATCGCGGCAAGGTGCGCGATTTATACGAAGTCGGCGGGCAGTTGCTGTTGATCGCGACGGACCGGCTCTCCGCATTTGACGTCGTGTTGCCCACGCCCATTCCGGACAAGGGCCGCGTCCTTACGCAGCTATCCTTGTTCTGGTTCAATTTGTTACAGGATGTAATTCCCAATCATATCGTGACCGCCACGGACTTCCCTGCCGGAGCTGGCGCCGTTCCTGTCGCAACTGGAAGGCCGTACCATGCTCTGCAAGCGCACCAAGCCCCTGCCGATCGAGTGCGTGGTGCGCGGATACCTTTCCGGCTCCGGCCTGAAAGACTACCGCGCCACCGGAAAAGTCTGCGGCATCAGCCTGCCGCCGGGGCTGCAGGATTCGGACCGGCTGCCGGAACCGATTTTCACCCCGTCCACCAAAGCCACGACCGGCCATGACGAAAACATTTCCTTCGATGGAGCGGTTTCCCTGGTGGGAGCCGAGATGGCGGAAAAAGTTCGCAGCGTCAGCCTGGAAATTTACCGTCGGGCCGCCGCGTATGCCGAGCCGCGGGGCATTATTCTAGCGGACACCAAGTTTGAATTTGGCATTCTGGACAATGAGTTGATCTGGATTGACGAAGCCCTTACTCCGGATTCCTCGCGGTTCTGGCCCGCGGACGGCTACCAGCCCGGCCGCGCTCAGCCTTCCTATGACAAGCAGTACGTGCGCGACTACCTCGAGCGGATCGGGTGGAACAAGCAGCCGCCCGGACCCGACCTGCCATCCGATGTGGTTGGCGCCACCCGCGAGAAATACCGGGAAGCATATCTGCAGCTAACAGGCCACGAACTGAGCTAGGCGCGGCCGTCCCCGGCCAGTGCAGCGAACAACTCTTGTGCGGAGCGTGCTACGGTGAAGGAGCAATTGGAATCGCTGGTGGGACTGATGGTGGACCGCGGGATCCACTTCGATGAGGCAGTCAACGAATTCGAAAAGAAATTCATCAAGCGCGTGCTGGACCGCTTTCACGGCAATCAATCGCGCGCCGCGCGGCTGCTGGGGATTCACCGCAATACGCTGAGCAGGAAGATTGATCTGTATAAGCTGGATCATCGGCAGAGGCGGCGGGCGTAGCGGGGCTGGTGATTGGTGATTGGTGATTGGTGATTCGGTTTGAGATCGGCGGGCACTGCCCGGTCACAAAAGACGAAATAAGATTGGCTTCGGGATTTTCGTAGAAACCGCGCCTCCCCTCTCGCAGTTCGTTCCACTCTTCCAAATTTAAGTGTTCGGTTTCAAATAAAATGGCCCCGGAAATTTCCCGGGGCCATTTGCGATTCTGACGGGCTTCCTTGCTAGTTGCCCGCAGGAGCCTTCTTTGCCGGAGCCTTTTTGGCCGGCCCCTTCTTGGCAGGGCCCTTGTCTTCCGGCAGGTCTTCCGCGTTGATCTTGGCTTTGTCCCAGGTCAGCATGAAGGGACTCTGCGTGTAGCCGGTGAGCGTGCCGGTGAAGCGTACGACGGCATCCTTCTCCAGCTTTTTCGCTTCGGGCTGACCATCGACCTTGACGGTCATATTGGCCATGGTAGCCGCTTCGATTTCTTCCGGCGTGGCGCCGCGGAACACTTTCAGCGTCACCGAATCGCCCTCAGCCGCCGGCGCATCCATCACGCGCACGCCAACGTCGGGGTATTCCAGGCCGCAACTCGCCAGCCACATGGTGTTGCCGGCATCGCCGCCGGCCATCAGCGCGGGGATGAAGTTCGCTGTGTCGTCACGCGCTTTTTGCAGGTCGGCGGAGCTGGGAATGTTCAGCGTCGCGGGCCGTTCGGTCGCGGTGGCGGAAGCGGTGAGAAGCTGGTTCACCTGATCGTCGACCAGTTTGTCGCAGGCCGGTTGCTGGTAACGGATGATCTGATTCTTGAGGTAGGCCTTAACCTGCGCGTCGTTTGGAATCTTCAGATTGATGGCGCGGGCCAGTTCCCAGAAGCCGTCCGAACCCATGGGCGGCGTCATCTGCAGATCGACAATGCCCAGGCGGTAGTGCGTGACGGGATCTTCCGGAGTGATGGACAGCACCGTCTTGTAGTAGCCGACAGCGCCGGGGTAGTCCTTCATGTTCGTCGATGCCAGCGCAGCTACGGCATTGAACAAAACCTTCACGCCTTTTTTCTGCTGTTCGAACTGCTCGGCGGGAGCGGCATCGGGTTTCTTGAGGTCGTCCACGGCCTTCAGACCGTTGAGGGCCGCATCGCGCGCCTTGGTCAGCGCATCGGGGGCCTGCAAGGTTTTGTCCGTGCCGACACCCAGGTAGAACGCCTGAGCCCGCGTGTAATAGGCTTCCAGCTTTCCAGTGGCGTCAATGACGTCGCCGAGCGCGATCATCTTGTCGGCGTACTCGATGGCCTGGGAGAAATTCTTCAGGGCCATGTAAGAGGAGTAGTAGCCGCGGTACACGTACGGCATCAGCGAGGAATTCGGATATGCCTTTACGAAATCATCGAGTGCTTTGACTTTAAGCTGAGGATTTGTTTCCTTGTCGGCCGCCTGGTACTGATTGTATTCCGCGAGCGTATAGGCGGGCTTGGCCTGAGCCGGGGCGGGCGCTTGCGCAGCGGCCCCCAATTTCGCCGGACCAGTTCCCATTGCCAGCGCGATCCACAACAGACCGGCGCCAGTCACAGTCCACTTTCGTTTCATCGGCTTCCAGCCTCCTCAGCGTTTTTCAGAAAATCCGATTGGAAAACTTTGTGCAAGAATATCTTCTGTTGGTTTAAAGCTATCGGATTATAGGGAATCCTACTCTAGGGCGCAAGCGCGATTCCCTCCGGTCTCCGCACCGAAGCCACTGTTTGCCGCGTGGCCCGCGCCATGCACAGGGCGCGACAACTCTATCTACTTAGACGTGACGCGGCGGATTAAGGTAGCCTGGGCCGAGAATAACATTTGACCGTCCGCGAAAGGAAAGCCGATGCCGCAACAGGATGTCCTGGAAGGTAAGGTAGCGCTGGTAACCGGCGGGAGCCGGGGAATCGGGTTGGCCGTCGCCCGGCGCCTGGGAAAAATGGGAGGGCGCGTGGCAATCTGCGGGCGCGATCTTGCAACGCTGGAAAGCTCGGCATTCAGTCTGCGGGGCGACGGGATCCGAGTACTAGCCGTTCCGGCCGATGTCTCGCGCGCGGACCAGGTGGCCCACCTCGTCCGGCAGACGCAACAGGAACTGGGAGCCGTGGATATCCTGGTGAATAACGCCGGGACCGGAGCGTTCGGCCCGTTCCACCAATTCGGGGAAGACGATTGGGACCGGGTTATCGACACCAATCTCAAGTCCGCGTTTCTGGCCAGCCGCGCCGTGGCGCCGGAAATGATTCGCCGCCAGTCCGGGCACATCATCAACATCAGTTCCCTGGCCGGAAAAAACACGTTCGCCAACGGCGCGATTTATTGCGCCTCGAAGTGGGGACTGATGGGGCTGAGCGGAAGCATGGCCGAAGATTTGCGCGGCTATGGAATTCGCGTGAGCGCCATCTGCCCCGGTTCCGTGGCGACGGATTTTCCCGGGCAGGGCCACAAGAATTCCTCCAACATTCTGCAGGCGGACGACATCGCGCACGCCGTAGCGGCTCTGGTAACGCAATCGAGCAACAGCTTTATCAGCGAAGTGCACATCCGGCCGACCAAAAAGCCGTAAAAGGATAAGAAACCGACGCCAGAACTACCTCTTGACAATAGTCGTTATAACGAGTATCGTTGGCTCATGAAATGTGCCGCGAAAGCCCCTGCCGCGAACGGCCTCGAGGCCCAGGCCTTCGTCAGCCTCCTGCGCTCCGCCGACTTGCTCTCCCGCGACGTCGAGGCGCTGCTCAAGCCCTTCGCCCTTTCCGCCGCGCAATACAACATTCTGCGCATTCTGCGCGGCGCGGGCCCTACTGGCCTGGCCTGCCGCGAGATCGGCTGCCGACTGATCTCGCGCGACCCGGATATCACCCGACTTCTGGACCGTATGGACTCCCGCGGGCTGATCGTACGAGCGCGGGAAACGAAGGACCGCCGCGTGGTGAAGACCCGCATTACGGCGGAAGGCTTGCGGATCCTGGCCGAACTGGACCGGCCCGTCGCCGAAGTGCACCGCCGCCAGTTCCGGCACTTCCCCGCTAAGAAGCTCCGCGAACTCTCGCAACTGCTCGAGCAGGTTCGCCGGCAGGCGGAAGCCGGGGATGGGAAATAATAAAATATTAATTAATTGACTCTTTTACTTACTATCCTGCATCCAAACGAAAAGCACCAGGAGTGCAAAGGAGGCAACACACATGACTCACACGGCAACCGCAGTACAGGAAAGCACGGCAGGCCGACAGTGGACAGATCGACCCCGCACATTCCGCGGCTCACTTCAGCGTGCGCCATTTGATGATTTCCAACGTGCGCGGCGAATTCACGAGGCTGAGCGGCAGCGCGACCATCGATCCGGCCGATCCCTCGAAATCGAAGGTCGATGTGACGATTGACGCCGCATCCATCAATACCCGCGAATCGCAACGCGACGAGCACCTTCGCAGTTCCGACTTTTTTGACGTTGCCCGGTTCCCTTCCCTCACGTTCCGATCGACCAGGGTCGAAGCCCATGGCGCGGATGAGTTCAAAGTGACGGGTGAGTTGACGGTCCACGGCGTGACCCGGGAAGTTGTGCTGGATGTCGAAGGGCCCACGCCCGCGATCAAGGATCCCTGGGGCAATGTGCGGGCCGGAGTGACAGCCACGACAAAGATTAACCGCAAGGACTTTGGTCTGGTTTGGAACGCTGTGACCGAGGCTGGCGGCGTGGTCGTCGGCGACGAAGTCAAGATTACCATCGAGGCCGAACTGCTTCAGCAGGCAGCAACGGCCTAATTCGGCGGCGCGGACCGCGCCTACCTCCGTCAATGGTAAATCATGTAGCGCCCGCCTTCCGGCGGGCGTTACATTTTTGACCCGCTTCACTGGCCCGAATGCGGCAATTCCAATTCCCATGCGCAGTTTCGGGCGTGCTGGTAGAATTTAGTAGCTACCGGGTCGGTCAGGCGCCATTGAAAGATCCCTCCAAAGCAAAATGAACGAGACGCTCCAATTCGTCGTCCGGCATGGCTACCTGCTGGTCTTCGCGTGGGTCTTCATTGAACAGGCCGGGCTGCCCATTCCCTCCGCGCCCATGCTCCTCGCCGCCGGAGCACTGGCTGGCGCGCGCCGCATGAATTTGGGCCTGGCGATTGTGGTCGCGCTTCTGGGAGCGATCTTCAGGCGATTCGATGTGGTACGAATTGGGACGATGAAAGGGCGTCCGCGTTCTGCAGTTTCTCTGCCGGATTTCACTTGAACCCGACTCCTGCGTACGCCGAACGCAGGTGAGTTTCGGACAAAACGGCCGACGGGTCCTGCTGGTCGCGAAATTCATTCCTGGATTGAATGCCATGGCCGCTCCCCTGTCGGGAATTATCCGCATGGGCTGGCGCCAGTTTCTGCTGTTTGATTCTCTCGGAGCATTGCTCTGGGTGAGCGACATTCACGATCTCCGGGTACATCGTTCAGCGGCGAACTGGAACGCATCGCAGCGCGCGCCGCAATACCTGGGAGAAGGGCTGGTAGTTCTTCTGCTGGCGGCGTTCGCGGGATATGTCTGCTGGAAATTTTATAACCGCCAGAGATTCCTGCACAAGCTGAAGATCTCGCGCATCACTCCGGAAGAACTCAAGGGAAAATGGATGCCGGCGAGGATGTCTCATCGTCGACCTGCGACACGCGCTGGACTTCGACGCGCAGCCCGGAAACGATTCCCGGCGCCATGCACATGGACGCCGCCGAACTGGAAGAAGCCTCCGAAGTGATTCCGCGCGACCGCGAGATTGTCTTGTTCTGCGCCTGCCCGAACGAAGTGACCGCCGCACGACTGGCCCTGTTGTTGCGCAGCAAGGGAATCACCCAGATTCGTCCGTTGGCAGAAGGTTACGAGGGCTGGCGCAGCCGCGGCTTCCCGATGAGCCAGGTAAGAGTGGAATCCGGCGCCGCCGAGACGAGCAAAGCTTGAAGGCGATCGTAATTCTTCAAGCATCCGTCCGGATCGCGATGAAGAAGCTACAGCCGGGGCAACACGATTCCCTGCTGCGACTGGTACTTCCCCTTCTTATCCTTGTACGAGATTTCGCAAGCCTCGTCGGACTCAAAGAACAGCACCTGGCACAAACCTTCGTTGGCATAGATCTTGGCGGGCAGCGGAGTGGTATTGCTGATTTCCAGGGTGACGAACCCTTCCCATTCCGGCTCGAACGGCGTCACGTTCACGATGATCCCGCAGCGCGCGTAGGTCGATTTGCCGAGGCAGATCGTCAGCACGTTGCGCGGAATGCGGAAATATTCCACCGAACGCGCCAGCGCGAACGAGTTCGGGCGGAATCGAGGCAGTCCGGCGCCCTTGAATTCCACCAGCGACCGCGAGTCGAAATGTTTGGGTCGACAATCGTGGAATTCACGTTGGTGAAAATCCGGAATTCATCGGCCACGCGAATATCGTACCCATAGCTGGACACGCCGTAGCTGATCACGCCGTCGCGGACCTGGCGGTCCTCAAACGGCTCGATCATTTTGTGTTCCAGCGCCATCTTTCGTATCCAGTGATCCGGCTTTACCGACATCCAGGGCCTCCGGGCCCGCTCGCGTAACGCGGTCAACAAAGACGCGCATCTTAACCGAGCGCGTTCACCTTGACAACCCGCAACTGCATGTCTAGCATAGCTTGCCGTTGGATGGCGGGAGGGTGCGAGTGATCAAGCTGGACATTGTAAATGCCGTAGTTATCAAAGACCGGCGTGAGCCGCACCAAGGCCGAGCAGGCTGTGGAAACGGTTTTTGAAGCCATGAAGAATGCCCTCGGCAAAGGCGAGCGCATCGAGTTGCGGCGTTTTGGCGTGTTCAACGTGCGCCCTCGCAAGACCGGCATCGGACGCAATCCACGCACCGGCCAGGAAGTGAGCATTCCTCCGGGCAAGGCCGTGCGCTTCAAGCCCGGCAAGGAATTGCAGACGCTCTGAGTGTCCGGAAATTATTGCTGGAAGGTGTTGCTGGAAGCTGTACCTGGCAGTTAGTCCCGAAAGTTAGTCCTGGAAGTTGACTGAGTTCCGACATCCTAATTCGATACAGCCCGAGCTAGCCAATGGACCCCCACAGGCTGAAGCCTGTGCTACTTCAGTTCGCCAGATACATGTAGCCGACCGTGTTGTTTCCTGGAGAAGCTTAATTCGAGAAGTAAGCTTAATTCGATAAATAAGTTTTGTGGGTCGCGGCGTCACAGGCTGCGGAAAAAGTCTCTCGTTTTGTCATTCTGAGCGAAGCGAAGAATCCCTCTTCGATCTAAGTGTGAGCAAAAAGAACAAAGAGAGATTCTTCGCTTCGCTCAGAATGACAAATTGTTGACTTTTTCTGCGGCCTGTTCAGCCGCAACATTATCGGCCGAAATACAAGGGCTTTCGCCCCTGAAGCGCCGGCGAGTTTGGCACCTAACGGAGTTTGAGCAGTCTCCCAGTGGCCTCGCGCTTGTGTTTTCTTCTGTTGACTTTTTGCATCGGCCGCTCGCAATCTCTGTTCTCTTCCAGCGAGCGCGCATCTAATTTCTCATGACCGATCGCAGCGGTTGGAAAACCGGCCGCACAAACGTCGACGCCGACCATCGACGGCTGGGAGATTCCTCCCGATCCGACATGGGAGAACCGCGAAACGCACACGGCGAAGAAAATCGCTGGCGCTGGCCATCATGCTGTTCCTGTTGACGCTTGCTCTCCACGCTGGCGGTTGGCGCGCAATATGCCGCGGCATATGCCGCCGGCCAATCTCCCGATTTTGACGAGCTGTTCTCATGTATCGGGCGTCTGGTTGCCCATCCGCGCTTGCTGCTCGCCGGAGCGCCATTCGCCTTTACTCTGATCGGCATTCTGCTGGCTCATGAACTGGGACATTTTTTTGCTTGCCGTTACTACGGAATTTCCGCGAGCTATCCTTATTTTCTTCCCGCGCCGACTTGATCGGAACACTTGGGCGCGTTCATTCGGATTCGTTCGCCGATTTACAACCGCAATGCGCTGTTTGACGTGGGGCTGGCGGGGCCAGTCGTCGGATTTCTGTTCGCTCTTCCGGCGCTGGCGATTGCGATCTTTTATTCCAGGGTAGTGCCGCTTTCGGATGCGCACTCCAGTTGTCTTTGGACAGCCTCTGGCATGCGCATTTCTGGTCACCTGATCCGGCCGGGCGTTCCGCCCGGAGACTTGCTGCTGCATCCGGTGGGGCGCGCGGCGTGGGTGGGCTGTTTGCCACGGCGCTGAATTTGCTTCCCGGCGGGCAACTGGACGGCGGCCACATCCTGTACTCGCGTCGCCAGCAAATATCATCGACGAAGATTACCGACTGGTCGTCGCGCTGCTGCCTGATTCCGCTGGGCGATGTTTTTCTGGAAGGGCTGGATTCTGTGGGCGGTGCTTGCTGCTGGCTATTGGTTTCCGGCACCCGCCCCTGCTCGAACCGGTGGGAGAACTTGGACCGCTCGAGGCTGTGTGTGGGCGGCAATCGCCGCTGCTGATTTTCATTCTTTGTTTCATGCCAATGCCGGTGATGATTCGCGGCAATTAATTCGGTTGCACATGCTTCTACCTTCGGGTTCGGTGCCAGCGAGGAAGCCCCACAGACTGAAGTCGGCTACTGCAAACTAGAACAGACTCAGCGGATCGACGTCCACGAGAACCGCTTTCTGCGGAATTTCCTTCTGCTCGCAATGGCCAGCAGCTCGGAATACCGCGCGCGTGAGCTGCGCTCGTTTCGGCGCCTTCAACAAAAATTGAAAACGGTACTCGCGCTTTGAGCCGCGCCAGCGGCGCCGCCGCAGGACCCAGCACTTTCACGCCGCGCGATTCCTGCGGCGCCAGAAACGCCGAAATCTGGCGCGACCACCGAATGGCATTTTCAATTTTCGTGTCGCGCACCAGAATGCTGGCCAGCGCGGTAAACGGCGGGTAGTGCAGCAGGCGCCGGAATTGCAGTTCTTTTTCAAAAAACGCGAGATAGTCCTGCCGCGCCGCCAGCTGAATCGCGTAGTGCTCCGGATAGTAGGTTTCCACGAGCACCTCGCCCGGCAAGTCGCCGCGGCCGGCGCGCCCAGCAACCTGCGTGAGCAATTGAAACGTGCGCTCCGCGGCGCGAAAATCCGGCAGGCTCAGCTGCGAATCGGCCGACACTACGCCCACCAGCGTGACGCGCTGAAAATCGTGGCCCTTGGCCACCATTTGCGTGCCGACCAGGATGTCGATTTTCCCGGTCGCAAAATCTCCCAGCACCTGCTGGTAGGCGCGCTTGGTGCGCACGGAATCGCGGTCCAGGCGCGCGACCTTGGCCGCCGGAAATTTCTCGCGCAGCTTTTCTTCCAGTTGCTCCGCGCCCGCACCGAAAAAATAGACATGCTTGGAATCGCATTTCGGGCAGGTCTCCGGCACGCGCCGCGAGTATCCGCAGTAATGACATTCCAGGCGCGACCGGGCCTTGTGATACGTAAGCGAGATGCTGCAGTTTTCGCATTGCACACCCGCACCGCACGAGCGGCACAGCACGAACCACGAATATCCGCGGCGGTTGATCAGGATCAGCGATTGCGTTCCCTGCGCAAGGCGCTCCGTGATCGCGCCGGTGAGCTTCGCCGAGAGCGGCCCGGCGTGATGCGTGGCCTTGAAATCCTCGCGCAGGTCCACGATTTCCACGGGAGCCATGGGCCGGTTTTCCACGCGCGAATCGAGCTGCAGCAGTTCGTACTTTCCCGAGCGCGCATTGTGAAAACTTTCCAACGAAGGTGTAGCCGAACCGAGCAGCGCCACCGCGCCCTCCAGCTTGGCGCGCACCACCGCGACGTCACGCCCGTGATAGCGCGGCGTTTCCTCCTGCTTGTAGCTGGCCTCCTGCTCCTCATCCACGACGATGAGGCCCACATTCTCAAGCGGAGCGAAGACCGCGGACCGTGTGCCCACCACCACGCGCGCCTCGCCACGCCGCACGCGCCACCATTCGCGCGCGCGCTCCACTTCCGGCAAGGCGCTGTGCAGCACCGCTACGCCCGCGCCGAATCGCGCGCGGAATAACCGGCCGCACCACAACGTCAGCGCGATTTCCGGAACCAGCACCAGCGCGGTCTTGCCGCGCGCCAGCGCGGCTTCCACGGCGCCAAGATACACTTCCGTTTTGCCACTGCCCGTCACGCCGTACAGCAGCCCGGTGGTGAAGGCGCCGGCCTGCAGCCAGCCGCGGATCACTCCCAGTTCCCGCTCCTGCGCGGGATTCAAAATGTTGGAGGGCGCGGTATAATCGGCGTCGAACAGATCTTCCTCAACCGACAGCGGCTCCTCCCAGCACTTGAGTTTTTCCTGCCGGACCATTTTTTCGATCAGCGGCCGCGAAACTTTGGCCAGCTTGGCGAGTTGCGGCAGCGGCAACGGCCCGCGCTCCTCGGCCAGCACGTGAAATACGCGCGCTTCTTTTTCCGGCAGGCCCGCAGTGCCGCCCGCATCGGCCGCTGCCGGGGGAATATCAGAATTCCAGGCGACAATTTTTTGCACGCGCGCGTGCCGCCGCACTGCCACCTCGCGCGACTCCAGGAGCTTGCGGCGCAGCAGCCGTTCCGCCGCCGCTTCCCCGCCGGGCAATTTGTGCACGCGATCGGCGCGCACCGGGCGGCCTTCTATTTCCAACAGCGAGAGCAGCGCCAGATCCGCAATTTCCGTCTCGCTGCGATTTCCGCCGGCATCCAGTTCCGAACGGCGCGCCAGGCCCGCCTCCGTGACCACGTATTCACGCTCGTGCCGCAAATCGATTTCCGGCGGCAGCATGGCGCGGAATACTTCTCCCGCCGGCGCGACGTAATAGCCGGCCACCCAGCGGCCTAACTCGACAAGATTCGGAGGCAGCGCCGGAATGGCGTCCAGCACTTCGACGATTTCTTTTATGTTTTTTACTTGAGCGGGATCCGGGCGGCGCACGGAGGGCTCCACAACCACTCCCGTCATGGCCCGGTTGCGAAACGGAACGATGACGCGGCTACCCGCGTAAATCGATTCGGCAAAACGCGCCGGAACCTCATACGTGAACAGCGTGCGCAACGGAACCGGGATTGCAACCTGGCAATAAGTGGGAGCCATGAGCCGTGGATAGTGTAGCAGCAGACGCGCGCCGGTATCCGTTCGGGGAATCAGTTCCGAGACTGTTAACCTTCCGGTGGCTGAAACGTTTTAACCCACTGTAAGAGCTTGCCCATTCGAATTGCAGGGAGGTTGGCGTGTTCGGTCAAACGATGACCATGGCGGCGACGCCGTTGCCACGCCCGCCGCGCTTTTGCTCGCGGCACTCTCGCTGGGCTATCCGCTTTTGGCTGAAGAATAGCGCGACCGGCCTGGGCGCAAATCAGCGCGCCGGCTTCTTTGGCGGGTTCAGCCCCAGATGGGCCATCACTTTTTGCAAGTCTTTCCAGACTTCGCCCTTCGCGGCAGGATTGCGCAACAGGTAGGCGGGGTGATACGTGGCCATCAACTTGGTCCCGCGAAAGTCAAACCACGTGCCGCGGTACCGGGAGATGGAGTCCGTCGTTTTCAACAGCGCCTGCGCGGCGGTGGCACCCAGGCACACAATCGCTTTCGGCTGGATCACGTCCAGCTGGCGGAAAAGATACGGCGAGCAGGTTGCGACTTCATCGCTCTCCGGCTTGCGGTTTTCCGGCGGACGGCATTTCACCACGTTGCAGATGTAAACGTCTTCGCGGCGCAGGCCCATGGCCTCAATCATCTGCGTCAGCAATTTTCCCGCGCGGCCCACGAACGGCAATCCCTGCGCGTCTTCATCGCGGCCCGGGCCCTCGCCCACAAATACCAGCTCGGCGCGCGGATTTCCGGCGCCAAAAACGATTTTATTGCGCTGCTTGCTCAAACGGCAGCGCGTGCATTCGCCAAGATCCTCGCGAATCCGCTCCAGCGAATCGTTTTCAACACGCTCGGTGGCCTCAAAGAGCGAAACGTCACTCACGATCGGAAGCACTGCCCCGGGCCGCGGCTCGATCGGGCGCACTGGCGGTTTGCTCGGCTCAACGGCGGCCGCTGGGGCCGCCACCGGAGCCGCTTTCACTCTAGCCACTTCGGAATCAGCCGCTTCAACAGCCACACTTTTACGGACTCGTTTTCCCATCGTTCTCCGGTCGGTGTAAAACGCCCCAAGGCGCAGATCTTCGTAATAGCGCAGCCAAGCTTCCAGTTTTTCGCGTTGTGTTTGCGTGGGGGAAGAATCCATCGGGGATCAGCGTGTGGGCTGGGCCGCGGGCGATTGCCGCACAGGCTGGCGCAGGCCGCGCACTTGGTCCAGGATGCGGTGCGCCGCGTCAATCTTGGGCATGCGCGGAAAGGCCTTTTCGCTGCCGTCGCGGAAATGCAGGGTGATGACGTTGGTGTCGTGGTCGAAGCCCGCGCCCTCGGCCGTCACATCGTTGGCGACAATCAGGTCGGCCTGCTTGGATTCGAGCTTGGCGCGCGCGTGCGCGGCCACATTCTCGGTCTCCGCGGCAAAGCCGATCACCACGCGATCGCCCTTTTCGCGGGCCACGTCGGCCAGAATGTCCACGGTCGGCTCAAGCTCCAGGTTCAGGCGGCCGCCGGACGCGCTTCATTTTTTTCGTCTCCGGCGCGGCCGGGCGATAGTCGGCCACAGCGGCAGCCATCACCAAAGCCGTAGCACGCGGAAAGTGTTCGAGCACCGCGCGATGCATCTGCTCGGTGCTGCGCACGGAAACGAATTGCACTCCCTGCGGCGGATCGAGCCGCGTCGGCCCGCTGATCAGAATCACGCGCGCTCCGCGGCGCGACAGCTGCCTGCGCCAGTGCGTATCCCATTTTTCCGGAAGAGCGGTTGGTCAGAAAACGCACCGGGTCCAGGTCTTCGCAGGTCGGGCCAGCGGTGACGATGATCGTTTCGTCCTGCAGATCATGCGCGACGCCCAGTTGCCCCAGAACCGCGGCGGCAATGGCATCGACGCCGGCGAGCCGCCCTGCGCCGGTCATGCCGCAGGCCAGGTAGCCTTCCTCGGGCGCCACCACGTGGACGCCGCGCGCGCGCAACAATTCCACATTTTCCTGTGTCGCGGGATGTTCCCACATGTTGACGTTCATGGCGGGAGCGATCACCACGGGCGCGGCCGTCGCCAGATAAAGGGTGGTCAGAAAATCGTCCGCCACGCCGCGCGCCATTTTCGCGATGGTGTTGGCCGTGGCCGGCGCGACCACCAGCAGGTCGATCCGCTGCGCCACGGCGATATGCTCAATCGCGCTTTCGACATTCGCGCCCGTGCCGGCGGTCTCATCGCCAAACATTTCGGTGATTACTTTTTGTCCGGTGAGCGAGGCAAACGTGAGGGGCGTGATGAATTCCTGCGCGCTTTTGGTCATCACCACCTGCACGTCGATGCCTTCCTGCTGGAGCTTGCGCACCAGTTCCGCCGCCTTGTAGGCGGCGACTCCGCCGGAAACACCGAGTGCCACGCGCATAAACTTTTCGCGGCGTTACTTCTCGCGCCGCTTGCCATCCTTATCGAGCGGGTCGTTCGGATTGTCGGGGACCTGGTATTCCAAGACACCCGCTCCGAGTTCTTCGATGGCCACGCGCGTCGACTTGTGCGAACGCGGATTAGCCACCAGCGGCGAAGCCCCGAGCATCAACTGCCTCGCGCGCCTTGCCGCCACCACTACGAATGCAAACTTGCTGTCCGGTGCCACCGATTCGGGCGTCATGAGATGCTTATCCTCCGAAAGATTCCAGAATTTTTCGTGCGCGCTCGCTGAGGCAACTGCGCAGGCACCGTGCAGCCAGCGTGATGGCCTGAATTTCGCGTCCCGCGCGCTCCATATCGTCGTTCACAACCAGAAAATCATACTGCGTGTACCGCTGCATCTCCTGCCCGGCGCGGTCCAGCCGGCGCTTGATGGCTTCGTCCGAATCCTGCCCTCGCGAGCGCAGCCGGCGCTCCAGCTCTTCCTTGGCAGGCGGCAGAATAAAAATAGCCACGGCGTGGGGCAGCTTTTCTTTTACCTGCTCGGCGCCTTGCACGTCAATTTCCAGCACCAGGTCCAGGCCCTTGCTCTGGGCCTCATCCAGCCAGCGGCGCGGCGTACCGTACTGGTGCTTGCCGAAAACGCGCGCATGTTCCAGAAATTCGCCGGCGCGAACTTTGCGGTCGAATTCCTCTTCGGATACAAAATCATACCATTTTCCGGCGCTTTCCGTGTCCCGGGGCGGCCGCGTGGTGCAGGAGACCGAAAACATGGTCCCGGGAACTTCCAGCATTTTGAGCACCAGCGTGGATTTGCCCGAGCCGGACGGTCCGGACACGATAAATACCAGCGGTTGCTGTGCGGTTGCCAGCGTCATTCGACGTTCTGCGCCTGCTCGCGCAGCTTCTCGATGTCCGATTTGATTTCCAGCGCCAGGCCGGTAATGGCCAGCCCTTCCGATTCCACTCCCGGCGTCTTGGACAGCAGCGTATTGGCCTCGCGCTGCATTTCCTGCAACAGGAAATCCAGTTTTTTGCCGGCTTCGCCCGCTCCGGCCAGCAACTTTCCAAACTGTTCCACGTGGCTGCGCAGGCGGGCCAGCTCTTCGCTGACGTCGCTGCGTTCGGCAATCGTGGCAGCTTCCTGCGCCAGGCGAATCGGATCGAGTTGGATTCCCTTCAGGAGATCTCCCAGTCGTTCCTCGAGGCGGCGCGCAATGGCCGGGCGCACGCGCTCGGTCAGCACTTCCACTTCGGCGGTTCGCGAGGCGATTCGCTCCAGAATTGCCTGCATTTCCGACGTCAAGGACTGCCCTTCGGACCGGCGCATCGCTTCCAGCTTGTTCAGCGCCTGCTCCAGGCAGGTTTCCACCTGTGCGCCCAGTTTCTCCTGCTCTTCCTCGCTGACGCGATCCGCGGCCGAGCCGGGCGAGGCCACAACACCGGGAAGGCGGAACAGCGCCACCAGGTCGGGTTCGGTCTTCACACCGAACTCCTTGCGCAACTTTTCCACCGCTTTCATGTAGGACGCCACCAGATCCTGATTCACTTCGATCGGGCCGCCCGCGCCGCCGTCGAAATAAACATTCACGTCGACGTGCCCGCGCTTCAGCCGGTTTCGAATGGCCTGCCGGATGCGCGATTCGAAAACTTCGAAGCCGTCCGGCATTCGAAGATGCAGGTCAAGGAAGCGATGATTCACGCTGCGCAGGTTGATGCGCACGGAAGCGCCGTCGCGCTCCACGCGGGCCTGCGCGAAGCCGGTCATGGAATAGATTCCCGTCATAGCCGAAGCCGCTTTCATCGATCCGCCTTAGGAGCGGGCGTGGCCTCATCATCCACATCCGCGAATTGCATTTCATAGAGCCGCGCATAAGTGCCGCCGCGCGCCAGAAGTTCCTGATGCGTCCCGGTTTCGGCGATACGGCCGTCGTCCAGAACGATAATTTTGTCCGCCCGGCGAATCGTCGACAAGCGGTGAGCGATGACGAACGCGGTGCGGTCCTGCATTAAATTGGTCAGCGCGCGCTGCACCAGCATTTCGGATTCGGAGTCCAGCTCCGAGGTCGCTTCGTCCAGAATCAGAATCGGCGAATCCTTCAAAATCGCGCGGGCGATGGCGATGCGCTGCCGCTGGCCGCCGCTCAGGCGCTGGCCGCGGTCGCCCAGCACGGTCTGGTAGCCTTGCGGCAATTCCAGGATAAAGTCATGGGCCAGCGCGGCTTTGGCCGCGGCTTCCACGCGATCCGCGGGGAGTCCCGGACGGCCGTAGCAGATGTTATTCCAGACGGTGTCATTAAACAGGATGGTCTCCTGCGTGACAATAGCCATCTGCTCGCGCAGGGAACGCAGGGTCACCCCGCGCACGTCCGTGCCGTCAATGCGCAGCGAACCCGAAGTCACCGGATAAAATCGCGGCAGCAGGTTTACCAGCGTTGTTTTTCCCGCGCCGCTGGACCCGACCAGAGCGATGACTTCGCCGGCGCGGGCTTTCAGGGAAATATCCTGCAGGATCGGCAAGCTCGGATCGTAGCCGAAGCCTACATGATCGAATTCCACGCTGCTGGAAAATGGCGAGAGCGGTTTCAATCCCGGCTCCGAGGCCGGTTCTTCCGCGCTGTTGATGAATTCAAAAACCTTCTCGCTCGCGCCGAAGGCCAGTTGGAATTGCTGATAGACAGAACCCAGCCCCTTGACCGGTTCGTAGGCTTTGAACAGCGCATAGACGAAGGTGAAGAAGACGCCTTCGGTCATGATGCCCGCCCTGATCTGCCCGCGGGCGTACATCAGCTCCAGGACGATCACCACCGCGCCCAGCAGGTCCATCAACGGCGAAGTGGCCACCGCGGCGCGAATCCAGCGCATGTTGGCGCGCAGCAGCCGCCGCGCTGCATCGCGAAACTTGCCAACCTCAAAATCTTCCATGCCGAATGCTTTCACTACCCGGTTGCCGCTGACCGTTTCCTCCAGAATCTGAGAAAGCTCGCCGATCCCGGCCTGAATCTGTTCACTGGAGCGGCGGATTCTCCGGCCCATACTGCTCACCGGCCACACCACCAGCGGCAGCAGAATCAGCGATCCCAGCGCCATTTTCCAGTTCGTTGCCAGCAGCACCGCCAGCAGGAAAAACAGCGTGAAAGTGTGCCGGAATGCCAGGGCCAGATATTCCGAAAGCGTGTTGCGCACGCGCTCCACGTCATTGACCACTGTGGACAGCAGACGCCCGGTCTGATGATGTTGAAAGAATCCGATGGGCTGGCGGACGATTTTATCGTACACGCGATTGCGCAGGTCGGTGACGCCCGCGATTCCGCAGAACTGCACCAGGACCGTGCCTGCGTACTCGGCAAGACCCTTGCCGATAAATACGAGGAAGATGACGATCGAGAAGAGCGTGCCGACGCTGTGTACCCGCGCGGGCAGGAACGAGTTCCAGTAGATGGCCTGATGCGTGAACGGATTTTTGATCAGCAAAAGCTGTGAATCGGTCGCCGTGGGCACCAGGACGCGATCGACAATCGGAGTGATCAGGAGCGCGATCAGCCCTTCGCCGAGTCCCACCAGGGAAAGGCACACCACGCCCAGCCCAAGCCGGAGCTTGTACGGCAGAACGTAGCGCAACAGCCGGCCGAGTTCTTCTCGTTTGGTCAAAATCGTTTCGTCACAGAAATTGCAGATCCCCGGTAAAACCCCCGGATCCCCAATCTAATTCAGATCTCAGTTCCGCCAGTCACTTCCATTTAATCCCGCCTATGGAACGCCAGCGCCACTACCGCTTATTTCGCCAGGTGCCCCATGGGTGCCGGGTGCCCCTTCCTTGCGGTTTTCGCAAGGGTGGGAATTATCGGAACGTCCGACTCCGGTCGCAAATTCGGATGCGGTTGAATCTAAACCCCCACCCTTTGAAATTCGCAAAGGGTGGGGCACCCAAAAAACGATGCTACTTCGCCAAATCTCGATGTACAACCTTCGCCGCGTAGCCTTTCTTGTGCAGCGTCCGCTTGATGGACTCCGCCATCATCACCGAGCGATGCCGGCCACCCGTGCATCCAAACGCGATCGTCAGATAGCTCTTTCCCTCGCGAATGTAATGCGGGATCAGGTACACCAGCAGGCCCTCGACGCGCCGCAGAAATTCTCCGGTCTGAGGAAACGAGCGAATGTAGCGCGCCACGCGCGGATCGCGTCCAGAATATTTTCTGAGCTTCGGAATAAAATGCGGATTGGGCAGAAAGCGCACGTCAAACACCAGGTCCGCGTCGGCCGGAAGCCCGTAGCGGTAGCCAAAGCTGACGAGCGAAACCATCATCGGCCGGCGGTCCGCTTTCTCAAAACGCCGGATGATGAACTGCCGAAGCTCATGCACGTTAAAGCGTGTGGTGTCGATCACCACGTCGGCCAGCTTGCGGATCGGCTCCATCAGCACGCGCTCGCGTCGCAAGCCCTCCAGCACCGGACGATCGTGCCCCAGCGGATGCGGCCGCCGCGTTTCGCTGAATCGCCGCAGCAGCGCGTCTTCGCTGGCTTCGATGAAAACCAGCGTGACGGGATCGTCGCCGCGCAACTGGTGCAGGATGGCCGGGAGATTTTCCAGCTGCCCGCCCTCGCGCGCATCCACCAGCAACGCCGCGCGCTGAATGGCGCCGCCCACCTGCATGTGCAGTTCACTGAACGTGGGAATCAGCGCGACAGGAAGATTGTCAACGCAGTAGAAGCCCAAATCTTCGAAGGTTTTTAGGACGGTGCTTTTTCCGGAGCCGCTGAGTCCGGTGAGTACCACCAGCTGGCGGGCGTCGCGCGGTTTGCGGCGCTTCACGCGGGCCGGCCTACGCCTTGACCCGGCGCTGGTGGGTGCTTGGAATACGGAGGTCTTCGCGGTATTTCGCGACGGTGCGGCGAGTGACGTGGATTCCGGCGTCATCGAGCTTTTTGGCGATCAGGTCGTCGGTCAGCGGGTGCGCGGTGTCTTCCTCGTCGATCATTTTCTTCACCAGGCGCTTCAGGGTCTGCAAGGACATGCTGCTGCCCTCAGGACCATTAACCGATTCCGAGAAGAAAGAGCGCAATTCGAGGACGCCCTGCGGCGTGTGCGCATACTTGCTGGACACCGCGCGGCTCACGGTGGAGGGGTGCACGCCCACTTCTTCCGCCACTTCCTTGATCATCATGGGTTTCAGGTGGTCGGCGCCATGATCGAGATATTCGAATTGGCGCTGAATGATGATCTGGCAAACGCGCAATATGGTGTGCTTGCGCTGCTCGATGCTTTTCATCAACTGCATCGCGGCGGTCACGCGTTCCTTCACGTAGTTGCGCACTTCGCGGTCGGCCGCATCGCGGGCCATCAATCGGCGGTACACGGGGGAGAGGCGCAGTTGCGGCACGTCGTCATCATTCATGAAGACCTGCCACTGATCGTCCACCTTGCGGAAGTAAACATCGGGCTCCACGAGGCGCGGCTGCGTCTTGTTGTAGCGCAGGCCGGGGCGCGGATCGAGTTTCTTGATGGTATCGACCGCGCGCTTGACGAGTTCCACGGGGCGATTCAGGGCGCGCGCAATTTCCTTCAGCTGGTTGGCCTGCAGCAGGCGTGCCAGCGGCGTCTCGGGATTCAGTTCCTCGGCTTCACTGGCCGCCAGCGGGCGCTTGGGCAGGCACTCTGAAACTATCTGCATGGCCAGCGCATTTTGCCCGTCCAGCGTGCGCAACTGCATCAGCAGGCACTCGCGCAGGTTGCGCGCCGCCACGCCCAAAGGATCGAATTCCTGCACCACGGCCAGGGCTTCCTCGACGTCTTCCATCGAGAACTTCCCGTTTTGCGAAATCTCTTCGAGCGAGGCGCTGAGGTATCCGTTTTCGTCCAGGTTTCCGATGATGGCTTCGGCAATCTCGCGGACCACATCGTTGCAAACCGTCACGCTCAATTGCCAGGAAAGATGCTCGGTCAGCCCCTGCGCGGAAGATAGAAACTTGTCAAACGAAGGCCGCTCGATGACTTCCGATTCGCCGCGCTCGGGATTGCCGCCGCCGCTGTCCAGATATTGGTTGAAAAAGGAGGCGACGTCGAAATCTTCAAACGGGCTGGGCGGCTCGACCTCTGGAATTTTTTCGGTTTCGTTCTTCAGGAAGGTTTCGTCGCTGTAATCTTCCGGGGTGACGCTTTCTTCGGACAGTTCCTCGAGAACCGGGTTCTCGATCATTTCCTGGTTGATCATCTCGCGCAATTCGAGACGATTCAATGCCAGAACGCTCACCATTTGAACCAGGCCCGGAGTAAGGATCTGCTTTTGCGCGATCCGGAGGTGAAGTTTTGGCTGCAGCCAGCTCATAGTAGGCGTCAATTCAAACGGAAATGGTCGCCGAGATACACGCGGCGGACCTCGGCATTGCGGCTCAGCTCATCGGGCGTTCCGGCGGCCAGGATTTTGCCGTTCTGCACGATGTAAGCGCGATTGGTTACGCTTAAAGTTTCGCGCACCTGGTGATCGGTGACCAGCACCCCGATGCCCTCGCGACTCAACTCGCTGATAATCTTTTGGATATCGACCACGGTGAGAGGATCAATCCCGGAGAACGGTTCGTCCAGCAAAATAAACGCGGGTTCCAGGACCAGCGAACGGGCAATTTCCAGGCGCCGGCGCTCTCCGCCCGAAAGGGTATAAGCCCCGTTGTTTCTTACCGTTTCCAGCTTCATTTGCGCCAACAGCTCCTCCAGCCGGTCACGCTGCTGCTCCGAAGTCAGGGGCACCGTCTCCAGGACCGCAATCAGGTTTTCTTCGACCGTAAGTTGCCGGAAAACCGAAGGTTCTTGCGGCAAATAACTGATCCCGCTGCGGGCCCGGAGGTACATGGGGAGGTCGGTAATGTCGTCCCCGTTCAGCAGGACGCGCCCGGAATCCGGCCGGGCCAAACCTACCAGAATATAAAAAGTAGTGGTCTTCCCGGCGCCGTTCGGACCTAAAAGCCCGACCACTTCACCTTGGCTGATCTCCAGATTGAGATCGTCTACTACTTTTCGCCCGCGGTACGATTTGCTGAGCTCGACGGCCTGGAACTTGAGCATGCCACATCATTTCTCGACCGGGTGAAGAGTCACAGTTTTCGAGCCATCCGCCGAATCTACAAGAATCCTATCATCCGCAAAAAAGAAGGTCAATTGACGCCCCGTGGTGGTGTCGCCAGTTGAGCTATATAGAGTTGGGTTACCGCCGGAGAGAACAAACTTGCCTTCGGAAGCGGTGTATTCGGCGCGGTCGGATTTGCCCCGGCGATCGTCCTGGCGGACTATCACGTCACCGCTGGCCACCGAGCGGGACAATTGCTTGGTGCCGCTTGCGGCACCAGCGTCCGTAAAATACAGATCGATGTGATCCGCCTGGATGGAGGCTTGCTCGGAATCCACACGGGCATCCTGCTCGATCTCGCCGCGCGATTCGTTGTCCCAGTAGGTCAGTGTTCCGCCACGCACGCGGCCCAGCGCCGGAGCAGCATGCATGCCCACGTTCGCGGATTTTCCCGGCGCCATTTTGGCGGTCTTGCTCGAAGATTGCCGCTGCCCTGGTCCCTCACCAGGCTTGGGATTCCACGAAGCTTGCGGAAACGTTCCGCGGACATTGCCCCGGACTTTGACGGTCCGCGCGGCATTGTCCAGTTCGATTGCGTCTCCCTCCACCAGCGACTGGCCTTGCCAGAATCTGCACTTTCCGGTGTACACCGCATGTCCGTGAAGCGTGTCCGCCACCAGATGCTCGGCCGAGATGTGCGCGGGTTCCGGAGCCAGGTTGGACATGCTGCTTGAACCGGCGCGCAACTCCGTGGTCAGCACGTGGCCGTCGGCGTGCACGGAGTTGGCTACGGAAACAAATGTCGCCGACTGCGCGCTGGTGCGGGTCGTGGCATCGGCGAACAGCACCGCGCCATCCAGCGTGACGGTGTTGCCGGCATGATCCACGTGCGCGCGGTCACCCTGCCCGGAACGCAGCGCGTCGTGGAAATGCACGTCGCCCGTCTGATCGATCGCGGACCATTCTCCCGACTTGTCAAACTTCGCGATCAGTTCACGCGAAGAGGTCGTCTCCTCCGGGGCGTCGCCCAGTTTGCGAGCCACTTCCACTCCGCCACTCCCGGCCAATTGCTGCAGCTGGTTCTGCGCGTCAAATTTCAGATTCATCCGCTGGCCCGCCATGCGCGTCAATTGAGGAACCGGTTTGCCGTTCACGATGGCCACGCTGCGCCAGTCGGCCCGCGCCGGGGCCAGCGAATTGATGCTCTCGATGGCGGTCGAGGGTCCGCTGGCGCCTCCGACGAAACGAACTTCGAGGGTGTCGCTCTGCACATGCCGCGTTCCGCCCTTAAACGAGGCGTTGGTGGACGTCAGCGTTACTCCGTTGCTGGCCGTCAGCACTTTCGGCAGGTTCTCGCCCGTGGCCAGATCCATCTCGATGCGCCCCGCAGCGATCTCTTCCCCGCCGACCGAAGTATTTCGCGAGCTGCGCACATTGCCCGTGCCGACGATGGACTCGACCGAGCCGTCATCGCGAAGCAGCGATACGATCTCATCCGCGCTCAGCGTGGTCGGCCCTTGCGGATTCAGATCGCGCAATTCCGGATGCCCGCTGGCCACCAGGCGCCGTGGATCGAAGGCCGCATCAAGCTCCAGACGCAGATTTTCCGAATACAATTCGTGCGCGTATTGCTGCGCGTGGACATGGCCATCCACCAACACCACGCGCGAATCGCGGCGAAATGACATGCTGTCGCCGGAAATCCGCACTTTCTTTTCGTCGGCGGCCGCAGTGCTATCGTTCGATGCGGAGGATGACGGGGAGAGACTCAGTTCCACCTGGCGCGCCAGGCGCAGTGTCCCGGCGTCGGAATCGTAAATTAATCCGACCGCGCGGCCGTCTCCCGCGGGCCAGTGAAAGGTGACTAGGGTGTCCGTGCGGGCTTCGCCGGACTCCCGATCGAAAGTCAGCGCGGTAGTGGCCACGTGGATGGCGTTGGCGCCGTTCGCGGGAGCCGCGGCGGATTGCAGATTGATCTGCACTTCCCCGGCGCAGGTGATCGTTCCGGTGTTGGAAATAAAATCGCAGGCCTTGGTGCGCAGCGTGTCATTGCGCTCGCCCTTTTTCCCATACACGCTGATGTCTACATCCTCAAGAAGATTGCGGTTCCCTTCTTTGAATTGCGTGGTGCGCGAGGCTCGCACGGTATAAACAGTTCGCTGTCCCTCAACCTTGGAATAGGCGAACTCGTCCGAGCGCTGCTCGATCGAAGCCGGAACGGCCGGCGGCGCTTTCTTCGCGGCTTCGCGGGCCAGCCAAGTGTTTCGCGCATAAACCGCCGCGACCACAATGGCTAGCAAGCCGGCCGCCGCCAGCGACCACCGCGCGTATCTCTGCGCCTGGCTGTTTCGCATCGTTTCAGGAGCCTCAAAAGCTTAGAAGCCGAGTATAGGGGAGGCGTGGGAAGCGAACAACTGCGGCGGGGGGCATGAATATGCTGGGTGGGAGCGGGTGCACGGAGCAAAAAGCCGGTTTCCGATAAACTGCGCGGGTGCCCACAGTCGGCGCTCCTTGTCCCTGAACGACCCTTCCCATTGAGGATCGATCACAATTTGGTCGATCGAGTAGGGTAAGACATCGTAAGGCTCTTGTTTGATGCCCCGCGCCGCGCTTTAGCCGTGAATGGTGGCCCGTATTTCAAGTGCGAAATCAGATCGAATCGGCCATAGAACCACGGCACAGATCCGTAGCTGCTCGATTGGAAGAATCCAGCGGTAAGGCAAACCACGGAATTGTTCGCTCCTACGATTTTTGCGGTTTACCGCCCTCCAACCTAACAAGTCCTGACAAACGATCTCATCGCAAAGATCACAATCGATCGGGTGGCATTAAAGCCGCAGTTGGGTGTATCTTCGCTTCGGTCTCATGGGAATACTGACCCGGAAATATCTTGCCGGCATTGGCGCGCAGTGATTTGCAAGCTCAGAGGTGACCATTGAGGACTCTATTGAGGATTGGCGGGGCGGTCTTAATTTGCCTGATTGTGCTCTTGTCGGCGTCACGCATCTTCGGTTTCGAACCTGAGGACTGCTCGCCGTTCAACAGATCTCTGTCCTGCAAGTTGCCGGGGCTTTGGCTGAGAGGAAATCTCGTCACTACCCCAGTCACCGACTGGTCGTTCACGGACAAGATTCAGCAGATCAAGATTCAGACTCAGACTCCGTTGCTGCTGCCTCATTCCGTGACGATCTGGTGCGCCGTTTATAACGGCAATCTCTACATCTCTTCGAATCCCGGGAAACTTTGGAATGACGACATCATGCGTAATCCCCACGTGCGGCTCAAAATCGGAGATCGGCTCTATGATCGCACCTTGTCCCTCGTCGACGATCCGGCCATAAAACTAGGCGTGCTCCAGACGAAAGAGAAAAAGTATTCGCCCTGGAAGGCGCCCCCGGTCTCCAAAGCGAATGTATTTCTGGTGCCGTCGGAGTAGGTCATCGCGACTGGATTTGCGAGCACACGGTCCGTGTGCCGCAGCGTTCATGAGGCGGGCCATTTCGGCGAGCAGGCTGCTTCCGCGATCGTATACTGACAAGTCTTGCAATCCAGGTGCCGGTCATTGGGGTGTACCTGTCATTTGGAAGGTTCCGAACGATCGCGGTTTTTCTGCTGTTGCTTTTCCGCACCTGCAACACTTCTCCCGCACACCGCTCACAACTTCACCGCCGTTCGATCCGCGCCACGGGCTATGATTCTTGACCGTGACTGCCGCGCCGAACACGCCCGCTACAACTCCGCGCCGGACGGGCCTCGCGCGGTCCATCCTGCGATGGCTGCTCGTCAGCATCGTTCTTCTCTGGTCGCTCGCCGCCCTGATGCTGTTGGCCGCGCGGTGGATCGATCCGTTCACGACTGCCGTGCACATGCAGCGGCACGCGCAGGCCTGGATGGCCGGCAAGCCGTATCATGAACGCTACAAATTTATCCCGCTAAGCCAAATCTCGCCGGACTTGCAGCATGCCGTGATTGCCGCGGAGGACACGCACTTTTACCAGCATCACGGATTCGACTGGCACCAGATTCAAATCGCCGCGCAGGAAGATCTGGACGGCGAACGCACTCGGGGAGCTTCCACCATTACACAACAGCTGGTGAAAAACTTGTTCTTCGGCACCGGCCGCTCGTTTCTACGCAAGGGAGCAGAGGCATCCCTGGTTCCGGTGGCGGAACTCTTTCTGGGTAAAAAACGCATCCTGGAGATTTATTTGAACGTGGTGGAGTGGGGGCCCGCCCTTTATGGCGCGGAGCCGGCGTGCCGCTACTATGACGATGTTCCCGCGCGGAATATCGGCAAGCAACAGGCCGCGCGGCTGGCCGCGATTCTGCCCGCTCCCTTGCGGCGGCGTCCCGAGCGCATGAACAGCTACAGCGCCATCATTTTAACGCGGATGGCACAGATGGGCTGGTGACCGCCTCCGAGACCATCGCGAGCTTCCGGGGCGCGCGCGGATTTGCGCGACTGCGTGGGCCGGCGCTTCAAATTTCTCGTTCCTCCGGATCCTGCAAAAGGTCGGACGCTTCCTGTTCGGTCAGGATTCCCTTCCTGCGCAGGACGGCGATCAAGCGCGTCGCTGTCGTGCCAGATGCTACGGATTCCGAAGGCTGCCGAGCGCTGATCGGCGGCAGCGATGCTTGAAAAATTCCGCCTGCCTCTTCGACGTCGGACAGCCAGCGATTCAAAATCGCGCGCTGCTCGGCGCGCAGATCGCTGAACGCGATGCCCATTCCCAGGCCGGGAACGCGATAAACCACGTGGCCGGCGGCTTCGATTCGAGAGTCTCCGTGCTTCAGCCGCACCAGAACCTGAGTCCCTTGCGGGAGCGGATTCAGCGTGTCCATGTAAAAGCCCTCTGCGACCAGGTCGCAGCTGCGCCCGGATAGTTTGGCCCCTGAGCCGGCCTCAACCACCACCGCTTCCGCGATGAACGGTTTGCGCGCACTTCTGCGGCGGTCCGCCAGCTCCGTGGACGTTTCCACGCTTGAGCGGGTGGAAAATTGGCGTTCGTTACGGTCTCGATCGTTCAATCCAGTCCTTCGCTTCCTGAAGTCCGTGAGATCCAAGAAATCCCGCGCCGCACCTCGCCGGAGACAAGCTTCTCCCCGCGAGGCCACCTATGCCGTCCTATCGGCAAAGCCCATCGCGAAGTTTAGTCGGGAACCTGGCTCCTGCACCCGCTGCGGTCGAAGTTTTCAACACTTGCATACGCCAAAGCGCGCCACGACCGCCCCACTCTCCCACGCGATCTGTGCTCTTTCGGTTGCACGAATCGAACCCTTGAGGTATAGACTTGCGAAGTTTCACGCGCTCCAGCCGCACTTAGAAAGTTTTTTCAGGAGGAATCCGATGCGCATCGCCGCACTTTTGTGCGCGCTCGCCTCGTTCGTGGCCGCGCCGCTGGCCCTGGCTCAACAGCCGTCCGGAAATGCCAGCATCGATCCCGAACATATTTTCTTCACCCAGCCGGTGAAAAGCTCCGTCACTGTCGTCACTGAACCGGTGAAAGGCTCGAACATCCCGGTGCAAATCATTTACGTCGAGACGCGCGACGGCTTATACGCGCCCATCGGCCTGCGCAAGCCGCCGGGGAATGGGCCGTTTCCCATCGTTCTCTTCGCGCACATGAACGGCGGCATGGGCGTGCAGTGGATTCGCGAGTGGACGCAGAACGGAAGCTGGACGCTGGAGCAGTTTCTGAAGGCCGGCTATGCCGTGGCGTGGATGCGCTACCGCGGCGAGGTGAACAACAGCTACGGAACGCCCCTGGAGGAAAAAACGCGCGAAGGCCGCCAGCTCCTGAATCGCGGTCCGCTCGAATACGATGACGCAATCTCCATCATCAAATTCGTGAAAACGCTTCCTTACATCGATCCCAACCGCGTCGGATACCTGGGACTCAGCCATGGCGGCGAAATGCTGATGAAAATCACCAGCGAGTATGACGGCCTGCGCGCAGGCATCGCTTGCGAACCCGCCTCGGGAGAATTTCTGGCGCGCAAGTCGCCGCCGCGCAAACCGGGCGAGGCTCCTCCGCCGGAAACTTTCCCCGTTTTCACCGAGGACATGCAGAAAAAAGCCACCGCCGACGCCCGCTCCCAGATCAATATGGACGTGGCCACGCAGCGCATTCTGTCGATCAAGACTCCGATTCTGATCATGGGGCGCGAACGCGACCACAATCAGGCCATTTTCCGGGCCAACTACGAACTATTGCATGAAGCCGGAAAAGAAGTGGGATGGAAATCCTATGAGCACAAGGAACACGGCTTCATTTTCGTGCGGCGGGACACCGCGGGCGTCTATTCTCCGGATCCGGTGCAGCTGCAAGCGGTGAAGGACGCCATTGCGTATTTCGATGGCCGCATGAAGAAACCGTAGCCGCGCCTACTTCGCCGGCTTAGGCACAGCCGGATCGGCCACGCGATCGGCGAACGCCTTTTCTTCCGAGTGCACACAGATCTCTTCCACTAGCTCATCGCCGGACCGCAGTTTCATGGTTCGGTGCGGGCCCACGATGGGCGCGGTGTAGGCCTTGGGATCGGTGATCGTAATATCGTAAAGAATCGTGTCACGGTCCACGCGGCGGTAGCGCTCCGTGACGCGCATCTCTTCGCTATGCGGATATCCTGTGGAGCCCAGCCACGTCCCTTCGCGGAATCCGGCAGACTCCACCACCAGCGTGCCGTCAGCCTCCCAGTGCCCGATCGCGTAGCCATACCAGGTGAGATCGGCGTCCTTGGGAAGCTGGCGGCCATCCATCCAGATGGTCCGGTATTCGTGATCGTTTTCGAAAAATTGGATCAGGCGTCCCGGCAATTGAACGAATTCGAACGGCGTGTTCAGAAACATCACGCGGGGAAAACCGGTCGGGATCGCACTGCAGGATCGGATCGTTGCCGCCGGGCGCGCGCCGCGGGCCGTAACCTGGCCGCTCCGCGTCAAATTTTTCCTGGCCCCATGCGGTCATCGGAGGAATGAGCCGGTCGGGCGCAACGGGTTCGGAGGCGCCTGTGCTTTGGTAATGCCACAAGCCGGAAAGATCTCGCAGGGGAGCCGCGGCCGGAGTAGAAGCTGCCTGCTGGTCCGGTTTTTGCCGGCCGAAAGCTGCATATGGGCGCGTGCAAAGCACCAGCGCAAGCGCCATGCCTGCGGCCACAGTCGGTACTGACAAAGCTTTATTTTTTCGCAGCGACATTTTCATGACCGGCGCGCACAGCCTGGGATCCAAAGGTTGCTGAAGAACTCAAAACACTGTCATTCTGAGCGCAGCGAAGAATCTCTCTTTCTTTGCTCGGACTTCGATCGAAGAGAGATTCTTCGCTGCGCTCAGAATGACAAAACCAAAGCTTTTGCACCGGCCTTTCGAGGCTTTGGGATGGAACTGTCGCTGCCCAGCATGGCCCGTGCCCGCCAAATTAAGATTCGTGTCGCCGGCTACTTCGCCGGCTTGGGCGTGGCCGGTTCGCGAATTCTCTGCGTGAATTCGTGCTCTTCGGAATACACGCAGGGATATTCGTTGATTTCGCCGGTCGGTTTGAGTTTCAACACGCGTTGCGGGCTGACGATCGGGCGGGCGTAGGCCGCAGGATCGCTGATCGTCATGTCATAGAGGATCGTGTCATGGTCAACGCGGTGGTAGCGCTCGGTGATATGCATGTTTTCGCTGTGCGGGTAGCCTGTGGGACCCAGCCAGGTGCTTTCGCGAAATCCGGTGGACTCCACTACCAGCGTGTAATCCCCTTCCCAGTGCCCGATGGCGTATCCGAACCAGGCCGGATCGGGATCCTGTGGCAGCGCCCGGCCGTCGATCCAGATCGGCCGCCATTCGTGCTCGCGCTCCCAGAATTCCAGGATGCGGCCGGGGGCCTGCTGAAGTTCGAGCGGCGTGGGCATCATCATGATTCGCGGAAATCCGATGGGATCGCACTGCAGGATGGGATCGTTTCCGCCAGCCGCGCCGCGGGCGCCGTAGCCGGGTTTTTCTTCAGCGAATTTAGCCTTGGCCCAGGGAGTCATCGGAGGAATATCTTTATCGTCGGCGATGGGCTGCTGGCTGCCGTCGCCCTGAAGCTGCCACACTCCGTTGAGGTCGCGCTTCGGCGCAGGTGCGGGCGCAGGCTTCGCGCTGGACTGTTGCGCGGCGGCGTGAGCGGGTTCGCTGGAAAACAAAGCGAGCGCGCTGCCTGCGATTAGAACGGCAAAAACATTCAAATGGCGACTGTGCATGCTGGCGCTCCCTTGCCGGTCCCCACCGATCGCCATACGCCTACCGGATGTCCATTTTCAGCACGTGGCCGTCGGAAAAAACGACCTTGCCGTCTTTATTTCCGGAGAATCCCACCGGCGCGCCGTTCTTGGCGGGAGCCAGTGTAATGGTAATCTGGTCACCGGGCTTGACGGACGTTCGCGCCCAGCTGTTGCGCCGCATAATTCCCGGGCTCTGGCTCTCGATAGCCCAGTTCACCACCGCGCCCTTGTCGTCCTTCACATCCAGAAAAATCTGGCAGTGCGGATTGGCCCAGACGAATTCGGTGACCGTTCCGGAGAGCGTAATCCAATGTTCTTCGTCATACGCCGAATTTCCATGGTGGGCAAGCAACGGCCCGCCCGCCGCCAGAAGAACGGCCGTCAATACGAAAGACACTGCCAGCTTGAATTTCATTCGCCACCCTCGCCAAACCGAAATCGCTGCACTCGCGCCGAACTTTCGGACCGCAACGATCCTATGGATTCTTAATCGCGATCCCGAAAACATGTTTCGTGGGTCGCACCTTCACAGGTTGCGGAAAAAACACCTTGTGTTGTCATTCTGAGCGAAGCGAAGAATCTCTCTTCGATCGAAGTGCAAGCAAAAAGAACAAAGAGAGATTCTTCGCTTCGCTCAGAATGACAACATTTTGGATTTTTCCGCGGCCTGTTCAGCCGCGACATCAAACCACAGCAATTACGGGGCTTTTGCCCCTGAGGGCCGATCCGGTTGAATCGACTCCTCATTGCCGAGCTGGCTTTCTACAGATCCGGCAGCTCTTTTCCATCCGCCAGAATAATTTTCTTCAGCCGCAGAATATAGGAGCCGTTCTTGGCGCGAAACCCGATGGCCGTGATGACGTCGCCGGGCTTGAGCGTGGTCTTGTCCCAGCCTCCGTTGCGCACCAGCATGGCCGGACTGCGCGCCTCGCAGGTCCAGTTTTCGGTCTCGCCTTTTTCGTTTTTATCTTCCAGATAGATTTGCGCGTGAGGATTGATGAATTCGAATTTGGTCACGGTGGCCTTCACCGTCACCAGCTTTTCCGTGTCGTAGTTGGTTTCGCCATGATGGGCCGGCACAGGCGCGGCCGCCAGAAGCAATCCAACCAAAGCCAGAAAGCAGGGCCCCAGACTTCTCATCTTGAAAACCTCCCACGGACCCCGCACAACCTGAACATGATCAGCTATCGGGGCCTGCGCTGCCAGGAAAGTAAGTAACGGAAATATCCCATCTGTATTACGAACCTGTCAATCCAAAACTGGGCTATTTGATAGGCGTAACTTCCTGCGCCTCAATCCCGTCGAAACTGCGGATGTCCTCGCAAAATTCCTCGGACAGCGTCCACGCTGGCTTTAGAGCGAAAACGATCCGGCCCGACCATGGCCGCGTGTACGCCTTGGGATCGTCGATCGTGATTTCATCCTCCAGGTGGTCATGATCGACGCGCCGGATGCGCTCGACCACGTGCAACTGCTCGCTGTGGGGATGCCCGATGCGATCGAGCCAGGTTTTATCATTGAAATTCACTGTGTCCGTCACCAGCGTGTCGCCCTCCCAGTGTCCGATGGCGTCGCCCATCCACAAGGGCCCCAGGCTTGTGTCGTGCTTCCTGCCGTCCGTAAAAATCTGGTGCCGCAGGGAATCCCACTCGAACAGGACAATCACTTCGCCAGGCGTCTGCACAATCTGTATGGGAAAGGCGTGGAAATAAGCACGCGGAAAGCCCGGAGGCGTGCAGTTGTGATACAGCGAGTCATTGGTTTGCGAGATGGGAACCGCGTGCACACCGTAAGACGATTTTGCGGCGTGAAATTGCGCCAGGCCCCACTCGGTCATCGGGGGCTCTTCGGCCGTCAATTCATAAATCCAGTAACGCTCCAGTACGGTTCCCGGCCGGGGACGGTCCTGCATCCAGACGCCTGTCAGATCGCGCGGATCGAAATTGCCCGCCGGTTTCGCAGGCGCCGAGGGTGGCTTGGCTTGCGACAATGCTCGTGGCGTGCCACCCAGCAGCAACGCGAGCGTCGCGGTCATGATCCCTGGGAAGTAACAATGGCGCACCGGATGTCTATGGAGCACGACGGCCTTTCCGTGTGTGATTTCCTGGACCTGCCGTTCCACCGTAGTATGCGGACAGCCGCGACCTATGCGCCGCGCAGCATCGCTGCGCTACTTTTTCTCCGGCGCAGCCGCGTCGACATCGATTCCCGCGAAACTTTCTTCATCCTCGCAAAAAGCTTCGGCGACGGTCCACTTCGGCTTCAGCACGAACATCAGGTGCGCGGTCCAGGGCGTCGTGTACGCCTTGGGATCTTCGATCGTCAGATCATCCACCAAATGATCATGGTCGGTTCGGCGAATGCGCTCGATCACGTGCAGCTGATCGCTGTGCGGGTGGCCTGTGCGGTCGAGCCAGGTCTTGTCATTGAAATTGGCGGTGTCCGCGACCAGTGTGTCGCCCTCCCAGTGCCCGATGGAATCGCCCATCCAGAGCGGACCCAGGCTGGTGTCATGCGCCCGCCCATCCGTGAAAATCTGGTGGCGGTGCGAGTCATACTCAAACAGCATGATCACCTCGCCGCGCGTCTGCACGATCTGAAACGGCAACGGGTAAAGAAAGATGCGCGGAAAGCCCAGCGGGCTGCAGGTGTGATAAACGGGATCGTTGGTTTGCGCCAAGGGAAACGCATGCGGGCCGAATGAAGGCTTGGCCGCGGCATATTGCGCCTGGCCCCAGGCAGTCATGGGCGGTTCGCCTTCGGTGAACTTGTACGCCCAATACCGTTCCATGACGGTCATCGGGCGCGGGTGATCGTCAAACCAGACGCCGTTCAGATCGTGCGGGTCATACGCCTGCGGCGCAGCCTGGGAGGAGGACGATGACTTGGACGCCGGCGCGGAGGTCTGGGCAACGGATGATTGCGCAGCAAAAAGAATCGCCAGCCCACAGCACAAGGCCAACGGAGTTCCCACCCGACGAATCCGCATGCGGACAGTCCTCCTGAAAACCTGATTTACTTTCCGGAGATCACACGGGCGAATCATGGCTTGCAGACGCTCGGCGGCGGCGCCTTGAGATTGCACGGCGGTAAAATAAAACTTTCCGCGGGCGCCGGCGCAGAAACATCCGGCGGCTACAGGTTATCCTTCAACGTTCCGTCCGCCATCGTCAGTTTCTGAAGGCGCATCACGGGTGAACCGTTCTTCGCGCGATAGCCGAACACCGTAATCACATCGCCCACCTTCAGCGTGCTCTTGTCCCAGCCGCCCACGCGAACCAGCATGCCGGGACTGCGCGCTTCGCAGTTCCAATGCTCGATCTCGCCCTTGTCGTTTTTCACGTCCACGGTGATCAGGGTATGGGGATTGATGAACTCAAATCCGGACACGGTTCCCTTCACCGAAGTCACTTTGTCCGTATCGTAATTGGCTTCCCCGTGATGGGCCGAGAGCGGAGTGGAAACGAGAGATGCGGCAACACCCAAAACCAAAATGAGCACGAGCTTCTTCATCGCTGGAGCCTCCCAAAATGGCAGACTAAACTGACGTGACAATCCCCGGGAACGATAGTAAATGAATAAATGCCTGTGCAAAATATCCCATCCCCACACGATGACTGTCAATCGAATCGTCGCGCGCGCGCCATCCGGGGCAACAGATTATTTAGCGGGCGCGGCGCCCTTCTGGTCGAAGTTGTCAAAGCTATGCTCGTCTTCGCAAAACTGTTCGCCAAGCGTCCACGTGGGGCGCAGTATGAAATCCAGGTGCGCGATCCACGGTTTGGAGTAGGCCTTGGGATCTTCGATCGTGATGTCGTCCGTCATATGATTGTGGTCCACGCGGCGGATGTGCTCGACCAGGTGGAGTTGGTCGGTGTGCGGATGCCCGACGCGATCGATCCAGGTCTTGTCATTGAAATTCCGCGTGTCCGCCACCAGCGTGTCGCCTTCCCAATGGCCGATTGAGTCGCCCATCCACTGCGGCCCGAGCGCCTCATCATGCTTGCGCCCGTCCACGTAAATCGGATGCCGCAGAGAATCGTACTCAAACAGAATGATGATCTCGCCCGGCGTGTTTACGATTTCCATGGGAAACGGGTGCAGGTAAACGCGCGGCAGGCCCGGAGGCGTGCAGCTGTGGTAAATCGGATCATTCGTTTCCGCGATCGGATAGGTGTGCAGCCCGAAAGAAGTTTTCGCCGCGTCGAATTGCGCCTGTCCCCAGGCCGTCATCGGCGGTTGCTCCTGGCTGAACTCGTAATTCCAATATCGCTCCACGACCGGAGCGGTGCGCGGGTGCTCCTGGCTCCAGACGCCGGATAGATCGTGCGGATCGAAGGGAGCCGTGGCCGGGGTCGTGGCGGCCGGAGGTTTCGATTGCGCTAAAACAGTCGTTGAACCAAAAAGAAAAATGACGTAAACGAATCGAAGCCAACAAACGTAATTTCGCATGACACCCCGCTTGAATTGTCCCGAATTGATCGCAATTTTTCGGCTCATCATATACCGCGGTCGTTCCATCGCGTCAAGAACCCGCGGAACGCACGCCGCATTCCGCCTCGGTCATTCCAAATCGGACGGAATAAAATAGCCAACCTTATTATTGGGCGCTGAGCCGTACCACATGCGTCCCTGCGCATCGAGAAAAAATTCCTTCATCATGTTTTCCGAATGTGCGTAAGGAAACTCGGTGACCTTGCCGGTTTTCGGGTTGAGACGCCCGATCAAATCGAGCTCATCGGACGAATACCAGATGTTGTGCTGGCGATCGATTCCCAGCGCGTACGGCGTGGCGCGCGGCCCCGGCAATTCGTACACCTTGAACGTCTGCGTCTTGGGATCGAAGCGATCGATCCGTCCGCCCTGATATTCGGCGAACCAGACCATGCCGTCATCGTCAATTTCAATGCGCCGCGGCCACCCGCCCTTGGTCGGAGGCGCCCACTTGGTGACCTTGCCGGTGGTCGCGTCCACCATCCCGATTTTTCCCTCGGGATAGAATTCCGCGAACCAGAGATTGCCGCTCTTATCGAGTTCGAGTCCGTAGGGCGAAAACACGTCGGGGAAATGCGAAAACTCGTTATTGCGCGGATCATACACCGTGAGATTGTTGAACACCGCCGATCCCCACACGCGTCCCTTGGAATCCACGCGCACCGTGTGCTTGGAACCGCCATCCTCCAGCCCTTCCATTCCCTTTTTGTACGTGTCCTGGTACTCGGTGATGAGCTTGGTCTGCGGATCCCAGCGGCCCACTTTATTGGCGGCCTGCTCGGAAATCCACACCGAGCCGTCGGGCGCGGGGACGGCGGAATGAATTCCCGCGGCGAATGAATTGGGCGCGGTGAATTCCTGGACCACTCCTGTTTTCGGATCGAGATGTCCCAGCGTGTTGACCGAACCCATGTCCGGAATCCACAGTTTGCCGTCCTTGTCCGGAGCGGCGCTGAACGGCATGCGATTCGGCCCGGGCATTTCGTACTCGATGTACGAAATTTTCAGGCCGTCATTGCTGACAGGCCGCAGCGTCGCCTGGTATCCCGGCATTTCTGCCGGCGATTTCGGCAACTTGGCCTGCGCGCCAAACGCGTCATTCAAATAATTCGTGAGCACCACGGCATCCTGGTCGTTGATGTGGTTGCCCAATCGCGCATGACGCGTGGTGAGCATGTAATTCACCACCTGCGTCCAGCCGTCGTGATCGCGGGTTACAGCCGCCATGCGCGTCTGAAATCCGTGGCACGCGAAGCAGTTGCCCGTCAGGATCTCCTTGCCTTTGCCCTCAGGCATCAGCGTTTTGCCCTGATAAAGAGACAAGTCGCTCCAGCGCACCGCTCCCGCCTGCAGGGAAATATCGATCGATGCCGAGTCGCCCGCGGCCAGCTTCACGCCGTTGCGCGCATCGGCCTTATAGCCTGTGGCATTCGCGCGAACCTGATATTCGCCGGGCACGAGGTGTGATATCCGGTAGCGACCCGCGCTGTCGGTCAGCACATCCACCGAAATTTTAGACTGCAAGTTTTGCGCGCGAACGAACGCGCCGCGGAACGGCGCTCCGCCCGGGCCCTTCACGGAGCCGGCAATCGTCGCGTCCGTCGCGGCGTGCGCCAACGAAATAGAAATGAGAACGAGTCCCAACGCGTGCCAGATTCGCTTCATCGGTCGCCTCCCTTTGGGCTTCGCCACGCACGAAGCCGCCGCCTCTTGGCGGTTCGGGCCTGGAATTACGAACTTGGGGGCCGGTACTACTTTGCTGATTATGGGGGGATTCTATCACGCTACGCGAACGGGAAGGCGCGGCGGGATTTTCAGTTGCGGAATGAATGCTGCGCGAGACGATTTTCCAAAAGATAGCGAAACGACGAAGCGGGGCGCGAAAAGTCGGTCGCCCCGCGCCATGGGTCGATGCCTCAGCGCGGTTCCATGCCGCGAGCCTTGATGGAAGCTACCGAGTCCGGGCCGGCCAGAACTCTAATCATCGCGGCGGCGGCTTCCGGATTTTTGGCATTGGCGCTGACACCCCCCGCAAAGCGCACGTAGCCCTGGAACTCCGGCGGGAACGGGGCTAGCAGTTCGATACCCTTGAACGGCAGA
The DNA here is from genome assembly GCA_963774805.1 of uncultured Acidobacteriota bacterium. GTDB lineage: Bacteria > Acidobacteriota > Terriglobia > Acidiferrales > UBA7541 > Palsa-360. The sequence continues at coordinate 205,931 of CAVZGK010000002.1, forward strand.
ATTTCGCTGACCAGCGTAAATCCGAAATCCACTTTTCCGTCGGCCAGCGCTCCGTTGGTGCCGTCGGAGGTGTCGAAAAATTGCGTCTTGGCTTTCATCGCGTCGGCGATTCCCAGCGCCTCGAACATCTTCACGATGTAGGGGTAGCTGGCGCCAGCCGGACCATAGGCAACGGCTTTGGCGTTGAGCATGGCGCGCTTCACTGCGTCCGGCGTGCTGACGTCCGGCCGCGCAGCGCCCTTGGGGATTCCGATTCCCACGCCCACGCGGCTGATCGGCGTGCCCTCGCCTCCCAAGGTCTTCCCTTCCTTGCTCATTTGCCCGATGCTCTCCGCCGTAACGATCACCGCGTCAAATTGCGCCCCGGCCTCGATTTCCTTTTGCAGAGCGGTCGTCGGGCGGTACTCAATCGTCAGCGGATGCCCGATGGCATGCTCGATTTGCGGGCGCATATCTTCAACGACGGCCTTGATTCCGTTTGAGACCAGCACGTGCACGTCGGTAGTCTGCGCCGCGGCCCGCTCGCAGAACAGCAGAGCGCACGCGAATGCCAATCCCAGTGCAATTCGTTTACTCATTCCGTCTCCTATGAAGTTCGCAGTTCGGAAAAGTAGCACAGCCACTCCTGGCTGTGCGGGTTTTGCAATCGTAAGTGAATTCTCGGGCTCCCATTCAGGCTACAAACCCGCACAGCCAGGAGCGGTTGTGCTACCTGAATCTATCGGAGCGACCCGGTTTCTGTCTCCACGAACACTTCGTGCTCCAGCCCCAAATCACGAGCTGATGGAGTCAGGATGGTCTTCCGTCCAATAAAAATTTTTTCACTGCGCGTCATGGCCCGGCGCACGTCGTTTTCGCTGACAAAAACCTGAATTTCGATCGGGGCGCTTGCCGTAGTCTGCAGCGTTTTCGCGCCATGATCGCGTGGCGCGGCAACTGCCGAAGATTCCGGTTTGGATGCAAGTCCTGATTCCGCCGCCAGCGGTTTATCCGCGCTCGGCGTTTTTTTCTTCGTCGAAGAACCAAAAAAGCGATCCGCAATTTCGGCGGCGATAGCCGCCGCGCTCGGTGTTTCTTTCTGGGCCGCATTGTCCACGGCGGGCGCTGGCAACGATGCGCCCGCGGAAACGCCCACCGGTGGCGGCACGCCTTTTCCACGAGGAATTCCCTGCGCCTCAAGCACGCTGGCCACTACGCGGGCGATCGCGGCGCGGTCCACACTGCCTGTCGTCTCGTTAGCAGCCGCCGTCTCCATCGTGGCTTCCTCCGGCTTGGCCTCAACTGCTGCGGGCGGCGCGCTAGGCACAGGGGCGGCAGCAGGCGCCGCCGGCAGATTCGCTTTCTCCTGCACCGATTCCGGCGCCGCCGACATCGCGGCTCCCGCCATGCGCTGATCGGCCGGCACCGTCCGATGCTCGACGCCGCGCGTTTCCCACGCAATGCGCTTCACGTTCATTAAGTGTTGCGGGCCGATGTTGTCCGAGGTGATGTTGCCGCCGGGCGCGCCGCAGCCCAGCGTCATCGCCGGAAACAGGTTCGTCGAGTACCCAATCGAACCGTGCACCGCGGCGCTGTTGACCACCACGCGAAACGCCGGCATGGCCGCGCCGAACTCCAGGATCGCCGCGCGGTTCTGCGAATGGATCGCGCAGGTGTGGCCCAGTCCGTTGAACTCCAGCAACCGCCGGCAGAGCGCGATCGCCGCCGCGAGATTCGCCGCCGAATAAAACGCCAGGATCGGCGACAATTTTTCCGCCGACAAGGGAAACGCGCGCCCCACGTGTTCGGCACCCAGCCGCGCAATCAGCACCCGCGTTGCGGGGGGAACCTGTATGCCGGCCATCCCGGCGATCACGGTCGCCGTACGCCCGACGATTCCCGTGTTCGGCGTGTGCGAGCCGGGCAGAAACACCAGCGCCGCCACTTTCTCGGCTTCCGCCTCGGAAAGAAAATAGGCGCCCTGCTGCCTGCATTCCTCCAGCGCGCGGTCGCACACCGCGTCCTCGGCCACGATGGCCTGCTCGGACGAGCAAATGGTTCCGTAATCGAATGTTTTTCCGGCGATGATATCCGCAACGGCCTTGCGGACATCAGCGGTGCGCTCGATAAACGCCGGAACGTTCCCCGGACCAACGCCGTAGGCCGGCTTTCCCGAACCGTAAGCCGCCCGCACCAGGCCCGTGCCGCCGGTGGCCAGGATCACGCCGACTTCGGGACGCCGCATCAGTTCGCGTGTGCCTTCCAAAGTCGTATGTTTCATGCACTGGATCAGCCCCTCGGGCGCGCCAGCGCTCAGCGCCGCGCGCTCCAGCAGCGTGGCCGCCTGGCAAATACACCGGATCGCCGAGGGATGCGGGCTCAGCACAATCGCGTTCTGGGCTTTGAGCGAAATGAGAGTCTTGTAGATCGCGGTCGACGTCGGATTCGTGGAGGGAATGACCGCGGCCACCACTCCCACCGGCGACGCTACTTCCACGATGGCCCTTTCGCGGTCTTCGCGCAGGATGCCGACCGTGCGCATGCCTCGAATCGCGCGCGGCACGTTCACCGCGGCCAGCGAATTCTTCACAATTTTGTCGGGGACGTTACCGAATCCAGTTTCTTCCATCGCCGCGCGCGCCAAGGGCTCCGCATTTTCCGCGGCCGCTTTCGCGCAGGCCTCCACAATGGCGTCGACCTGCTCCTGGGAAAATCGGGCGAAGATTTTTTGTGCGGCGGCAGCCCGGGCCGCCAGTTCGCGGGCTTCTTGGATGGAGATCAGGTCGCGATCGCGCAGGCTCAAAACGCTTTACCTTCTCCTCGAAACTTTGCGGGGCAGAACTGGACTAATTCGAGCAGTGAGAAACTGATTTCCAACTTTTAATTTTGCTTTTGCGTTTGCTCTCGCATTCGTTTTTGCGTTTGTTTTTTCGTTGGCTTTTCAGTTTGCGTTTGTTTTTTCGTTGCTTTTCAGGAGGGCCGAGCTTCAGCTCGGCCGTTAACGCCTTTTCCGAGTGGGGCTCCAGCCCCTGAAGTTCCCCGCGCAATAACTGAGTTTCAGAGATCCTGACCGCCGGGAACGTCTACTTCTTCACCCCTGCAGCGCCTCCGGGCAAAATCCGCTCCACGTGTTCGTGCGGACGCGGAATCACGTGCACCGAAACCAGCTCGCCGACGCGCCGCGCCGCGGCCGCTCCGGCGTCGGTCGCGGCCTTCACCGCGCCCACATCGCCGCGCACCATCACCGTCACATATCCCGAGCCGATATATTCCTTGCCGATGAGGATAACGTTGGCAGCCTTGACCATGGCGTCGGCAGCTTCAATCGAAGCGACCAGTCCTTTGGTCTCAATCATCCCCAATGCTTCGTTGGACATGCGCTCCTCGTCTCAGCTCTTCCGGGACATCGATTCCATTTCCCATGCGCCGTGCCACCGGGTGCGCAGAGACTAGCATGGCGAACCCAGTGAATCAAGATGATGGGAGTGGAAATCGCCAAATCGACCGCAGGCAGCGATTAGTACTCAGCCCCGCGTGGGGCCGAGCTTCTCCGTTGCGCAAATTCCTATGGTTTCGAATGGAAGGTAGAAGAAGAACGAAAGGAACTGCCGGCGCTACTTGGAGGGCAACACTCCAACTTTTGCCGCCGCCACGCCATCGCGCGTCGTGTTCTTGACGGCGTACATCGCTTCATCGGCCAATTGCAGCAACTCCACCTTGGTCTTGGCGTCCGCCGGATAGGATGCCACGCCGATACTGGCCGTGAAACGCGCATCCAGACCCTCGGTGCTAAGCCAGCGCGTTTCGCCGATCAACTTGTGAAGCCGGCGGGCCACCACAAACGCATTTTCCTTCGTGGCCTGCGGCAACACGATCACAAATTCGTCGCCGCCATAGCGGAACGCAAAATCAATACGCCGGCAGGCGGCCTTCACCACCTGGCCGACCTCCGCCAGCAGCTTTGAGCCGATCAGATGCCCGTGCGTGTCGTTAATGCTCTTGAAGTGATCCAGATCGATGAACACCACGGAAAACTCGTAGCCATAGCGCTGCGAGCGGTAAATCTCAGTTTCCAGAATGAAATCCATGTGCCGCGCGTTATGCAGGCCGGTGCAGTCGTCGGTAATGGTCAGCTCGTGGATGCGCTTTACGTGGCGCGCATTTTCCAGAGCGATGGCTGCAAAATCCGCCAGCGCTTCGAGCAACGCCAGATCGCGCTCCACAAAACCCTCGCGCTCCACGCAGTTGATCAACTCGATCACACCCAGGCAATGATCGCGGTAGCGCACCGGGACGGCCACGATGGAGCGGGTTTCCTGCTTCGTTTTTTCGTCGACTTTGGCGAAAAAGCGCGTGTCCTTGCTCACGTCGGGCACGATCACGGCTTCGTCATGCTGCGCCACCCAGCCGGCGATGCCCTGCCCCATTTTGATTCGAACGTCTTTCAGCGCCTGCGCGCCCTTCCCGACCGCGAGTTCGAAATAAAGCTCCTGCTTTACGTCATCGACCAGCAGCAGCGACCACGTGTCCGGACGCAGAAATTCATCGATCTTTTCCATGATCGTGCGCAGGACCTGGTCCAGCTGCAGGGAGGAAGTAAGGGCCTTGCCGAGTTCGTGGAACACCGCGATTTCACCTGCCTCGCGCTGTTCCCCTCGAACCGCTGTTCTGCGGCGCCGCTCGACGCCGGAAAAATTCTCAGTCGTGGTCACTGGATACCTTGTGCCATACCTATCGCGGGTCACGCGCCGTTCCACGGAAGGCGTCGGGACATCAAAATTATAGGCAGCTCTTGTCAATGTGTGCAACGCTGACTTCTGACCCTGTTGCTTGAAAGAGAAGACCCTCCCGGGCGCAAAATCATCTGTCCCCCCTTCTTTAAAGTTGGACACGGGGGCGACGCGCGTCAGATTGACACTCCTCGGCCGCCCGCCTATATTCGCTTTGGTTACTGGAAATCCAAAGGACAATGACCAAAGGTACTTTCGGCGAAAGCCTGAAACGCGAACGGGAACTGCGCGGCGTTACGTTGGATGAAATTACCACCGCCACGCGCATCGCCACACGCTTCCTGCAGGCCATTGAAAACGAAGATTGGGGTCAGCTTCCTGGGGGCGTATTCAACCGCGGATTCGTGCGCGCCATGGCCCGGTACCTTGGGCTGGATGAAGAAAACATCGTCGCGGAATATACCCTGGCCGTCGGCGATCGCCCCTCGGTTCCGGTGTGGACAGGCAGCCCTCCTGTCGTTACGCCCGAGCAACCCTGGCTGGCCTGGATCATTGCCGCCGTAGTCATCCTGTGCTTGCTGGCGGGTGGATGGTTTGGCACACGGCGCCTGCTCTCCTGGCGCGCAACCCGCGCTGCGGCGCGGGTTGCGTCCGCCAGCGTTGATTCCTCGCCGGCCGCGACGGAACCGCCCGCCAATTCAGTTGCCGTCGCCGCCACAGCGCCACCCGAATCTTCCGATGCAACGGCCGCTTCAGCCGCTGCGCCTTCTGCCGCGCCCCTGACAGCCGCGGAGGCCGCTACGGCTACCCCGCCGGTTACGGCGGAATCAGGCCCGATCAAATTGAAAATTCAAACTGCGAAGAGAACCAAAGTAATCGTGGTGGCCGATAACGATGTGGTCTTCGACGGGACTATGAAAGCCGGCGAAAACCATTTCTTCTCCGCCTCGGATCATTTTCAGATCAGCGCCAAGGACGCGGGCGCCCTGCATCTCGATCTGAACGGAAAGCCCCTGGCGCCGATCGGACCTTCCGGCCATTCGGGTAAAGTCACGCTGACACGCGACGCTCTGAAGGGGGCTGCAGGAGGCGGAAATTAGCGCCGCGCTGCGCGAAGAGATTCGGTTGGGCGGCGCTACCCTGGAGCGCCGCTTGGCGCTGTGCGAAGAAGCCGCCGCGCTGGAACCCGCCGAACGCGTCGAAATCCTGTGCATTCTGGCCGCCGATCCGGATCCTGCTGTGCAACTGCGCGCCGCCGCAATACTCCTTACCCAGCCTCTGAAGTACGTCCTCGACGCGCTCGACATACCCAACGGCGCGCCCGAAATGTTCGCCTACTGCGCGGCTGAATTTCCACGCCGCCCAGGCGTGGCTGACGCCCTGGCCCGCAACCCCACCTGCCCGATCGAAACGCTGCGCCCTGTCATTCGTTACATGTCCGTCAGCGTGGTGCATGAATTGTTCGAGGATCTTGACCGGCTCAGCACCTCCCCGGCGCTGGTTGCCGAGATGATCGCCTCCGCCGTCATCAACGGAGAGCAGCGCGGGCAATTGCTGGAGTTGCAGCGCGAGGAGCCGGAACCGGTCGAGACGTTCCTGGATGCGGTGAGCGAAGCCGAGCCGGATGAAGCCAAGCGGCAGACCTTGATGCAGAAGCTCGCACGCCTGCGGGTTGTCGAGCGCGTGCAAATGGGACTGAAAGGCGGCCGCAGCGAAAGGCTGCTGCTGATTCGCGATCCGTGCAAAGTCGTACAGCGCGCCGTGCTGCAATCGCCGCAGCTTTCCGAGCAGGAAGTGGAATCCTTCGCCAACATGGCCACGCTGACCGATGAGACGCTGCGCCTGATCGCCAACAACCGGAAATATCGTAAAAACTATACGATCCAGCGCTCGCTGGTCTTCAATCCCAAGTCACCGCTGGAAGTGACCCTGCATCTGCTGCCGCACCTGAAGCCGATGGACCTGAAATTCCTGGCCAGCAACAAAAACGTTTCGGACACTCTGCGCACCGCAGCCAACCGCTTGCAGCGCCAGCGCACCGCGGAAAAGAGTTAAAACAACGTTAGGACGAAGGAGTCGGTGCGACCGTCGCAAGCCGCAAGTAGCACAGCGACTCTTCGCTGTGCGCTTTTTGCGACGTCACAGGTTGCGGAAAACTACATCTTTTTGTCATTCTGAGCGAAGCGAAGAATCTCTCCTCGATCTAAGTGTAAGCAAAAGAACAAAGAGGAATTCTTCGCTTCGCTCAGAATGACAACGTTTTGAGTTTTTCCGCAGCCTGTTCAGCCAACCCTCGAAGTGCCGTAGGTCTGCCGGGTGCCCCACCCTTTGCGATTTCCAAAGGGTGGGGGTTTAGATTCATCTTCAACAAGGATGTCGCGGCTTGCTAATGCGGATAGTCCGAAAATCCTAACCGTTGCGAAACATCCGGGGACGTCGCATCCAAATAATCGCAGCTGGTAGCTTCGCCGCTCTACAGAAACGACTGGTCAAACGCCTTCGGCAACAGCTCGGACATGCGGTAGCGTTCCGACTTCCCGCTCAGATTCGACAGAATCACTTCCGCGTCGCCGCAAAATTCCCACAGAATCTGGCGGCAAGCGCCGCAAGGCGGCGTAAGCGCTTCCGTGTCCGCCACCACCGCCACGGCGTCAAATCCGCGCTCGCCCTCGGAAATCGCCTTAAATATGGCCACGCGCTCCGCGCACAACGTCAGCCCGTAGCTCGCGTTCTCCACGTTGCAGCCGGTAAAGACTCTGCCGGATTTCGCGCGCACCGCGGCGCCCACGCGAAAATTGGAGAAAGGCGCGTGCGCATGCTCGCGCGCAGTTCGCGCGGCCGCAATCAGCGCGTCGTCACCAGGACCACGTTCGTTCATGCCAGGTCCTTGCTCATGCGTGGAATCACAGCCCGCAGCAGCGCCACGAAATCGGACTTCACGCGCTCTCCGGTTTCCATTACTTCTTCGGTCGTAATCGGCTGGTCCAGAATTCCGGCGGCCATGTTCGTAACACAGGATATTCCCAGCACGCGGATTCCCAGATGCGCCGCCGCGATCACTTCCGGCACGGTCGACATTCCCACCACATCCGCGCCGATCGACCGCAGGTAGCGGATTTCCGCCGGCGTTTCATAGCTCGGTCCGGTCAGACCTGCGTAGACGCCTTCCGCCACTTCAATCTTCATGCGCCGCGCTTCTTCCAGCGCCGCCGCCTGATACGCTTTCCAATACACCTGCGTCAGGTCGGGAAAGCGCACGCCGAAATGATCGTCATTCGCCCCGATCAGCGGATTCGTTCCCTGCAGGTTGATGTGGTCGCGCAACACGACCAGGCATCCCTGGCTGAAGCTGGTATTGACCCCGCCCGCGGCGTTGGTCAAAACCACCGCGCGAATTCCCATGCGCGCCATCACCCGCATCGGGAAAATCACTTCGTTCATCGAATAGCCTTCGTAGAAATGCACGCGCCCCTGCATCACGGCCACCGGCACATCCGCCACTTTGCCGATCACCATGCGCCCGGCGTGCCCGATCGCCGTCGAACGCGGGAAATGCGGAATGTTTTTGTAGTCGATACGCGCCGCGCCGGGAATTTCGTTCGCGAACGCGCCCAGCCCGCTGCCCAGCACCAGCCCGATGCGCGGGCGCAACTTGGTCTTTGCCAAAAGGAATTTAGCCGCGGCCTCGGCCCGCCGGAATTCCTGTCCCGGTTTTGCTTTCGCTGCTTTCGCGTGCGCTCATTTTAAAAACATCCCCACGATCGATGCGGACATCAGGTTCGCCATGGTTCCCGGCCAGCATCGCGCGAATCCCGAGCCGGGCCAGATCGGCCTTCTTGATTCGGCGCCAGGGCCCCGATGCCGCCAATCTGCATTCCAATCGAACTGAAATTCGCAAACCCGCACAGCGCGAACGTGGCAATCGTAAACGACCGCGGATCGAGCGCGCCCTTCATCGGCCCCAGCATGGAAAACGCCACCAGTTCATTCACCACCATGCGCGTTCCCAGCAGATTTCCAATCTGCACGCAATCATGCCACGGCACGCCGATCACAAACGCCACCGGAGCGAACGCCCACCCGAAAATCTGCTGCAGGCTGGTCGGAAACCAATGGAACCAGTTGTGAATCCCGCCCATGATTCCGTTGGTGAGCGCGATCAGCGCCAGAAACGCGATCAGCATCGCGCCCACGTTGATGGCCATGCCCAGGCCCTCACTCGTGCCGCGCGCAATCGCCGCCAGAAAATTGGAGTCATGCTCCACATTTTCCATGTGCACGGTGCCCATGGTTTTCGGCTGCTCGGTTTCCGGAACGAGCATCTTGGAAATCAGCAGCGTTCCCGGAGCCGTCATGATCACCGCGGTCAGCAGGTGCCGCGCTTCCACTCCGAACGCGATGTACGCCGCCATGATGCCGCCCGAAACGTGCGCCATCCCGCTGGTCATGATGGTCATCAGCTCGGACTGCGTCAGGTCCGGCAAAAACGGGCGAATCGTCAGCGGCGCTTCCGTCTGACCCATGAAAATGCTGGCCGCGACGTTCAGCGATTCCGCGCCGCTCGCTCCCATGATCCGCTGCATCACCCACGCCGCCGCTTCGAATCACCACCTGCATCACGCCCAGGTAGTACAACAGCGCGAACAGCGATGCGATGAAAATAATTGTGGGTAAAACCTGAAATGCGAAAATGAATCCGATCGACGACCGCTGCTTCCCAAGCTCGCCAAACACAAATTCCGAACCTACGAAAGCGTACGCCAGCAGGTGATTGACCGCGTTCCCCGCCCGGTAAAACAGGTTCTGCCCAAACGTCCAGTAAAACACCAGAAACGCGAAGGAAATTTGCAATCCCAGGCCCCAGGCCACGAGCTTCAGCTTGATGGCGCGCCGGTTGGTGGAAAATAAATAGGCCAGCCCGAGCATCGACAGCAAACCCAGCAAGCCCGTAAATCGGCCCATTCGCAGTCACCTCATATCCCGTTGCAATCCCGGGAAATGCCCGTCACATTAGCACGCCGGGGAGAGCCGCGGGATGTGGAAATTGTAATGGGCAGGATTTGGACGGTAAGCAGGAGCAGTGCGGGAAAAATTAGAAAATATTCCTGTGACGGATTACGAATTGGAAGTCAACCCAACAAATCAAAGTTTTTTCCCCTTCGCGACTTGTCCACGGAGCAGGAAAGTCTTTGGGCATTTTCCTTCGCCGCAGATTTTGAAAGAGCCGAAATCCTTATACCAAGCTCCCTCGGGTGCCTCCGGCTCCGATTGACGCCATATCTTCAGTTGGTACAAGTCTTCGACGGTTGATCTTGCGCTCGGCCAGTCTCTCAAAGAGATGATCTCGCAAGGCAGGAGGCAAGTCCGACCACTGAATCTTCGGCATTCATTCACCGAAGGTCATCTGGGCGAGTCTTTCTTTGATTCGTTTCCGTTCGACAGGGTCGGAGGTGGCAGCCAGTCGGTCTGCCAATTCGAAGAACTTCGACTTTTCAGCCTCCTTCGACTCGATTCCGGTCTCGATCAGTTCCACCAAAACTCGGTTCGTGCTGGTGTTCCGATTCTTCGCCAGCGTTCGGACTCGCCGGGCAAGGCGGGCGGGAAGGGACACGCTTTGGCGGATGGATTTCTCAACGGTTGGCATAATCCAAGTGTACACCACATTGCACCACTCTGAGCGAAGACGGAGCTGAATGCGACGCAGATCGACCAAGAATGGGAGGCTGTCCTAGGCGCCGATAATGCGGTAAATCAACGGAGGAATCTTCTTTCGGCTTTTCCGGATCGACCCGGAACGCCGTCTCCGCCAAATGCAGCGCTTCCGCCAGCCGCGCTTCGGAATTGTAGTGCAGCGTGCACAGCGGCTCGCCTCGCTCCACGGCGTCGCCGATGCGCTTGTGAAACTCCAGCCCCACCGCGGGATCGATCGTGTCTTCCTTCTTTTCCCGCCCGCCGCCCAGAACTACGCTCGCCACTCCCAGTTGCTCACAGGCGATTGACGAAATGTATCCCCGCGCGGCGCTGACCACCGGCCGGGTCTGCCGTGCTCGCGCCAGCCGTTGCGGATCATCGATTACGCCAACGTCGCCGCCCTGCAAGCCCACAATTTCCCGGAATTTTTCGCGCGCTTGCCCGGAAGCGATCATATCCGCGGACGAGTTTTTTTCCTTCGTCCAGCGTCTTCACGCGTTCGCCCAGGAAAAACATCCAGGCCGCCAGTTCCAGGCAGAGTTCGCGCAGGTCCGCGGGCCCCGCTCCGGCCAGCACTTCAACGACTCGGCGACTTCCATGGCGTTCCCGGCCTTGCGCCCAAGCGGCTGGTTCATGTCGGTCAGCAGCGCCACGACTTTCTTCCCCATGCGCGTCCCGGTTTCCACCAGCAGTTCCGCCAGTTGCGCCGCGTCTTCCAGATTCTTCATGAACGCGCCCGAGCCGACCTTCACGTCCAGCACCAGCGCGTCAATTCCCTCGGCCAGTTTCTTGCTCATGATGGACGCGCAGATCAGCGCCGGGCTTTCCACCGTCCCGGTCACGTCCCGCAACGCATAAATCTTCTTGTCCGCCGGAGCAATTTCGGAAGTCTGCCCGATCAGGGCGCAGCCGCAGGTCGCCAGCACGCGGCGGAACTCCGCCAGCGGCAGGTTTACGTTGAATCCCGGAATGGACTCCAGCTTGTCCAGCGTGCCGCCGCTGTGGCCTAATCCGCGGCCGCTGATCATGGGAACTTTCAGTCCGCCGGCCGCCACGATCGGAGCGATGATTAGCGACGTCTTATCGCCCACGCCGCCGGTGGAGTGCTTGTCCACCTTATGGCCGAGCAGGTCCGAAAAATCGAGTACCGAGCCCGAGTGCAGCATGGCCTCGGTCAGCGCGGCTATCTCCGCGCGGCTCATCCCGCGCAGCACTACGGCCATCAGCCACGCGGACATCTGATAGTCGGGGACTTCGCCTTGGGTGTAGGCGGCAATGAATTGATGGATTTCTACGGGGGCGAGTTCGCGCGAATCGCGCTTGCGGCGGATCAGGTCAACGGCGCGCATAGATGGAGGCGATCAATCGGCGGCTACCGAACGGGAAACGCCGGCAGCGCCTTGCAGCAATTCCAGGTGGGTGATTTCCGCCGGGCAGCGCAACCGCCACGGCAGCACGATCGTTCCGATTCCGCGGCTCACATAGATCTGTGTGGCGCCCATGCGGTCCCATCCGATCTTGTAGCGCAGCCGCTCCGGCGAACGCCCGTACACCGTGCCCAGCAGCGGAATATTCACCTGCCCGCCGTGCGTGTGGCCGGAAAGCACCAGGCTCACATTGTTGCGCGAAGCCAGATGAATCACCCGCGGGTTATGCGCCAGCAGGACGGTTGCGGAATTTCGCGGCACTCCGCGCACCGCCCGCCTCAGGTCGGCTCCGTAACCGTAGTCGTCGACTCCGGCCACATACAGCGATTCCCCAGCAAATCGCAGGGAAATGTGGCGATTCCGCAGAACTTCAATGTGCTGCCGGGTCAGCGCCTCGGTCACGGCGTCCGGATCGACGCGAAAATCGTGGTTGCCGAGCACCGCGTAGACGCCGTGGCGCGCGCGCAGCCGCCCCAGCAATTCCGCCGCCGGACCGATATTGCGGCGCGAGTAAGTGACGAAATCGCCGGTCAGCGCAATGATGTCCGGATTCAGCCGATTGGCCTGCTTCACAGCTTCCGACAGCCATTCCTGGGGAAGAAACAATCCGTGGTGAATATCGGAGATTTGAACGATGCGCAGGCCGTGGAACGCCGCCGGAAGCGCGTCCAGCCAGATGCGCTCGTCATACACGGCGAAGCGTTCGCCCGAACGCCAGGAGGCGACGGGTTTCGCGGCCGTAGCGGCCGGATCGCTCGCAGAATATTGTTCGATCCCGCCTCGGCGCCAACGCCCCAGCCACCGGGCGATTTTCTCGCCCGCTCCTGAGTTCCCCGGGACGGGAAAAATAAGGCTGTTTCCCATCATCCCTCAGTAAATACGATACAGCTTTTCGAGCCTATCACTGGCTGGAACCTGCGTCAATCCAGTGTTTTAGCGGCGAGTGTGCAAATTGAAAACCGGCGACGGGAGTTAAAAAATCGGCCCTCATGCTGGCGAGTTGGTTACGCCACGCATCACAGCAGTGGAGCGCGGGTGGCCGCCTTTTCGGCGACGCTGGCGGCGACCTGCATCATTTCCTGGTGCACCCGGCCGTTCGAAGCCATCATTTCGTGATCTCCCAGCCGGTACGGCTTGCCGTCGAATTGCGTTACCGTGCCCCCGGCCTCGGTTACCAGCAAAATCCCGGCTGCCGCGTCCCAGGTGCGCAGGCCGAATTCCCAGAATCCCTCAAACCGCCCGCAAGCCACCGCTGCCAGGTCGAGCGCCGCCGAACCGTCCCGCCGTATGCCATGCGAACGCAGCGTGAAATCCCAGTAATAATGAATGTTCGAATTCTGCGCGCGCTTTACGCTGGGGAATCCCGTTGCCAGCAGGCTGGTGGACAGCGTTTCGATCTTGGAGACTTCGATTTTCTTCTGGTTCAGGTAGGCCCCTTCGCCCTTCACAGCGGTAAAAAGCTCCCCGCTCACCGGTTGATAAACCACGCCCACAATCGGCTCGCCGGCCTCTTCCAGCCCCAGGGATACCGCGAAACACGGGTAGCCGTGCGCGAAATTTGTGGTGCCGTCCAGCGGATCGACGTGCCAGCGGAACGGCGAGTCGCTCTCCGAACCGCCGCCCTCTTCGGCCACGATAGCATGCTTCGGAAAGTGGGAGCGCAGCCGCGATACGATGGCTTCCTCGGCCTTTTTATCGGCCTGCGTCACGATGTCCACTTCGCCCTTGTAGCTGATCTTCACTGGCCGGGCGAATTCCGCAACCAGAATGGCACCAGCTTCCTGCGCAGTTTCGATCGCCACATCAATAAACGAATTCATTCGCCGCTATCCTCAACAGAAATCATGCCAGATTTCGCGCGGGTTAAATAGCGAAGAGCTTGGCAGCAAGCCGGACAAATGCGGAATTTTTACAAGGGTCACGATTCACGAATCACGAACGACGGTTCACCAATCACCAGTCACCGCTTCCCTCACTCCATCCGCCCGCCCGAAAAATAGGCCTTGCGGCTGCGCACCTTGCACGCGCACTTCACGCGCACTTCCAGCGTGCGGTATAAGCCGGCGGCCGGACGCGGGTCGGGATAGTAGCCGATGCGGTACTGCGTTCGCAGTTCGCGGTCGATCAGGTCAAACATTTCTCCCAACTGCGCAATGCTGTCCGGAAAATAAATGGCCCCGCCGGTGGAATCGGCGATCGTCTCCAGGGCGTGCTCGCCGGCGGTATTGCGCCCGCCCTCGTTTTTCACGGCGCGTACCACGATCGTATACAGCAGCGCGTCGGCGCGCAGGGCGGCACGCCGGGCCGTCTCAAAGTCCGCGCGGCTGGTCGTCTCGCCCGCATCCGTCACCAGCACGATGGCGCGCCGGCGGCCCGCCGGATTTTTTGCCAACCCTTCCGAACCCAGAAAAATAGCGTCGTACAACGCCGTGCCGTCGCCCGGCGTCAACCGTTTCAGGGACGCCTGCAGCGAGGGAACATTTGACGAATAGGGTCCGATCTGAGTGACCACGTCGGAAAATTCGTACACCGCCAGCCGGTCGGCCGGCCGCACCAGCTTCTGAATGAACCGCGAGGCCGCGTCGGCCTCAAACTCCAGCTCCTTCACTTCGCTCAGGCTGGAATCGATCATCAGCGCGAGATCCAGAGGCTGCGTGGTTTCCGAATCGAGCACTTCGATCTTCTGCTTGACGCCTTCCTCGTACAACTCAAATTGATCGGCGGTCAGCCCCAGCGCCGGCCGGCCGTTCTGATCCAGGACGCTCGCCAGCAGGCTGACGAGGGTGACTTCGGAGCGAATCCGCCCGCGCTGATCTTGCGGCGCAGGTTCGCGTGCCGCCAGCGGCGCCCAGGTAGCGGGCGCGGCGAGCAGCGCAATGGCGGCGAGCGAGGCGAGCAGCTTGCCCGGCTTGCTTGCAGCAAATTTGTTTTGGAAGGACCGGCAAACGCACGAAGTCGGCACAGCAGTACGATTCCTGCCGGGGCCAAAAGGATTTCTCAAACGGTGGGGATTTCTCCATCGGCCCAGACGGCGCCGTCGCGGAAGAATTCTTTCTTCCAGATGGGCACGTTGCGCTTGAGGGTATCGATGCCGTAGCGGCAGGCATCGAAGGCCGCGGCGCGATGCGCCGAACACACCACGATCAAAACGGAAGTCTCGCCGATTTCCAGCCGCCCGAGGCGGTGCACCATGGCGAACCGCCGGATGGAAAACTTTTCGCGCATCTCCGCGCCGATCTCGCGCATCTTGGCGATGGCCATAGCTTCGTACGCTTCATACTCCAGGTACAACGTCGAACGCCCGCCCGAATGGTTGCGCACGATGCCCTCAAAGACCACGACCGCGCCATCCGGCGGCGCTTTGAGCTGCTCAAAAATCTCGGAGGTCTCGATCTTCTTTCGCACCAGCGCGCAGAGATTTTCCTCCACCGCCGCGCCGGCCGGATTCGAGCCGCCACTCACCGGCGGCAGGAATGCCACTTCGTCGCCTGCCGCGAGCGGCGCGCGCCACTCCGCGAACTCCTGGTTCACCGAGGCCACCACCGAGGCGCGAAACTTCGCCAGCTCCGGAAAACTGCGCCCGTAGCGCTCGAACAAATCCTCCACCCGCGCGCCATCGGACAGCTCCGCTTGCTCCTCGGCCCTGCCCACAATGTCTTTCAATCGCCCGAAGAATAAAACGCGCACACGCATGGCCACATTCTACCCCACAAACTTCGCCATCAGCACAAGTTGCACGGCGGCTCCAGTCGCCTCACCGCGTCGCCGGCAGCGAAAGTCGTTCTCGAAGAATCGTCAACCACTCGATGAATAGTTGCCATTTCATAAAATTGATTTGTGGAACACGGCTTCACAAGCTGCGGAAAAAGTCTCTCGTGTTGTCATTCTGAGCGGAGCGAAGAATCTCTCTTCGATCTTAGTGCGTGCGAAAAGAACAAAGAGAGATTCTTCGCTCCGCTCAGAATGACAATTTTTTGAGTTTTTCTGCGGTCTGTTCAGGCGCGACATGGGAAGCCGCCAATAGAAAGGGCTTTTGCCCCTGAAGGCGGAACGGCATCGCGGCACGATCTATAGCCCGTTGGACTTTTGAGCTTTCGATATTTTCGAAAGTTTCAGATCCAACAGACCTTTCACACGAGGAATTCGATTGACCGCCGCGCCAACCTCGCCGTAGCGTGGATTTAGCCTTCGGAGGTCGCACCGCACATGCGCATTCTGGTATCGGGCTCCACAGGACTCGTAGGTACGGCGCTCATCGAAGCGCTCGAGACGCAAGGCCACCAGATCGCCCGCCTGACGCGTCCCGGATCAGAACGGAAAAAAGCTGCCGCGGATGCCGCTCCCGTCGTGGCGTGGGATCCCGTTGCCAGTCAATTTGACGCCGTGGCCGCAGAAGGCGCCGACGCCTTGGTGCACCTCGCCGGCGCATCGATCGCCGATGGCCGCTGGAATGATTCACGGAAAAAACTATTGCGCACGAGCCGCGTGGAGGCCACACGCCACCTGGTCGCGGCGTTGTCCAAGTTGAATCGCCCGCCGCGCGTCGTCGTTGCGGCGTCAGCCATTGGGTATTACGGCAGCCGGGGCGACAAAATTCTTACCGAATCCAGCGCTTCGGGAAACGATTTTCTTTCCGGAATCTGCCGCGAATGGGAGGCGGAATCCGCGCGGGCCGCCGGTTTTGGCGCGCGGGTGGTTTGCACGAGGTTTGGAATTATTCTGGCCCGGCATGGCGGCGCGCTGGCCAAGATGCTGCCGCCGTTTAAGCTTGGCGCGGGAGGCCGCCTGGGCGACGGCCGCCAGTGGATGTCCTGGATCACGCTGGCGGAAGTCGTGAGCATCATTCAATTCGCTCTCGCCACTCCCGCACTGTCCGGAGCGGTCAACACCGTCTCTCCCAACCCGGTCCGCAATCGCGAGTTCACCGAAGTCCTGGCCAAAACGCTGCACCGCCCGGCGCTGTTCCCCGCCCCGGCGTTTGCGCTGCGCCTGGCGCTCGGCGAAATGGCAGATGCGTTGCTCCTCAGCAGCCAGCGGGGAGTTCCAACCAAACTTTCCGAGGCCGGATACACATTCCGGCAGCCCGATCTCGCCGGAGCGCTGGCGGATGTTTTGCGGGAATAATTCCCATCCCGACCGTTTGCATTTCGAATGAATTTCCAAAGCCACAGAGAAAATCTTGCCAAATCACACAGTTCACGATTGACATGATTCGTGACTGTGCTATCCTTCCACTCGGAGAAGTTTGGTTTTTAAAGTAGCACAGGCTTCAGCCTGTGGGGGTTGGTATGTGCTTGCACACACAAAACCCCACAGGCTGAAGCCTGTGCTGCCTAAAACCACCGCTCATCGCTTTCGGGATCTTACAGATCGAGCTGCGATAGCAGCGTATCCAGATTGGATTCATCCACCTGCAGGCCGGCGGTTTTTTCCGATAACCCGTCCACTTCGTCGAAGGCCTGAAACAGCCGCATCTTGGCCACTGCGTATTCTTCCGTGCCCGTAAATTCGCGGCCCGTGCGCGCTGACCACTTTTCCAGCGACTCCTTGCGCACAAAAATTCGCACTGGAAAAACATGCTTGCGGTCGACCGAAGCCATGTAGGTGTACTCCACTCCCTCAGCACCGCCGCGCTTCACTTTTTCCACTTCGTAAAAATAGTATTGGTACACGTAACCCGTGGCTGCGGAATAGCTTTTCACGCGATGCGCGGCTTCCGGACGAGGCATGACCCCGATTATTCAGGTCCAAGGCGGTCGTGTCAACGTTCGCGGAAGCTAGGGGCAGGCGGCAGCCTTGCTCCAAAATGAATCACACTTCCCGAATCCGTTTCCCAAGCTGGCACAACGCCGCGCTTCAGAGACTTTTTCCCGAACAAGACCGAGTCACCGCCGCGCGCACCCGACTACGAAGTGAAATCTAACCAAGCCGTTGATCACAAATCGATTGCAAATTCTGTAGCACCGAAATATTGCAGCCTTACCGTCCCTTGAACCGCAAGGCGCTCGCAATTTTCCTCCATGCACCACACTGGCACAACGCGTGCACTTGCCGCTGCAATGCAACCACGCACGAATCTTCGCGCGCGCCGCACCCGGACTGGCACCCAGTCGCTTTGGCGCGCCGCGCTGTTATTCGTCGCATCAGTCCAGGGTTGCGGCGGGCTCGTTGGTTCGGGTTCGCCGCAGCCCCCTCCCGCGGAAATTACGGTGACCGTCGCACCATCCGCCGTAATCGTGGTGTTGGGGGCACAGCAGCCGTTCGCCGCCGCGGTGAGCAACTCGGCGAACACGGCCGTCACCTGGAGCGTGAACCACATTCCGGGAGGAAACACCACGGTCGGAACCATCAACTCGGAGGGCATGTACACGGCTCCAGCAATTCTTCCCACAGCGGCAACCGTCGCGGTCCTCGCCACGAGCGTCGCTGACGCCACGAAAAGCGCTTCCGCATCGATTACGGTTTCAAGCGACTTCACATTGCTCGTCGCCGGCCCGGACTCCGTCAACGCCGGCAGCTCGGCCGCGTACTCCGCGACGTTCACCGCTGCGGCCAATTCGATTCCCAGCCGTGTGATTTTCTGGAGCGTCGAGGGCAGCGGCTGCACGGGCGCGGCGTGCGGAACGATTTCCGCCGCCGGGCTCTACGCGGCCCCTGCGGTCCCTCCATCTCCTGCCACGGTGAAAATCGTGGCCACGCCGCAGGCCGATCCTGCAAAAGCGGCCACGGCATCGGTGTCGATCCTTGCATCGGTCACAGTTTCCATTTCCCCCACTGCCGCGACGCTGGCGCTGGGAGCACCGGAAAATTTGGCGGCCGTCGTAACCGGCGCGCTGGACGCCACGGTCACCTGGGACGTCAACGGAGTCGTGGGCGGCAACCCCACAATTGGAACTATCCAGAATTCGCAAACCGACCCGAATCACACTACTTACCTGGCCCCTTTGACCATGCCTGCGGCAGGTTCGGTGTCCGTGCGGGCGCGCAGCAACGCCGAGCCGGGAAAATCCGCGACCGCGATTGTCTCGTTTACGTCCGGAGCGAGCGTCGCACTTTCGCCCTCGGCGGCAACCCTGGCCCTCGGCGAGAGGCAGACGTTTGCCGTCACGGTTAGCGACGCGACCACCGCTAACGTGATCTGGCAGGTGAATGGAATTCCCGGCGGAAATGCGGCGGAGGGCCAGGTCTGCGTAACGGGGAGCGCACCGTGCCAACCGGTCTCGGAAACCTCCGTGGGAAGCATTGACTATGTCGCGCCGGCTGACGTGCCCGCCCCGAATCCCGTCAACCTGACCGCCACCAGCGCGGCGCAGGGATCGCCCAGTGCATCCGCTCAGATCACCATTCTGCCGCACATACTCGTGAGCGTGCAGCCGGCCAGCGCTTCGATCGCGGCTGGCGCGCAGGCTCGCTTCACGGCGATTGTGACGGGCACCGAAAATCAGCAGGCGATCTGGACGGTGAGCGGCGCGGGCTGCGGCAATCCGGCGGACTGCGGCGCGATCGACGCCAGCGGCCTGTACACCGCGCCTCAGGCGCCGCCGGCACCAAACCTGGTCGCTATCGTGGCCACCAGTTCCGATGATGTTCAGCAATCGGGAAGCGCCAGCGCCACGATCACCTTCGGGCCAGCCATTTTTTCCCTCAGCCCCACCAGCGCCTATGCCGGAACGAGGGGCGGATTCACGCTTCTGGTCACCGGAAACGATTTCAGTGCTTCAAACCCCGGGCCCGGTTCCACACTGCTCGTTGCCGGGAGGCCGCAAGCCACCGCTTGCGATTCCTCCACCCAGTGCATCACCGCGCTGAGTTCGGCGGACCTTGCCATCTCCGGAAACCTGTCCGTGCAGATTCAGAATCCGGATGGATCGCTTTCCAACCTTGAAAATTTCGTAGTGCTCGCGCCAGGCTCGGGATTGGCAACGATCCCGCTGACACCCGGCGCGCCGGTGAGCGATGGCAATGACATCGTGGTCGTGGAGCTGAGCACCAACGGTGGAACCGGCGTGCCCGGCAATGTCAGCCTGAACGTCGCAGCCATGGGGGCGTACTTGCCGGCCACGTCTTCCTGCACGTTCGGCGGAAATCCGGTGATCGTGCGGCGGCCCGCGCAAGGCGTGGCCACGGCCGATGTTTGCGTGTTCTCGATCAGCGCGCTCGATCCGTCGTTCGAGTATTCCGTCAGCGGACCCGCTTCGCCGGATATCGCCGTCATCAATCGCGAGCCGCTGGGGCTGGGCATGATGCACCTGACGCTGCAGGTGCAGGCCGCTGCGGCGCCCGGAATTCGCACGCTGTTCATTAGAAATCCGAAAGGCGACACGGCCGCAGGGACCGGCGCCATCGAGGTGCAATGATGAAAATCGAACGACGAATCTCGCGACGGCCGCAGCTCACGCCGCTGTTCTGGTCCGCGCTGGCGCTGCTTCTGTTGGTGCCGCCGGGTGCGCGCGCCACTACCCTCGCCCGCCTCACCCTTGAGCAGATGGCCGCCGGTTCGCCGGCGGTGGCGCGCGTGCGCTGCGTCCGCACGGAATCGCTCTGGAAAAATGGTTCGATCTGGACGGTGGCCACGCTTCAAGTGGTGGAAAGCGTGAAGGGCAAATTGCCGGTCGAAATCTCGGTGCAATTGCCCGGCGGGCGCGTCGGGCACTTCACTACTACCGTTGACGGCTCGCCGAAATTCACGCGCGGCGAGGAGGCTATTCTTTTTCTGGCGCCGTCGAACGTTTCGGGAAGGTTCACGGTTTCAGGCTGGGCGGAGGGAACGTTTCGGATCGGGCGCGATCCGCGCACAGGAGGAGAGACCGTCACACAAGACTCCAGTGCACTGGCAGTCTTTGACACCGCGACTCGCACCTTCCACACCGGCGGAATTCGCCGCATGCCGATGGGGGAATTTCGAGCGCGGCTCGCCTTGGCCGTCGCGAGCGGCAAGGAGAAGACGCGATGAGCGCACGGCGTCTGCACTCCGCGTTTCGTGACACCAAAAAACACCGCGAATATCTCTGCCTCGCGGTCGCCGGCCTGTTCCTGCTGCAATCCACCGCCGCAGCGGCCTACGATCTGGGAACTTGCGTCGCGGACATGACGCAGCCCGCCAACATTTCCGGGCCGACTGCCTGCCCTCAACTCACGCGCGATGATGTATCCACTCCCGGATCGATCAACCGGCAATGGAGTATCTCGCTCGGCACAAATCCCGTCACGATCGTGACCGCCGACCTGACGACCGACGGCCAGCTGAACGAAATCGAAGCTACAATTCAAGCGTCGCTCTCCGCCTGGACCGGGGTCTCCGGCACGTTGCTCACGCCGTCAACCTTGGGCGACCTGCAGCGCACGCCGGAGACGGACGCCTGTGATTCCACCGACGGGCTGAATTCCATCTGCTTCAACCAGGGCGATCCGGCGTTTGCCCTGGGCGTGCTGGCCTTCACGCGCGTAATTTCCGCAGACACCGTGGGGCAGCAGCTTTCTTCCAACACTCCACCGTCCACGTTTGCCGGCGAGATCATGGACGCAGACATCCTGCTGAGGCCGAACGATCCCGGCACGGCCTTCGCCACGCCCGCGGCCCTCGCCGCCAATCCGGGAGCGTATGACCTGCAATCGATCCTGACGCATGAGCTCGGCCATTCCTTCGGCTTCAATCACTCCGGCGTATGGGGAGCGATGATGTTTCCGTTCGCCCCAGCGCCGGGTCAATTCGCGGGCGCCAGGCCCACGCCGGACTTGCCCGACGCGCCGCTCTCCGACGACGATCGCACCGGTCTGCGCGCGCTGTATCCCGATCCCTCGGACTTCGTGCACGTCGGAAAAATTCGCGGCCGCGTGCTTCCTGCAAATCCTCTGGCGCTTCCGATCTCGCCGGCGGGAGTCACCGGCATTTTCCCGGCGCAAGTCGTGGCGCTCGATGCAGCCACCGGCAACGTAGCCGCGGCGGTGCTGGCGGGCTGGAGTTGCAGCGATCCCGGGCCGGCGCAGTTCAATGGCAGCTATTCGCTGGAGCGGCTGGCGGTGGGAAATTTGCAGAGCTATGAAATTTATGCGGAGCCGCTGGACGGTCCGGTCACCCTCGGCAGCGTCGTCGAGAATTTGGCCGAGCTCTGCCGCAATCCCGGGACTGATCCCGGATGGCCCGCTGCCTACGCGTGCGCCGTACCGGCATCCGTCGCGCCGTTTTCCGCGCGCGTGCGTCCGGGGCCGTAGGGCCCCGGACGCAGATGCGGTTTACAAACTGGTGTTAGAAGCTGGGAACGTACCAAAGCCTGCGCTGCGCGGATCGCCAACTTACTGGCCTTCGATTTTAGAATCCAGGGTCTTCATGAAATTCAGGATCGCTTGTACGACAGCCTCGTCGCCGGCGGCCGTATTGATCATGAGGTGATACACCGAGCGGCTGGGCCACTCCACCTGGAAATATTTTTCCAGGAAACCTGCGCGTTCGTGGTCAACGGTGTCCACCAACTCAACGGCCTCTTTTTCGGTTTTGCCGCGCGCGAGTAGCCGGCGGACTTTTTCCTCGCGGGGAGCGTAGAGGAACACGCGAAAAGTGTCCGCGCGATCGCGCAAAAAAATCTGCGAGCCGCGGCCTACAATGACCGAGTCACCCTTGCTGGCGGCATGCAGAACCACGCGCTCGGAAATTTTCAGGATTGTTTCGCTGTCCACCAAGTTCAATTTGGGCGCATTGAGGCTGCCCTCGTAGCTTCCGCGCATGAAGGATTTAATCAGGCGGTAATAGAGAGGATCGGTGCGCTCCTCGCGCTGCTGGACCACGGCCTGGGAGCAGTGCGCCAGGTGCGCGATCTCGCGCGTGAGCAGTTCGTCCCACAGCTTCCAGCCCAGGCGCTCGGCCAGGCGCTGCGCAATTTCAGCGCCGCCGCAGCCGTATTCCCGTTCCACCGTGACGATTCGGATCATGGCGTCTCCCAATCCATCGATGCGCGGGCTGAACCCCGCCGCCAGAGATTGCAACTATTCCGCGACTACATGGCCTCCGCCGGGATCGTTTTTCTTCAGCAAAAAAGACAGGAAGATCATGATGGCCGCTCCGACGGAGAGCACCATGAATGTATCGATGTACGCCGCGGCGCTGGCTTGCCCCTGAATCAGGCGATAGACCTGCGCGTAGGCCGTCTTCTGCGCCGTAGTCCGATCCAAACCCGCGCTGGCAAGCTTCTGCGAAAGTCCGATGACGCCCGCCTGCAGCCGCGGATTTCCGGGCTCAATGTGGCCAATGAGAACCTGCTGGTGAAACTGCGCCCGGCGCGCGAGCAGCGTGGTCACCAGCGAAGTACCGACGCTGCTGCCCATGTTGCGCATGAAATTGACGATGCCGGAAACGGCGTTATTTTTCTCCGGAGGAATTCCGATGTAGGCCGCCAGCGTGATGGGCACAAAGAGAAAACCCATCCCGAACACCTGCGCGACGCGCAGCCACAGCGCGGTGGAAAATCCGATCTGCAGGTCAATTCGCTTCGTGGAATAAAACATGGCCAAAGCCAGGCAGAGCCAGCCAAACGCGATCAGGCGCCGCGCCTGAACTTTGGTGGTCAGTTGCCCCATGATGGGCATCTCGATCAGCAGGCACAGTCCTCCCGCGGAAATCGCGAGGCCCGCGACCTGCGCCGTGTAACCCATGAGCGTCTGAAGAAACAGCGGCATCAGCACCAGGCTGCTGAACAGCATGATCCCCAGCATGAACATCATCAGGTTCGCTGTGGCAAAGTTAAAAATTCGGAACAGGCGCACGTCCACGATCGGCGCTTTCTGAAACCACTCCCAGATGATCAATCCGATCAGGCAGACCGCCGCGGTAATCGCCAGCGTGGTGATGAACCGCGAACCAAACCAATCATCCTCCTGACCCTTATCCAGAAGAATCTGCAGCGCGCCGACACCCAGCGTCAGAAGGGCGATTCCGATGTAGTCCAGCTTGACGCCGGCGGCCTTAATACGCGCCAGGTACGGCGGGTCCTCCACGAATTGGTAGACCAGAAACAACGTCAGAATTCCCACAGGAAGATTGATGAAGAAAATCCAGCGCCAGGAATAATTGAAGGTGATCCAGCCGCCCAGTGTCGGTCCGATGGTCGGCGCCGTCACGGCCGTCACTCCATAAAGGGCAAACGCCAGGCCGCGCTTTTCGGGAGGAAACGTGTCCGCCAGAATCGCCTGCGCCATGGGCTGCAAGCCGCCTCCACCGAGGCCTTGGAGCACGCGGAAGAAAAGCAGCAGCCCCAGGCTGGGGGCAATGCCGCACAAGAGCGAACTGACCGTGAACATCAGCAGGCAAATCGAAAAAAAACGCTTGCGGCCGATCGCTCCGGCAAGCCATCCGCTGATCGGCAAAATGATGGCGTTGGAAACCAGGTAGGACGTCAGCACCCAGGTACTTTGATCGTTGCTCGCGCCCAAATTGCCCGCCATGTAAGGCAGCGCAACGTTGGCGATGCTCGTGTCGAGCACCTCCATGAACGCCGCCAGGGCCACGACCACGGCGATCAGCCAGGGATTAAATTTCGGCCGCCAGATGTCTTCGGCCGGGAGGGTTGCTGCGGTGCTCATCGTATATATACGTCAGGCACGACGTTCATGCCCGGGCGAAGCTGGTGATCCTGATTTTCTCCCGGCTCCAGAACAATTTTCACCGGGATACGCTGCACGATTTTCACGTAGTTGCCCGTGGCATTTTCAGGAGGCAAAAGGCTGAACAGAGGTCCGGTGGCGCCGGCAATGCTGTCCACGTGCCCTTTAAACGTGCGGCCGCTGGAATCCACATGAATGTCGGATTTCTGCCCGACCTTCATTTGCCGAAGTTCCGTTTCCTTGAAGTTCGCGGTGATCCAGACGTCGCCCAGCGGAACCACGGTAAGCAATTGCTGTCCGGCCTGCACATTCAGGCCGACGACGACGCTCTTGTTCACCACGCCGCTCGCCGGAGCGATGATTTTTGTGTACTGAAGATTGAGCAGGGCCTGATCGAGCGCGGCGCGGCGGGCTTGCACGTCCGCCACCGCTGCGCGTGCGCGAGCCTTTGTTGATGACACCTGTTGCGGTCCGGTTTCCGCCGACCTTTGATTGGCCTGGGATTGCCCCAGGCGGCTGCGCGCCTGGTGCACGTTTTGCTCGGCCGCGGCTTCATTGGCGCGCGCTGCGGCTACGGTGGCGGAACTGGCCTTGGCCACGGCCACAGCCTGATCGTAAGCCTGCGCGGCGAGTTCCTGCTTGTCGACCAGCGCTTTGTATCGGCGGACATCATCCTGCGCCTTGATGTCCGTGGCTTCAGCGGCGTCCAGTTGCGCGTGCGCGGCGGCCGCTTGCTTTTCAGCGGCGGCGATTCCCGCTCCAGCGTCTTCCACGCCGGACGTGGCGAACGTCAGCTGGCTAGCGGTGCTCACTGTGGTGATCGGCACGCTGATGTTCAAGGATTGCGCTGTGGCCTCGGCGCTGGCCAGCGCTGCTTTGGCCTGCGCGACCGCAACCTCATAGTCGCGCGGATCGATCTCCACAAGCACCGCGCCCTGCTCGACGGGCTGGTTGTCGTCCACATTCACTTTCGTTACATAGCCGGAAACGCGCGCGCTCACCGGATAGAGATGCGCGTCCACCTGCGCGTCGTCCGTCGATTCATAGCTGCCCAGATACCGCCACAGGAAAAGTCCGCCCACGATCAACACCACCACAATCGCAGCGATCGCAATATTTCTGCGGGCGTGCGAGCGCTGAAAACGCGGAGGGGGCAGAGTCGCGGAAGATCCGGTACTGGAGCCGGAAGTTAAACTGGATGGATGATCGTCCGCCATGGATTGTTTTCCTCTTAGTGGTTGCTCGAGTCATCTCGGGTCAGGCCGGGCCCGCCCTGAAGCACGCCCATTGTAAATGAGGTGTGGGAAATTGAGGGGCAGGTTCCTCGAGGGACTCGCATGGGGCATTGGATGCGGAGTGCGCGCCGAAGTTTCGGGCTTGATGGAATACGCCTGCGTTGCCGTGTCTGACTTGGCTAACAGCGAGCGGTCGAAGCCCAAGGATGGTCGGCTTCAGGGTGAGGTCGATCTCAATTTCGTTGGGAAATTTGGTAGCCCGGACGGGGGTCGAACCCGTAATCTTCGCCTTGAAAGGGCGACGAGTTAACCATTACTCTACCGGGCCACTCGGAAGCTCGCGAGGCGAGCTTTGCGTCTTGGAATTCTAGCACACTCGCTGGAGTGGGACATGCTTCAGCCTGTCAGGTTTAGATTCGCCAAGCCGGGACTCTGAACCAGACGGGCGGAAGCCTATCCTAGTCTATGCCTTGCGGTCGTTATGCTCCTCAAGCCATGCCATCTGGATGGCTTCGAGCTTGCCTTCATTGGATTGCTTGGGATCGCCGGTGAAACCTTCGAGGCTGGTAATCCACTTGTGCAGGTCCGTGTAGCGGATGTTCAGCGGATCGGCGTCGGGAAATTTGTCGGCCAGTTGAATTCCGATTTCTTCGGCGTCGTCCCAATCGAATGTCGCGGGCATGCGTTTCTCCAGATCAGATAGATTCCGTACGGGCCGTGCACGATCGACTTTAGGTAGCATAGCGACTCTTCGCTGTGCGATTTTTGCGATTGCCCGTGCGATTCGCGTTTCACCGCCAGTTTACAAAACCGCACAGCGAAGAGTCGCTGTGCTTCGTAATACTCCTAGTGATGCTCCGCTTCCTTGGCGTAGTTCTTGTTCCACTCGGGAATTTCCACCACGATATCGCGCGATCCATCGGGCACGCACTGGCAGCCCAGGCGCGATTTTGCGGTTACGCCGGCGGCTTCGTCGAGCTGGTCAAGCTCGTCGTCGGTGGCTTCGTTGCAGGACTCCAATCCCTCATGCACGATGACGTGGCATGTGGAGCAGGCGCAGACGCCGCCGCAGGCGTGGTCCAGGCCCATGCGAAATCCGGTGGCGATGTCCAGAATGCTGCCCGGCAGGCCTTCGCGCGCGTAGGGCACTTTGTCGGGATCGACTTCGACCGTCTTGCCTTCGCGGACAAAGGTCACCTTAAACTTTTTGTTCGCGGGCGTGTATTTCGGTTTCTCGATGTAAGGATTACTGCCGCCCATGTGTTCTCCTTCTCGACTGCTAATTCGTTTGACGAGCTTTCAAGTTCGATCCAGTTCAAGTAGCACAGACTTCAGTCTGCGGCCTTCGATAACCCCACCCGGCCGGTTTCAAATGGACGCAATTCAAAGTCAAATTCGTCGCCCGATCATTTTCTTCCCGCCAAGATCAAATGAAAACCCACAGACTGAAGTCTGTGCTACTAAACCTCTCCTAGATTTTTGCCTTCGAGCGCCGCGCCCAGCGCGCGGTTCATCATGCGTTCGGCGAGCGGCGTGGACGCCTGGTTGAGCACGTCGGTCAGTGCGCGCACGCGCTTGTAGTCTGTGCCGGCAAGCGAATCCTTGAGCGCGGCAACCGCCTCTTCTACCGCGCGCCGCTCGTCCGCGGGCAGTTCGCCCGGCGCTTCGGCCAATTCCCGCGCCAGCGCCCGTTCGGTGAGCTTCAGGACGCTTTCCGCCTCGTTGCGCGATTCGATCAGCTGGCGCTCGGAAAAATCCTGCTCGGCGAATTCGATGGATTCTTCGAGCATGCGCTCAACCTCGGCATCGTCCAGGCCGTAGGTCGGCTGCACTTCGATGGAGTGCTCGGTGCCGGCGCGCAGATCGCTCGCCGAAACTTGCAGGATGCCGCTGGCATCGATCAGAAATTTCACTTCGATGCGCGCGAGACCTGCGGGTCCGGGCGGAACCTTCAATTGAAACCGGGCCAGCGAGCGGCAGTCCTTCGCGAGTTCCCTTTCGCCCTGCAACACGTGGATGTCGATTCCGGTCTGGTTTTCCACGCCGGTGGTGAACAGTTCCTGCGCGCTCGCGGGTACCGTCGAGTTGCGCGGAATGATTTTCGCGACCACGCCGCCCATGGTTTCGATGCCCAGCGAGAGCGGCGTCACGTCCAGCAGCAGCATGTCGTTCACGCCGCCTTCGAGAATGTCCGCCTGCACGGCGGCGCCCAGCGCGACGACTTCGTCAGGATTCAGTTCGGCATGCGGGCGCCGGCCGAAAAATTGCTTCCACCGTGCGGCGGACCAGCGGCACGCGCGTCGAGCCTCCGACCAGCACGACTTCTTCAACTTCCGCGGGAGTGAGCTTCGCATCGGCCAGCGCCTGGCGCACCGGAACCATGGTGCGTTCGACAATCGGAGCGATGAGGCGCTCATATTCGCCCAGCGAAATTTCGCGGAAGTAGACTCCGCCACCGGGCAGCGGGAACTTGACGGCGGTTTTGTCCGCGCTGGAAAGTTCGTGCTTCGCGGCGATCAGCGCCTTGCGCAATTCCTGGACGGACGTCCGGATGCGCGGCGAGGTCCACGCCCTGGGCCGAGAATTTCCTGGCGCGCCAGGGCCTGCAGCGCGTTGTCGATATCATCTCCGCCGAGGTGCGTGTCGCCGTTGGTCGAAAGGACCTGGTAGATGTCGCCGTCGGTCGTGGAGATCAGTTTCAGGATCGAAATATCGAAGGTGCCGCCGCCAAAATCGTACACGGCGACGGTGCCGCGCTTCTGCTCGTGCAATCCGTAGGCGAGCGCCGCGGCGGTCGGTTCGTTGACCAGGCGAAGGACTTCGAGGCCGGCGAGACGCCCGGCGTCGCGCGTGGCCTGGCGCTGCGCGTCATTGAAATACGCGGGCACGGTGATGACCGCGCGCGTGACCGTATCCTGAAAATAATTTTCCGCCCAGCTTTTCAGTTCGCGCAGGATGAACGCGGAAATTTCGGGCGGCGTGAAGACGCGCTCGCCCAGCTTCACGCGAATCACATTCTTGCTGGCCGGATCGATGCGAAACGGGAAACAGTTTCAGCTCGCTCTGCACGTCGGCGGGACCGCGGCCCATCAGCCGCTTCACGGAATAAATCGTGCGCTCCGGCTGCGTGAGCAGGCGGCGCTGCGCGGCCTGCCCGACGATGATCGATCCGTCGGCGTCGACGCTCACCACCGACGGGCACAGCGGCGTGCCGTACGGGCCCGGAATGCATTTCGGGCGAGCTTCGCGCTTGTCCTGATAGGCAATCAGGCTGTAGGTGGTGCCGAGATCGATGCCGACGGTCCTTGGCAAGGTGTTTAGATTCTCCTCGTGTTGTGCCGTGAGCGGCCGTGATCCGTGTCTCGTGAAAAGCTTTCTCACGGGACGCGGCCAGCCACGGGTCACGTTGCCGCCAGTTCCTGCCGTACTCCGTTCACCAAATTACGGATGTACGAGCGGCGGTTCAGCACTTCGTTCATGCGATCCATTGTCGCTTTTCGTGCGGCCGCGTCCGCAGCGGCGTCGATGCCGGCGTCCCAGTCACGGGCCACTGCCGCCAATTCCTTGTCGACATCCGCGAGCGAAGATTCAAATTTGTGCTGCGCCGATTCGAGCCGGGCGCGCAAGCCTTGCATTTGTTCCGCGCTGCCGCCGGAGTCGCGCGCTTCGCGCAACTCGTCCAGCGATTCGTTCAGCTCAAATACTTCTTCCAGCAATTCGGGCGGAGCCTGCTGCTTTTTCTGGCCTTCCTTGCGCATGCCGGAAAGGCTCAGCAGGTACTCGACGCGCGCCACCGGATCGCGCAACGTGCGATAGGCGTCATTCAGCTGCGAGGAAAGATCGAGCGAAAGCTGCCGCTCGGCTTCCGAAGCGCGCACAAAATGGTCCGGGTGCAATTTCCAGGAGAGCGAGTGAAATTTCTGCTCGAGCGCCGGTAAATCCACGGTTAATTTTTGCGGCAAGCCGAAAAACTTGAAATAGTCGGCGCCCGCGGCCAGCGGCTGAATCTTTCCGCACGCCGGGCAAAAATGCGCGCCGGCAGTTGCTGCCGAACAGTTCCAGCAGGTTGCGGAGGCAGTCACGGATGTGGATGGCGCGTTCATGTCCGTCGTTGCTCGTTGGTTTTGGCAGCACAGACTTTAGTCTGTGGATCTCGGAACGATTCGCCCGGGCTCCGCGCGGCGCTTGGCATTTACTGAAAATCAGGATTTGTGCGTTTGCCAAGCTCTGATGGAAAGCCACAGGCTGAAGCCTGTGCTACTTAAGAAGCAAAAAAAATGGCTGGCGGGCTCCCCATCCCGGCCAACCACGCGTCTCACTCGAAAAGGCGACAGGCTGAAGCCTGTCGCGCCTTACTGCGTGAACGAACTGCCGCAACCGCAACTGCGGGTGGCCTGCGGATTCTGAAACACGAAACCACGGCGCATCAGGTCTTCCTGATAGTCCAGCGTGGTGTCATTCAGGTAAAGGAAGCTCTTCGGGATCGACAAACAGGCGCGCGCCGTTTTCCTCGACCACTTTGTCGCGGTCGCGCGCTTGCGTTTCCAGGCGCATGGCGTAGGTCAGCCCGGAGCATCCGCCGCCCTGAACGCCCACGCGCAGCCCGCCGGTTTCGGAGGCTACGCCTTCCTTGGCCAGCAGTTCCTGAATTTTGGTCGCCGCTTTTTCTGTAACGTGAATCATGTTGGTTCCAATCTGCCGTTATCCAAACTCGATTCGACTTCAGGGGCTAAAGCCCGGTGCTTGATTCCCCTGAATGTCGCGGCTGAAGCCGCGACCCACAAAGATCAATTACTCACAAAGACCTGCTATCGAAGATCACCCATCGAAGATCACCCATCAGAGATCACCCATCAGATCATCAATCAAAAATTACAGGTCAACGATCATCCAACAAAGGCCATCCATCCAACAGTCGTTAACTGCCGACTGTGGTGGCTGCGGCGGATGGCGAAGAAGCTGGTGTTTCCTTCTTCTTCTTCCAGTCCGCGATGGCCGCCTTGATGGCGTCCTCTGCCAGCACTGAGCAGTGAATCTTCACGGGAGGCAGGCTCAGTTCCTTCACGATATCCGTGTTGGAGATGGCCAGCGCTTCCTCCACCGTTTTGCCCTTGACCCACTCGGTGGCCAGCGAAGAACTGGCAATGGCCGAGCCGCAGCCAAAGGTCTTGAACTTGGCTTCCTCGATGACGTTGGTCTCGGGGTTAATCTTCATCTGCAGCCGCATGACGTCGCCGCACTCGGGCGCGCCAACCAGGCCGGTGCCTACATTCGGATCATCCTTGGGCAGGCTGCCGACGTTGCGCGGGTGCTCGTAGTGATCGACTACCTTATCGGAATAAGCCATTTCACTCTCCTTCTATATTTGACGAATCAATCTTTTCCCGGATTCTTTTAAATTCGCCGCGCTTTAGTGCCCGTCTGTCCGCGGAAGCGCCCCAGTTCATTTTGCTGATGTCGATGCCTTCCTTGGCCATTTCGTACAGCGGGGACAGTTCGCGCAGGCGCTGCACGACTTCGATCACGCGATTGGTGACGTAGTCCACCTCTTCCGGAAGTGTTGAAGCGGCCCAGGCCGAAGCGGATCGAGGTGTGCGCCAGGTCTTCGCCGACGCCCAGCGCCTTTAGTACGTAGCTGGGTTCCAGCGTGGCCGAGGTGCAGGCCGAACCGCTGGAAACCGCGACGTCGTTGATGCCCATCAGCAGCGATTCGCCTTCGACGAACGCGAAGCTGATGTTGATGTTGTGCGGCAGGCGATGGGTCATCGAGCCGTTGATGTAAACCTCGTCGAGCTTGGCGAAGACCGTGTCCTTCAGGCGATCGCGGAGCGCCGCTCAGGCGCTTGCTTTCATCCGCCATTTCGTTCTGGCAAAGCTCGGCGGCTTTGCCGAAGCCGACGATGCCCGGAACGTTCAGCGTGCCGGAGCGCATGCCGCGCTCGTGGCCGCCGCCGTCGATCTGGGCGGAGAGCTGCACGCGCGGGTTGCGCCGGCGCACGTAGAGCGCGCCGCAGCCCTTGGGGCCGTAAATCTTGTGCGCGGTCAGCGAGATCATGTCCAGATTGTCTTTTTGCACGTCCACCGGAATTTTTCCGACCGCCTGCACGCCGTCGCTGTGGAACAGGATGCCCTTCTCCTTGGCGATCTTGCCGATTTCCTGGATGGGCTGGATGACGCCGATTTCGTTGTTGGCGTACATGATGGTGATGAGAATCGTCTTGTCGGTGATGGCGCGCTTCAGATCGTCGAGATCGATGCGGCCGTCCTTCGCCACGGGCAGGTAGGTCACTTCGTAGCCGTACTTCTCCAGGCGCTTGCAGGTGTCCAGAATGGCTTTGTGCTCGGTGACCTGGGTGATGATGTGGTTGCCCTTTTCGCGGTACATTTCCGCGGCGCCCTTGAGCGCGAGGTTGTTCGATTCGGTCGCGCCGCTGGTGAAGATGATCTCCTTGGGCGTCGCGCCGATCAGGCGGGCGATTTGCGCGCGGGCGTTTTCCACCGCTTCTTCGGCCGTCCAGCCAAAGGAGTGGTTGCGGCTCGCGGCGTTGCCGAACTTCTCGTGGAAGTAGGGCAGCATTGTTTCGACCACGCGCGGGTCCACCGGGGTGGTGGCGTGGTAATCCATGTAAATCGGCAGTTTAATGGCCATGCTTATGTCTCCCGTCTCGAATTCCTGCGATTCCCCTGATGCAGCTCGTTTGGTTGTTACTCTGAGCCCAGCGAAAGGCAGCGCCGTGGCGCTCTTGCAATCGAAGAGAGATTCTTCGCTTCGCTCAGAATGACAACGAACCACAACAACAAAACTCTGTAAAACAAACCGACAGCAAACTCTAGATCGACAGCCCGACCAGTTCGGCGTCGGGCGAATCCTCGGTCATCTGCGAAATCGTCACCGATCGCAGGACCTGGGCGATGCTTTCATTCACGCGCCGCAGCGGCTCACGCACCGTGCAGGTGGAACTCTGATCGCAGTTACCGTGGTTCGTCACGCACGAAGTAATGACCACCGGGCCGTCCACGGCATTGATCACGTCCAGTGCCGAAATCTCTTTCGGATGTTTCGCAAGCTGATAGCCGCCGCTCGATCCGTGCCGCGCCGTCACGCACGCCATGCTTGGCCAGCCGTTGCAGAACCTTGGCCAGCAGCGGCGCCGAAATTCCATAAGCCTCGGCAATGTCCGAGGCACTCTGAGAAGGCTCGCCACGATGCGTCGCCAGATGCCTCACGGCGATCAATGCGTAGTCGGCTTTCTTGGAGAGTTTTAACATTACGATATGCGACCAATCTAGTCGCAGTTGAAATAGTAACGCCTGAGGCCGAGCTGCTGTCAAGCAGTAGAGATATCGGCAACTCTCACCCTGCCAGCACCTTACATTACGACCATTTTGGTCGTATTCGTCAAATCTGGTGCAGCGAATTGGGTCAAAGCGAGGCTAAACGGTCCCCGACGGAGGTTAAACGGTCAAGCAACTAGTTGCCCGGCAGGACTTCCACAAATCCCATCCGTCCGGAAAGATTGCCGCTCCACCATACCCGATTGGGATTATTCGGATCAATCTCCAGCCGGCGCGGATCGGACTCGGAATCGGGCAGCGGAAACTCGACCCACTCGCTGGTCTTGGGATTGAAGCGGGCAATTTTATCGGCCATCTGCTCGCTGACCCAGATCAGGTTGTTCTTGCGGTCGACGGTCACGGAATAGGTCCCCGAAATCTCGGTGGGCGGCGCGAAGAAAGACATCTGTTTCGTTTCGTAATCCACTTTCATCAGCAGGCCGGCATTCCACAAACCGACCCAGATATCGCCGCGCGCGTCATGGCTCATGCGGCGCGGATAGGCGAGGCCGTCGTAGGGAATTTTGTATTCCTCGACCTTGCCGGTGGCGGGATCGATCCGCGACATGCGGTCGGCCATGTCCTCGGCCCACCACACGGAGCCGTCGCCCGCCGTGGTGATTCCGTAGGCGCCGGTGGGCACCTGCGTGGCCGCGTAAGACGGCGGATCGAAGAATTTGAATTCCTTGGTGGAAGTGTTAAGCATGCGGACCTGATTGCCGCTGGTCTCCCAAATCGAGCCGTTGGGATGAATGAGCATGGAGTTGCCGCCGGCATCGGCGCGCACGTCCTTCGGCCAATCGTAGGCAGTAAATTTTCCGGTGTTGGTGTCGTAGTCGAGCCAGCGGTAATTCGAGCCGTCGGGAACCCAGAGCTGGCCTTTGGCATCGATCTGCAGATTGCCGAGCAGCTGTCCGTCAGGAAGCGCGGGGCCATCGGGCAAAGAGACCTCGGTGTATTCCAGCGTTTTGGGATCGAGTTTTCCCAGTTTGCCGGCGCGCTGGCTCACCCAGCCGTTGCCTTTCGGATCGACCGCGACGTCGTGCGGCTCCGAGCCGAAGCTGGTGTCCACGATGTCATATTGAACGGCGCGGTAGTGCAGAGCTTTTCCTTCGAGCAGCGTGCGCGGCAGGCGATCGTTGAGATCGACGCTGCGAACTGGCGCGAAGTTCGATGAGAGATAGTCAATCGCCAGCTTGGCTTCTTCCGGAGAAAGGTCGCGGATTTTCGCGGTGCGCATGCGGGCGCGCATGCGGCGCACGGTGAAGGCCCAGTCTTCGCGCGGCATGTGAAAACCGACAAAGCGCTCGGTGTTGTGACAGGTGGTGCAGCGTGCGCTGACCAGTTTCTTGCCGTCGCCTTCCGGCAATTCCTTGGACACGGTGACCATCAGCGCTTCGGGCGTTTTCATGGGCCACGCGCGCGGAAGCATGGGGCCCTGCTTGGCGCTCAGGGACAGGTCCAGCTTTGCCGATTTTCCTTCGGCCACCTCCAACGGGGCGGAAAGATCGCTCTGATATCCGCCGCCGATGCCCTGGATCACGTACTTTCCGGCGGGAAGATTCGCCACCGTGTAGCGGCCCTGGGCCTGGCTGATCACCATGAATTCCAGATGGCGGTCATTGTTCTTCAACTTCACGAACGCGCCGGTCACTGGCTTTCCGGACGCATCGGAGACCACGCCTTCGATGGTGGAGTTGTTTTCCGCGGCGCGGCAGACCTGACCGCAGATCACCACCAGGGTGGCCGCAAAAAAAATCGCGAATTTCGATCGTTGGTGAATGGATTTCATTCCCGATCTCCTTAGTTTGTTCCAACTGCCCGGAGCGAAAATTTCTCTCGCGAGCCGCCGCGTGATTTCACGCGCGAGCCTGCAAAATTCAAAATGTGTTTTGGGGCCGATTGATGCGCGGAGTATACGCCAAATTCGAGGGGATGGGCGGGCTTTTGGTAGCACAGACTTCAGTCTGTGGGGTTCCGTAATGTAGCCGGGCATTCAATTGACAGGCGGCGACCGGGGCTGAGTAAACACGCTGGTAGTTTACAAATTGAGATTGATTGCAAGGACTGATGGAACCCCACAGACTGAAGTCTGTGCTACCCGCCGTGCTGCGGCTTCCACTTTTTCAGGAACTCCAGAACGTCTTCCGGGCCGATCTTCAGGGTGGACTCGAATTCGCCGTTTTTCTGGCTCACTACGAGCGTGCCGTCGGGATCGAGAATGGCCAGGCTGGGCACGCCCTTCTTAAGATTGACCTGATACTTGTCGGCGAGGTCGAGATTAGCGTCGGAGTTTCCGATATTGATGTGGATCACATGGTAGTTGGCGTTCACGATGGGCGCGAACTCTTTGGAATGAAAGGTGGCGTCCAGCACGTGGCAGTCATAGCACCAGTTTCCGCCGAAGACCATCAGGACGCGCTTGTGGTCCTTTTTAGCGGCGGCCAGAGCCTCGGAAATTTCCGCCGGGGCTTCCTCCGGCGGAGGATAGAGCTGCGTGTTGGGCCGGGCGGGTTCGGGCAGGCGGCGCGCTTGCTTCGCGCCGGGATCGCTGCGCTGGGTGACGACAATCTTCCACTCTCCAAGCTTCTGCACCCAGACCTGCGCGGCGCCGATGATCACGGATTTTTCTTCGCCGCCCATCTTCAGCCCGGCCTCCATGCGCAGCGTCAGGGCCAGAACGCCCGGCTGCAGCGTTTTGGCTTCCAGCACCTGAATATTGAGCCGGTCGAGGCCTTGCGGCTTCAGCGACGACCAGAAGAACGACTCCTCGGCGGGATCGAGTGTTTCGCCCTGCGGTGTTTTGGCCCGGGCGGCGGGCGAGGTGGTATAGAAACTTTGCAATGCGGACCTGTCTCCGGCCAGGACGGCGGCTTTCCAGCTGTCCAGCGGCTCGAAGGCAAACGCGCCTGGAGACGCGGCTGTTTTTCTACTACCCGACTTGGGCGCAGCGGATTGCGCGAATGCGGCGGCGTGAAGGCAGAGTACAGCCAGGAAAACCCAGCCGGCCGAGGCGATTCGCGTCGCGTTTGGCGATTCCATAACCAAGAGAATTCTATATGAGTCTGGCGTGGAAAAGCTCTTGTTTTCGGAAAGCACGAGCCAGCGCTGGAAACTCGTTCGAGAGTGTCGGATTCCGCGCCCTTGCAAATTTCAAGGGAGCGGCACCCGGCGGGAACAATGAGCGGGGCTGCAACCAGCCAGATCGGCGCCGAAAATCTTCTAAGTTATGGTTTCGAGCGCTCTCACCGCGAGCCGCAGATCCCAATCACCAAGTGAGTTTCAGTACTCTCATTACCCTCGTACCGAAAAAATTGAATCGTTCGACCCATTGAGACATGGATTTATTCGCGCGAAAATGACCATGCTTCTGATCATCCCTAAGGCCCCGGGTTAGCATCCCCCTGTTTAATCCGGGGCCCTCTTTTTTCCGAAGAGTCCCGCGTACTCGCAGCACCGCCAGCAACAGCCTCTCAGCGCTTCGAATGCGACCGGGCATTACCGCTAGGACTGTACGGAATATCGCACAGTATTGATATCAATCGACGCTGAAAAGAGACAGCCGGGCCCGTAAGCTGCTCCCATTCAAAGGTTAAACTGTCATCGTGACAGCAATTTCCGAAGACGTAGACGGCTTTTGTGCAAATGGCGGCTCACGTGCTCCATTGCATGCATATCCTAGGGCCAGATCACTTACCCTGGATAAGGGGACATCTATATGAAAAAGTTCATGACACGCCTGTGGAAAGAGCAGAAGGCTCAGGACCTGGTCGAATATGCACTCTTGCTGATGCTGGTTGGCCTGGCCATCGCCGCCACAGTCCGATCCGCCGGAACCGCGGTTTCCAGCGTTTATACCAGCTCTACGAGCACGCTCAAGACCGTCTCGACCGGCACCACTGGGAACGGCAGTAACAACGGGAACAGCAACGGGAATACCAACAACAATAATAACAATAATAATAACAATAACGGATTCGGAAATAACAACGGATTTGGTAACAACAATGGGTTCGGGAACAACAACGGCTTCGGAAATAACAACGGGTTTGGGAATAACAACGGGTTCGGCAACAACGGTTTCGGCGACAACGGTTTCGGGGACAACGGCCGCTAAGAAATCCTGAGTTTCCGGCACAATTGCCGAGGGATTCAAGACGAAACCGATTTCCAGGCCAGCCTCACGACCGTCCAAACTCTTCTGGCGGCCGAATAGCTCGAAAGCGGCTCAAGAACTCCAGAGCGCGCCGCTGCTAACCGGCTGGCGGACGGCCTGTTTGAAGTATTACCAACTCTCACGATCCATTCTGGTCATTTGATACGTTGGATTCGGCGGATGCCCGGAAAAATTCGCGCAAACGTCCGCCCCGGGTCCTTTAATTCCTTCACGTAATTCCCCATAATTTTCGCTACAATGGGTCGGAACCCGGCGGACTTGGCGACCGACACCATGAAAAATGTGCTGGCCATATATCCCGGATCGTTCGATCCGGTGACGAACGGGCACCTCGACCTGATCGAACGGGGCGCGAAGATCTTTGACCGCCTGGTGGTCAGCGTCCTGCAGAACAAGGAAAAGGACCCGCTGTTCAGCATCGAGGAACGAGCGGAAATGCTGCGCGAGGTCACGAGGCCGTGGGCCAACGTGGAGATCGACGTCTTCAGCGGCCTGCTGGTGGATTACGCGCGCCTGCGCGAAGCGAATGTGATCCTGCGCGGGATTCGCGCGGTGTCCGATTACGAGTACGAATTGCAAATGGCCATGATGAATCGCAAGCTGAACCCGGCCGTCGAAACGGTGTTCATGATGCCGGCGGTGGCGTACAGCTACCTGAGTTCGCGGCTGATCCGGGAGATTGCGCAACTGGGGGCATCCATCACCAGCTTCGTGCCGCCGCTGGTTGAAGAGCGGCTGCGCGCGAAAATTCTTTAAGTAGCACAGGCACTCTTGCCTGCGCGCCTTTTGCAGCCGGCATGCTGCCATGAGCGATTTGAAATCGGCAGCTTGAATTCAGCAGTTTGAAATCGTAGTTACGTCGCGCGCCCCGCGTGCGGCTTACAAAACCACACAGCCAGGAGTGGCTGTGCTACAGGAGAGTAATACCGTGCAACTCGCAGCTCGCGTCAACCGCATTGCCATTTCGCCGACTTCCGCCGTGCTGGCGGCGGCTGAAAAACTTCGCGCCACGGGCGCCGACCTGGCCGACTTCGGTCCTGGAGAACCGGACTTCCCGACTCCCGAACACATCCAGCGCGCCGCGATCCGGGCCCTGGAACAGGGCAAGACGAAGTACACACCAACGCCCGGCATCGGCGCGCTGCGCGAAGCGATCTGCAAGTGGCACACGACGCAATTCGGATCGGCCTACACTGTGCCCGAGTGCGTGGTCACGGTGGGCGGAAAACACGCCATCTTCAACGCCTTCTGTTCGTTGCTCGAGCAGGGCGACGAAGTGCTGATTCCCGCTCCGTACTGGGTCAGCTATCCGGAGCAGGTGCTTTACACGGGCGCGACTCCCGTTCCGGTAATGACGGACGAAGCCGACGGATTCCGTCTGCGCGCCGAACAGGTATCCCGAGCGATCACGCCGAAAACCAAGCTGCTGATCGTGAACTCGCCGAGCAATCCGAGCGGCGCGGTGGTGCCGAACGACGAATTCGTGAAAATTTACGAAGTGTGCCGCGCTAAGAATATCTGGGTGATGACCGACGAGTGCTACTCGCACTTCGTGTACGGCGATCAAAAGCCGTGGTCGCTGGCCAGCGTCTCGGGAACCAAGCCGAACATTATCGTGGCCGGCTCACTCTCGAAAACATTTGCCATGACCGGCTGGCGCATCGGCTACGCCCTGGCGCCCGAGCCGATTATTTCGGCGATGATAAAGGTGCAGAGCCAGTCCACGTCCAACCCCACGTCCATCGCGCAGTACGCGGCGCTCGAGGCGCTGACCGGACCGATGGACACGGTCACCGCCATGCTCAAGGAATATGACCGGCGGCGCAACCGCATCGTGTCCGGACTGCGCGCCATTCCCGGCGTGACCTGCGTCGAGCCGGGCGGAGCTTTTTACGCCTATCCGAATATTTCCGCGCACCTGAAAAACGGCGCGCCGGATTCCACCGCTCTGTGCAGGCAATTGCTGGAACGCCAGCACCTGGTGGCCGTGCCGGGAGACGCGTTCGGCACCGGCGGCAACATCCGGTTGTCCTACGCCACGTCGATCGATCGCATTGACGAAGGCCTGCGGCGACTGGAAAAATTCTTTGCCATGGCGGAAGCGGCCAGGTGAGTTCGGGAACCAGCCTTACGGGGCGAGCGCCGGCGCGGCTCGCCCCGGTTTTTGTCCCGCGCATTTGGGGCTCGCGCGACCTTACTTCCCTCTTTCCCGAACGCAAAAATGAAAAGGAATCGATCGGCGAGGCCTGGCTGACGGGAGATGCCTGCAAATTTTCATCCGGCGAATTTGCCGGGCGCACGCTGGGCGAAGTGTGGCCGTCCCTGCCGGCGGAGTGGACCGGAACGCGGCTGCGCGGCTTGGCGCAATTCCCGCTGCTGGTAAAATATATTTTCCCGGAAGAAAAGCTTTCCGTGCAGGTGCATCCCAACGATGAGTACGCGCGGAAGCACGAGTCCGCTGCGGGCGGCGTGGGGAAAACAGAAATGTGGTACGTGGTGGACGCGCGCAAGGGTGCCGGAGTGCGCGTGGGTCTGGTGCCCGGAATGACGCGCGACTTTTTTCATAGCGCTGTGGGCGAAGGGACCGTGGAAGACTGCCTGGGAACTGTTCCCGTGCATCCGGGCGACGCCATCTATGTGCCGGCGGGAACGGCGCACACGATTTGTCCGGGAATGGTGCTCTGCGAGATTCAACAGCAATCGGACATTACCTATCGCGTGTTTGACTACAACCGCGTGGGGGCGGACGGGAAGCCGCGCGATCTGCACCTGCGGCAGGCGCTGGAAGTGATGCACTTCGGCGAACAGCGCGGCGGCCTGTGCGATCCGGTGCGCATCACGCGCGGCGCCGTGACCGAAACGCTTTACGCGGCGTGCCCTTACTTCGCCGCAGAACGATGGGAATTCGCCGAGCGGATTCCTGCGGCCACTTCACTTGATCAATTTGAGCTGTTGATTTTTCTCGAGGGCCGCGGCCGCATCGAATTTGCAGGGGGCGCGGAAAGCTTTGCTCGGGCGGAGGTCTGGCTGCTGCCCGCGAGTCTGGGCAGCTATCAGATTGTTCCGTCATCGCTCACAATGCTGTTGCGCGCCTACGTTCCCGATCTCGAGGAAGTCGTCAAACGCCTCTCCGCAGCCGGCGTAGCGGAGTCGGCCTGGTCCAAGGTGGTCCATCCATGAGCAAAGAACGAACGAGCCACGCGGAACTTTCCGCGCACGCCGTAATTCTGGCCGGAGGGCGCGGCACGCGATTCTGGCCGCGCAGCCGGACGCGCACGCCGAAGCAGTTGCTGAACATTGTCGGGCGGGACACCATGCTGGAGCAGACCGTCTCGCGGCTGGCGCCGCTGTTTCCGCCGTCGCGGCAATGGGTGGTCACCAATTCGGAACAGGCAGACGCCGTGCGCCGGCAGATGCCGCGCGTTCCGGCATCGCACATTCTTGCCGAGCCGATCGGACGAAACACGGCAGCGGCGATCGGGCTGGCGGCCGCGCATTTGCTGCACGACGGCCTGGGAAAGCAGAATGACGCCCTGATGGCCGTTCTGCCCGCGGACCACTACATTGCCCAGCCGGCAGCGTACGTGAAGATTGTGCGGGCAGCACTGCACGTGGCGCGCTCCGCGGGAACGCTGGTGGTGCTGGGAATTCCGCCGTCGCGTCCGGAAACTGGTTTCGGATACATCGAACGCGCCCGGGGCAAGGCGGTGGATGCCGATGGCGCGCCGGTCTTCAGCGTCAAGCAATTTACGGAAAAGCCGGAGCTGGCACGCGCGAAAAACTATGTGGCTTCGGGGCGCTACTACTGGAACGCGGGGATGTTTTTCTGGCGGGTCTCGACGTTTCTGGGAAATCTGGAAAAATTCCTGCCGAAAACGCATGACGCGCTGATGCGCCTGGCCGGCGAAATCGGCACCAAGCGTTACGCCGGCACGCTGGCGCGAATCTATCCGCAGCTGGAAAATATTTCCGTCGACTACGCGATCCTGGAACAAGTGACGCGACGTTCCGCGGCACCCAGCGTGTTCGTTCTGCCGGCGGCAATCGGATGGAGCGACATTGGTTCGTGGGCCGCGGTATATGAGTTGCTCGCGAAGAAGGCCGGAGAGAATGTTTCCGCTGGAAAATTCAACGCGCTTGACGCGCAGGGGAATTTCCTTTGGAGCCCGAAGAAGTTCGTCGCGGCCCTCGGGATTCGCGACCTGGTGGTGGTGGAAACGGACGACGCGCTGCTGATTTGCCCGCGCGAGCGCGCGCAGGACGTCGGCAAAATCGTGAAGTGGCTGGAAGCGGAGAAACTTTCGGGATTGCTGTAGAACTCGGCTGTGCCCCGCTATCGGTCGTCTGGCCTGGCCGGCCGTTTTCAAGATTTTTCTTCCACGCAAGAGGTGCGCAATGAATCGTGGCATTTCGAGGCGGGGTTTGCTGCGCGGCGCGGTTTCTTTACGACGAGCCGCGATGAACCTTCCATCACTCTGCGCAAGCTAAAGCATGCGCCACCATGTTACGACCCTGGAAGAGCGGAAGTCGTTCCTGGATCGCGCCGGCGTGAAGGTCGAAGTGGGACCCGTGGAACGACCGGGCGGACGCGGCCGAGCCGGATTGAGCGTCTACACACTCGATCCTGACGGCAATCTGCTCGAGTTCATGATTTAGGCGTAAACCGCGCTACCATGGCGCGCTTGCTTTGGGGTTCCATGGCGCGGCATCCTCACCGCAGATTTTGCGCCGTGTCCGTGAGCAAGCCGCCGGCGTCAGAGAGGCCCGTTTCACTCTTGCCACGTCTCGCGTACTCGTTACTTCTCGCGCCTACTTGGTTCGCTTATACTTCTGATTAATGAGCACAATCAAATTCGGCACGGATGGCTGGCGCGGCGTAATCGCCGAAGATTACACGTTTGAAAACGTGCGCAAGGTGGCTTGCGCGATCGCGCGATACGTGGTGCGTGCGGAAAAACCCGGCGCGGGCGTTCTGGTCGGCTATGACACGCGCTATGGCTCAGAGCGATTTGCCCAGGCCGCGGCCGATGCCGTGTCTATGGCGGGAATCCCCGTGTGGGTGGCGGAGAAGGCCTGCCCCTCTCCGGCGCTTTCGCTGCTGGTGCGGCAGCGCGGCGCAGCCGGCGGCATCATGATCACCGCGAGCCACAATCCGTATAAATGGAACGGCGTGAAGTTTAAAGCAAGCTATGGAAGCTCGGCGCTGCCTTCGATCGTGGCGCAAGTTGAGAAAGAACTGGCCGTAGTACTTGCGGATGGCGTTCCTCCCCTGCCCGCGCAGCCGGATCAGATTCACTCGCTGGACATTCTTTCTCCGTACGTGGATGCCGTGGAAAAGCTGGTGGACTGGGAGCGGATCCGCGCGGCGAAGTTCCGCTTTGTGGTGGATCCCATGCATGGCGCGGCGCGCGGTCTGCTGCGCGGCCTAATGGTCAAGAACGGCGTCTCGTGCGACGAAATTCGCGGCAACCGCGATCCGCTGTTCGGCGGCGTCAATCCGGAACCGATCGAGCCGCACGTGGAGGCGCTGCGCCGGGCGGTGCTGGCCGGAAAGTACGACGCCGGGCTGTGCGCGGACGGCGACGGCGACCGCATCGGCGCCATGGACCGCGACGGAACCTTCATCACGCCGCACCAGATTTTTTCGATTTTGTTATGGCACCTGGCGGGCACACGCGAGATTCCGGGTGACGTGGCCAAAACGTTTTCCTCCACAAAAATGCTGGACAAGATTGCCGAAAAGTTTGGCAGGAAGATCTTTGAAACGCCCATCGGATTCAAATACATCTGCGAACTGATGCTGGAGCGGGACATTCTGCTGGGCGGGGAGGAGTCGGGCGGCATCGGCACGAAGCTTTACCTGCCGGAGCGCGATGCGACGGTGATGGCCCTCCTTCTGGTGGAAGTGATGGCCTGGCACAAGAAATCGCTGGGCGAACTGGTAGCGTTGCTGCACGCGGAATTCGGCGAGCACCACTACGGGCGCGTGGACCTGGAGCTGAAGCCGGGCCAGAAGGAACGCGCCATCGAATATTTTGGCGACGCCAAGCTGAAGAAGGTGCTGGAATGGGGCGTGGCACGGCGCGAAGATCTCGACGGCATCAAGCTTTACCTCGACGACCTGGGCTGGGTGATGCTGCGCGCCTCGGGAACCGAGCCGATGCTGCGCGTCTACTCGGAAACGCGGAACCCGGCGGCGACGCGAAAGATTCTTGATTACACCTGCGTGACGGTTCGCGGACTATAGAATTTCCTGCTGAAAGTCCTCACGAAAATTAAAGAGTTGCGGCTTCCAGTGGCGCATGCTTTAGCTTGCGCAGGTCTGCCCTGAAGTGGGATTTCCGCCTGGCACCGCGGCGTATCAAGGACTAAAGCCGACGTTCTTTTGAACCCGGAATGCAGCGGCTAAATAGGCCACGGAAAAATTCATATCGCTGTCATTCTGAGCGAACGAAAAAATCCCTCTTTGGGATTTTTGCTTGCACTTCGATCGAAGAGAGATTCTTCGCTGCGCTCAGAATGACAAAACTAAATGCTTGTTCTTCTACCTGTAAAGCCGCGACCCACAAATCTCAATTGTGGGATGACCGGTAAAGTTATGCCGCGAATCCTGCACTGCGCAAGCTAAAGCATGCGCCACTAATCTGATATTTTCTCGCCTTGGGATTTTGCGGCGGCATCCAGAATTCCATTGATGAATGAAGAGGCTTCTTCTGAGGAGAATTTTTTGGCCAGGTCCACAGCCTCGTTGATCACCACTTTCGCGGGCGTGGTAGTGGTGCGCATTTCAGCCAGCGCCAGGCGCAAGATGGCGCGATCGATGGCCGCGATCCGCTCGAGCCGCCAGTTCTGGGCGTGCGCGGCGATGATGGGATCCAGTTCGCCGGCGCGCGCGGCGGTGTTTTCAAAAAGCTGGTTGGCAAAATCGCGGGTGGTTTTCTGCGCTTTGGCGTTTTTCCAGAAGCCTTCTTCAATCCGCGAAGGTTCCTGCTTCCCCATTTCCCACTGAAACAGCATCTGCAGAGCGAACTCGCGGGACTTATGTCGCAGGGTCATCTAGCGGCGTTTCCCGCGAGCGGAGGATTTACCGGAAGGCGTGGCGGCTGCGGGCCGCAGCTTTTTGGAAAGATTGGCCATTTCGACGGCGGCCAGGCCGGCGTCGTAACCCTTGTTGCCGCTCTTCAGTCCGGCGCGATCGATGGCCTGCTCGAGAGTGTCGCAAGTGAGAACGCAGAATATTACCGGAACTCCGGTGTCCAGCTGCGCCAGCTGCACCCCGCGCGCAACTTCGCTGGCGACGTAGTCAAAGTGCGCGGTTTCTCCGCGCAGGATGCAGCCGATGGCCACGATCGCATCGTACCGGCCGCCCTGCGCCAGTTTTTTGGCGGTCAGCGGAATTTCAAACGAGCCGGGAACGTGCACGACGGTGATATCGTCCGCCTCCGCGCCGGACGCTTCCAGCGCATCTACCGCCCCGGCCAGCAGGCGGTCGGTAATAAAACTGTTGAAGCGGCTTACAACGAGGGCGAACCGCAAGCCGGCGGCGTTGGCGCCGGCGCGTATATCCTTGCCGTTAAAAGGGGTTTTCATTCGATGAATTCAGCTCTCCGCTTTCCCGTTCGTGCTTTCAAGTAGGACAGGCTTCAGCCTGTCGGGTTC
Source organism: uncultured Acidobacteriota bacterium (assembly GCA_963774805.1). Taxonomy (GTDB): domain Bacteria; phylum Acidobacteriota; class Terriglobia; order Acidiferrales; family UBA7541; genus Palsa-360. The sequence continues at coordinate 250,758 of CAVZGK010000002.1, forward strand.
CATAATACCGATACAGACTCCACTCACTTGCCGTGAAATTGTGCCTGGCGCTTTTCGAGAAACGCCCGCGTCCCCTCGCGCATGTCCTCGGTGGACGCACACAAGCCGAACAACGCCGTCTCCAAGTACTGCCCTTCCTCGAGCGGCATGGCGGTGCCGCGCTCGATGGCTTCCAGCGTGTATTTTACGGAGAGCGGAGCATTGGCGATAATTTTTTTTGCCAGGGTCTCAGCCGCCGGCAGAAGCTCGGCCGGTTCATAGACGTGATTCACGAGGCCGATGCGCAGGGCCTCCTCGGCGGAAATCATTTCGCCGGTGAGGCATAGCTCAAGAGCCACTCCCGTGCCGCACAAACGCGTGAGCCGCTGCGAGCCGCCATAGCCGGGCATGATTCCCAGCTTGACTTCCGGCTGGCCGAGCTTCGCGGACTTGCTCGCCAGGCGCATGGAGCAGGCCAGCGCGACTTCGCATCCGCCGCCCAGCGCGAAACCGTTAATCGCGGCGATGACCGGCTTCCCGATTGTTTCCAGAAGCCGCAGCACGCTCTGCCCGAACGCAGCGGTTTCTTTGCCGCCGACCGGCGTCTGCACCGCGAGTTCGCCAATGTCAGCCCCAGCCACAAAAGATTTTTCGCCTGCGCCCGTCAGAATCAGCACGCGCACGTCTTCGTCCTCGCGCGCCGACAGCAGGACGTCGCGCAGCTCTTCCAGTGTTTTATGGTTGAGCGCGTTTAAAACTTTGGGCCGGTTGAACGTAATAAACCCGATGCGGTCGCGCTTTTCGTAGAGCAGATTTTCGTAAGCCATCCGCTTCCCTCGGTTTCGAGCTGCTTAGATCTTGGCCATTTCCAGTGTGACGATCTCGTTTCCGCCGCGCCTGCGGGCTTCTTCCAGGCCTGATTCCACGCGGTTGATTAAGTCCGTCACTATATCTTCATTATCATAATCCTGCCGCGTAACGGCCTCGGCTACTGCGAAGCTCATGGTCAGCGGCCCGTCGTCCCAGGGAGGGCGCAGCCCGCCCACGGACTTTTTCAGCTTCTCCGCAAAAATCTGCGCGCCGGAAAGCGGCGTGTCCGGCAGCACCAAGGCCAGCGCCCAGGAAGTGTACTTGATCGCGAGGTCGGTTTGGCGAACGATTGCCTGAACGGATCTGCCGAGTTGCTCCATGTAACGGTCAAACTGCCCCTCGCCCTGCTGGCGCATGAGTTCCGGGCCGCCATCGATCTGCAGCAACGCCAGGGTCAGCGGCAGCCCCTGGGTGCGGGCGCGCTGCGATTCATGAAGCAGGCAATCGATGTAGGAACCGCGCGCCAACAACCCGGTCTTTTCATCAGCCACGGCCAGCGTGCGCACTAAAGTCCGCAGGCGCATGTGATGCACGCACATCAGCATCTGATCGCCGATCGATTGCAGGAAATAGGTTTCGTTCTGCTTCCAGGCGTGCGGCGCAGCGAAGCCGACAATCAGCATGCCCGCGGGCGACTGCGTTTCGGGATCGTTGAGTTGAACTCCCAGCGAGGTTTCCAGACCCATCTCGGAGAGAATCGGCGCGGCAGCCGCATCCAACGGCAAGCCGCCCAGCGTGTCGGGTATCGCTCGCTCGGTCTGGCCGATGAGCCGCACAATGGTGTTGCCCGAGGATGCCTCCACGCCCGGCGCGCAAAATTCAGAGGCCATCTGCGGCGGTTGCCCGGGCGGCCCGACCACGGCGAGGCAGCGCGAGGCGCGCAGATAATTGCCTATTTCGTTGACGGCCATGGAAAGCATGGCGCGCGGTGAAGGTTGGCGGAAAACGATCTGGTTGATTTCGGAAATTTTCGCGAGATCGCGCAGTGTTTCGGGTGCATAGCCGGAAGAAGCGCTGACCACGGAAACAGGCTCCTCCGCGGCCCCTCTGAAGGGTTCCTCGACAATCCGGGATGCCGGTTTGGAGGCCGCGCCTTCCTCCGGCCACCAGTGCGCGGCGTCAAAAAGTCCCTGCAAGCGCTCGTTACTCTCCTGCGCGTCGGGAAATAATTCCATGATGCGCTGCAGGCGCTCGACGGCCTTGGATTGCAGGGAGTACTGCACAAAAATTTCCGCTTGCACGAGCAGGTCTTCGAGCGTCTGGCCGGACTGGACGTCATGCAGGATGGCGTTGGAGAGCTCGCTGTTCCGTCCGCGCTTGCCTTCGTGCGCGGGGGTTTCCGCGCGGTGCGTGGCGGCGTTCGAGAGGCGCGAGGTTACGCGGCTCAGAAATTCGTCACTGGCGTGGCCCCGCAACTGGTCCAGGCGCGCCTGATTGCGCGAATCGTAGGGATCGATTTCGACCAGTTTTTCATAAGCGTCGCACGCCGCGGCCACCTGCCCCTGGGATATGCTGAGATCGAAAATGCGGCCCTGAGCGTCAAAGTATTTCGACTCACGATGTATTTCGTCATAGAACGCAGCCGAATATTGCGCCAGTGGCAGCGAGGAAGGAAACGCTTCTCCGAGACGATCGATGCCCGCGGAGAATTCCGATTCACGCCGAGCCGCCGCCATGCTTTTCTTGATAACCGCCAGAAAATTTACGCCGGCGATTTCCTGGCCAGTTCGCAGAAATTCAGAGGCCAGTGCGAAATATTTTTCCGCGGAGCCGTCGCCCCGAACACTGGAGCTCTCCAGGACGGCGCGCGCGGAGTCCAGCTGTCCGGAGCGCATGAGGGCATCGGCATAAGTCTCGAGGAAGGTCGCGTCCTTTTCGGTTTCACTCAGCGGAGCGAGCAGCGAAGCGGCTTGGGCCGCGTCACCGTGCCGCAGGCAGGCCTGGGCGTAGAGCAGCGATGCGCTGCGATCGACAGGCGCCAGTTCGTGGGCCTTGCTGAAAAAATGAAGGCGTTCCTCTTCGTTTTGCGTGGTGAGTTGCCCGGCGCGCAGGTAGCCGCGGGAAGCGGCAGCTAGATTGCCGATGCGTTCGGCAAGTTCCGCCACGGCCACGTGGCGCTCACGATCGTCGGTGTCCAGCTGGGCGATGCGAACGAAGCAGGCCAGAGCATCCTCGCCCTTCCCGCTCAGTTCGTAGGCGATGGCCGCGGAGGTGAACTGCTCAATGGCTTCGTCGGCGCGATTTTGTTTCTGCAGCAGCAGGGCATAGCGTGCAACACGTTCCGGAGGCTGCTGGTGCGGCTTCAGGAACCGCGTGTAGACGGCCAGCGCTTTGGCTTCCTCGCGGGGCGTCGAAAAACGGTCAAAGAGCATCCCATAGAAGACCGCGGCGCGATCGCTACGGTTCTGCAGGGTGAAAAGATCGCCCAGGGCCTGAATGGATTCGAGGTGGTTCGGAACAGCCGAGAGGATAGATTGATAGGCGTCGATCGCCTCGTCGATGCGGCTCTTTTCGACGAAACGCTTGGCCTTGTCCAGTTGCTTGACGATATCCACGCTCATGCGGGCTCGAACGGTTTTCCTATGTGAAATGGCGACCGCAGACTCACGGATCGACGCGGGTCAAGACAAAAATACTATATACCGCTGCGGCGAAACGCGGCAAACCGATCGCGGATGCGCTGCCCAATGCGGCAATTGAGGATTCCGGTGACGGTTTTGAAAGATTTGGAGACCGGGCCGGCGCCGCCCCGCGGTTCGCGTCACATCCCGTCGACTCCAGGGGTGTACGCGGGCGCGAAGTATGTAAGACTTTCAAGGATGAGACGTCAGGATGTTCTTCTCTTAATTGGACTTCCGCCGGGCAAACGGAGAGACGGCCAGAGCCGCACGCGCTGATGCACGAATTCCTGGAACTGCTGCGCCGCAATCGCAACTACCGCTACACCTGGATGGGCCAGGTGGTGAGCGAAATCGGCGACAACTTCAATAACATCGCGGTCTTCGCGCTGGCCATGCAGCTCACGCACTCCGGCCTGGTGGTGATGGGCGTGATGCTTTCGCGCGCCATTCCGGCCGTGACCGTGGGGCCGCTGGCGGGCGTGCTGCTGGATCGTTTTGACCGCAAGCGCATCATGATCGCCAGCGACCTGATGCGGGCCGTTGTGGCACTGGGATTCATCGTTGCTTACCGGCAGCAACAGGTTTGGCTGCTGTATCTGTTCAGCGCGCTGCTGATGGTGGCCTCGCCGTTTTTTACCGCGGGGCGCTCCGCCATCCTGCCGACCATCGCCAATCGCGATGAAATTCACACCGCGAATTCGCTGACCCAGACGACCCAATGGACCAACCTGACCGTCGGAACGTTTCTGGGCGCGACGCTGGTCGGCTTCAGCTACGAGTGGGCGTTCGTCCTGAATGCGATTTCCTTTTTGTTTTCGGCCTGGGCGATCTGGAATCTGCGTCCGCCCCAGGGCAAGCAATTTCGCGCCGAGCATCGCGACCTGACGGAAGCCGAAGTAGTGCGGCCGTGGCACGAATATCGCGAAGGACTGCGCTACATGCGCTCGATTCCGCTGGTATTTGCGATCGCCATGCTGGCGGTGGGATGGGCGACGGGCGGCGGGGCCGCGCAAATCCTGTTTACACTGTTTGGCGAAGTCGTGTTTGAACGCGGCGCCGCGGGCATCGGCACGATCTGGGGATGCGCCGGGCTGGGCCTGCTGGCGGGCGGCGCTTTTGCCAACTGGCTGGGAAAAAGGCTTTCGTTTGAGGAGTATAAGCTGGTGGTGTTCGTGGACTACGTCGTACACGGCGGAGCCTATGTCCTGTTCAGCCGGATGCAGCGGTTTGAGATGGCGCTGCTGTTCATATTTATTTCGCGAGCCGCCATGGCCGTCAATTCGGTCTTGAATTATTCCTACCTGCTCAAAGCCGTCGCGGACCAGTATCGCGGGCGCGTGTTTTCCACCGTCGAGTCGCTGACGTGGTCGATGATGATGATCTCCATGACCGCCGCGGGTATCGCCTCCACGCACTACAGCCCGCGAGCCATCGGCACCGTGGCGGGACTCGTGAGTTCGTCCACGGCGGTTTTCTGGGGTTGGGCGAACTGGTCGGGACGCCTGCCTTCGCCGGAAGCCTGCGGCGTGGACATCTCGGAAGTCGAGATCCACGGCGACCCGGTGGTGTGATGACCGCAACGCTGCCGCCCGTTCAAGTTTTTAGGAATGACTGACGTACACTGACCGCATGGCGGAACGAAAGGTTTGCCTCAAAGCCGTCATGATCGCGCGCGACGGCAGAAGCTGCTGGAGCGGAGAATACCGCTGCTCGGAGTGCGGCCAGAGGTTTCGGCCTGATCCAGTCGATGCGGCGAGGCTCACGCGAGAATTTGAAGAGCACGCCGAACGCGAACACGATCCCAAAGCCCGATAGCCCCTGCCGTCCAGGGCGCTACAGCCACCCAACTGAAGCACGAAACTAACTTCACGGACACCGTTCCGGCCGGATTCAGCAGGTTTCCGTTACGGCATCCGTGCAATCTACCTTCGTGTAACCGCACGGGATCTTAGGCAAAATTAGAATACGTTTCCGACCGGGCCGGTCCATTGGCAGTTCGCACCCAGTTTTGCGCACGGTGTGGAGGTTTCACAGTGTCATCGAAATACGACGTCGAGCGGATCGGAATCGGCCTGTTGCTGTGCATCGCGCTGCTGATGTTTGAATCGCCGCTGGTGCGGTTGCATGGACCGGAGGGCGACCTGCCGGGAGATGGCTCCAATGTCCGCTGGGGCCTGACCATGCTGAAAACGGGACTCACCGCGGTGGCCGCCTACCAATCCACTCCTGAAACCGCGGCTGCCTATCGCCCGGTGCGAACTGCTCCCGAATCCGCCGCGCCGCTGGAACTACCGTTCAGTCTGGAAAATTCGTTCTACACTCCGTGGCTGATTCTGGCTTCTCTGGTTTGCGCCGCGCTGGCTCTCGTCGATCTTCTCTTTTCGCGAAAGGGATTCGCCGGGCTCTGCCTGTTGGGTGGCTGCCTGGCGGCGCTGGCGGTGCTGCATGTGACGCTGATGAATTCCGATCTGCGGACGTGGACGAAAGCGCTGATCAGTACCCACGCGTTCGGCGCGGCGGACAGCCCGCTGCTGGTCACACGAATGTTGATGATAAATTCATTTCAAGTAAGTCCCGGCCCGGGCCTGTACGTTCTGTCCTCCTGCCTGCTCCTGGTTCCATTCATTTCCTCGACGCATAGCATTTCACGGGTCGGATCCGTTGTGCGCAGCGATCCCAGGGTTAAAATGACGATCCCCGTGCTCATTCGCCCGGTGAACACGCGCTACCCGGAGCAGATGAGCACCAGCCTGAATGTTTCCAAAAACGGTTTGCAGGTGGAGAGCGACGCCAGCCTCTATTACGCCGGGATGGAAGTGTACCTGACGCGAAATGCGGGCATCGCGGATCTGCAAGGACCGGAAGAACACGGCTGCGTGGTGCGAGTGGAGAGGCCGGAGGGCGGCAAGTGCCGCGTGGCCATTCGCCTGATTTCCAGAGCCTAGCAGAAGTGCGAGTCCGACCGCTTCCTTTATAACTTGATTCAGTTCCATTCGCCTGGCCGTCTCATTCCGTCCAATGCGCGTCCCCGCTTCCGACCCGCAGCCACTTGTGGCACACTGAATTGTTAAGAATCGGACCGTGAACCCGTCTGGATCACGAGTTGCTATTCTTACGTCCCGCAATCGCTTCGAACAGGAGAAATTTACCGGCGCGGAAACCGTGCTGGCAGGCTAACTGATGGACCCACGTTTCGTCCGCAATTTTTGCATCATCGCGCATATTGACCACGGCAAGTCCACGCTGGCCGACCGCCTGCTCGAACTTACCGGCGCGCTCAGCCAACGGGAAATGAGCGCGCAGGTGCTCGACTCCATGGACCTGGAGCGCGAGCGCGGTATCACGATTAAAGCCAAAAGCATTCGCCTGCACTATCGAGCGAAGGACGGGAACGAGTATCAGCTCAACCTGATTGACACGCCGGGGCACGTCGATTTTTCGTATGAGGTTTCCCGCGCGCTTTCCGCCTGTGAAGGCGCGCTTTTGGTCGTGGACGCGAGCCAGGGCGTCGAAGCGCAAACCGTGGCGAACACGTTTCTCGCCGCGCAGCACAACCTCACCATCATTCCTGTGATCAACAAGATCGACTTGCCGGCGGCGCAGCCTGAACAAGCCAAGGAACAGATTGAAAACGTGCTGGCAATTCCAGCTTCGGACGCGCTGTTGATCAGCGCCAAGAGCGGCATCGGCGTGGAGGATGTGCTGGAAGCCGTTGTGGCGCGCATTCCTCCGCCGGTTGGCACAGCAGACAAGCCGCTGCAGGCATTGATCTTCGATTCCTGGTTCGATCCGTTTCGCGGGGCCGTGGTGCTGGTGCGCGTGATGAACGGGCGCATCACGAAGGAAATGAAGATCCGCCTCTGCTTCAACGATCAGGTGTATCAGGTTGAGGCGCTCGGCGCGCTGACTCCCAAGCCGGTGGTGCTCGAAGAACTGGTGGCCGGGGATGTGGGCTTCATCGTCGCCAACATCAAGCAGGTAGCCGACGCGCGCGTGGGGGACACGGTCACCGACGCCGGTCGGCCGGCGCCAGCGCTGCCGGGATTTGAAGCCATCAAGCCGATGGTCTTTGCCGGCCTGTTTCCCGTGCTGGCCAGCGACTACGAAAATTTGCGCGACGCGCTGGGTAAATTGCAGTTGAATGACGCCGCATTTTTCTACGAGCCGGAAAATTCCGTGGCCCTGGGCTTCGGTTTCCGCTGCGGATTCCTGGGATTGCTGCACCTGGAAATTGCCCAGGAACGCCTGGAGCGCGAGTTCAACATCAACCTGATCACCACCGCGCCCAGCGTGCGCTATCGGATCACGACCACGGCCGGGGACGTAGTGGAAGTGGACAGCCCCACGAAATTCCCGCCGCCCAACGAGATGGCCAAGATCGAGGAGCCGGTGATCACGGCCATGATCATCACGGCCGAGGATTCCGTGGGCGGTATCCTGCAGCTGTGCGAGGAAAAACGCGGCGTGCAGAAAAATTTCGAGTATCTCTCGCCGCAACGCGTGATGCTTACCTACGAGCTGCCGCTGAATGAAATCGTGCTCGATTTTTATGATCGCCTGAAAAGCGCTTCGCGCGGCTACGCATCGCTCGATTATCACCTGGCGGGCTACAAGGAAGCCGACCTCGTGAAGCTGGACATCCTGATTGCCGGCGAGCCGGTGGATGCGCTGGCGCTGGTGTGCCATCGCGAATTTTCCTACGAACGCGGCCGCGAACTGGTGACGCGGCTGCGCAAACTCATCCCGCGTCAGATGTTCGAGGTGCCCATCCAGGCCGCCATCGGCAGCCGCGTGCTGGCGCGCGAAACGGTGGCCGCCATCCGCAAAAACGTGCTGGCCAAGTGCTACGGCGGAGACATTTCGCGAAAACGCAAACTGCTGGAGAAACAAAAAGAAGGAAAGAAACGCATGAAACGCGTGGGCCGCGTGGATATTCCGCAGGAAGCGTTCCTGGCGGTGCTGAAAGTAGCAAGCACAAGCGACGAATAACCAGTAGCACAGATTTAAGTAGCACAGGCTTCAGCCTGTGGATTTTTGAAACTGCCACTCAGACCGAATCTATTTCTACGCCGTTAGGTTCATTCTCGCCGGCGCGCAGCCGCTTACAATTTTCGCGCCACAAGGACCTGCCCGCCGGGCGTTCAGTAACGCACCATAGTTCCCGCCCCAACAAAAAGCCACAGGCTGAAGCCTGTGCTACTTTTCGCGCGTGCGCACTTCCGCACCCAGGCGTCCCTGCGCTAGTTGCACCTTCACCTCGGCGCCAACTTCCACCTGTTCGGCCGCGCTGATCACATTGCCAGCCGCGTCCGTGCAGATGGCATAGCCCCGCTGCAGAACGCGCAGCGGGCTGCGTTCGTCGAGCAGCACGCGCAGCGTTTCCAGGCGTTGTATCTTGCCCACCAGCAATCGTTCGATGCGAACGCCGAGTTCCGCGGAGCGTTGCAGCAGGCGCAACCCTAGCGTGCGGATCCGCGCGCGCAGGTCGAACGATGCGATGCGCGTGGCGGCGATCGTATAGCGGTGGCGCAGGCGGTCCAGCCGCTCCTCCAGCGCCGCGCCAAGCCGCGCCGTCAGCTCGTCCGCCTGCTGGCGATGCCGGCGCAGCAAATCCTCCAGCCGCCGGAAACCGATGTGCGTGGTGAGATCCTTCAAGCGATGGCGATACTCGAGCAGCAGGTAGCGCATGCGCTGCGAAATCTTGTGCTCCAGCTCCAGAAGATGCCGCTGAAATTCCTGCCGCGATTTCACCACAATTTCCGCCGCCGCCGAGGGCGTAGAAGCGCGCACATCGGCCACGAAATCCGCGATCGTGAAATCGGTTTCATGGCCCACGCCGCTCACGATAGGGATGGCGCAGGCGGCAATCGCCCGGGCCACGATTTCTTCGTTGAACGCCCAGAGGTCCTCGATCGAACCGCCGCCGCGCGCCAGCAGGATCACGTCCACTGAGCGCTTGCGATGGAAATAATTCAGCGCACCCGCGATTTCCTCTGCGGCACCGTCTCCCTGCACGCGCACGGGATAAACCGTAAGGTGCAGGTTGGGAAAGCGCCGGCGCAAGATGCGGATAATATCGCGCACGGCCGCGCCGCTCGGAGAAGTGACCACTCCGATTCGCCCAGGCAGCATGGGCAGCGGCTTTTTGCGGGCCTCGTCGAAAAGTCCCTCGGCGGCCAGACGTTTTTTCAGCTGCTCAAAAGCCAGTTGCAGGCCGCCAACACCGGCAGGTTCGATGTGCTCGACGTAAATCTGATACTCGCCGCGCGGTTCGTAAACGCCGATCGAACCGCGCACAATCAGTTTCAGGCCGTCCTCCGGCCTGAATTTCAGGCGCATGGCCTGCGAGCGAAAGCACACGCACTTGACCTGGGCCTTGGCATCCTTCAGCGTGAAATACAGGTGCCCGGACTGCGCCGGGCGCAGGTTGGAAACCTCGCCCTCGACCCACAGATTTGCAAATTGCGACGGAAAGCAGCCCACTGATGCGCGCCGTCAATTCGGCGACGCTCCAGACTTTTCGCTCGGGCGCTAGATTCAACTCGAATTGGGTCACCTTTTCAGCCATTGCACCAGCCACATTATCAGCGTCAACGCCACGCTCAGCAGGATACACGTAACAACCGGGAAGTAGAACGAACCGTGCTTGCCCTGGTAGGCGATATCTCCGGGCAGGCGCACCAGCCGGAAGGGCAAGCTGCCCGGCCGCGCGGCAAACCACACCAGCGCGCCAATTGCGGCGATCACGCCGCCGGCGAAGATCATCATCCGTCCGAGTTCGCGCATCGCCATCCATTCTATCCAATTGGAGCGGAACGCCACCAGGTAAGAGAAATCGTTGTAGAGGGACTGGTTTTCAGCCATGCCGAAATGCGCGCGAAATCAAGGCGGCTTCAGCCGCTGACCGGCCCCGCGTCGAGAACTGAAATTGTTTGTATATTCGTAGCGCCCGCCTTCAGGCGGGCATCTCTAGCTCAAGCAACTCCCCGTCTAGAGTCGGGTTGTACAGGACGCAAACGCGAGTTTCCACACAATCCTTGCAGCCCGCGCTGCCTTTTTTTACTTTGAAGGCGCGTTGACGGGAGGATGTCCCGGTGGCAACTGCGTGGAATTACCGCTCTCGCTTCCGGGAACTAGATCGCGGAAATTGGGCATGGACCCGGAAGGCGGCGCTGCTCCGTTCATGTGCGGATTGTCTCCCGGCGCAGGGTGTTGCATCATTCCTCCAGCCGGTTGGGTGGTTTGCACCACCCACTGCCCATTCTGCTTTTGCAAGGCGTAGGAAACCTGCATCCCCGCTCCCGGGGGCCCACCGGACTTGGGCTTGAACTCGACTTGCGCCTGCGCCTGATCGCCTTGCACGGAAATATTAGTGATGTTCATATCCATCGCATCGAGATTCAGCGTTTTCAAACCAGCGAGGTGCTGATTGATGCCCGCACGAATGGCATCGGCATCGCTCTCGTGTTTCTTACAGCTCGAGAACAGCACCACGACGGCGATGAGAGCCAGCAAGTATCGGGTGCTCTTCATGGAGTCTCCTCTTCCCTACCTATAACCCACGCCGAGCACGACGACAATGTGATCGCTGGCCAAAGCGGCATAGGAATAACGGAACGGCTGGTGAACTGCCTGCCAAAGGTTGCTGGGCCGCTGGCGCATAAAAGCATCGGGATGGAGAATTTGGATTCAAAATCTTTTCCGGGAGGACCGAACGGCATCGGTGAGGCATGCCCGGAATTGGGCCACAGTAGCGGCGCACGGCGGATAAACATACGGCGGATAAACATGAAGGACCGAGGGAAGCGTATCTTCCGCCTACCGGGCGCTCGCCAAGCCGCTCCCGTGATTGCGGAAGCGGCTCGACCCGGAGAAGAATCGATCTTCAGATCAATTCGAGCCCGGCGAAAAAGTAGCCCAGCTCGAAGGCCGCGGTTTCGGGCGCGTCCGAACCATGCGTGCAGTTGTTGCCGATGCTGGTGCCGAGATCGCGGCGAATCGTGCCGGGATTGGCCTTGGCCGGATCGGTGGCGCCCATTGCATCGCGCCATTTCAGAATTGCGCCTTCGGCTTCCAGCGCGATAAGCACCACTTTTCCCGAACTCATGAAATCCGTGAGCTCGCCGAAAAACGGCCGCGCGGAATGCACCGCGTAAAAACCCTCGGCTTCTTTTTTGGTCAGCCGGACGGATTTAATCGCCACAATCTGAAATCCCGCCTTGTGAATTCTCGCCAGAATATCCGCGGTCAGCCCGCGTCCCACCGCATCCGGCTTGATAATTGCTAACGTTCGCTCGATCGCCATTCCGCAAGTCTCCCTGAATTAAAATCGATCTGCCTGTAAGCAAAGAACCGCGAAGCACGGAAACGCCTCGCTCTCCCCGCTCCTGCTTCCCTACTTCTTGATTACCGACGCCAGCGTCGAACCGATGTCCGCCGGGCTTTGAATGGTGTGAATCCCCGCGGCGGCCATGGCCTTGTACTTCTCGGCTGCCGTTCCCGCTCCGCCGCTGATGATCGCGCCGGCGTGGCCCATGCGGCGCCCTGGGGGCGCGGTCTGCCCGGCAATCAATCCGACGACCGGTTTTTTGACATTGGTCTTGATGTAGGCGGCGGCCTTTTCTTCCGCATCGCCGCCGATTTCGCCGATCATCACGATGGCGTGCGTGTCCGGGTCTTCGTTGAATAGCTTGATGGCGTCGATATGCGTCGTGCCGATAATCGGATCGCCGCCGATGCCGATGCAAGTGGACTGCCCGATGCCCAGTTGCGTCAACTGGTGCACGGCCTCGTACGTCAGGGTTCCGCTGCGGCTGACCACGCCGATGTTCCCCTGCTTGTGAATTCGCCCTGGCATGATGCCCATCTTGCATTTTCCCGGAGAAATAATTCCCGGGCAGTTCGGTCCGATCAGCCGCGTTTTGGAATTCTTCAGCGCCGCGGCCACGCGAACCATGTCCAGTGTGGGAATGCCTTCGGTGATGCACACCACCAGCGGTAAGCCCGCATCGATCGCTTCCAGCACGGCATCCGCGGCGTACGGCGGAGGAACAAAAATGATGGAGGCGTCTGCGCCGGTTTGGCGAACCGCATCGGCAACGGTGTTGAACACGGGAATATTTTCGTGCTTGGTGCCGCCCTTGCCGGGCGTCACGCCGCCGACGACTTGCGTGTGGTACTCCACCATCTGCCCGGCATGAAAGCTGCCTTCGCGGCCGGTGAGGCCCTGCACGATGACGCGCGTCTTTTCATTGATCAGGACGCTCATCGCGCACCTCCCGCCAGCGCCACGATCTTATCCGCGCCATCCTTCATATCCTTGGCAATCGTCAAGCCCAGCCCTGAGTCGCGCAAAATTTCCTGGCCTTTCTCCACGTTGGTCCCTTCCATGCGAACGACGACCGGAAGTTTCAGATTTAATTCCTTGGCGGCGGCCACCACGCCCGAGGCCAGCACGTCGCAGCGCAAAATTCCGCCGAAAATATTGATGAACACGCCCTTCACGCTGGGATCCTTCACCAGAATCTTGAAGGCGTTCTTCACCTGCTCCGCCGAAGCCCCTCCGCCCACATCCAGAAAATTCGCCGGAGAGCCGCCGGAGAGCTTGATGATATCCATCGTGCTCATGGCCAGACCCGCGCCATTGACCATGCAGCCAACGTTGCCGTCGAGTTTGATGTAATTCAGCTTGTAGGTGGACGCTTCGACTTCCAGCGGATCTTCTTCGTTGAGGTCGCGCAGATCGGCGAGTTCCTTGTGGCGGTACAGGGCGTTATCGTCAAATGCCATCTTGGCATCGAGCGCCACCAGCTTGCCGTCTCCCGTTACGATCAGCGGATTGATTTCCGCGAGGGACGCATCGGTTTCCAGAAACGCGCGATACAATGCCTGCAGGAACGGCCCCGCAGCCGCGGCGGCATCTCCCGAAAGACCGAGGCCGTAGGCGAGCTTGCGCGTGTGATAGGGCTGCAATCCGGTTTCCGGGCGAATCGTTTCGCGCAGGATCAGCTCCGGATTGGTGTGCGCCACTTCTTCAATTTCCATGCCGCCCGCTGTGCTGGCCATGATCACGGGCGCGGCCGCGGCGCGATCCACCAGAATGCTCAGATAAAGCTCGCGCTTGATGTCTAGGCCCTCTTCAACTAGCAACCGCTGCACCACGCGCCCGCCGGGGCCGGTCTGCGGCGTCACCAGCGTCATGCCCATGATCGACTTCGCGAGATCCGCTGCTTCCGCGGGAGACTTCGCCAGCTTCACGCCTCCGGCCTTGCCGCGGCCTCCGGCATGAATCTGCGCTTTCACCACCACGATTTTCGTTCCCAGCCGTTCCGCCACTGCGCGAGCCTGATCGGGCGTGGTCACCATTTCGCCGCGCGGCGTGGGAACTCCGAATTTCCGGAAAATCTCTTTTGCCTGGTACTCGTGAATCTTCATCGTCCGTCCATCAGTGCTAGAATTTAGCTACGCTGGAAACTTAAGAGTTTATAGGGAACGCCCGCAGCGGGCAAGTTGAAAGGAACCTTGTGAGTTCGCGTTCAACGCCGAATCGAAACAGTGCAAGCGAGTTCTTCGAGCGCCGTGTGCTTCGGCCCCGCCAGTTCGAGACCGCTCGCCCATGATGCACACCTTCATCAAGAACGTGGAAGCCGGGACCGACCTGTCGCGGCAGCAGGCGCAGGCCGCGATGGAGGAAATCCTCTCCGGGCGCGCCGACGAAGAGACGATTGTTGCGCTCCTGGCCGCGCTTCGGGCCAAGGGTGAAACGGTGGCCGAGCTGGTCGGCTTCGCGCGCGCCATGCGAAACCAGGTGGCCCCGGTATTTACCGACGGCTCACGCCCGGAAGAGTTGCTGGTGGACACTTGCGGCACGGGCGGAGATGCCTCGGGCACATTTAACATCTCGACCGCGGCCGCCTTTGTCGCCGCCGGCGCCGGAGTGCGCATCGCCAAGCATGGCAACCGCTCGATTTCCTCGAAATGCGGCTCCGCCGATGTTCTGGAAGCGCTCGGCGTTTCCCTGGACATTCCCCCGGAGCGAGTTGGCGCGTCTATTCGCGAAATCGGCATCGGATTTCTTTACGCGCCAGCCCTGCACACAGCCATGCGCCACGCCATGCCGGCGCGGCGCCGCCTGGGGCGCACCGCGTTTAATCTGCTCGGGCCCCTAACCAATCCGGCGGGAGCGCGTGCACAGGTGGCCGGCGTGTTTTCCGACAAGGTCGTCGAAAAAATGGCCTTGGCGCTCAGCGAACTGGACGTCGAGCGCGCCTTCGTCGTGCACGGCGATGGAGGACTGGATGAGATTTCGCTTTCGGGCGAGACCTCCATCGGCGACGTGCGGCACACTACCGTGGAAATCTATTCCGTCGCTCCCGAAGACTTCGGCCTGGAACGCGCACCCATCGAGGCGATTTCCGGCGGCGATGCGAAGCATAACGCCGCACTGATCCGCGCCATCTTTTCCGGCGAAAAGGGACCGCGCCGGGATATCGTCATTGCCAACGCATCCGCCGCGATTGTCGCTGCCGGACGCGCCGCCAATTTCCTCGAAGGCGCGTTGCTGTCGGCGCAATCCATCGATTCGGGGGCCGCGCTCAGTAAGCTGGACGCTTTGATCGCTTTCAGCACGGCTGCGTAGCGCGCGCCGCCAACTTGACCCGCCGCCCATTCCATCCAATAATCGCTATTCGAAAACGGAAAACAAAAAAGTGCCAAGCTTTTCTCACAGCAAACTGGAGTCCTACAAGCAGTGCCCGCAGAAGTACAAGTTTCGCTATCTGGACGAAATTCCTTCGCCCATCCGCAGCATCGAGCTTCACCTCGGAGACTCCGTTCACCGCGCGCTCGAAAAGCTGTACGCGGACGCCGCCCAGGGCCGCATCGCCTCCGTAGATGAGCTCTTAAAATGCTTCCAGGAAAAGTGGGACGAAGGCTTTTCTCCCGATTTGAGAATCGTCCGTGCGCGCACCACCGCGCAGACGTACCTGGAACTCGGCCGCAAAATGCTGGCGGATTATCACTGGACGTTTCATCCCTTCACGCAATCCACCACGCTGGAGCTGGAGGAAAAATTCCTGTTCCCGATTTCGCCGGACCACGAGATGCGCGGAATCATTGATCGCCTGTCGCGCCACAAGGACGGCACGCTGGAAATTCACGATTACAAAACTTCGCGCCGCCTGCCCGATCGCGAAAAGGTCAGCAGCGATACGCAGCTGGCGCTGTATGAAATCGCCATGCGCCACCGCTGGCCGGAGACGCAGCAAATTTCGCTGATCTGGCACTATCTGGCCTTCGACAAGGAAATCAAAATCACCAAAACGGCGGAACAACTGGAATCTGTGAAGAAAAGTACCCTGGGATGGATTCAACGAATCGAAGCAGCCACGTCATTCCCTACGGTGGTTACTCCTCTTTGCGACTGGTGTGAGTATAAAGAGCTCTGCCCGGCGATGAAAAAACGCTAAGGAAATTCCACCGCAACATTCTGAGTGCTCAGAAATTTAAGACAAAGAACGCAACTTCCCGGGCTGCCCCCAAAAAATAAAATATTGTCATTCTGAGCGCAGCGAAGAATCTCTCTTCGATCCAGGTGCAAGCAACAAAACAAGGAGAGATTCTTCGCTTCGCTCAGAATGACAAAGGGGAGGATTTATTCCGCAGACTGTCACACCGACAGAAAATTCCGCAGCAACTGCATGCCCACGTCGGTCAGCACCGATTCCGGATGAAACTGCACACCCTCCACGCGCATGGTGCGGTGGCGCAATCCCATGATAATGTCTCCGGTGCGCGCTGAAATTTCCAGGTCCGCGGGAAACGATTTCTCCTCGACAATCAGCGAGTGATAACGCGTGGCCACGAAATCCTGCGGCAAATCCTTGAAGACCGTCCTGTTATCGTGGTGTATGCGGCTGGTTTTTCCGTGCATGATCTGCGGCGCGCGAATCACGTTGCCGCCGAACGCCTGCCCGATGGCCTGGTGACCTAGGCACACGCCCAGAATCGGAATCTGCTCTGAAAATCGCTTGATCACATCGACGCAAATGCCGGCATCTTCCGGCGTTCCCGGCCCCGGAGAAATAACGATGCGCTCCGGTTTTTTCGCCGCGATCTGGTCCAGCGTGATCTGATCGTTGCGGATCACCTCCAGCTTTTCTCCCAACTGCCCGAGGAACTGCGCGAGGTTGTACGTGAACGAGTCGTAGTTGTCGAGAAGCAGAATCATGGTTTCAGCTTAAACCGGCGCAAATTCAGCGGAAGCATACAGTATAAGGTCCACGGAGGGGCGGTACAAATCAGCGCGCCGCACGCATGGTGTCCGGATCCGGCTCTTCCTGCTCCTGCTCGCACTTCCGGCGGGTATCGGAGACGTAGTCATCCAGCTTGCCCTGGTCGCGCATCTGCACCACTTTATCCAGGTAGGGCCAGCGCGAGTCGGGATCCTGTTTGAGGACCGCCTGGTAGGCTCGCAAAGCTCCCAGCAGACCAGCGGTGGCGATGGACTGCTCGTCCTTCGATTTATTCGGATGCTCGATGATGAACGCGGCGCTGGAGATGGCCATCTGGTTGACGATCTCAAGGGCGTGCCCCCGAGGCGGCTTGGGCAGCGTCCCGAAAAAGTCATAGCATACGTTCACCGTGATGTCCGGAATATCTTCGATCCATTTGTAAACCCAGTCGCGGTTATCCTTGGCATCCTTCGCAAGAGGATCGCTTTCCAGTTCATGCGCCACTTTCACGGCGCGCGCCCGCTCCTCGGCCGTGGAGGGTCCGCGCTGCGCGTGCTGCTGCTGTTGCTGCTCGGCCCGCGCGCCCGGCGCCAGCAAACACGCACTCAACAGCACCAATCCGGTGAAGAATCGCAAAACGTGCCGCTTCATATCCATATCCGCCACTAATCATACACGAATTCCCAGTAGGACAGGCTTCAGCCTGTCGGGTTCCAAAAGAGTTTGCAAGAAATCAAACCCGCCAGCGCAACAAGCAGATTCCGATCTCGACGCACAAGCGTGCAAAGGTCAATCACGCAAAACTTCCGCTAAAGCGCAAGCCCAGCACGAAGCATGTACAATGTTCAATGATGACACCGACCACAAAGCTCATCCAAACCCATGGCCAAATTTGAAAAACACATCTTCATCTGCACCAATCAGCGCCCGGACGGCAACCCGCGCGGCTGCTGCAATCCCTCCGGCAACGCCGAGCTTCACGGCGAGTTCAAAGCGAAGCTGAAAGCCCGCGGAATTCCCAACAGCAAAGTCCGCGCCAACAAAGCCGGATGCCTCGACCAGTGCGAAGTCGGCCCCACGGTCGTCGTTTATCCGGACGCCGTCTGGTACGGCGGCGTGACCCCCGCGGACGTCGACGAAATCATCGAGTCGCACATATTAGGCGGCCGGCCAGTAGAACGCCTCATCATCCCCGACGCTGTGTTGAATAACACGCAGAAAAAATCCTAGTAGGGGTCGAGCCTCATGAGCCTCGCGGATCCCACCCTTACGCTCCACAATGATTTACTTGTCATTCTGAGCGAAGCGAAGAATCTCTCTTCGATCGAAGTGAAAGCAAGAGCCAAAGACCAGAGAGATTCTTCGCTCCGCTCAGAATGACAGGCGGAACACGCGCCTACCATCGCGCATCATTTGACACTTCCCCGCCGCCGTCGTAGTCTCGCGCCACGCTGGTGAAGAAATCAAAACTGAGGCTGTAGGGAGATCGCCATGAAGCTAAAGATGTGCCTCGTACTCTTGTCCATCATGTTCGCGGCGCCCTTGTTCGCGCAGCAAGACGTACCGCAACTGGCCTTCGACTCGGTTCCCGATTTCTTCAAACTTCCTCCCGGCATGAACTTCGGTGAGGTTCCCGGCGTGGCCGTCAATTCCAAGGGACACGTATTCGTTTTCACGCGCTCAAACAGCGCGAACGGGCCAGCGTACGCGCCTGCCGCGGCGCAACTGTTTGAGTTCGGTCCCGACGGAACATTCATTCGCGAAATCGGAAAGGGCCTGTACGCCTGGGCGGAAGCTCACAGCGTGCGCATCGACAAGGATGACAACATCTGGGCCATCGACAAAGGGTCCGACATGGTCATCAAATTCAATCAGGCCGGTCGCGTGGTCTGGGTCTTCGGCCGGAGACTCGAAGGGGCCGAAGACGACACCAAACCGTGGGGACATCCCGATCCTCCGCTACCCCCAGTGGACGGGCTCTTCCGCCAGCCCACCGACGTGGCCTGGGACTCCGACGGAAACATTTACATAACCGATGGCTACGTCAATTCGCGCGTCGCGAAATATGACAAGAACGGCGACTGGGTGAAATCCTGGGGCACCAAGGGCACCGGCGACGGCCAGTTTCGCCTGCCTCACGCCATCGTCGTGGACCGCAAAAACAATCTCTACGTGGGCGACCGCACCAATCGCCGCATTCAGGTGTTTGATACGGACGGAACTTTTCTGCGTAAGTTCACGATTGACGTGCCGTCGGTTCCCGGTACTCACGCGGTCAACGGTAACACTCCCACCGGCGAGCGGCTGGCCGCTGTGAGCGGCGCGCCCAATTCCATCTGTATCACGCCAGGCGCGAACCAAGTGCTCTACGTCGGAGAAACCACGTTCCCCGGCCGCATCTTCAAGGTTTCTCTCGATGGAAAAGTTCTAGGTGTAATTGGGCGCTCGGGAAGAAAGCTCGGCCAGTTTTCCGGCGCGCACCAGTTGGCCTGCGCCTCAGACAACGTAATCTACGCCGCGGAAACGTCTAACTGGCGGGTTCAAAAGATAATCGTTCACGCGCCCAAGTAGCACAGACTTCAGTCTGTGGGTTTCCGTCAAGAAACCGAAACTGTTGCGATGTAGAACTCCAAAATCCCGTAGCATCCAGGCTGCTCCACTAAATCCGGCACTACTGTATCGGCTCTACTGAACCTTCACTTCCACGCTCGCCGTCTTTGTATGCCCGGCCCCGTCGTCAATCGTGAGCGTATACTTCGTCGTCTTCCGCGGCGAAACATTCACGCACCGGCTGAACGCCGGCCACACCGGCTCTTCCGCCGCCGGCTCGATCTTCACGCCCTTCGCGTTAGACACGCTGTAGCAAATCTTACTTTTCTCGCCCGCCCGAATTGCCGTGGGGTAAGCCATGTACCCGAGAATCTCAAATCGGTTTCCGCCCATCGCTTCAACCGTCTGCTGGTCTTGCGACCTCTGCTTTTCCGCGGCTTTCTCCGCCAGCGCCTGGTTGGCCTCCAACCGCGAATAAAAAACCCAGCCGATATAAATCGCGACCCCCAGAAAGGCGACTATGGAAACTAAAACGTATGCTCGAAGGCCGGTCCGAGGCTCTGAGGAAGGAACATTCAGCATAATTCGCCAAACCGTGAACTCGACGTTTCGCCGTGACGGCGTTCACAAGAGCCGCTGCGCTTAGAGAATGTTCTGCGGGCGGAGACCAACCACGCGCATGCTACTTTTTCGAATTTCTCAGCTTGACCCCGCCCGGCGCGGGATCCATTCCGCGATGCGCAATCTCCAGCGCGGTCAACAGCGCCCTGGCCTTGTTGACCGTTTCCTGGTACTCCTTCTCCGGAACGGAATCCGCCACCAGGCCCGCGCCCGCCTGCACGTACGCCATACCCTTCTTCACCACCATGGTCCGAATCGCAATGCACGAATCCAGGTTTCCCGAGAAGTCGAGATAGAGAATTGCTCCCGCATAGATGCCGCGGCGCGTAGGCTCCAGCTCGTCGATAATTTCCATGGCCCGGACTTTCGGCGCTCCGGACAGCGTGCCGCCCGGAAAACATGCGGCCAAGGCATCGAAGCAGTCCACGCCTTCCCGCAATTTCCCGCGCAGGCTGGAAACGAGATGCATCACGTGCGAGTAGCGCTCCACAAACATCAACTTCTCCACGTTCACCGTGCCATATTCCGATACCCGGCCCAGGTCGTTGCGGCCCAGGTCGACCAGCATGATGTGTTCGGCCTGCTCCTTGGGATCGGCGGCCAGTTCGGCGGCAAGAGCTTCGTCTTCCTTTTCACCGGCGCCGCGCGGGCGCGTTCCGGCGATCGGCCTATAAAAAGCCTCGCGGCCCTGCACTTTCACCAGCATTTCCGGCGAACTGCCCACCACCGCCAGATCGTTGAGCTTCAGAAAATACATGTACGGAGAAGGATTCACGACGCGCAGCGAGCGGTAAATCTCAAACGGGTCGGCATCCGTTTTGGCGGCAAAGCGCTGGCTGATGGCTACCTGAAAAATATCGCCGGCGCGGATATATTCCTTGGATTTTTCCACCGCAGCGATGAATTTGCCGCGGGAGAAATTAGAAGTGACCTTGAATGGCTTCGATTTCCTGCGCCGCGGCCGCTCGGACGCCGCCGCGATATCCAACCGCCGCCGCGTGGCGCGAATCTCGCGCACCGCCTGGTTGTACTTCGCCCGCAGGCTGCCCTCGCCGTCCGTAAACACGTTGCGCACGATCCAAACGCAGTGCCGCACATGGTCGAAAACTACGAGGCCCAGAAAAAACATCATCACCGCGTCGTCCATGCCCACATCGTCCACGCCGGTGTCCGGGATGCGCTCGATCAGCCGCACCATGTCATACGCCAGATATCCGATGGCCCCGGCCACCAGCGGAGGCAGCCCGGGCACGCGCACCGGTTTGTAGCGCTCCACCCGGTTGCGCAAATAATCGAGCGGATTCTCCTGCACCCAGGATGTGCGGCTCTCGCTCTCCAGCACGCACGCGCCATTCACGTAGCGGAACACTTCGCTGGGATTGGCGCCCACAAACGTGTAGCGCGCGATTTTCTCGCCGCCCTCGACGCTTTCCAGTAGACAGGCGTAGCGCGCGTTCTGCGCCAGCCTCAGATAAGCGGAAACCGGGGTGAGCGTGTCGGCCGTAAACGTGTCGTACACCGGCACAAGGTTTCCCTGCTTGGCCAGCTTACAAAACGACTTGAAATCAGGCTGAATCATAATTTTTTGGCGATTCCCTGCTGCCGCGCTTTACGCGTGCCGCTTCGATTTCTCGTCCGCTTTCAACGCCGCAACCACCGCGCGCCGCGTGGCGACTTCCGGCGCGCGCTCGCCCGTCCAGATTTCATACTGCGCGAAACCCTGCGCCAGAAACATTTCCAGTCCGGAAATCGTTTCAATACCCTTGCGCCTGGCCAGCCGCAACAATTCCGTTTCCAGCGGCCGGTAAACCATGTCCATCACGATCCGGCAATTCAATTCGGCGGAGCGAAGCGGCGTCCCGCCTTTCGGATGCATCCCGATGGGCGTGCAATTCACGATCGCATCAAAAAATTCTTTGGCCAGCGAGCCGCGCTCCACCACCTGGCCGCCCATCGCCCGCGCCAAGGCCAGCGCGCGCTCCGGCCGCCGCGCGCACAGGCATACGATAGAACCAGCCTGCGCCAGCGCAAACGCCGCAGCCCTCGCCGCGCCCCCCGCACCAAACAGAAGGACTCGGCTTCCCGCCAGGCGCATTCGGCTTTCCAGACTGCGCAGCACTCCAACGTAGTCCGTATTGTACCCGTACAATCGCCCTGCGCCACGCACGACCACCGTATTCACGGCGCCGATTTTCGCCGCGAGCGGATCGCAGTCGTTCAGATATCGCAAAATCGATTCCTTATGCGGAATCGTAACCGAAAGCCCCTGGACTCCGAATTCTGCAATCGTGCCCGCAAATTCCTTCAAATTCCGCACCAGAAACGGCACGAACACCGCGTCAAATTTCCGCGCGTGAAATGCGGTGTTATGCAGCAGCGGCGAAAGCGAATGTCCGATCGGATCGCCAATCACGCCATACACCCGCGTCCGGCGCGTCAGGCTTCCAGCCCGGTAGAGATCGTTCATGGCCTGCAGCGATAGCTGCCCAGGCGCGGTGGACTGTTCGATAGCCGCATACGCCAGCGCGCTGCCCATCCGCAGAGACAGCACTCGCGCAGCAAGTCCAAATTCTCCCATCGGAACCGCCACTACGTCGCGATGCTTCCGCGGCAACCCGCAGATGCGGACGCTATCCGAAACCGACGCGCACTGCGCCGCGATTTTTACTGCGTCTCCGCCGGTATCCTTCAACCTCCTCACGATGGACGCAAGATTCCGCGGCGTGCGCTGGAAATCGTGGTGCGAGACCAGCACGCGTGCCGGCGCCAGAGACCGCTCCAGTTCCCCGCGTGGCCACCGGCTCGCCGTTTCGATTTCCACGTCGCACCACGCACATCCGCTGCGCGCTGCCTCTGCCAGAACCTTTATTTCTTCCTCGCGGCTGCCGGGAAAAAGCCCACCCCCTTCTTTCCTCCGGCAGGTGGCGATCAGCACGGCGCGCGATCGCCGCCGGCGAATCCAGGCCAGAAACTTCTCACGCTCCGCAGCGTTCGCCAGGTAATCGAGGCGCAGCTCAAGCGTACGTGTCTGGCGCAGTCCCGCGCGCACCTGCGCGATCATCTCCCGCGCCGTTTTCCCGGCGGCGACGCCGCACACCCGGTCCTGTCCGAACAGCGCTTTCAAGCAGCCTCCAAGCTGGAAGTCAAACCTTAGGCTTCTACCACGTGGGTGACAAATGTGTAAAGCGGCGGTCCACGTTTTCTTGACCCTCCTCCGGCCTGATGCTAGCGTGGATAGGCAGCGAAACCCGGTGTGGGCCATCAAAAAGTTGCTAAGGTAAGGAGCCGTCTCCGTGCACAAAACATTTAGCTATCGTCTTCTCCAAGTAGGACTTACGTTGGGGCTCGGACTCAGCATCTGCAGCACGTTGGCCCGCGCTCAATCTTACACCCGCACCAGCCCCACTCCGGCTGACATGTCCTGCTCCGGATTGATTACCGACCAGCCCGTGACCAAAGATTCCTATGTGATCTCGGGCGAAAATTCCCGTCTCAAGAGCACCTTCAGCGACCAGGATTTCATCTACATCAACCAGGGTGCTGAACATGGCGTAAAGGTGGGCGATAAATTTGACGTGATGCGCCCCGTCACCGACGATATGGCGCAAACCAAGTGGTTCAAATATCAACTCATGCTGACAAAAGCCATGGGCACGCGCTATGCCGATATCGGACGGCTGCGCGTGATCCATGTGGATGCCAAAACATCCACGGCGCAGATCGATTTGGGCTGCGACCTGGTGCAGCGGGGCGACATCATTACACCGTCCGTGGCGCGTCCGGTTCCCCAATTTCACCTGGCTCAGCTGGATCTCTTCGCTCCGGCCTCAGGAAAAAAGACAGGCATGGTCGTGACCGCGAAGGATTTCTCCGTGCTGACCGGACCCGGCACAATTATCTATGTCAATCTGGGGAGCGGCCAGGGTGTGCAGATTGGCGATTACTTCCGGATCTTCCGCTATCAAGGCTCGGTGATCGATTCCAACTACCAGGACAAGGACATGGCGTATAAACTCTACGGCTACGGGAGCACTCCTGTGGCGTATCAGTGGGACAATCTCCCGCGCCAGATCCTCGGCGAAGGCATCGTCCTGCGCACCGGCCCGAACTCTGCGACCGTTCTGCTAACCAACGTGCGGCAGGACACCTACATCGGCGACTACGTAGAATTGGAATAAGTAGCACAGGCTTCAGGCTGTGGGGTTCCGTCAGTCCTAGGAGGAACAGCGCGGAAACCGCAGCCTGAAGCCTGAGCCGCATCTGCGCGAGTCGAAATTCTAACTTTCGGCCCCATCAAGACGGCATCCTCATTTCTCCTTCGCCTCTGCCGCAACGTCCGCCGAAAAAATTTCCGCGGTAAAACCCAAAATCCGCGTCGCCGCATCGCGCCACGCATCGCGTGCAAGCCCGGCCTTGACGCAGGTTTCTTCCAGCAGTCGCTGGCCGCTCCAGTTCCGTTGTGCCGCCACCTGCGGCAGCAGCAGCCCCCGATGCTTGCCGTTTATTACCAGTAGCCCGTGCTGGCCTACGACGATCGCCTCCGGCAGCAATGGTTCCGGCTGCGTCAGAATCGAGATTTCGATTTTCAGCGCCGGAATATCCTCGCCGCGAATCGAGGGAAATCGCGAATCATGCAGCGCCGCGCTGATCGCGGATCGCGCCACTACATCCGCCAGCGGTCCCGGATTCTCCACCTGGCCAACGCACCCGCGCAGGCGTCCGCCAACATACAGACTGACAAAAGCTCCTCGATGTTCGGAAAGTGTCGGAGGGCAATCGGGAAGATCGAGAAGATCGCTTTCGAGGATGGCGCAGGAGACCGCACGCCGGGCGACCGCTACGAGCGCCAGGAACTCTTCACTGGACAGTCGGGACATCCTGAGCATTCTTTCGCCGCTCGAGGATTCGCAAATGGCGCCGCTGCTTCACGCTGTCGTCCACTCGACCCCAGAATTGCTGGAAATATTGAAACGCGGAAACCACCGCGCTGCCCACCACCAGCCAAAGCAGCAGCACGCCCAGCGGCCGCAGTAGCGGATGCTTAGCCGCCAATATCACCGCGCAGACCGCGATCACCTGCAGCACCATCTTCGTCTTTCCCAGAGCGGACGCGGGAATGGTGAAACCTTCCGCGGATGCGATGTTCCGCAGACCCAGCACCACGATTTCCCGGCCGATGATAATCACCGCCATCCAGCCCGGCACCAAGTGCATTTCAACCAGGGAAATAAATGCCGCGGAAATCAACAATTTATCGGCGATCGGATCAAGCAGAATTCCCAGTGTGGTCACTTCGCTTCGCCGACGCGCGTAATATCCATCGGCCCAATCGGTGGCCGCAGCCGCCAGCAGAATCAGAACGCCCCATTCGGCAAAATTAATCGTCACGCCGAAAAAATCGATATTGGGCTCACGGGTCAAAAGGATAACGACAAGCACTGGAATGAAGAAGATGCGCAGGATTGTCAGGCTATTTGGCAGGTTCATGACGCACCCGGGAGCTCCCTGCTCCCGTTTTGAATATAGCCGCCCCGTCGCGAGGCGTACCACACTATAGACGCGAGTGTGCACCCAGTCAACGATTGCTCGGCGCGCTCCGTAGAACACAAAATTCGCGGGCAACGTGCGAAAATATCGAGGCGTGCAGGGTTGTAAAATTAGACAACACCCACCCGCAAGGCTGTGCAAATCATGGCTTTACGCGGAGGCGTCGCCAATTGACGAAATTGCTGAAGGATTCAGCAAATGCCCGTACAAATCATGTAAAATCAATAACTTAGCAAGCAGAAAGGCGATTGATCGAGTCCCGGGGCGGTTTCGCCAACTCCCTCGGGCCGCTGAGGGAAATTTATTTCCACAGACATTTCCACACCCATATAGGCCATCCCGTCATCGGTTTGTCAGCTGAACACTGGTTTTTCTTCGGATTTTTGCGGGAATCGAGTGCTTGATTTGGGTACATGGCTTACGCGGACAGCGGCTGAGGACCGATTTTCAATTGCCGCGCTACCGATTCCGGAATTTCGGCCTCAATATCCATGGAAGAGTCCCGCACTTCCGAATGAATCACGCGCCCCAGGGCATGAACCAAAGCGATCGCGCGTCCGTTCGACAGCGGAAGCGTGAAATGCAAGTGCAGCAAGAGATCGACAGGCAGCGCTTCGTCGATTCGCCGCAGCAGATCTTCCAGTCCGGCGCCCGTAAGTCCAGAAACCAGCGAAGAATTGTGATTGCCGTTCACCGCAGCGGCTTCCTCGGGAGACAGCCGGTCAATTTTGTTGAGCACGTGCAGGCGCGGCCGGTCTTCGACACCCAAATCCTTCAGAATTTTTTCGACTTCCGCATCCTGCTCCGTGTGGTGCGGATTGGAAATATCCGTAACCAGCAGAATCAGCGCGGACTCCTGCACTTCTTCCAGCGTGGCGCGAAACGCGGCGATCAACCCCGGCGGCAGGTCGCGAATGAATCCGACGGTGTCTGAGAGCAGCACGCGCCGGTTCGAGGGCAGCCGCACGGCGCGCACAGTCGGATCCAGCGTTGCGAACATTTTCGAAGAGACCAGGACGCCGGCGCGGCTCAGCGAATTGAAAAGCGTCGACTTGCCGGCGTTCGTGTAGCCCACCAGCGCTACCGTCCCGAGCGGCACCGCCTGGCGCGTCTCCCGGCGCAGCGATCGCTGTTTCCGCACCGCTTCGATGGCCTTGGTAATCTTGCTGATGCGATCGCGGATCCGGCGGCGGTCGGTTTCCAGCTTTTGTTCGCCAGGGCCGCGCGTTCCGATTCCGCCGGCCTGGCGGGAGAGTTCCCGCGAGCCCCCGGCAAGCCGCGGCAGGGAATAATTCAACTGCGCGAGTTCCACCTGCAGCTGGCCTTCGCGGCTGCGTGCGTGCCGCGCGAAAATATCCAGGATCAGCTGCGTGCGGTCGATCACGCGGCACTCGGTGCCCTTTTCGAGGTTGCGCAGCTGCGTCGGCGAAAGGTTGCGGTCAAATACGATCAGCGGAGCGTCATGCAGATTCGCTTCGATCTTTACTTCCTCGATCTTGCCGCGGCCAATCACCGTGGCGGGATCGATTTTATCGCGCATCTGAAAAATGCTGCCGGCCACCTGCGCGCCCGCGCTGCGCGCCAGCTCGGCCAGCTCTTCCAGCGAAGCGCGCTCGGCGTCTCCCGCGTCGAGGCCCGGCACATGCGAGGGCCGCTTTAGACCGACGCCCACCAGGAATACGCGCTCATGGCTCTCTGTCGAACGTGTGGTCTTCATTCGGCGGCAGCGAATTCGGGAAGTTCCATCGGGCGGGAATGGAGTAAAGCAGTTCGTTTCACGACCGGATTATACCCCAGATTGCACCGCGCGAACGCCAGAGCGGCCGGGATTGACTTCATGGAGCTGAAAGGAATAGCATTCGCTCAACGGAAATTACCGAGGAAATAATCGCGACTCCAGTTTGCAGTTGATAATCGATGCACGGAAAGGCAGCGCCATGATGCCCGAATCCAGCGTCGTCAAATCCAGCGCAGTACTACGCCGGAAGAAGCAATTGAGCTTCGTCCTGGCTGCGATCTTTGCGGCGTCTTCGGTTTGCGCCCTTCCCCTCGCAGCGCAAAACGATCAATATACTCCCCGGTTTGGAATGGGCCACAAACCGGACGTGACCATCGTTCCCGGCACCACGGCAGGCCCCAATTTGCCGGACGACGACGAACGATGTTTCCCGTGGAAGCTATCGGAGATGAAGGCCGCCAGCACCAGCGTCACGCAATTAAAAGTTCCGCCGCAGGTGCGGCGAGAATATGAGAAAGCCTGCGACGCCTCCAGCCAGAATCGTTTTGACGAAGCCGAACAGCACACGCGCAAAGTGCTCGAAAAACTTCCGGCCTATCCGGCGGCGTGGGTAATGCTGGGGACCATCCTCGAAACCCAGAACAAGGCGGCGGAGGCCCGCGACGCCTGCTCTCACGCCATGACCGTCGATGCGAAATACGTGCCGGCGTATCTTTGCGCCGCGGAAATTTCCGCGCGCAATCAGGATTGGAAGGAAGTTTTACATTCGGCGGACGCCGCTCTCGCTCTTAATCCTGAAAGAAATCCCTATCCCTATTACTATCGCGCGAGAGCCTGTCTCCATTTGAATGATCTGGCGGAAGCCAAGAAAAGCGCCCTGAGGGCTCTGGACATCGACTCGCAACATTACGAGCCATCGCTCTACTTCTTGCTGGCTCAAATTTACGAACGCGAAGGCGATCGAACGAATGCAATCGCACAGCTCCAGCTTCTCCTGAAACTTCACCCTGACGCCACGCAGGAAGAGGTGGCCAAACAGATGCTAGCCAGGTTGGAATCCCAGCCAGCCTCGAAGTAACTCCAAAAATCCCCACATTATTTGGCGGGGCCGCATCCGAGGTCCGCTTGCCGTTGGCCGCGGAGAACGTGCCGCTCACCGGGAGCGCGGCGCCCGTCGGCGTCCGCACCACGTTGCCGTGCCCGTTCGCGTCATGCACCGAGACGATGTCACCAGCTGACCGTTGTACGCGAAAGTCTTCTCCCAGGCCCCGTGGAAACGCGCGGCATCGTCCGCGGCATGCGCCACGCGCCGGGGGAAAGCAGAACAATCAGCAATGAAATTCGGTTGACAATCGTGACGATACGCATAGCGATTACGCTTCACCCGGCGCAATTTTGCAGTGTCGCCTCACCGCATCAGGATTTTCTTCGTTACCATTCGAACGGATGTATACTTTCAGATTCCGGAGCGCTCTGAAAGCAGGGTAACCTCGTCCGCAAGGAGCACGGCCCATGAGTCCCAAAAAATCGAATCGCAGAGGTTTTCTGAAAGACAGCGCAGCGCTGATGGGTGCGGCTGCCCTGGGCGCGGTGCCTGCCGCGGCGCAGTCCATGGCTCCCGGCCAGTCCATGGCCCCTGGCCAAACCATGGCTGACGACGCGCCTTCGAAAGACATCAAGGAGTTGATCGCCTACGGCGAACGCTCCCATTTCGTGAAGTCACTGCGCTACCCCGTGGCCGAGAGAATGTCTCCCGACGATTTCGGAATGACGTTTCACGTCCTTGTCGCCGATTCAGGATCGGTGGGCATCATCACCCCGTCGTCGCTGCACTATATCGCGACGCACCGCGGCTCCTACGTGCCGGACATCGATCCGCAGGAACACAAGCTGATGATTCACGGCATGGTGGACCGGCCGCTGATATTTCACGGTGGACGAGCTTAAGCGCCTGCCTTCGGTATCGCGCACGCACTTCATCGAGTGCATCGGCAATCGCGCCAAGCCCACGCATAAAACCGCGCAGGAAACGCACGGGATGACCAGCTGCTCGGAGTGGACGGGCGTGCTCGTTGTCCCTGTTGCTCAAGGAAGCCGGCGTACAAAAGGGCGCGTCCTGGGTAGTGGCGGAAGGCGCGGAGACCGTAAAAGGCGCGACCACCATTCCGCTCGACAAGGCCATGGACGACTGCATGGTCGTGCTACGGCCAGAATGGCGAGGCGGTGCGTCCACAGCAAGGATTCCCGCTCCGGCTGCTGGTTCCCGGATTCGAAGGAATTCACAACATCAAGTATCTGCGGCGAATCAAGGTGGTGGACCAGTACTACATGACGTACAACGATTACGGGCATATCAATGCCGATGCTCGCGTCGCCGCTCTCGGCACGCAACTGGGACCGAAATCGGTCATCACGTTTCCCTCCGGAGGGCAGAAGCTGCTCGGCCCCGGGTTCTACGAAATCACCGGGCTGGCGTGGTCGGGCGGGGCTGCGGTTCGAAAGCGTGGAGCTATCGACCGACGGCGGCCAGACCTGGAAGGCCGCCGAATTTCGGTCGCCGTCCTATCCTATGGCGCATACGCGGTTTGGCTTCAACTGGAAATGGGACGGAAAAGAGTGCGTGCTGATGTCCCGCTGCATCGACGAACTGGGCACGGTGCAACCAACGCGAGCCGACATCGCCAAATACTGGAACAAACCCATGGACAACAATGTCCTGGTCCCCGGCGCCGACAATTCCGTGTTTCCGTGGAAAATCACCAGTGATGGGAGCGTGCACAATGGGCTCGCGTAGGATTATTCCTGCTAGGGCTGCTCACCTGCTCGTCACGATTCCTGGGCTCAACCGGAATGCGCAACGCGCAGTCACCCACGTACGGCGTGGGGCGAACTCCCACCGCGGAGGAAATCCGTGCCTGGGATATTTCCATCGGCCCCACCGGCAAGGAACTTCCCGCGGGGCACGGAATCGCCAAGGAAGGCGCGCAGGTCTATCTGATGCGCGGATGCGGCGCGTGCCACGGCGTCTCCGGCTCCGAAGGCCCGGCTCCGACGCTGATCAAGAGCGACGGCAAATCCAAATCCATGTTCCCGTGCCTGGTTCCTTGCGTGAATAATTCAAGAACGTCATGGCGCTGCACTCGCCGTACGCGACGACCATCTGGGATTACATCCGACGCGGCATGCCGCTCAATAGCGAAGGGAATCTGAAGCCTGACGAGGTCTATGCCGTTGACTGCCTTTCTGCTCTTCAAGAACGGCGTGATCCGAGGATGAAGTGATGGACGCGCAGAGCCTGCCGAAGGTAAAAATGCCGAATCGGGATGGCGCCGGCATGCCTCCGGAGTGGAAACATGGGCAGCCGCGCCTGGCGGGTTACCCCTGATTTCGCGGCCCGCGATCAATCAGAAAAAATCGGCGTCCTGCCGCGATCTACCAGCCGGTCATCCCGTTGGATGATTCAATCCGTGTGCGCAGCTGTTTCAGCGTCGATTCGGAAGCTACGGCAATTCGCATAATCGCGAGCGCTTAAAGAATCCCGTACTGTTCGCGCAAGAACGGCAGCAGTCCCAGCCGCTCCAGCCGGTCGACCGGCGCACGGAACGTGACCTGCACTACGCCGGGATGCCTCCCGATTTCGATTCCGCCGGTAATCGTGGCACGGTTCTTCACTTCTTCCAGCGACATCTCCAGCAGGCTCGCGGCCCTGCGCAGTCCATTGTCGGTAGCATCATTGAGCGTTGCTCCCGTGCCGACAAACGAAACCGGCGCGGACTCTTCCAGGCGTTCCACGCCCCACTCGCCGGCCAGCGCTTCCGCGCGCGTGCGTTCCGATTCGGTCAGAGGCCGCGCCAGACAAGGAAGATCTTCGACCAGCGGCAGGAGAATGGGCCCGTCGATTTTCAGGCCCTTGATCACGTGCACTTGCAGCGTCACGATTCCTGCCACGTCCGCGGTGTGGCCGGCAATTTCACCGTCACCCTGCAGCGCGTGCATGTCTCCCAAATAAATTCCGCCACCCTTTACTTTCACGGGCGCGATGACTACGGCGCCGGCGCGAACGATGTCAATATCCATGTGTCCGTCGGTACGCTGTTCGAGTTGTTCGGCCGTCAAGGCGTACTCATGCGGAGCGCCAATCAAAAACATTCCGAAATCGCCGGCGTTGTGCGAGTCCGGCATGCGCACGCCCGGCATGGTTCCGAACTGCCCCATGAACGGACGCAGGCGAGCCACGAGGCCGACCAAATCCGATGGCGCGAATGTGAGAATCGGGTTTTGCACGGAGTTGTTGGGAAGAGCAGCGAAAACCTTGGCGTTGCGCGCCAGATTCTCGGCCGCTTCGCGATGCAGCGTCAGGCCCACGGAGCGTTCGCGGTCAAACACCACCGTATAGCCGTGAGAGATGACGAATGGCGTCGCATCCGCACCGCACTTTGCGCAGCGGACGGCGGTCGGGCCGATGCCCTCGACGCGCGTTTCCGGATTCAGCGTTCCGCAGCCTGGGCAGCGCGCGGCCACATATGGATCGCCCAGGTAACGGTCGCTGATCGAGCGGTCATTCCCGGAGGCCGTGGCCAGCGAAGTCACGGAGATATCCTTGATGCGAATGGCGATGGCGTCGCCAATCTCCGCGCCCTCAACCGCCACGGGGCGCGTCACTTCATGCCCGCCGCGAATCGCGGGCGTAATCATCGGTCCCCAGCAACCGGGAGCGGTGTTGGCCACGATGTGCCCGCCGTCGCGAACCGGACCGAGCATGGGGCGGGAAGGGTCCAGCAAGCCGTCCGTGAATTCGCTGACGAAGATTGTCTCGCAGCCTGCGGCGCCCTTGGAAGTCTGCGCCGCAACCGTCGGTCCCGCGCTATACGCTCTGGTTACCATGGCTTGATTCTCCCTGATTCGAATTCCAATTCGAATGTCGGCGCAGCTCTAGTCCCAGGAATTACCGCCCGCACACGGCTAGTCTACTTGAAACCGCCGAACTTTTCTGCTTCAGGGAGACAGCCACGGCCCTCGTTCAAGCTCGGGAACTGTTCCGTCCCCTCTGGTGTCCAACAAGTAGGAACAAATTTTCGGCCGGCGTGATCGACGGAATGGCGCGCGATGGGGAGGCCCCGGCGCCGCGTTCCCAGTCTCGCTTACAGAATCGCCTTCACTACTCCGCCGTCGACGCGCACTGCGGCGCCGGTGGTCGCCGAGGCCAGCGGGCTGGACAAGTACGCGATCATGCTGGCGACCTCGTCCACGGTGGCGAAGCGCTTCAGGAGTGAAGTAGGCCGCGCCGTTTTGAAAAACTCGGCCTCAAATTGCGCGGGGCTTTTGCCGGACTGCGCCCCGAGCCGCTCGATGAACGTCTCCACTCCCTCCGAACGCGTCGGCCCGGCCAGCACGCTGTTCACGGTGATGCCCGATCCCGCCACGGTTTCCGCGATGCCGCGCGCGACGGCGATCTGTGCGGTCTTGGTCATTCCGTAGTGAATCATTTCCGCCGGAATCTGCACCGCGGATTCGCTGGAGACGAATAGGATGCGTCCCCAGTTTTTCGCGCGCATGCCGGGCAGGTAGTGGCGTGACAGCCGCACGCCGCTCATCACATTGGATTCGAACAGGCGCTGCCAGTCCTCGTCCGGAATTTCTTCGAACGGCTTGGGCTCGAAGATGCCCATGTTGTTGACCAGGACGTCGGCTTCCGGGAGTTCTTTCACCAGCCTGACGCAACCGGCGGCATTCGACACATCGCTGGCGATGCCTGTCACTTTTGCGTTTGGATGCAGCTGCCGGATTTTCGCGACGGCCTCATCCACTCGCTTCTGCCCTCTTCCGTTGACGATTACCGTCGCGCCTTCCGCTGCCAGCGCGCTTGCCGCCGCAAAGCCGATGCCTGCCGTCGAACCCGTCACCAATGCCCGCTTGCCCTCGAGATGCAGATCCATGCGTGCTCTCCAATCCTTCTGCGAGAAAAGTTCGCCGCGTGCGGCGTAGCCAACAAATTACCACAGCGAGAGAATCTCGTAGCACAGCGACTCTTCGCTGTGCGCTGTTGTAAGCGTCCAGACAGGCAACGCGGGCTGGAATCGGCAAAATGCGCACAGCGAAGAGTCGCTGTGCTACGGAAACCGCCATCGCAAAGTGGTTCGCACAAGCCGTATGTTGTTGGCCACGCTCACGGGAGTCAAAAGAAATGGCCAGCGCGATTCCATTTCGCTAGAGTATGGTGTCATCGACTGGAATGATTCGGGGCTCAACAAGTTGTGAAAAAATTCGAAACATTGTCATTCTGAGCGAAGCGAAGAATCCCTCGTGGCTGTTCGGATGCACTTCGATCGAAGAGAGATTCTTCGCTTCGCTCAGAATGACAACGCGATATGCTTTTCCCCGGCATCTCAAGCCGTTAAAGAAAAAAGGAGTTTCTGATGCGACGAGTTTTGCTCTCCGCCGTTTTCCTCTGCTTCGCGCTCGCGGTGCTTGCCGGTTCCCTGCCGGCGCAGACATTCCCCTACGATCACATTCACCTGAATGTGCCGGACACCCAAGCGGCCGCCGACTGGTACGGGAAGTTTATCGGCGGCAAGCACATACCGGAGGCGCCGGACCGGCTGATGTTCGGCAGCACGCGGCTTCTGTTCATCAAGAAAGCTGACGCCAAGCCCAGCAGCGGGAGCGTAATCGATCACGTCGCCTTTTCGTTTGCCGACGTCGACGCCAAAGTGAAGGAATTCCAAGCCGCCGGCATAAAAATCGTAACGCCGGTGCAAAATGTTCCGAACTTCTACAAATCCGCCATGGCCGAAGACCCCTGGGGCACTCGGATTGAGCTGGTCCAGGATCCATCGCGGCTGGGCCTGCATCACGTGCACCTGTTGGCCCCGAATCCGGAAGAAGTCTTTACCTGGCTCACGGCGAAATTTGGCGGGCAGCGGACGAAGCTCAAGGGCGGCATGGATGTCTTAAAGTACAGCGCGCCCGGGTTCGTTGACATGTGGATTCTCGTGCAGCGCGGAGAATCCGAGGCCAGCGAAGGACATTCCATCGATCACATCGGCTGGCGCTCGACCGGCTCGCTGACAAAAACCATCGACGGTTTGCGCGGCATGGGCGTGAAGATCCTTACCGAGCCGATGCCCTTGCAGCTTCACAATGGAACGACCATCAATTACTCCTACGTGCTAGGTCCGGCGGGAACAAAGATCGAGCTCGTGGAGCGTCCCGGGTTGAAACCGGGCGAATAACGCTCATGATGTGGCGCCCGCCTTTTGGCGGGCTTCGCGCCAAGACCACCGACCTGCCCGCCCATAACAAGGGCGGGCGTCACAAAATCATGAATTTGCGATTTCTAAAGATGCCCTGCGCGCCGCGCATACCGATCACATTCACTGCCGTCGCTTGCGCGGTAATTCATCCGTGGGCATAATTACTTTTCCTGCGCCACACTGGGCTTGAGAATCCAGGCCACTCCTGAATCGAGGTTCCGCAATGGTCAAACTAAAGGTGAACGGAACGGATCATTCCTACGACGGCGATCCGTCCATGCCACTGCTGTGGTATCTGCGCGATGATCTGCGCCTGACCGGGACGAAGTTCGGCTGCGGGATGTCCCTGTGCGGCGCCTGCACCGTGCACAAGGACGGCAAGGCGGTTCGCGCCTGCATGACTGCCATGGGTTCGGTGGAAGGCGCCGAGATCACCACGATCGAAGGCCTGGGCGCGAACGGCCCGCATCCCGTGCAGAAAGCCTGGATGCAGATCAACGTGCCGCAGTGCGGCTACTGCCAGCCGGGACAGATGATGTCCGCCGCGTCCTTTTTGAAAACCAATAAAAATCCCAACGACGCCGAGATCGATGCAGCGATGTCTGGAAACATCTGCCGCTGCGGCACCTACCAGCGCGTGCGAGCTGCCATCAAGTCCGCGGCCAAGGAGATGGCATGAGCGCGACACGGAACGCCCTGATCGAAAACGTCAGCAGGCGCGGATTTCTGCGGGGAATGGCTTCCGCCGGCGCATTCGTCCTGTGCGTGCGCTATCTGCCCGAAACGCTGCACGCGGAGGGCTTGCCCGCGAATGCGAAAGTCGATCATGCCGCGTTTAATCCCGGCGTGTATCTGGGCATCGACACCGACGGAACGGTGCACATCATCGCGCATCGTTCAGAGATGGGAACCACCAGCCGCACCTCCGTTCCCCTGATTCTGGCGGACGAACTCGACGCCGACTGGAAGCGCGTGAAACTGGAACAAGCGATCGGTGACGAACGCTACGGCTCCCAGAACACGGACGGGTCGCACTCTATCCGCGAATTTTACGAACCGATGCGCCAGGCCGGTGCCACCGCGCGCTTGATGCTCACGCAAGCCGCCGCCAACAAATGGGGCGTGCCGGCATCGGAATGTGCGGCCGATCTGCACACGATCGTTCACACGCCCTCAAAGCGCCGCATCGGATATGGAGAACTGGCGGCGGACGCGGCCAAGCTGCCCGTGCCGAAAACGACCGAATTAAAATTCAAACCGAAAAGCGCGTGGCGCTATATCGGCAAGGGTTCGCCGAGCTATGACCTCTCCGAC
This sequence comes from uncultured Acidobacteriota bacterium, assembly GCA_963774805.1. GTDB lineage: Bacteria > Acidobacteriota > Terriglobia > Acidiferrales > UBA7541 > Palsa-360. Next base: position 286,483 of record CAVZGK010000002.1, read on the forward strand.
GTGGTAACCGGCAAGGCCGGTTACGGAATGGATGCCCGCGTGGAGGGCATGGTCTACGCGTCGATCCAGCGCCCACCGGTGCTTGGCGGAAAAGTGAAGTCGTTTGACGACAAGGACGCACTTAAAGTGCCGGGCGTCAGCCAGACGGTGACCATTGATCCGTTCCAGGGACCGTGGGGATTCCAGCCACTGGGCGGCGTGGCCGTGCTTGCCAAAAATACCTGGTCGGCGTTTCAGGGCAGAAAGAGTTTAAAAATCGATTGGGAAAACGGACCGAACGAAAGCTACAACTCCGACGTATATAAGAAACAGCTGCAGGAAACCGCGCGCAAGTCCGCGAAAGTAGTGCGCAATGTGGGCGATGTGGACGCAACGTTCGCCAAGGGCGGAAAAGTCATCGAGGCCGAGTACTACGTACCGCATCTTTCCCATGCCGCGATGGAGCCGTTGGTTGCGGTGGCCGACTTCAAGGACGGAAAAGTCACAGCCTGGGCGCCCACGCAAAATCCGCAGGCGGTGCAGGACACGGTGGCCAAAGCTCTGGGAATCTCCAAGACCGATGTGATCTGCAACGTGACGCTACTGGGCGGCGGTTTCGGGCGGAAATCGAAGCCCGACTACGTCGCGGAAGCCGCGATCCTCTCCAAAAAAGTCGGGCGTCCCGTGAAAGTCGTGTGGACGCGCGAGGACGACATCCAGTTCGATTTCTACCACAGCGTGGCCGCCATGTATCTGAAAGCCTCGGTAGATGACCGGGGAAAACCCACAGCCTGGCTGCAGCGCTCCGCGTTTCCGCCAATCGGTTCCATGGGCGACCCCAAAAGTTATTACGGCGGCGATTTCGAGCTGGCCATGGGTTCGACCGACGTGCCCTTCAACGTGCCCAACCTGCGCGTGGAAAACGGGCAGGCAACCGCGCAAATCCGCATCGGCTGGCTGCGCTCGGTGGCCAATATCTATCACGCCTTCGGGGTGCAGACTTTCGCCGACGAACTGGCGCACGCCGCGGGGCGCGATCCGTTGGACTACATGATGGAATTGATCGGCCCGCCGCGAGTTGTGGACATGACCAACGTGAAAAATCCCAACTACGGCGCCAATTACGATGTCTATCCGAATGACACCGGGCGCCTGCGCAACGTTCTGCAAATCGCCGCGGATAAATCAGGCTGGGGCAAACGCAAGATGGGCAAGGGCCAGGGTATGGGAATCGCCGTGCACCGCAGTTTCCTTACATACGTCGCCAACGTGGTCGAAGTGCAGGTCACGGACGACGGCAAGCTGCACATCCCGCGCGTCGAAACCGTGGTCGACGCGGGCCTCATCACCAACCCCGAAGCGGCGCGCGCCCAGTTTGAGGGCGCGGCGGTGTTCGGCACCAGCATCGCGCTGAGCGGCAACATCACCGCGACGAACGGCGCCGTGAATCAATCGAACTTTGACACTTATCCCGTGACCCGCATGCGCGAAGCTCCGTTGCAAACCAACGTGCATCTGGTGGAAAGCGATGCCCCGCCTGCAGGCGTCGGCGAACCGGGAGTTCCGCCCTTCATCCCTGCGCTGTGCAACGCGATCTTCGCAGCCACCGGAAAGCGTGTGCGCGAATTGCCGTTGAACAAAATGAAGTTGGTGTAAAAAAGCGCAAAGCGAAACCTCGAAGCGGCAAACGCAAGCCGGACTCGCGAGGCAGGACGAAAAAGTCCCGCAAGGAACGACAAAGGCCCGCAAAGGACGAAAAAGTCCCGCAAGGGACGAAAAAACGTAGCCCACCACGTCAGTGGTGGGAACGCAGCCAAGGTTAATTCCGAGCCCCGGAGGGGCGGCACACGTTCGACCAATTGTGCCGCCCCTCCGGGGCTCGTTCGATTCCACAATGTTTCCCATCGTTGAAACGGTGGGCTACGGTCTGCCGCCCCTCCGGGACTGCGCGGAAACCGTTCGAATCGGAAGGCCTAGGTTTTGGGGATTGCCTCGCTGAATTGGTCGAACTGCCATGCGCAACAAAACTGAACTTGCGCCACTGAACCTATGACGCTGCTGCGCCGGTCCTGGATTGCCCGATAATGAATTGCTCGGCGGAGGTAACCGTCTTCGGATCGTCGCCAAAGCCCGGCAGCCAGTGCACCAGGGGCTCCTTGCGGAACCAGGTCATCTGGCGCTTGGCGTAGCGGCGTGTCGACTGGGCGATGGCCTTCACGGCGGCGGACAGCGTCACCGTGCCTTCGAGATGGGCCTGCAATTCGCTATACCCGATAAAATCGAACGGCTTGGAATTTTCCGGCACCCCGCTGCGAACGAGGCGCGCCACTTCCTCCAGCCAGCCGTGCTCGAGCATGGTGTGCGTGCGCCGCTCGATGCGCTCATAAAGGGCTGCGCGAGGCGGTTGCAGTCCGATCTTGATCGGGCGATAGCCTTCCAGCGGCGTGCGCCCCGCGCGGTGAAGCTCCGAAAGCGGCCGCCCGGTCAGCAGGCAAACTTCAATCGCGCGAATCATCTTGGGGCGATCTCGCGAACCAATCCGCAGTGCTGCTTCAGGATCGAGACGCCGTAAGACGCGATGCAGATACTGGGCGCTGCGGGCATCCGCGCCGGCTTCCAGGCGCGCACGCAATTCCTCGGAACGCGCCGGGGCATCAGCCAACCCCTCCAGCAGCGCTCGCAGGTAGAGCCCGGTTCCCACCGTCAGAATAGGCAGCCTGCCCCGGTTTCGCAGGTCTGCCAATACGGCAACGGCCCGCGAACGGTATTCCCCAGCGGTAAATGGAAAAGTCGGGTCCACCAGATCGATCAAATGGTGAGGAACGCCGTCCCGTTCTTCGACGGTCGGCTTGGAGGTGCCCACATCAAATCCCCGGTACACCTGCGTCGAATCGCAGGCCAGCACCTCGCCATTAAAACTCTTCGCCAAGGCCACAGCCAGGGCAGACTTGCCGGACGCCGTCGGACCGACAATCGCGATCAGCGGCAGCGAGTCGCGTCCCGTACCTCCGGGCTGCCCAGCGTTTTCGGTTGTCAGTTTTGGAGCGGCGCTCATTAAAGGTGGTTCCAATATCGAATAACCAAATAGATCAGGCACAAAAGGCCCAGCAAAAGGAATCCGCCTACCTGTGCGCGGGACGGCCTCACTGGGCGGTCTGAGAGTTTAGAGGGATATTATACAGGAAAATGAAGCGTAGCTCGATATAGGGCCCGCTGAAAGCCGACGGCAGGGGTTCGAACGGGGTGGAGGCCCGAATCGATGAGGCCGCGGCCCGGTCCAGGGGCTCTTTGCCAGAGCTTCCCATCATGACCGGCTCAGCGTCGGGAACCACGCCGTTACGCAGAATTCGAAATTGCAGGACGACCTTGCCCTGGTCGCCCAGGCGAGCCGATTCCGGCATCACCGAGTACCAGTTGCGCTTAACGCTGGCCAGGACACGCGCGATATACGTGGAAAAGTCGACGCCCTCGGTAGGCGTCAGGATCGTCACGGCGTTTCCGGCGAAGCCTTGTCCTCCGCCCCCGCCGCTATAACCGCCCCCTCCTCCCGATCCTCGCCCAATCGGAGCCGAGGAAGTCACGCTCTCCGATCCTCCACCCTTCATTGCCTCCTGCATCGATTCCTGGAGCGCGCGGCCTGGCGAGAATTTCGGCAACACCAGGCTGGAAGGCGCGTCCGGAGGAGGCGTTTGAGGCTTGAGCATCGGGCTCTCCGCCGGATGCGGCTGAGACATGGGCGCAGCGGGCGACGGCTTCGGCGCTGCCATAGGCGCGGGAGAATCCCGCGCCGGTTCAGGCGGCGCCGGAGCGACGGGTTGCTCCACCGGGCGCGGCGGCGCTAATTTGCGCAGCAGGCGCGGATCGACTTTCACTGCCGGCAGCTTGGGCCGAGGCGGCGCGGGATTCAGCAACTGCCGATTCAGGTCCGACGGGATGTAAAGGTCGGTGATGTTGCGTGCAATTTCGGCATCCGTGGGGGGATGGTACGGAAATAATTTTGGCCCCAGAATGACCAGGAGAATCAGCAAAAAGTGAATGAGGATGGAACCGAAACGCGCGACGCTGTTCCAGGCCGACTGGCGATCCTCGACCGGCCGCGTCATCAGATTCACTTCGCCGGTTGTCAAAACGTCCGGGTCGAGAACGTCCGGCAGGTCTTGAATCGCGACGATTTTCCTCGGCTCGAGCGGGAGTGCGTGGGCGTCCTTGGGGATCGCCACACGAGAATCGAGAATGGTCAGCGGTACGTAGTTGGGAGTTTTGCTGACCGGATCCAGCGGCGTGTTCGGCATGTCACGCGGTACGACCACCGCATTGCCCAGCACTTCCAGCTTAAAATACGACGGGATCGAAGAGCGCGGATCGAGCTCAAATTTCGGCAGGTCGGACGGAACCAGCGTGCGCGAATCGAGGTCCGAGCTTAAGCGCCGCGGCGGCGCCGCGTCTTCCTCGGCGGACACTACCGGCCGGGCATTTTTCGGAACGAGAAACCTGGGAATCATCGATTTACCTGCGGAGCAGGAAAGGCTCCCAGTTGGACGCGCCGCGCGTGCTCCAGGATGCCTGCCATGACCTGGTCGGCGAGGGCCAGGGCGCGGCGTCCGGCGGCGCCATCGACGATGGGCGCGCGCCGCGTGCGCACGGATTCGAGGAATGCGCTGAGCTCCGCGTGCAGCGGCTCCTCGCGCTCCGCCGGCAGGCTCGCGAAATCAAATTTCGGCTGCGGGCCGGGTTCGGCAACGCGCACACGCAGCGCATCGCGGCGCGTGAAATCGACGGAAATATACTCATGCTGCTGAAAAAAGCGCATTTTTCGCACGCGTTCGGTGGACACACGGCTGGCGGTGATGTTGGCTACGGCGCCGGTTGCGAAATCGATGCGCGCGTGCGCAATGTCCACTTTGTCGGTCAGCACGGGAATTCCGATGGCCTTGATGTCCACCACCGGCGCGTTGACCATGGCCAGCAGAATATCCAGGTCATGGATCATCACGTCGTACACTACATCGATATCGAGGCTGCGCGGCGTGAAGACCCCCAGGCGATGCACTTCAAAGTATAGGGGACGATTCAGTACCGGCATCACGGCCACAATGGCGGGGTTGAACCGCTCCAGATGCCCCACCTGCAGCATGCGCCGGTTGCTCGCCGCCGCGGCCAGCAACGCATCAGCCTCCTCCAGCGACACGGCCATGGGCTTCTCAACCAGCACATCGATGCCCAGCTCCATCAACCGGCAGCCGACGCGCGCGTGCGCCACGGTCGGAACGGCCACGCTGGCCGCATCGACGCGGCCCGCCAGCTGTTCGATGTCCTTGAAAATCTCGGTGGAAAATTCGGCGGCAATCTTAGCGGCGCGTTCCGCGTTGGGCTCCACGATGCCGACCAGCTCCGCATCCGCAAGCTCGCGATACACCCGCGCGTGATTCCGGCCAAAATCTCCGGTGCCCACTACCGCAACCCTGACTTTCTGACCTGATGATACTCCCAAGCTCACACTTTCCCCTGTTTCGCCGCTGGTTCCACCCCTCCGATGGCCTCCAGCGGAAATGCTTCGATAGCGATCCCGGCGGCATCGGCGGCCTCGAGGACGCGCGCGCGGTCAAACAGCAAGGTGCGGCCGGCGTCCATGGCCAGCGCTGTCACCCGGCAGCGCTGCATTACTTCGACGGTTTTCAGGCCGATAACGGGTACATCAAAGCGCATGTCCTGCCGGGGCTTACTGACCTTCACCAGCACCAGCGAGGCGTCGCCGGCCAGGCGCGCTGCGCGTTCGATCGTTTCGTCCGTGCCCTCCATGGCCTCGACGGCCACGCAGGCGCAATCGCGTACGACCACCGTTTGCCCCAGATCGAGTCCGGCAATCTGCCGCGCAATCTCGCGCCCGTAGGCAATGTCGGCGGCTTCGTGCTCGTTCGGGGCGCGGCGCGTCAGCACGCCGGGAGCAGGAACGAGCGGCTTCAAAAACGAAGTCGAGTCCACCAGTTGCACGCCTTCCGATTCCAGGACTTTGGCCACCGCGCCGATCAGCGAGTCGGTATTTTTCAGCGGCAGCGAGAGGAGGAGTTTCGCCAGCTTCCAGTCCGGGCGGATCGAGCTGAAAATTTTATTGTGCTTCACCTGCCCGGCCATCACCGCTCGGGTAACGCCTTCTTCGTGCAGCAGGTCCAGCGTGCGGGACAGTTCGCCTAGGCTCACCCAGTGCAAGCGCTTGGCTACTTTTTCCAGCTCGGGCGAAGCTTCCTCGCGAATGGCGATGACCGCCATCTCAATGCCCTGGTCGCGCGCCGCGTCCAACACCAGAAACGGAAACTGCCCGTTGCCGGCGATGAGTCCCCACCCGGCGGTTTCCGGAACGGGCGCGGAGCGCGAGAGTGTTGAGGAATTCACTTGTGCAGGCCGCGTTTCGCGGACTCGATAAATTCAACCAGTTCACGCACGTCGGCGGAGCCGTTCAGCTGCGCGCGGATCTGCTCGACGGCCTGCGTGGTGTTCAGCTTGGAGCGGAGCAGGAGACGAAAGGCCCGCTCGATGGTTGCCAAACGTTCGCGATCGAAGCCGCGGCGTTCGAGGCCCACGGTATTCACGCCGTAACATTTGGTGTCGCGTTCGGTAACCACGCGGGAGAATGGCGGGACATCCTGCGTGATCACGGTGCAGGCGCCGATGTAGGCGTAGCGTCCCACGCGGCAGAACTGGTGCACCGGGCTGAATGCGCCCACATTCACGAAATCCTCGACCGTGACGTGGCCGGCGAGCGTTGCGCCATTGGCGAACACGGTGTGGCTGCCCACGAGGCAGTCATGCGCCACGTGCGAGTAGGCCATGAAAAGATTGTCGTCACCAATTCGCGTGACGCCGCCGCCTCCCGTCGTGCCGCGGCTGACCGTGGAGAATTCGCGAAAGCGGTTGCCGTCACCGATGACCACTTCGGTATGCTCGCCGCCGAATTTCAAATCCTGGGGATCGCCGCCCACGGAAGAAAACGAATCGAAAACGTTTTTCCGCCCGATCCGCGCCGGGCCGCGCACCACGGCCTGCGGCTCCAGCACGCAACCGTCGCCCAGCTCCACGCCGTCGCCGACAAAAGCAAATGCTCCGATGCGTACATTTTGTCCGAGCCGCGCGCTGCTGGAGACGACGGCCCGCGAATCGATTTCACTCATTGCGCGCACCAACCGGATCGCCCGCCGGATCATCGCTGGCCGCGCCATCCGGCTCGCGATCCACCAGCATGCAGCGCAGGACGGCTTCGGCGGCCACATCGCCATTGACCGTGGCGACGGCCTGGAGCTTGCAGAATTTCACTTTCCACTTCAGCACGGTCACCTCGAAGCGGACCTGGTCGCCGGGCACAACCGGCCGGCGGAAGCGCGACTCATCGACCGCGGCGAGGTAAAACAGCTTTTTCTCGCGATCTGGAATCTCCGAAAGCAGAAGCAGCCCGCCCGTCTGGGCCATGCCCTCAATCAACAGCACGCCCGGCATCACCGGCTTGCCCGGAAAATGGCCCTGGAAGTAGCCCTCGTTGATGGAAACGTTCTTGATGCTGACGATGCGCTTGAGCCGCTCGATTTCCAGAACGGCATCCACAAACAGAAACGGATAGCGGTGCGGGAGGATTTTCTGGATGCCCGCGTTGTCGAGAATCATTTCTTGTCCTCAGTTTTCCCGGCGGGCTACACGTTTCCCTTTTACCCCAGGGGACCAACGACCCACGAAAACGCATAGCCGGCGCCCGATAGCGGGCGGGAGATCAGTGTAGCCTATACGCTGGAATTATATTCGAAACACGGCTCGCCGCAAACGCCCCGGTCGCGGCGATGTGCGCGAAAGGACTGGCATTACCGCCCAATGGAAGACGTGCCTCGATTTGAGTTTTTGCTGCCCGGTTGGGCGTTTATGTGGGAGAAATTGCCTAGAACCGCGGTTCGGCAAACGCCGAGGCGCTTTGCGATTCGGCGATCATACGCTCAACCGCCGCGCGAACATTGCGGGCCCACTGACTGGCCGGACCATCCGGCGCGAGGCGCAGGTAGTCGTTCAGATCGGTCACCAGAGATTCATATTCTTTCTTCTTTCCATGAATATCCGCCAGAAGCAGATGGACGCTCGGGAACTCGGCCTTGCGGCGCAGGGCTTCGCGAGCATCGCTTTCGGCCTCCTCCAGGCGGTTCAGTCCGAAAAGAGCGCGGCCCAGATAGTAGTAGCCGGTCGCGGTGTCCGGCGCGAGGTCCAGCCCCTTGCGAATCATGGAGGCGGCTTCGGCAAAATTTTTCTGATCGTCCAGAATCGCTCCGAGGGCCAGCAACGGCCGCGCGTAGCCGGCACCGCTTACTTCAATCGACTTGCGGAAAGCCCGCTCCGCATCCGCGATGTGCCAGAGCTGCAGGTTGGCCGCGCCAATCCTGTCATAAGCCTCGTAATAACCGGGATATTCGGAAACGGCGGCTTGAAAATGGGGCAAACTGCCGGCTGCATCGTTTTTGGCCATGCGTTGCTGACCCTGCTCGAACGCTCGCAGGGCTTTGGGAGGAATGCGCAATTCTCGAACGGATACGGAGTAGCTGGAGGCCTGGTTTTGGGCACTTCCGCGAAGCGGCATGCAGAGGCATGTCAGCAGCAGCAATCCGGTAAAAAGCGGTCTTCGCATCGAGAGGAAACCGACAGCCGAATTCTACGCCCGAAACGATTATAATTTCACACATTTTTAATGAATTTGTAACACGATTGTAACAATATGGACCGTTTTGGAATTGGCGGGAGGTATCGGGTCCGCACGGTTGTAAGGGCAGAGTCATCGCCCCCGAAGCGGATTGCTGCCGAGCGGCGGCGTTGTTAGCATAGCGGCGGTCGGTTTCGTCATTCTGCGCCTTCACACGGCCTGCAAAAATCATGAAGCAAACTTCATCACAGTCGGCGGCGATATCGGCATCCATGCCGGCGCTCTTGCGCTGGTTGCGACCTCGCGAAACCTCCATGGTGCGGCTGCTCAAGCGGCTGGTGCGCGCGGAATCGCCCAGCGACGAAAAGGCATCGGTCGACCGGCTGGGCCGCATCGTGGCAGGGGAATGGCGGCGGCGCGGAGCGGGAGTTACATTTTTGCAGCAAAAAAAGCGCGGCGATCATGTGCGGGCGGAACTGAATCCGGCGGGCGGAAAGCGCGCGGGACAGATCCTGGTTCTCGGACACATGGATACGGTTTATGGGTTGGGAACGCTCGGACAAATGCCGTTCCGAGTATCGCGAGGGCGCGCCTTTGGTCCCGGAACATTCGATATGAAGGGCGGTCTAGTGATCGCGTTGTTTGCAGTGGACGCGCTGCTGGCCACCGGGCGCGCCTGCGAAAAACGAATCGTGTTCCTGTGGACCAGCGATGAAGAAATTGGCAGCGAGAGTTCGCGAGCCGCGATTGAACGGGAGGCGCGGCGCAGCGATGCTGTGCTGGTACTCGAACCCGCGGCCGGACCGCAGGGTGAGGTGAAGACCGGACGCAAAGGAGTGGGCGAAATCGAAATCACCGCGATTGGCCGAGCCGCACATGCCGGCCTGAATCCGCAGGACGGCATCAATGCCATTGAGGAAATCGCGCTGCAAGTCGCGAAAATTTCCAAGTGGAACGATCCCGCCGCAGGAACCACTGTCAATCCGGGCACGATCGAAGGCGGCACGCGCACCAATGTGATACCGGAACGGGCGCGGGTCGTGGTGGACGTGCGCGCTTCGCGTGCCGCCAGCATGCGCGCGCTGGAGCGGAAATTTCACGCCTTGCGCCCCATTCTGCGCGGCGCGAAATTGGAAATTCGCGGCGGTTTCAGCCGTCCGCCGATGGAATGCAAGAACAATGCGGCACTGTTCAGCAAAGCGAGGGAACTGGCGCGGGAAATGGGCGTCGCTCTCGGCGAAGCCTTCGTAGGTGGCGGGTCGGACGGAAATTTCACGGCCGCGCTCGGTGTGCCGACTCTCGATGGACTGGGCGCCGTGGGCGACGGCGCGCACAGCCCGAATGAGCATGTATTAATTCACGCGCTACCGGAGCGGGCCGCGCTGCTCGCTGGACTGTTGGGAAGCGAGAATTCCTAAGCGGCGGTAAAGTGCCGATTGTCTTTCCGGAAAAAGTAGCACAGGCTTCAGCCTGTGGATTTTTTAAATACAGAGACTTCCGCTCGCGTCTTTCCAGTCTTGCCAGCTCTCGCAGACTTCCACAGGCTGAAGCCTGTGCTACTAAAATCTTACTGGTACGCTTTGTGCAGGAACTGCACGGTGGAGAGCATCAGTTCCGCGTAATTTTCATGGAGCACTGCACGGCAGGCATCTTCCGGCGTCGATCCGGCGGCCAGGCGCTCCAGGATTCGCTCCAGATCGGAGACGCCGTTGACGGTTACGATCGATTCGACCACAGCCAGCGACCAGGAGTACGCCACGGAAGCGGCATCATTCGGCAGCGTCAGCCACGACCCCTCGTAGGATTGTAGCGAGAACTCCATGTGGCGCTCGTAGGCCGCGGCCAGCGCGCCCGCGTTTCTGCCGCTGCGCTTGCCCTCCATGTATTGCGCGATTCCCTCCTGCAGCCACACCGGGCAGCGGCCTCCGGTTTTCTGGGTGATGAAGCTGTGCGTCAATTCATGCTTCAGGACGCGCGCCAGTTCGTCGGTCACGGAATTCAATCCCTCGACGGGCACCCGCAAGCGGCCGTCGTTCAGAGCCCCGGTCCAGCTGGGAGCACGCGTGATGTCCATGAAAGTTTGATTGGTGTAGAGAATCACCCCGATCGGTTCTGGCGGCAAATAATCCAAAGTCTGGGAGATTTCGTCGAACTGCTTTTCCAGCACTCGCAGCACATCGCGGGCAAGATCGGGCGCCGCCGCGCCATTGTATTTCAGCCGAAAATGCGGCGTTTCGCCTTCGCGATATTCGGACTCCTCCTGGGCGTCGCGCTCCGCTTTTTCCAGCGCGTGGCGGGTCTCTTCGTCCGGATTCAGCTTCATCGCCAGCTTCCATTGCGTTACGGCATCCGCGACGCGGTTCAGTCCGTAGTATGCCCAGCCGGAAAGCTTGGCCACTTCCGCAGGATCGCCGTCAATGGCGCGTGCCTTATCCAGCAGTCCGAGGGCTGCCGAATACTCGCTGCGGCGCAAGTGAAGGTAGGCGGCTTCCAGCAGCAAAGGCGAATTGTTCGGATCAAAGCGCAGGCCAGCGTTGTAGTGGTCCACGGCGAGCGCGAAATCGCCCACGCTGATCTCAAACTGCGCGGCGGCGGTCTCAGCGGCCACCACGCGGGCAATGGCGGACGCAGACGGATTGGACGTGGCTTCGGATTCAAGCCGGTCCAGCAGGCTCACATCGATGGAACCATCCTTGACCGCGGCGGCCGCGGCCTCGCGGGAGGCAGGCGCCACTGCACCGGGGGGAGCGATGGGAAGATTTGCGGCGCGGTCAGCAGGAGTTCCAGCGGTGGAAATGGGAGAGGAATCGTCATGCGCGACGCGATCGACGATCGAGAGCGGCAAGCTCAGCCAGCCTGCGGAGGTTTCGTAGCTCACCTGGCCGTGATCCTGAACGACATGCGGCGCGGTTATTTTCCGGCCATTTTTTAGATAAATCGTATCGGCGCACACACCACTGCCTGCAACAGAGGCCAGAACCAGGACCGCGGAGAACCGAAGGATTTGGGCTGCGGGGAACCGCACACGTCTATTTTACCAAGATTGCCGTGGACCCCGGATTTCGTGTTGTCCAATGATGCCCTACTCGGCTACAGCCAAATTTGAAGGCTGGTAATCAGGTAGGGATGCGGCGGTATCGGATGGGCGGTAAAAAAAAAGGCGGCCTGTTTTAGGCCGCCCTGGAAATTCTTGAATCGTGCGAGCTGTGTTCGAATTAAGGAGTGGTGGGGCTGACCAGCGCGCGCCATACGACGATGCCCGTCGCGGCAGCAACCACCGGAATCGCGATCCACAAGAAGCGGTTGCGAGCCGTGGCATGCGGAGCCTGCGGGTTCGCGGCCGGTTCTTCGGATTCGACTTCCAGGCGGTAGGAGCTGCCTGCTTCCACGGTCTTGGTTTCTTCGCCCATGGTGACTTCGAGGGCGCCGCGGGTAGCCGTGAGTACCAGTTCCTTGGGGCTGATCATGGTGATCTGGCCGGAGGTCGGCTGCGCGTTCGCAGGACGAACCGTCGCGCCATCAGCCAGCAACTGGAACGTTTGCCCATCGGTCGAGGAGAGCACTACCGAGCCGGCATCCAGAGTGGCTGAGAAACCATTGGTCATCGAATGCACATCGGCCATCGTGTTCTGGCGCAGGACCATCTGGCCGGAACCGAAGCGTACGCGCAGGGTCGAATTAGCGGGGGTCTGCAGGCGATCGCCATCATAAATGGTCGCGCCGCTGGTAGTTACGCCGGCTCCGACATTCGCGTTCTCCGCAGAAACGACTACGCCAAGCGGAGCCGAAGGCGAGCTGGCAGGAGCAGCCATCGCAGGAGTCTGAAGCATTACCACGCTCAAAGCCGCTACGAAAAGACCGGTAAACAGTGTACGCACGTAAACCTCCAAAAGGGGCTTGCGCTAACAAGAGTAAGGACTACCTATGTAACTGTCAACATGTAATTCAATGTAGACACCAAAAATGTACTAGGCCCAAAAAACCGTGATTTCGTGCGCTTTGAGGACATTAGCGACACAATCTTGCATATTCTATGGGCTTTTCGCAGGTTTCAGCGGCCCAATCCGGCGGCCTTCTGGGAAGCATCGCGGATCGCTTTGAACTCCGTTCCCGGCTTCCATTCCGGCACAGATGTTTCATTTGCAACCGCGTAGCCCAACAGGAAGTAGAACTGTGAGTCCTGTACCGCCCCGCTCAAGTCCCAATCGGGTTCAATTTTATCCGCGGGTTTATGGTATTGCTCCGCAGTGTATTTTCGCCGCTGCTCCAGGCCCCAGCCTTGGGGCCTGCCGACGAAGTCCACACCTGCTTCGGGTTCAAATGCGGGCACTCCATTTTTTGCAAATTGAAAATGATCGGAGCGATAGTAAAGGCCTTTTTCGGGCTCGGGATCGGGCTTGACGACTCGGCCTTGTTGCTTCGCGACGGCTTCGACCGTGTCGTCCAGCGTGGAAGCGCCGCGGCCGATCTGCACGATATCGCTGGTGCGGCCCAGCACGTTCATGCCGTCCATGTTGATGTCCAGAGCGGTGCGCGCCAGCGGGTAGAGCGGATGCTCGGCATAATATTGCGAGCCAAGTAAACCCTGCTCTTCGGCCGTGACTGAAAGAAAAAGAATGGTGCGCTTCGGAGGCGTCCGCAGCATTTTGTATGCCCGGGCCATTTCCAGGAGCACGGCGCTGCCGGAGGCGTTGTCCACCGCGCCGTGGTAAATCTTGTCACCATTCATTTCCGGGCCGATTCCGAAGTGATCCCAGTGCGCCGTATAAATCACGTAAGAATTTTTCAGTTCAGGATCGCTGCCGGTTAGCCGGGCGATCACATTGTGCGAGTCGAGCGTGCGCAGCGTATTGTGGATGGTCAGCTTTTCGCGAATGCCCAGCGGAACGGGCTGAAAATCGCGGCGCGCGGCCGCGGCAATGAGCTTGTCAAGATCCTGCCCTGCAACTTTAAAAAGTTTCGCGGCGAAATCGGAAGTGATCCAGCTTTCCACGGCGAGGCGTGCGAGATTTTTATCGGGCGCGGCCAGGTCAAATTGAATGCCGCTCCAGCTGTTGCGCACGACTTCCCAGGGATATCCGGCGCGATCGGTCTGGTGAATGATGACGCATCCGGCGGCGCCCATCTGCGCGGCCTTTTCAAATTTGTAGGTCCAGCGGCCGTAGTAGGTCATGGCGTCGCCGCCAAAGGTTTTGGGATCGAGCTTCGCGGGATCGCGCCGGATCGGGTACGGGCGGATCGTTGATGAGCACGACGAGAATTTTGTCCTTTCACGTCGACGCCCTTGAAATCGTCCCACTGAAATTCCGGCGCCTGCACGCCATAGCCCACAAAGATCAGGTCGGCATCAACGGCCGAAGTTTCCGTGACGCGCTTGGACCAGGCCACGAAATCGTCCTGAAATTTTGGTTCGAGTGTTTTCCCGTGCCCCGTCAGCGTGAGTTTCATGGCCGCGTCCGGCGTGATGCCCACGAGCGGAACATTCTGCAGGTACGTTCCATCGGGGTTGCCGGGCTCGAGTCCCGCGGAGCGGAACTGGTCCTCGAGGTATTTGATCGTGAGTTGCTCGCCTTTGGAGCCGGGCCCGCGCCCTTCAAATTCATCGGAGGAAAACGTGCGAATGTGATTCAAAATGCGATCACCGGAAAACGAGGCCAGCGCGGCGGAGGGAGCGCCAGACCCGCTGGAACATCCGCAGAGTGCCACAATCGCCAGTGCCGCAAGCATGCCCAGGCGCGGAGGAAGTGCTGGAAATGCGGGCATGAAATCTCCCTCGCGGCCTGAAGAAACAATTTGGCCGCGTCCTTGCATGGTAACTCATTCACACCCGCCTCGACTGGGTTAGAATGGCGAAGCGATTTGCGGGCACACCGCGAACGAGGTCCACTTGATCCATCGAATGATTTTTCACAATGACCGGATTGTTCCGGTCGAAGAGGCGCGTTTTTCGCCCGGGCAGGCCGGTCTGACCAACGGCTGGGGCCTGTTCACCACGATGCGTGTGTTTCAGGGCGAACCGTTTGCCTATGAACGCCACTGGCGGCGCCTGGAAAAAGATGCAGGGCGCGTGCGCATCCCCTTTCCTTTTGACGCCGGACAGGTGCGAAAGCAGCTTGGCGAATCTGCTGGCTGCGAACCAAGTGGTCGAAGGCACAGCGCGAATTTACATGATCTACAACCGCGTTGGCTTCTGGCGCAGTGACGAGGCTATGCCCGAGGTGGATTTGATTTCTGTGCACCGCCGGACTTCCTCCGCACGCGGAGCAGGCGCGGCTGGGCGTCGCGGAACATGCGCGGCATGCGGCTTCCGCCGCTGGCGGGAGTGAAAACCACTTCCTGGCTTAACAACGTGTGGCATCTGGCCGAAGCGCAGAAGGCGGGCTGGACCGAAGTGATCTTGCTGAATGAGCGCGGTGAAGTGGCCGAATGCACTTCGGCGAATATTTTTTGCGTGAAGAGACGGCGCGGTATTCACGCCGCCGCTTTCCTCGGGATGCCTGGAGGGCGTGACGCGCAGCGTGCTGCTGGAAATCGCTCCGCAAGCGGGCATTTCGATGGCGGAGAAAACGCTCACGCTGCAAGATTTGCACGCCGCGGAGGAAGTGTTTATCACCTCGACGAATCGCACGCTGCTCGGCGTGAGCGAAATCGCGGGGCACACGTATTCGCAAGTGATGGGCCCGGTGGTGCAGAAGCTGGAGCGGGCGTTTGAGGCGAATATGCGTGAATATGTGGCTGCAAGGCGCGGCGCAGTTCGCGCGTAGGATTTTCCAGTGGCGCAGGCTTCAGCCTGCGGGGTTTTGAGAGTGCCTGCAAGGATTATGGAAGGCCACAGACTGAAGTCTGTGCTACCGAAGTCTGTGCTACCAAAGTCTGAACTACTTTGACCGCGGTTCCATTCCCTTCGCTTTCAGGACCGGTATCACCGCCGGACTCGCCAGGAATTTCAGCAGCGCTTGCGCTCCCTCGGAATCGCGGGAACCGGCTCCCACTCCTCCTGCGAAATTAATGTAGCTTTGCAAATCAGCGGGGATGGGACCGACCAGGTCGACGCCTGGAAAGAATTGAATTTCTGGAACGAGCGAGATGACCAGCTCCGTCTTTCCCGCAGCCACATTCATCTGCGGGCGGCCTGCTTCCGAATCCAGCATCAACTTTGGTTTCATGGCATCGGTAATTCCCAGACGCGCGAAGATGTCATAGGTGTGAACGGAGCTCGCGCCCGTCGGATTGAAACCCACCGATTTTGCGCTCAGCAAAGTCCGCTTCAGCGCGTCCGGCGTACGGATATCCGGCTTCGTGGTTCCGGCGCGAACTCCCACGCCGATGCCGGTGCGGGAAATATCCGTGCGGCCCGCGCCCGTGACTTTTCCCTGCTTGATCAAATCGTCCAGCACATCCGCCGTCATGATCGCGGCGTCAAAAGGTTCTCCGGCCAGAATTTTATCCCGTAAATTTTTGGAGGAATTGAATTGCGCCACCAGCTTGCGGCCGAGCGCATGCTCGATCTGCGGCGTAAGTTCCTCGACCACGGTTTTTAAACCATCCGAGACCATGACGTGGAGTTCGGCGGTTTGCGCTGCGCCGGCCGGCACGGGCGGAACGATCGCCGCGACGCTGAGCACGAACAAGGCTGCAAGTGCGGCCACACTCCTGATGCTGGAGATACGGGTTCCGGGTTTCACGATGGCCTCCGCGAGCTCAGCTGGGCTTTTTTGCGACGATGATCGGTGCAGCATATCGCAAGAGCCTTGCGACGGAATACACAATCCGTTGGGAGGAACGCGCGGATGTATCGGTGAAGGCGGGCGGCCCCCGCCGCCAATTCGAATGGGTTCGCTCGATTCGGCGCGCTACAGCGGCTGATCGGGCCGGGCGATGGTGCGCCACATGTGCGCGACAGGACTGCCGTCATTGCCCAGGCCCTCTTTGGGCTGCTTGAAGTGGCGGCCGATGATGTCTTCGAACGGTTCGATGGAGACGACCGCCTTCGGATCGAAGGCGTAGAGATCGTTGACGGTGACGAGCCGCGCGTCCATGTACCAGCGATGCTTGCGTACCATGTCATACGTCGCCTGGATATACGGCGGCGGCACGTAATCGGCGCCGAAAAGCTGGCGGTAGAGATCGGGATATTCGTAGCCGACCGACGGGTCGGGGTAATAGCGCAACGTCTGGTGATAGCGAATCGCGAAGCTTACTTTTTCCGGGACGTACGGTTCGAAAAGCTGCGCGCCCCACCAGCCGTGATCGGTGCGGATGATTTCCTGAACCACGTCATGCAGCAGGCAGGCCAGAATAATTTCCTCGGACATGCCGTTCCTTTTGGCCAGCGCGGCGCTTTGCAGAACGTGATTAGAAGTGTCCATGAAGCGCAGTTTGAAGAAATCATACAGCGTGGCGTTGGCGGGCATGGGCGCGAGCCGCCGGACGTTCTCTCCCGTGCGCGGAACGTACATGAAGCCCACGCCTTCGCGGTATTTGCGCGTTTCGATCGCTGCTTCGACTTCAGCAACGGAAGGATATTTTTTGGATGGCGTCGAGGTCTCGGACGGATTTGGCTGCGCCTCGTTCAGCTTGGCCATCATGTGCGATTCCAGCGCGTCGGCTCGCGCTTCGGAGTCCATGCGATTGGCGGCTTCGGGACCGCCGAGACTTTCGAGAAAAGCCTTCTTGTCAATTTCCATAAAGCCTCCTGACCACGTATGAGACTTCGTTTTTTCTCTATATAAAACGGTAGACCTGCGTTGAGGTGGTGTCAACCTTCCTTCGGGTCAGGGGTTATCGGCTAGAAATTCTTACGGGCTGCGGGACAGGCACTATCGGACATTGCGGGACGAATTCTAAATCTCCCACCCTTCACAAAATTCATGAAGGATGGGGCACCCACTGATTTGTTTTGTCAATTTTTCAAGCTGTTCGGGCTGCGAATTTAGGCCAGATCTTCCGGGCGGATTGGGAGGCGGCGGATGCGGCGGCCTGTGGCTGCAAAGATCGCGTTGCACAGTGCGGGAGCAACCGGCGGCAGGACGAATTCACCGGCACCGGTCGGAGGACCGTCCGTCTGGACGATGTGCACGTCGATGTCGGGCATTTCGTCGAGGCGCAGCATTTTGTAGTCGTTGAAATTGTGCTGCTGCACGCGGCCGCGGTCGATGGTGATGGCGCTGTACATGGCGGCCGTCAATCCGTAAACGATACAGCTGCGAGCCTGCGCATCGATGCTGGAGGGGTTGACGATGCGCCCGCAATCGAGCGCGCAGACCACGCGATGCACTTTCAACGTGCGGTTCGCACGATTCACGGAAATTTCGATCACCTGAGCCACATAACCGTCGTAGGACGTCACGACCGCGATGCCGCGAAAACGCCCGGCCGGCAGCGGCTTGCCCCAGCCCGCGTTTTCCGCCGCGGTCTCCAGCACCTTTAGATGCCGCGGCGATTTCGCCAAAAGGCGCCGGCGAAATTCATAGGGGTCCTTCTTTCCGCTCGTCGCCAGCTCGTCGGCAAAGCTTTCCAGAAAAAAACCGTTTTGAGACGCGCCAACCGAACGCCAGAAGCCGATCGGAATGCCGGTGTTCACCAATCGAAAATCAACACGGATGTTGGGAATCGCGTAGGGAACGTTGTCGAGCGATTCCACGCTGCGATGATCGAAATTATCCTTCAGCGGACCGAATCGCGCGATCAGAGACGGCGAGGACACGCGCGTCGACCACACCACCGGCCAGCCTTCAGCGTCTAGCCCCGCCGCTCCGCGCGCGTGCGAAACCATCCGGTAGTAGTCGTGCTGCATGTCGTCTTCGCGCGACCACGATGACTTTCACCGGCGCGTTCGTGGCCTTGGAAATTTCCACGGCTTCGCCAATGAAATCGGATTCAAATCTTCGTGCCAAATCCGCCGCCCAGAAACGTGGTGTGCACGAATACCGAGTCCAGTCCCAGGCCGGTAATCTTCGCCGCGGTGGCCTGCGAACTCGTCTGCGCCTGCGTGGGCGCCCAAACGTCGCAGCGGTTCGTCTGAACGTGCGCGGTGCAATTCATCGGCTCCATGGTGGCGTGGGCCAGAAAAGGAACTTCGTAATCCACCTCGAATTTGCTCGCCGCGGCGGCGAGTCCCGCATCGACATCGCCTTCCTTTCGCGCCGCATAGCCGGGTTGCCCGGCGGCGTCCGCGAACTGCCGGCTGATGCTCGGCGCTGCTTAACTCCGCGTTCGGACCTTCGTCCCATTTCACTTCCAGCGCGCTGCGGCCCTCCATCGCGGTCCAGGTGTTATCGGCGATAACGGCGACGCCGCTCGAAATTTGGATTACATCCTTCACGCCGGGAATCGCCTTCGCTTTCGCGGCATCGAAGCCGGCAACTTTCCCGCCGAACACCGGGCAGCGCGCTACCACGGCGTAACAGCATGCCCGGCCTGCGCACATCTATTCCGTACTGCGCGCTGCCGTTCACCTTCAGCGGCGTGTCCAGGCGTTTGGTCGGCTTGCCGATCAGGCGGTATTCAGCGGGCTCCTTGAGCGGAACATTCTGCGGGACCGGCAATTTTGCGGCAGCGCCTGCAAGGCTGCCATAGGTAAGCGTTCGCTTGGTGGGCGTGTGAATGACGGTGCTGTTTTCCGCGCGGCACTCGCTCGCGCTGACGCCCCACTTCTGCGCGGCGGCTTCCAGAAGCATCGCTCTCGCCGTGGCGCTAGCCTTCCGCAGCGGATTCCACGACGTGGGCGTTCCCGAACTTCCACCCGTGCCCTGCACGCCGAATCGCGGATTGGTGTAGACCTTGTCGGCAGGCGCGAACTCGGTGCGAATTTTCGTCCAATCGCAATCGAGTTCATCGGCGGCGATCATGGCCAGGCCGGTCAGGATGCTTTGGCCCATTTCCGACTTGTCGATCAGAACGGTTACCAGGTCGTCGGGAGTTACGTGAATCCAGGCGTTGAGGACGATGGGTTCAGCAGCCACCGCTGCGAGCGCTGCATCGTCTCCATGAAAATAAAATCCGACGAGCAATCCTGCGGCGCCGGCGGCGCTCGTTTTCAGGAAGCTTCTGCGATTCAAGATTGGAGTGGGATGACTCATGGGTTGAGGGAATCGTATTGCTGAGGGCTGGCGGTGTCAACCGCCGCGTTCGAGGTGTCAAACCTCTTTTAAAATGTCCCCATCCTTACCTCGTTAGAAATGTCCCCTTTTTGCGGTTTTTGCATTTGCTTGGTTTTGCTGTGTTCTGTTTCGGGTTGCGGCCGGAGCGGAACCCTGCGCCGCGCTTTCTGCGGCGCGTTTAGGGTGCAGCGCAGGCCGCAACCCGAAACTGCGGCGATGCCTTCACCTCCGCCAACTCTCGCGGCACCGTGCTGAGGATCTCTTTCCACGGAAGTTTCCGTCCGCGATATTCAATCTCTACCGTCCCGTCCTGCCACTGGCACACCTCTACCTGGCCTTGTGCCGGTGCGTACTTCCGACTCTGTGCCTGCACCTGAAACAACCGATTGTTGTAGCGCACCACCCAGTCGTTCCCGATGATCCGCTCGCTCTGCAGACGAAATACTTCCCGCAGTTCCTCCTCGCTCGGTGTCCGTCGGTGATAATTCTCCGCCTCCGCTGGCGCCCGCCGGAATCGCTCGTTGTGCTCCCCTAGATATTCCTGCTGCAGATATTCGTTTACCTGCTCGTGCGTCCTGATCTTCTTCCGCCTCATCTTCTTGATCAACCGGTCCTGATGCGTGCCGTGGTTACGCTCCACTCGCCCTTTGGCCTGCGGCGATCCCGCCGCGATGATCTCGATCCCCAGCTTCCCGCACATTCGTCCAAACTGCGTCACCGGTTCTTCCCCCCGCAACTGCTCGCGCTGCGTGGGCGCGCGCTTATACACGTTCTTCCAATCCACATACAGCGCCTGCGGCACTCCGTGCTTTTCGATCCACGCCCGCAACGTATTCACCGCCGCCCAGATCGTCTCTTCCTCCCCCAACCGCAATTCCACCTCGCTCGTCGCGTCGTCGGTCATGTTCATCAGGCATCCGTCCGGACCTCGCCCCTCCAACCAGTCGTGAAAACTTCCGTCCATCTGCACCAACTCCCCAAAATGCCGCCGTCGCTCTCGCCGCTGCCGATACGGTTTCCGCTTCCGTCGCCTCCTCCACAGCCCTTCCTCCAGCATCCATCGCCGCAACGTCTCCGCGTCCATCCGCATCCCATCTTCGCTGGCCAAATGTTCCGCCGCCAGCGTCGGCCCAAATCCCTCTCCCTCGCCTGCCCCGTACTTCTCCTTCACCAACTTCATCACCCGCCGCCGAAATCTCCCCGGCTTGGCTCGTGCGCTCGCTCGTCCCACACTGCCATGCTTCAGCCCCTTGGCCCCTTCCTCCCGATACCTCTTCCACAACCGCTTCGCCTGCCGGTAACTCACCCCCACCAACTTCCCCGCATCCACTACCTTCAGCTCCTTGCTTTTCACCCGTGCCAGCACTTCCACACGTCGCAATTCCTCCTGGCTCATCCCGATTCTCCCCATCCGGCCTCCTTCCGAGGCCGTTCATTAGGGGACATTTCAATCGAGGAGAAAAGGGGACATTATCATCGAGGTTCAACACCGCCGCGTTCGAGGGAATGTCCGTCCAGCTCCGCAAACCGGGCATTCAGATTTTGAGCGCCGCGACCTTAAAGTCAGAAAATCCAGCAACAGAAACACGCGGAGCAGTTCGAAAAAACGGAGAACGTTCGAATGCGGGCAAACGGAACTTTTTGAGCGGTTCGGGGTTGAGAATGATGGGGATTCGGCGTATGAAATTGTGTGTGCGTTTCGGGACCAACTCGCGCGGCCCATTTTCAAAACCGCATCGCCGCCGCTGGAAACTTCGGGTTGAACTCCTTCCGCTCGATTCAACGCGCGTGACTTTGGAGAAGGAAATGGAAGAGCCGCGGATTCTGGGCGCGAAGCTTGATGATCCGGTTACGCAAGTGAATGCGGCGTTGATTACAGGCCTGGTGCTGGGTTCTCCGGAATTTCAGAAGCGGTGATACGCGCGGGCTGTACTTATAGAACCTAGCCTGACCGGCTTCACAGCCTGCAAGAAACTCAATCTGCTGTCATTCTGAGCGAAGCGAAGAATCTCTCTTAGTTTCCTCGCTCGCACTTCCATCGAAGAGAGATTCTTCGCTTCGCTCAGAATGACACGACAAGGCATTTTTTCGCGGGCTATGAAGCCTGCCCTGCTGAACGCCGGGGATTGAAGTGCGCGTTTCCCTGGCAGCTCTGCTAGAATCCGGGCATGCGTTCCCCGTTTCTGCGCGGCATTTTGTTCTTCCTGCTTTTGTTGGCGGGAGTTTTCTCTGCCCGCGCACAGGAAGCCGCAAAGAAGCCAACCTCCTCGAAATCTCCAACCGCGGCGCACAATCTGATCATCGCGCCGAACCTGACGCAGGAACTCGCGAAATTCAAAACGGTGCGCATGCCGTTCGACGCCTCGCACTTGACGCCGCGCGAAGTGCAACTGGTCGGCAAACTGGTGGAAGCCTGCCAGGCGCTGGAATCCATTTACTGGCGGCAGAGCGACCCGCAGGGGCTGGAACTGTATCACTCGCTGGCCGCAAGCCGCGCCCCGCAAGATCTCGCGCTGCGCCGCATGCTGCGGATCAACGGCAGCCGGTTTGAATTGATCGAGAATGAAAAGCCTTTCGCAGGGACTGAGGCGTGGCCCCCGGGACGCGCTCTTTATCCGGCGGATTTGACGCGCGGCGAATTCGATGCCTATGTCGCAGCGCATCCCGCGGAAAAATCGGCGCTGTACGATCCTTTCACTGTGGTGCGGCGCAAAGGCGCCGCGCTGGAAACTGTTCCCTACCACGTTGCCTACAAGCAGTGGGTCGATCCGGCGGCGAAGGCGCTTCGCGAGGCCGCCGATCTTTCGGATGACGCGGCGTTCGCCAAATTCCTGCGGATGCGCGCCGACGCTCTACAGTCCGATCAGTATTTTGAAAGCGACATCGCCTGGCTGAGCCTGGTCAATCCCAAATTCGACGTGATCTTCGCGCCTTACGAAACCTACCTGGATAATTTCCTCGGAGTGAAGACTTCCTACGGCGCTTCTATCCTGATCCGCAACGAAGAGGAAAGCCGCAAACTGGAAGTGTTTCAGAAATACGTTGCGGACATTCAGGACAGCCTGCCGCTGGCTGCGGAAGACCGGCCCTCGAAGCGGGGACTCTCCTCTCCGATGGAAGTGATGGACGCGCCGTATCGCGCGGGCGACTTGCGGCACGGCTACCAGGCGGTGGCGGACAATCTGCCGAACGATCCGCGGATTCACGAACAAAAGGGATCGAAGAAGATTTTCTTCAAGAATTTTCAGGATGCGCGCGTGAATTACGTGATCCTGCCGATCGCCAAGCGCCTGATGCGTCCGCAGGACGCCGCGCTGGCCTCGGCGGAAGGGTATCTCGCGGCGACCATGATGCACGAAATTTCGCATGGACTGGGACCAGCGTTCGCGCGCACACCCGCGGGCCGAAAAGATGTGCGCGAAGCGATCGGACCGGCCTACTCGGCGCTGGAAGAGTCCAAAGCGGACATCGTAGGTCTGTACAGCCTGAAATGGCTGGTGGACCATAACGATCTACCCAAAGAAAAATTGAATATTTACTACGCCAGCGAGATTGCCGGAATTTTCCGCACCGTGCGCTTCAGCGTCGCCGAGGCGCACGGGCGCGGCGAAATCATGGAATTTAATTTTTTCTCGGAGCGCGGCGCCATCGCTCGCGAGGCCGCTTCGGGCCGCTACGCGATTGACTTCAGTCGCATGCCGGACGCAGTGGCCGCGCTGGCGCAAGAATTGCTGGAGCAGGAAGCGACCGGGGACCGCACGCGCGTCGAGGCCTGGTTTGCAAAGTACGGAACAGTGCCGCCGGACCTGGCGAAGGCGCTGGAGTCGGCCTCCGACGTACCCGTGGACATTGATCCGGTTTCCTCATTCCCCGAACCCATGCGCTAAGATTCCAACTCGCACCCGAGAGGTAGGTGTCGCACCATGGCCAATGAAAAGCCGCAGAATTTTCAGAATCACACCAAATTTGTTCCGCCGTTTCACATGTTCGTGCTTCCGGTGTTGCTGCTCAACGCGGGATGGACGATCTACCACCTGATCAAGACGGGGGTCTCGTTTGAAAGCGTTCTGCTGGTCCTGATGGCGTTCGCGCTGCTGACATTCGCCCTCTTCGCGCGGCTGTTTGCGCTGACGGTGCAGGACCGCGTGATCCGGCTGGAGATGCGGCTGCGCATGGCGGAAATTCTGCCGATAGACTTGCGTCCGCGGATTCCGGAATTTACGGTGGGACAACTGGTGTCGCTACGTTTCGCGAGCGATGCGGAGCTTCCCGCGCTGGCGCGCAAAGTGCTGGATGACAAAATGGAAAGCCGTAAGGCCATCAAGCAGATGATCAAGGACTGGCAGGGCGATTATCTCCGAGCCTAGTAGCACATCGACTCTTCGCTGTGCGGGTTTGTGAGCTTAAAGAGCGGCCCGGGCCGGTGTGTTCATCGCAAAACCCGCACAGCGAAGAGTCGCTGTGCTACTTTGCGTCGGTATTTTCCGCGAAGCACCAGTGCACGAAATCCTTGCCGTAGCGCGTTACCACCGGCTCGGGAACATCTTTTTCGTCCACGCGCACGAATTCAAAACTAATTTCGCCGCTGCGTTGCACCGTGCCCAGCAGCGAACCGTAAACGTTGACTAGCGCACTCCGCGCGTCCGCCGCGCCGGGAGGCAATTCGACTCGCCGCGCGCCTCCCGTTCCCACAATCCAGCCGTCGAGCACGCCGCCGTGCTGCTTCCAGTAGTTGGTGTTGAAAATTCCATCCATGTAGTAGTGCGAGTGGCTGGCCAGCACATAGACGCGCTTGTGGGATTCGTTCTGCGCGCCTTGAGCAGATCGGCGTACACGCGGTGGCCGCTCTCGATGCCAGTCGGCGATTCGTTCATGCTGTGCCCCGCGGAAATGCTCTCGGGCAGCGCCTTGTGCATGCCCGCGACGATGGTCTTGATTCCCGGATCGGCCAGATCCTTGGCCAGCGTGCGTTCAAACCAGCGCAACTGCGCCGCGTCAAACTGGTCGGCCGTGGCGCTGTCCAGGTAATAGAACGCGACGCCGCGATCGATCCAGTGAAAATAGCTTTTCACGCATGTAATCGTTGGGATCGTCCTTCAGCCGCTGGTCGCGCAGGACCGGCGAATCCAGCCAATCCGCGAATTGCAGCAGGAATTCTTCGCGGGTTTTGTAAGGAGGAACGGTTTCGTGATTTCCGATGCCCAGAAAATACGGAATCGATCCGAACGGCTTGATCTGGCTCTCGATGTAATCGGGCCATTCGATGCGCCCGTATTCGGTGATGCTCATCGGCTTGGCAATGTGCTCGGGCTGGTGGGCGATGTCTTCGTCGAAATTGGTGGTGAGGCGGAGATCGCCAAGATGCCAGTAGAACGCGACGTGATTTTTTTTGGCGGTTTCCGCGATCCCGGACATGACCACGTCGCCGCAATTGCGGGAGTCTCCCGAAACCAGAAACTGCCAGGTATCGCTGTGCGTTTCCTGCGCCAGCGCCGGCCGCGCCGCCAGCGTGAAGAACAGCACCGCGCTCAGCAAAATCGTGCGAATCATCGGAATTCCCCCCTCTCGTCCAGAGAGCAGCATGCTAACAGAAACCTGCGGCACGGGCGCGTAGCTCAAGGCATCACGACGCGTCTTCGTGCTCATCTCATGCGCCACAAGAATATTATTTCACTTTTGTTGCTGGGAGATTACAGGCGGCGGGCCGGCAGCTTCAGGCGATTTCCGAATGCGGTAAACCTCCAGCGGACCCGATGTATAAACCCGCTCGCCGATTTCGGAAAGCACAGCGGAAAATCGCGGCACGTCGTAGGCCCAAACGTAATCGTACTCGTGTGGACTCGTTGCCAGTCGGGAGGCTCGTCGTAGATCAGATTCCAGAATCCATCCGGCGTGTACGAGTCGCAAATGATTCGCATGGGCGTCTCGCCCGGCGCGTCCATCAGGTAGGGCGAGAACCAGCCGCGGCGGATGACTCCGTACGCCCAAAAATGGGTGAACGGGCGCTCGATCGGGTCTTCGTCGCCCTCCACGATCGGCAGCACCAGCGCGCCGCGCGGCACGAAGTCAAAGGAGCGCGCCAGGCCGGCCAGCTCCGGCTGCACGTCCCGGAAATGCCGCGCCACGCTCACTGTCCGCACCGCAAACAGCAGCAGCGGAATCGCGGCCAGTCACCGCGGCGCGGCGCCCCACGCGCGCCAGGGCCAGAATCGTTACGAACAGAAACGGAAGAACGCGGATGTCGAGGTCAGAAGACTCCTCCCCCCACATCCAGGGGACGACCCAGAACAGCGCGAAGAAAAAAGCGGAAATAACAATCCACTTCCAGTCCCAGCGAAATTCAGGATTGCGCCACTACGCCGCCAGAAACCATACCGCCAGCGCCGCGAGCGAGATCCAGTCCAGCCAGCGGCCAGTATCCGTGCAGGATCATTCCCAGCGAGTCGACCTTATCATCCCAGCCGTGGAAAACGATTTTGTTCGCGGCTCATCCCCACGCGGGAGAAGCGCAGATAGAACGCCATTCCCGGCACTGCCAGCGCTGCGCTCCACAACCAGTCGCGGAGCGGACGGCGCGATACTGCGAGGTACGCAACGACGATGAGTCCGGCCAGCGCGAATCCCAGCAGGTGCGTAAAATAAGCCGCCGTGAATGCCACGAGCGTGGCGATCCATCGCCCGATTCCAGGATTCGCCAGCCAGCGCAGCCACAGTCCCAGCGCCAGCAAACCCAGCGCAATGCTCAAATCGAAATTCAAAAATCCTTCTAGAAAAAATACGTTGTACCCCAGCAGCAGCGCCCACAGCGCGGTGAACTCCGACCCGGGCTGCGCCTGGCGAATGAAGAACCACGCCGCAGCCGGCAGCGCGACGAGCGCACAGGCTGAGAAATACGCGCCCCGCGGTTTCGATCGGAAAGACGCGCGCCAGCACGGCCAGCGCCGCGTCCATTCCAAGATAGGGATACGGGCCCCAGTCGGCACGATAAAACTGCGGGAAATTGAAGTGCGGATCGTTCAGATGCGTAAGAACGAACGCGCGCGCCAGATGATTGGGATAATCCAGCAGCGGAGGAAACGCGACCATCCAGATCGGCGCGATCAGCATCGCGCAACAGAATCAGCAACACGGCCGCCATGCAGGATTCTTGACGGAAGCAGCAGAGTGCGGCGGCGCGATTTCCGGCGGTTTCCATGCCATCTAACGAAGCGACCCAAGCAAGCGGCACCAGGCCCAGCGCGGTAAGCGCCAGCATCAAGATCAGGCTTTGCCGCCCGTTTTTTTATCGGCCAGCGAGTAGGCAATCAATGCTTTGGCAAAATTGTTGCTGGCCGCCGCGACTACAATTCCGCCGCCGCAGCCAGACCCATCGCCGTTTCCTTGCCCGCGGTTTGCGTCAGCCCCATGATGAACGGATCCACCGGAGCGAGGCCCGAAATCACTGCCATGGCGTAGATTCCCCCGCTACCCAGATGAATCAGCGCGAAGTTCGTGACGACCAGCACCGCAACAAATACCAGCCCCAGTAAAAATGCCGAGCCCAGTTCCAGCGGATTTTTTGAAGGCGGCTCCGATTTGGCCTCTGTTGTTTTTCCGTCCGACAAGCCGGACCAAACCATCCTCCGGCAACGCCGATCGCCCCCAACACAAGAAACAGAAGGGAGCAAGCCGATCCATCAACTGGCGATTAAATATGCCAATCAGTGCCAGAAATCGAAAGTACATCACGCCGGAGGCGATCAGAATTCCGCCCGCATAAGTGTGCGGTGCGTCCGCAGTCTTGCGCCTCTTTGGCCATCACCACCGTCGTGAACGTCGAAGAATACATTCCCCCCAAGCAGGGCTGAAAGCCGTACACCGCCGGTTTCCCTTGGACAATTTCTCCAGCAAGTAGCTGCCGTAGGAGACTCCGCTGATGGCCACCACGATCAGCCAGGACTTGAACGGATTTATCCGCAAACGGACCGTAGCTCCTGTCCGGGACGACCGGCAGGATGACGAAGGTCAGCAGCAAAAATTTGGTGAAGGTCAGAATTTCGATGGCTGGAATTCTGACGGTGAGGTTTTCCAGGAATTCCTTCAGCTCCAGCAGCAGCATGCTGAGGACGGCGATGGTGGTGGCGATCCACAGTTGATCGCGAGACACCAGCGCGCCGATCACGTAGGTGACCAGCCCGGAAACTTCGGTGGTCACTCCGGCTTCGTTGTAGGTTTCCAGTTTGTGGCGGTAGGAGAGCCACAGGAAAGCGCCGATCACGCCGAAGCCGAACGCCAGTGGGATGAATTGCGTGCCGGAAAACAGCGCCATCGCGTAGCCGATCAGTCCGATCAGCGGAAAAGTGCGGACGCCGCCGAAGCTGTAGCGCTGGCCGCCGGCGCGGTGCTCCTCGCGCTCCAGTCCGATCAAAAAACACAGGAACAGCGTGAGAAGAATCTTGACGCCTTCGGGCGGAATGAATTGCTGAAATTGTATCGATCACGAATACCGTTCAAGCTCGCCGGCGCCGCTTTTCATCCGCCGGTTGCGGCGGTGCCGCGCGTGGAAATCCCGCACGCTGCAACACGCGCTAACAACGGCGGGCGCCGATTGCCAACGCGAGACTATCGGGAATTGCGCGCAAACTCAATCCTGGAGTGCAATCCTGTGCAGGATTTCTTCTGAGGCTAGAAATCGGGCGGAGGGGCGAGCCTTCGCTCGCCCATTTGTGCATAGCCAGGGAATTAAATTTTACGCCGGCGTCTCCGCCAGGGGAAGCCAGACCTGGAACAGCGTGTCACCGGGTTTGGAGGTGACTTGAATCGTGCCGTGATGCTTTTTCACGATGCGCTGCACGGTGTCCAGACCGAGACCCGTTCCCTCGCCCACTCCCTTGGTGGTGAAAAAAGGCTCAAAGATGTGCGTCTGCACGTCCGGCGAAATGCCCGGGCCGTTGTCGCCGATTTCCACCACGACGCATTTATCGTCGCGGTAAATTCGAACGCGCAACTCGCCCGTTGCCGCTCATGGCATCGATGGCATTGTCGATGATGTTGGTCCACACCTGGTTGAGCTCGCTGCCGAAGGAATCCACCAGCAGGGGGTGCGCGGATACTCGCGCACGACGTTCACGCCCTTTTTCAGCTTGTGATTCAGAATGGTAAGCGTGCTTTCCAGGCTCTTGACGATGTCCACGTCGTGCACCGGCGCCTGATCCATGTACGTATATTCCTTGATGGCCAGGACCAGGTCGGAAATGCGCGCGGAACTGCTTTCGATTTCGTCGAGCAGGCTATAGACCTCCGCCACCGCCGCGATGCGCACCAGCGCCGCGCGGGCCGTGGCCGGCTCGAATTCCGCAGAAAATAGTTTCCAACAGCGAGCCGGCTGGATGTTGCGCTGCGCCAGGCCGGCCGCCAGTTGCCACAGATCGTTCTGGCCGTGGCTGCGCAATAGAGAATCCAGTTGCTCTTCAAGATCGGACATCGCCAGCGTATCGAGGGGCGCGTCCTTGTGCTCGATGATGCAGGCCTCCAGCTTCTCGATTTCCGCTTTCTGCGTGGCGGTCAGTTCGCGCCGCCCGAGTTCGTGCGCAGGCGTCGCGAATTTTCGTCAGGATGGTCGCGCAACTGGCTGGACGCGCGCTTGGCGGCCGAGGCGGGATTATTCAGCTCATGAGCGAGTCCCGCGGAAAGTTTTCCCAGCGCAGCCAGGCGGTCGCGCTGCTGTTCGCGGCGGGTGGTTTCGCGGACCCGGTCGGTCATCATGCCCACCAGACGCTGGGTCAGCTCAGGCATTTTCTGGACGAGCTCTTGGTACTTCGGCTCCGGAAAACGGAGGAGGCGGCCGTCGGTCATGGCGCGCGCACCGAACGTAAAAGTTTTCATCCTTGAAAATGGCAGCCGCCCAGTCACCTGGCCGGCCCCCACGCTAATGAACATCGTTTCGCCGGCGAATTCTCCGCGCGCTTGAATCTCACCTTCCAGAATGACGATAAAAGAATCCGCCGGGGCGCCCGGCGTCATCAGGACGTCGCCCGCCTTAAAGCTCAGGCTGTCGGCGTGATTGAGGAACCATTCGATCTGGTCTTCCGGCAAATCCGCGAAGACCGGAACTTTGAGTAGTTCGGCAGCAGCGTTCATTGGACTTTGCTCAAGTATTGATGGATGAATTGCACGGCCACCGACCCTTCGCCCACGCCGGATGCGACGCGCTTGACTGAACCGTGGCGCACATCGCCCACGGCAAAAATTCCGGGCACATTCGTTTCCAGCAGGTACGGATCGCGGTCCAGCGTCCAGCCCTTGGGACGCGCGCCGTTGGCGATCAAATCCGGCCCGGTCAGCAAAAAGCCGCGATCGTCGCGCTCGACCATCCCCGCCAGCCATTCGGTGCGCGGCAATGCGCCGATAAAAATGAACATGCTGGTCGCCGGAACGCGCTCGATCTTTCCTGTGTCCGTGCACAGAACGGAAATTTCCTCCAGGTGGGTATCCCCGTGCGCTTCCGCAACGCTGGCGTGCGGCCATACCTGAATGTTCGGCGTCTCCTTGATCTGATCGATCAGGTATTGGGACATGGTGCTCGACAGCGAACTTCCGCGCACCAGAATGATCACTTTTTCGGCGTGTTTGGCAAAGTTCATTGCCGCCTGCCCCGCCGAGTTTGCCCCGCCGATTACATAAACCGTTTCTCCCGCGCAGGCCAAAGCTTCCGTGGCTCCGCCGCCGTAGTACACGCCCGCTCCCTGCAGCTCGGCCAATTCCCGGCGCGTCCAGGCGCCGCCATTGTACTCCCGTGGCAATCATCAGCGCGTGGCACGAAAATTCGCTGCCGTCGGCCAGTTTAAGAATGCGGTAGGGGCCCTCAATTCGAACTTCCGCCGCCTCCGCCGCCAGAATTTCCACGCCAAATCGCGTCGCCTGCACCACCGCGCGCCGGGCCAGATCGCCGCCGCTCAATCCCGCCGGGAATCCCAGATAATTTTCGATGCGCGAGCTCATGCCCGCCTGCCCGCCCGGCGCTTCTTTTTCGACCATCACCGTGTGAAGGCCCTCCGAAGCTCCGTACACGGCAGCAGCGAGGCCCGCAGGGCCGCCGCCGATAATCGCCAGGTCGTAGAAACTGGTTTGGGCGCGGGTGCGCAAGCCAACTTTCTGCGCCACCTGTGCCGGCGTCGATTCCAGAAACTTGGTGCCATCGGGAAACAGCACCACGGGCAGGCTGGCGGCGTCTTTCCCAAGAGTTTCGAGCAGCACTTTGGTCTCGGGATCACTGGCGGAAATTTCCGCGTCAATCCACTGGTAAGGCACATGATTGCGCGCCAGAAAATCGCGCATCTCATACGAACGCGGCGACCAGCGCGTTCCGAGTACGCGAATCCCCGAAAACGATGGATGGTAGTACGCCTGCCAATCTTCCAGCAGATCATCGAGTTGCGGGTAAAGATGTTCGGTGGGCGGGTCCCAGGGCTTCATGAAAAAATAGTGGATGCTGGCCTGATTGATCGCGCCGATTGCGGCGTTGGTGTCAGCGTACGCGGTGAGCAACGCGCGCTTGGCATCGGGAAAAATGCGCATGGCTTCCTGCAGGAAGTGCACTCCGTCAATGCGCGGCATGCGCTGGTCGGCCAGCAGCAGGGCCACGCTGTCACTGCGAAGTTTCAGCTGCTTCAAAAGATCGAGCGCGCTCTCCGGTGAGCCGCTGCCCAGGACCCGGTAGTCCCCGCCATATTTCGATCGCAAGTCCCGTTCAATGGCACGCAAAACATCCGCGTCGTCATCCACACTGAGCAAAATTGGTTTGGCCATAGGCAGTTCCGCTTACTTTAAAGATCAAGCCCAACTCAAACCCGCACAAACCAGGAATCGCCTGATTGGATGCAGGGTCTCTGCATCGGTCGCAGGATTATACAGCGATCGCCGCAATCGGGCTGACCGGCGTCCCCACCGGGCATCCACCGGCCCCTGGGGGCGTAAGTATACTTCCCTAGGCTTCTTTCGGTAGCGCTGCCAGTACGCTCGCCTTTGCGAGCGTTCGAATGTAAAGTCGAATAAGTGGCTTTCAGGGGAGGACTCAACATGACTGGATCCTGGGTTCGTGGGGGCACGCTGGTTTTTATAGCTTTGGCGCTGGCCGGAGGCTCATCCCGCAGCGCGGATTCTCCGCGCGAACAAGCCTGGGCGATTCTAAAATCCAACTGGAACGAGAGCGGCGCGGAAAAGCGGGCGCAGGCCATCCGTGTCCTGGCGCTGCTGCCCGGAGATTCCCGAGCTTTCGATATGATAAAAAAAGCGGCGGAGGACGACAAGCCGGAAGTGCGTGTGGCAGCCGCAACGGCCCTCGGCCAGATGCACACTCCCACCTCGGTGAGCCTGTTGCACAAATTAATCGATGATAACGAGCCCACCGTCACGCTCGCGGCGGCCGCCGCGCTTGCTCCTCGAAAGGACGGCATGGCGTACGAAGCGTATTACGAATTTCTTACGGGAGCGCGAAAAACGAATGACGGCATGATTAAGGATCAGATGAAAACGCTGCACGATCCCAAGAAACTGGCGCAAATTGGAATTGAGCAAGGCATCGGCTTCATACCGTACGCCAGCATCCCCTTCGAGGCGTACAAGACGCTGCATGTGGATGACGTATCGCCGGTGCGTGCCGCCGCCGCAAGGGTGCTGGCGGCCGATCCCGATCCGGCCAGCGGCCGCGCGCTGGCCAACGCGGTCTCAGATAAGAGTTGGTTAGTGCGAACTGCGGCGCTGGAGGCCATTGCCAAGCGCGGCGATCCCGGCCTGCTGCAGAGCGTGGTGCCGGCGATGATGGATGACAATACTTCAGTCCGCTGCGCGGCCGCTGCCGCCGTAATCCGGCTGTCCGGCCCCGCCGGAACCCCACGCAAGCAGCAGTAGGTGGGCTTTTTGCAAATGAATTACTAAGGCGCGGCGAAGTTGTTGTAGAGTAATCGACCGTCGGCTTGAGCCGCCTCGTCCAGAGCCGTGGCCGGCGACATACCAAGTTTTCCTGATTCACAAAAGACGTTCGGCGGGACACAATGCCCGGCAGGAGTGACACAAGGCGATGACCGATCAGAATGCTGTCCCGGCCGGAGCGATCCTGGAAACTTGGTCCCAGGACATATGGGCCAATGGTGTGCAAATCGACGATCGCGAGGACATGGAGACTCTGGCCGTGCGGACCGGCAACACCGTCTACGAAATCACGATCATTGAAGGCCGCACCGGCGAGATTCTCGTAAGAGGCGGAAAGCTGTTTCCGGAACTGACGCCTGCGCGCCTGGCTGGAGCCACGCTCGGCGGCAGCTTCTGCAAATTGCGCGGGATTTATGTGGGGTTCCGGATGGAACTCAACGCGCACGGACAGCGGTTTGTGACGACTCCGGTCGAGTCGATTGGCGTCGTCGTGTAGCACAGCCACTTCTGGCTGTGCGGTTTTTGCGATCGCGGGAAAACCTCAATAAATTGTGAGTTGGAAAAATAGAACAGCGAAGTGTCGCTGTGCTACGCGAGCGTGGAACTGCCCATCAAATACTTGTCAACGGATGCAGCCGCCTTGCGGCCTTCGGAAATTGCCCACACCACCAGCGACTGCCCGCGGCGCATGTCTCCCGCCGCAAACACACCGGGAACCGAACTCATATAGTCCGCGCCCGTGGCGATGTTGCCGCGCGGATCCAGATTCACGCCGAGCTGTTCGAGCATTCCCTGCTTCACCGGACCGGTGAAACCCAGCGCCAGCAGCACCAGATCCGTATCCATTACGAATTCCGTGCCGGGCATGGGCCTCAAATTTCGGCGGCGGGCCGACGCGCACTGCGTGCAATTGCTTCACGTTGCCGTGTTCGTCGCCCGTGAATTTCGCGGTGTTCAGCGCCCAGTCCCGCTTGCCGCCCTCTTCGTGCGCGCTTTCGGTGCGTAGTTGCAGCGGCCACAGCGGCCACGGCGTGCTGGGGTGCGCGCTCCGCGGGCGGCATGGGCATGATTTCGAACTGGTGAATCGACTTGGCCTGCTGGCGATGGCAGGTGCCCAGGCAGTCGGCTCCCGTATCTCCGCCGCCGATGATCACCACGCGCTTGCCGGTGGCCAGAATCTGTTCGGGGATCGCGTCGCCGGCCACGACTTTGTTCTGCTGCGGCAGGAACTGCATCGCGAAATAAATACCCTTCAGTTCGCGCCCCGGAACTTTGAGGTCGCGCGGATTTTCGGCGCCTCCCGTCAGCAACACGGCGTCAAATTCCTTGCGCAGATCCTGCGCCGGAATGTTGCCACCCACGTGCGCGTTCGTTTCGAAACTGCACGCCCTCGGCCATCATCTGCTCGACGCGGCGGTCCACCACGCGCTTTTCCAATTTGAAGTCCGGAATTCCGTAGCGCAGCAGGCCGCCGATGCGGTCGGCCTTTTCGAACACGGTCACCTCGTGCCCCGCGCGATTCAGCTGCTGCGCGGCGGCCAGTCCTGAAGGTCCGGAACCCACCACGGCAATGCGCTTGCCGGTGCGGGTTTCAGGCGGCTCCGGCAAGATCCAGCCTTCTTCCCAGGCGCGATCGACAATCGTTTTTTCGATCAGCTTGATGGTGACCGGCGGCTCGTTGATTCCCAGCACGCAGGCGGCTTCGCACGGCGCCGGGCAGATGCGCCCGGTAAATTCCGGAAAATTGTTGGTGGAGTGCAGAACGCGAATCGCTTCTTTCCAGTGATCGCGATACACCAGGTCATTCCAGTCCGGAATGATGTTAGTTCACCGGGCAGCCGGTGTGGCAAAACGGAATGCCGCAATCCATGCAACGCGCGGCCTGCGTGCGCACTTTTTCTTCCGGAAACGGCTGGTAGACCTCGAAATAATCGTGGATGCGTTCCGCTACCGGACGCCGCTGCGGCGTTTCGCGCGTATATTCCTTAAAGCCGGTGACCTTACCCACGGATCACCTGGCCTTGTCCGTGCGATCCGGCTTGCGCCGCCAGCACGCTCGCGGGAATTCGCGGAATTCCCAGAACCCGTTTGTACTCGTGCGGGAACACCTTCACAAATTTCGGCAGCATGGCGTCCCAATGTTTCAAAATCCATTTGCCTGCGGGCTGTCGGTAAGTTCCGCATGGCGCGAAACCAGGCCGTGCACCAACTCGACGTCCTTGGCTTCGGTCAGCAGGTTCCAGATCCACATCGGTGCGGTTGCAGCTTTCCGAGGCGAACTCGCCGGTCTGGTCGAGCACGTACGCAACGCCGCCGGTCATGCCGGCCGCGAAGTTGCGCCCGGTCTTGCCGAGAACCACCACCATGCCGCGCGTCATGTATTCGCAACCGTGATCGCCCACGCCTTCGACAACCGCCGTGGCTCCCGAATTGCGCACTGCGAACCGTTCGCCCGCCATGCCGTTGAAAAAGACTTCGCCGCTGGTCGCGCCGTACAGGCAGACGTTGCCGACCAGGATATTTTCTTCCGGGCTTGAAATCGAGAATTGCGCGGCGGATAAATAATCAGCCTGCCGCCGGAAAGTCCCTTGCCCACATAATCGTTGGCTTCGCCTTCCAGCGTCAGCGTCACGCCGTTGGCGAGAAACGCGCCGAAACTTTGCCCGGCGCATCCGTGAAACTGAATGCGAATCGTATCTTCCGGCAGTCCTGCCGAACCGTGGCGGCGCGCAATCTCGCCGCTGAGCATCGCGCCGACGGTGCGGTGCACGTTGCGAATCGGCAGATTGAGCGAAACGGGCGTGCAGGTTCTCAATCGCTTCTCTTGCTCTCCTCGATCAGACTTGCCGTCCAGCGCGTCGTACAAGCCGTGATCCTGCGCCTGCGTGCAGCGCCGGCCCACGTGGCTGGGCATCGGCGGATTGTAGAGCACGGCAGAAAGATCGATGCCCTTGGCCTTCCAGTGATCGACGTTCGGTGCGCTGGACCAGGCAATCCACGCGGCCAATCATCTCGTCCAGTTTGCGGAATCCGAGTTCGGCCATGATCAGGCGCAGGTCTTCGGCCACGTAGAACAGGAAATTAATCACGTGTTCGGGCTGACCCTGGAATTTCTTGCGCAGCTCGGGATCCTGCGTCGCGACGCCCACCGGGCAGGTATTCAGATGGCATTTGCGCATCATGATGCAGCCCATGGCGATCAGCGGGGTGGTGGCGAATCCGAATTCCTCCGCGCCCAGCAGCGCCGCGATGGCGACGTCGCGGCCGGTTTGCAGTTTGCCGTCCACCTGCAAGCGCACGCGGCTGCGCAGGTCGTTCATCACCAGAACCTGCTGCGTCTCGGAAAGCCCAAGCTCCCAGGGAATTCCCGCGTGCCGAATCGAACTGATGGGCGAAGCGCCGGTGCCGCCGTCGTAGCCGCTGATCAGGATCACGTCGGCATGCGCCTTGGCCACGCCGGCGGCGACCGTTCCCACGCCCACCTCGGCGACCAGCTTCACCGAAATGCGCGCCTGCGGATTCACGTTCTTCAAATCGAAAATCAGCTGCGCCAGATCTTCAATCGAATAAATGTCATGGTGCGGCGGCGGAGAAATCAGTCCCACGCCCGGAATGGAATGGCGCACGCGCGCGATCACGTCGTCCACTTTGTGGCCGGGCAGCTGTCCGCCCTCGCCGGGCTTGGCGCCCTGCGCGATCTTGATCTGCAGATCGTCGGCATTGATCAGATAGTTGGTAGTGACGCCAAATCGCGCCGAGGCCACCTGCTTGATCGCGCTGCGCCGCAAATCGCCGTTGGCATCGGGCGTAGAAACGAGCTTCGTCCTCTCCGCCTTCGCCGGTGTTGGATTTCCCGCCGATGCGGTTCATGGCGATGGCCAGTGTCTCGTGCGCTTCCTTGCTGATCGAGCCGAACGACATCGCGCCGGTCGCGAAGCGCTTCACGATTTCAGCGGCGGGCTCGACTTCGTCGAGCGGCACGGCCGGGCCGTTGGGCTTGAAATCAAACATGCCGCGCAGCATCTGCAAATCGCGATTCTGCTGGTTCACGATGTCCGCGAATTCGCGGAAGGTCTCAAATTTTTCCTGGCGCACGGCGTGCTGCAGCTTGCTGATGGTGGTCGGATTCAGCAGGTGCCGTTCGCCGCGCACGCGGATACTGATATTCGCCGCCGACGCGCAGTTCGGTGTCGGACAGGTGCGGCGGCTGCATCGCGAATTGGTGCTTCATCATCGCTTCGCGCGCCAGCACTTCCATGCCGATGCCTTCGATGCGCGAGGATGTGCCGGTAAAATACTTGTCGACCAGCGCTTTGTTCAGGCCCATCGCCTCAAAAATTTGCGCGCCCTGATAGCTTTGCAGGGTGGAAATGCCCATCTTGGAGAACGTTTTCAGAAGCCCCTTGTCGATGGACTTCATGTAGCTCTTGAAAACCTTGTCCCAGGTGTAGTCCGCCGGGAAACGCGCCGGACTGTGCAAATCCTCCAGCGTTTCAATCGCCAGATACGGATTCACGGCGCTCGCGCCGTAGCCGAGCAGCAGGCAGAAGTGCATCACTTCGCGCGGCTCGCCGGATTCCACAATCAGCGCCACCTGGTTGCGCGTTTTCTCTCGAATCAAATGGTTGTGGACCGCCGAAAGCGCCAGCAGCGACGGTATCGGCGCGTATTCGTTGTCCACGCCGCGATCGGACAGAATCAGCAGCGTGTAGCCGGACTTGATGGCCAGGGACGCGCTGCGGCACAGCCGTTCGATGGCCTCCTCGAGCTGATCCTCGCCGCCGTTCACCCGGAAACAGCATGGGCAGACTGGTGGCCAGGAAATCGCCCCAGCTTACACGGCGCAGCTTTTCCAGTCTCCAGTTGGAGATCACCGGATGGCGCAGCTTCAGCGTGTGGCAATTCTTGGGCGTCTCTTCGAGGATGTTTCCTTCGCTTCCGATGTAGGAGTTGAGCGACATCACCAGGCCCTCGCGAATCGAATCGATCGCGGGATTGGTGACCTGCGCGAAGGTCTGCTTGAAATAATTGAACAGCAGTTGCGGCTTGTCGGACAGGCACGCCAGCGGCGTGTCGATTCCCATCGAGCCGATCGGCTCTTCGCCGTTCAGCGCGGAGGGCAGACAGAATCGTTTTCAGATCTTCGTCGGTGTAGCCGAAGGCGCGCTGCCGCATCAGAATCGTTTCGTGGTTCGGTGGCTGGACGTGCGTCGGGCTCGGCAGATGATCGAGCGTGATCTGGTTTTCCTTCAGCCACTGCGCATACGGCTGCCGCGCGGCCAGCTGTTTCTTCACCTCTTCGTCCGTGATCAGCCGCTTCTGCTCGGTATCCACCAGGAAAATGCGGCCGGGAGCCAGCCGGCCCTTCATGCGCACATCTTCGGGCTTGATGGGCAGCACGCCCGCTTCCGAGGCCAGAACTACCAGGCCGTCCGTGGTGACCACGAAGCGGCCGGGACGCAGTCCGTTGCGATCGAGCTTCGCGCCGATCACGCGGCCGTCGGTGAAGGCCACGGCCGCCGGACCGTCCCACGGCTCCATCAGCGATGCGTGATATTCGTAGAATGCCTTGATGTCCTCCGGCATGGTGGCGTCATGATCCCAGGCTTCGGGAATCAGCATGGACATGACGTGCGGAAGCGTGCGGCCGGAAAGCGTGAGCAGCTCGACGGCATTGTCGAGCATGGCCGAATCGCTGCCGCCGGCCGTGATGATCGGCAGCAGTTTCTTGATGTCGTCGCCAAACAAGCGGAGACGCCAGCACGGATTGCCGCGCGTACATCCAGTTCATGTTTCCGCGCAGCGTGTTGATTTCGCCGTTGTGGCAGATGTAGCGGTACGGATGGGCCAGCTTCCAGCTCGGAAACGTGTTGGTGGAGAAGCGCTGGTGCACCAGGCACAGCGCGCTGGTCAGTTCGGGATCGAGCAGTTCCTTGTAAAAATCGGTGATCTGCGGCGCGAGCAGCAGGCCTTTGTAAACAATCGTGCGCGAGGAAAGAGACGGAATATAGAAGAAATCCTTCTCCTTCAAATCGGTTTCGGCCACGATCGACTTCGGCGCGCTTGCGCACCACGTACAGCTTGCGCTCGAGCGCGTCCTGATCCATGCCCGGCGCGCTGCGCACAAAAATCTGCTCGATGTACGGCTGCGAAGTGCGCGCCAGCCGGCCGATCGTGTTGCCGTTGATCGGCGTGTCGCGCCAGCCCAGAACGGTCAGGCCCTCTTCGCGCACAATTTTCTCGATGATGCCTTCGCAAAGCAGCCGGTCATGCGGATCCACCGGAAGAAAAACCATGCCCACGCCGTACTCGCCGGGCGCGGGCAGCGAGAAACCCAGGCTCGACGCTTCGCGCTCAAAAAAAGCGTGCGGAATCTGGATCAGGATGCCCGCGCCGTCGCCGGTCTGCGGATCGCAGCCGCAGGCGCCGCGATGCGCCAGATTGATCAGGATCTGGACGCCCTTCAGGACGATATCGTGCGACTTGCGGCCCTCGATGTTCGCGACAAAGCCGATGCCGCAAGCGTCGTGCTCGTGCTCCGGGCGGTACAGTCCCTGAGCCGGCGGTAATCCTCGAAATGGGTACAGTTCCTCATATGAGCCGATCGACGCCGAAGTTTCCGAATCTCCTATGGCCTGGCCCATTGGATAGACAACAATCATAATCCGTTATTCCGGTGCGATTCACACGATAATGTGCAGGAATACGGCGCCGAACACAGAAAGACGGCGCCCCATACACTTCGGCACCGTCTCCTGAACGGCTGTCCGGAAAGTCTCTATCTTACCATTCCGGCGGCCCGATTGTCGTCACGGCCATTGGGCATCTCAAATTTCTATCCACAGGCATCAGTATTTTGAATTGGCTCCCGGTAACCGCGCATGCTTCTGCTATAATTCCGCCTCAAATTATGGATTTCGATCAGCTCACCACTTTCATTGAAATTGCCAAACTCGGCAGCTTTTCCCGCGCCGGGCAGAAATTATTCCGCTCGCAGCCGGCCGTCAGCGCCCAGGTCCGCCAACTGGAGCAGGAATACGGCGAAAAGCTGTTCGATCGCGGCCGCAAGTCGGTCCGCCTGACCTCCGCGGGCGAGACCCTGTTCGAATACGCCGTGCGCATGGTGAACATGCGCGGCGAATCGTTGCGCGCCGTGGCCGACAAGGCCACCACTCCGCGCGGCGTCCTGGCTCTGGGCGCCAACGAAGCGACCTGCCTGTACGTGCTGCCCGATATTTTCGCGGAATACCACCGCCTGTATCCCTCGGTGCAGATCAGCATTTACCGCAACTTCAGCCACAAGGTTCTGCAAAAGGTGGAAGACGGCATCGGTCGACGTGGGAATCGTCACGCTGCCCGCGAAGTCGCCCAGCCTGAAAATCCATCCGATCTTCCGCGATCGCGTGATGCTGATGGTGAATCCGCGCAATCCGCTGGCCAAGCTCAAGAGCGTTCGCATGAAGGATATTGCCGAGCAGCCGCTGATTTTTCCGCGCACCGGCTACACGCGGCAACTGCTGGACAAGCATTTCCGGCCCTACAAGCCGCAACTGCAGATCACGATGGAACTGACCAGCGTGGGCATGATCAAGTGCTTCGTCGCGGCGGGCCTGGGCGTTTCGCTGATCAGCGCCAGCTTTGCGCGCAATGAAGTCCGCGCCGGCGAAGTGAAACTGATCCCGATCGCGGACGTGGAACTGTGGCGCGAACTGGGAATCGTCTATCGGCGCGACCGCACGCTGCCGCGTTCCTCCGCGGCGTTCATCACGCTGGTTCGGCAGCGCGCCGCCGAAAATCCGGATCTGGAAATTGTCCAGCCGCGCAAAGTTGCCCGCGGGCCGGAACCTGCAACGATGGCGTAAACCTGCCTGTTAAGAAAATCCCCAATTTTTGAATGCCTAACGCAGAGTGATCTTGGAGCGGTAGTGCACAGACTTTAGTCTGTGGATTTTCGTTGGATGATTCGGGCCCGTGAGGTCTGCCCAAGATCCGATGAGACCACGACTGAAGTCTGTGTCACTTAGCGCACGGCGATCGGCGCGATGGTCGATCCCGTCGCGCCATCGATCTTCAATGGCGTCATGATGTACGCGGTTTCATACGCGTGCTCCGCCGCCAGTTGATCCAGCTTCAGGTTTTCGACCAGGTAAACTCCGTACACGATCAAAAACATGGCGTGAATCGGCAGATTCACTTTCTGCTCGGGGTACGGCCGCGCCTCGACGCAACAGTTGTCCGCGCCCACCAGCATCGGATTCTGCTTGAGCAGCCATTGCGCCGCATCGATGCCGATTCCCGGAGAAGATTTTAAATATTTGTCTTTATCCTTCACCGTTATAAAGCTTGCCCCAGCCGGTATGGATCATCACCGCGTCGCCCGGCTCCAGCGTCACTTTTTCTTTGGCCAGCGCCTGCTGCAAATCGTCGGCCGTGATCACGTAACCGCCCTGCAGCATGTCCACATTTTTCAGTCCGGCCACATCGATCAGCACGCCGCGCGTCATGATGTCCGGAATTTTTTCCACGCCCAGCTTGGGGAATCCCTGGCGCGCGCCGGCGCTCAGTTCGCGTGCTGGCGGCATCAGGAAAACTCATTTCATGGTTGGTGATGCAGTTGTAGTATTCGCCGCCGTAAATCTGGTGGGCGAAGCCGTCGAGTTGCGTGCCGACCTGGCCCAGTTCGGTGATGACGATTTCCTCATTCTCGCCGCGCGTGCCCGGATCGGTGGCCGTGCTGCGCTTCGTGTGCAGATCAAAGCGCCGCGACCCGATCAGCGGCAGCTCCGCGGAGAGATGGAACCCGAGCGTAAACACTTCGCCGAATGAATGAGTTTCGCCGCTTTCAGCACCATCTCCGGCTTCATCAGGTTTCCGGAGCCGATCTCATCCTTCGCGCCCCACTTCGACGGGCAGCGCTGCGCATCGCTGGGCATCTCCCAGGATTGCGCGCGCAGCAGGCCGCGCTGCCGCTGAAAGCCACCACCAGGATCGCCAGGCGAAGCGCCCAATTCACTCGCATGCTTTCCCACCCCCAAAGTTAATCGATTCGAAATTCGCCCGAGTTTCTCACACCCGGCCTGTTGCCGCACGTTTTTGTCGCGTAGTTAAGTAGCACAAGCTTCAGCTTGTGGGGTTTCGTTGGTGCTAGTACAAACGGAACCTCACAGGCTGAAGCCTGTGCTACCAAACGCCGCACGCCAGAATTTCGGACGGACCAGAACTTTTTCAATGAAGCATTGATAAGCAGGAATTTGAGCGGTCAATGCGCGCGAACCGAGGTCTATGCCGGGCGATCGCGGAGCAGCCGCAGCATGTCCGGATCGGATTGCTTCACCGTGGAGCCGTTGCCCTCGGCAGTTTCCGCAATTTCGCCTTCGCCCGTCGCGCAGAAACAGATTCGCTTCCAGACCATGCTGCTTGTCGTAGAGTTCGCGGTACCGCCCGCCCGCCGCATAGAGCGTCGCGTGCGTGCCGCGCTCCACAATTTTTCCGGCTTCCACCACCAGAATCTGGTCGGCGCGGCGAATGGTGGAGAGCCGGTGCGCGATTACGAACGTGGTGCGCCCGCGCATCAGTTGCGCCAGGCCCTCCTGAATCAGCATTTCGGATTCGGAATCGAGGCTCGACGTCGCTTCGTCAAGAATCAGGATGCGCGGATCGGCCAGAATCGCGCGCGCGATCGATACGCGCTGGCGCTGCCCTCCGCAAAGCTTCACGCCGCGCTCGCCAATAATCGTGTCGTACGCCTTCCGGAAAGCGTTCCGCAAATTCATCCACGCGCGCGATGCGGCACGCCGCCAGGATTTCTCCTTCGCTGGCGCACGGCCGCGAAAAGGCTACGTTCTCGCGAATCGAACCGTCGAACAGAAACGATTCCTGCAGCACGACTCCCAGCCGCGTGCGGTACGAATCGAGCCGGACGGTGGCCAGGTCGACGCCATCGACCAGCACTCGTCCGGAGAGCGGCACGTGAAAAGCGGCGACCAGGCCGATGATCGTCGATTTCCCCGAGCCCGACGATCCCACGAGCGCCGTGACCGTCCCAGGCTGCGAAAGGAAGCTCACCTCCTGCAGCACCGGTTTTCCCGGCTCATACGCGAAATTTACGTTGTCGAATTCCAGTTCGCCCACGATGTCCGGCGAGGGTCACCGTGCGCCGCGGGTCTTCGTCTTCGGGCCGCTCATCGAGCACTTCGCGCGTGCGCTCCAACCCGGCGACGCCTCCGTCAATTGCGTGCCGATGCCCACGACCTGAAACACCGGCGCGATCATGAACGCGAGAAATGCGGTGTAGCTGATCAACTGCCCTTGAGTGATTTTCCCGTCCAGTACCTGGTGAGCGCCCACGAACATCACTAGCGCTCCCACGACGCCGCCGAGGGCGGTAGTGGAGAAGCTCATCATGGACATCGTCGTGAGAGACTTGATGACATTGTCCAGCAAGCGCTGCGCGCCTTGCGTGAACACGTCGGCCTCGCGCTCCTCCGCGTGATAGCCCTTCACGACCCGCACCCCGGACAGCGATTCTGTCAGCCGTCCGCTCACTTCGGCATTGATTTTTCCGCGCTCGCGAAAAATCGGCCGCAGGACGCCAAATGCTTTTCGCAGTCCGAACATGCTCACCAGCAGTAGCCCGGCCGCGAGCCCGGTCATCACGGTGCTGATCCGGAGCAGGAAGAAAAGCACCACGGCCGCCGTCATCAGGCCGCCGAGAAATTCCACGAGCCCTGTCCCGATCAGGTTTCGCACGCCTTCCACGTCGCTCATGATGCGCGAGACCAGCGCGCCCGTTTTGTTCGCATCGTAGTAGGCTACCGGAAGGCGCCCGACATGCTCCTGCACCTTCATTCGCAGGTCGGTGATCATGCGTTGTGCGGATTTCGACAGAGTCTGCGTCAGGATGTACGAGGTCACGCCCTGCAGCAACGTGGCCAGAAGTACTCCTCCGACGATCGGCATTAGAAGTTGTGTCTGGTGCAGCCGCAGAACGTTGTCATAGAGATAACGTACCGAGTACGGAAGAGCGAGTCCGGAAACCCGATTGATAGCGACGAGTAGCAGGCCAATCGCCAGCAAACCCCGCCGCGGCCGCATCAACGCCCAGATCTCCGGCCATTGGTCCAGCAACCGCAGCTTCTTCTTGTGGGATGGGTCCGGGGAATCTTCACGCGTCTGCCGCGAACCGCTCCCGCGCTCCGCCCGCGACCCCATGCCGCGTTGCGTACCCATTCCGCCGAATCCACCCGCCATTCTCATGTAACGTCCATCTTAAAGTATCCGTGCCATGTACGCCAATTTGAGGGCCGCCGGAGTTCTCCACAGGCTTTCGCGCCAGAATGACAAGCTGGAACCTAGGCTTCGCACGATTCTTGTATTCGCTTCGCTACGATATTCAACGCGGTAAAGATTGACAGCGCTCGAAACGGAATCTAAAGTTGGAACGGCCCGCTTTGCATGCACTGCGGTTTCGGCGGGCCGAGTGACGCGAGCATCAATCGAACCCCGGTTAGCGGCCGTCCGGATTATTCGCGGCAGGCTGTCGGAACGGCATCGCCGAGAGGTATAGCCATTGAATCGTGAACACAGGAAGAGTCTTTGGATCGATCCTTTGCTCACCCAGCTCAAGCTCATTCGCAAGGACGAAGTCACTCCGGACCCCACTACCGCCTGGAAGCGGATCGAGGAAAGCCACCTCACGGAACGCATTGGGAGAATCGCCGCGGAAATTAACGAGGCCGCCGGTTACCATCTTTTAGAGACGCTATTCTTTCTCCCTCCGCAAAATAACGTGCTGTCCGTTCGGTTTGACCGGAATCGAGCCAAGCACAGTCTCGAGATCCTCATCCGTGAAGACGAGGTCTGGACGAAGTTCGCCACCTCCCGGCATCTGGCGTTCGGATGGGAACGCTACTTTTCCGGCGACCCCGCACGTGGATCGTCAACCGTGGTCTGGGAACAGGCGATTCGAACGGAAGAAGTTCTGGAAGAACATATCCAGGGCTGGCTTACCTATCTTCTGTCCGAACTCAGCAAGGATTTCCGGCCCGATATTTTCGAATCCTCCGCCCCGAACGCGCAGAATGATCTGTCGGCGGCGCTGCGAAAAGCTTCCGCGTAGCC
This sequence comes from uncultured Acidobacteriota bacterium, assembly GCA_963774805.1. Lineage (GTDB taxonomy): Bacteria > Acidobacteriota > Terriglobia > Acidiferrales > UBA7541 > Palsa-360. Next base: position 331,258 of record CAVZGK010000002.1, read on the forward strand.
GGTTTCCTACGCTAGTTTGCGCTGCGACGGCCGCCTCGCCGACGCGCCAGCACCTTGTCATCCCGCCTGGCCCGGCTTCCCGCTCGAGTCCGAGTCGCTCCGCCGAGATTCGTGCTAGCGGACCCGGCCAACGGCAGGGTGCTTGATTTCCTCACTTCTCTCTGCCCGGCCCGTCGTTCCGTGAGGCGCGAACCGTGCAGAGAAAAATGGCAATCGAAATTTTTTAAGCGGCGGGTTAAACTGCGCTCCACCCGGGGTGCATTTTCCGTTGGACCGCTTTTTCGCGCGAGTTCCGCGTGACGTGCCGCGCGGTCCGGCGCAGATCGAGGAAAACTCGCGGCGACGTTCGCGAGGGAGAGAATCGAAATGTCCAAGCTTCGCTTGTCGATGGCCTGCTGGAATTACGATCGGACGCGGGCGCTGCTGGAAGACCGCGTGCCCATCGACGGCATCGATCTGAACTACATCAACATCCCGGTCGAGGAAACATTTTTCCGCATGATCCGACACCGCGAATTCGATGCCGCCGAGATGTCTCTTTCTTCGTACACGCTCTCGTTGTTCCGCGACCCCCAGCCCTTTGTGGCCATACCGGTCTTCCCTTCCCGCTCGTTTCGCCACTCCTGCATTTTCATTAATCGCAACAGCGGGATCACCGAACCGAAGGATCTGATCGGAAAGCGCGTCGGTAATCCCGAATATCAACTGACGGCCTGCGTATGGATCCGCGGCATCCTCAGCGATGAGTACAAGATTCCGGTTTCCAGCGTCACCTATTTCCGCGGCGGCGAGGAAACACCGGGACGCACCGAAAAACAGACGGTGTCCCTGCCGCCGGAAATCCGGCTGGAAAATATCGCGCAGGACAAAACGCTTTCCAACATGCTCGATGCCGGTGAAATCGACGCCATCTATTCGCCCCGAACGCCTTCCTGCATCGCGCGGAAATCGCCGAACGTGCGCCTGCTGTTCGAAGATTATGAAACGATGGAGCGCGAGTATTACGAGCGCACCAAAATTTTCCCGATCATGCACACCGTGGTCATTCGCCGCGAAGTTTATGAGAAAAATCCGTGGGTAGCGCAATCGCTCTATAAAGCGTTCGTCCTCGCGCAGCGCGAAGTTTATGAAGACCTGTACGAAACCGCGGCGCTGAAATTCATGCTGCCCTGGCTCGTCCGCCACGCGGAAGACACGCGCGAACTGATGGGTGAAGATTTCTGGCCCTACGGTTTGGAGCCTAACCTGCACGCGCTCAGCACGTTCCTGCGCTACTCGCACGAGCAGGGACTTGCCAAGCGCCTGCTCACTCCGCAGGAGCTGTTTGTTCCGGAATCGCTGGAATCTTTTAAGATCTGAAGCTTCAAACTAGAAATTTCACACCAGCGCGCCCAAACGCAATCGAGCAGCGGCGCGAAGATTGTCCCAAGGGAGAATCTCTCCATGGCGGAAACCGAGCCGGCCCAGGTTCTTCGCTGGTGGGCGCTGGAACGCGGAGACATTGACGCCACCGTTGCCCAGGTCGGCTTCAACGTCGCGCAGATGATTATTCCCGCATTTCTGCTGGTGCCCGTCGGGCATCGCGATGGGATTCAGCGTCGACGCATCTGTTGCCGGGCTTCGCGCTGGGATTCTTCGCCGGCTCCATGGGACTGACGCTGCTGGCGGTCGGCCTGGCGCGGCGCGAGGGCCGCACGAATGTCACCGCCATGTGTACATCAACAACGTGCCGGGAATCATCGCCTACACGTTGTCCATCATGCTTCCCGTGTATCTTGCAAACGCATGACCAGGAACTTGCGTGGAGGTCGGCGCCGCGGCCGTTGTGTGGACCGGAATCATCAAGCTCGCCGCGGCTCCGCTGGCGGGCACCATTCGCAAATTTATTCCCAAGCCGGCCATGATGACGGTGTTCGGCGCGGCCATGTACACGTACCTCGCGATGGTCCTGCTGCAGCGCATTTTCGACCAGCCGCTGGTGGGAATCGTCGCGCTGACCATCGTCGCGGCATCGCGGTGCTGGCCAACGTGCCGATCACGAAGTGGAGGATTCCGCCGTTCCTGGTTGCATGGCTCGTGCCGCTCGCGATTGGCTTGTCTGTCGGCTACATCCATCCGGTCGTGGAGCGGTTTTTCGCTGCAGCTTCCCTTCGTGCGCACTCCGGGCCTGTTCGCAGGCGATGGGCCTGGCGATTCCCTATCTTTCGGTGATCGCGCCGATGTCCATTTACCAGGTGCTGCAGGACATCGCTTCGGTGGAGGGCGCAAACTCGGCCGGAGACAACTACGACGCGCGCCTGGTGGTGGCCTGCGACGGCGTCGGCACGTTTGCTGTGCGGCGTTGGGAGGAAGCATCATTACGCCGGTCGTCGCCGCGCTGCACCCGCCCTACAAAATGATGGGCGCGCGCATCGGATTTTGTTTCTGGACCGGCCGTAATTTTTCTGGCCGTGTTCATGAGCGGGATTTCCCTGTTCATGGCGCAGCTTTTTCCCTGGGCGATTCTCGCCGCGATGATCGCCTACGTCGCCATCGGCGTGGGCCGGGCCACGCTGCATCACGTGGACCATAAATATATCAACGCGGTGCTGCTCGGCCTGGTGCTGCCGACGGGCGCGGTGGTGAGCCTCCGCGGTAAGTTCCGCGCTGCCGGCGCTGAAGCTTTCCGCGGCGAATCCGGAAGTTCAGGCGGCGCTCGAATCGCTCGATTTACTGGTCTTCGCATTCAGGGACTTGGCAACGGATTTCTGTTCCTGGTGCTGGTGGTCTCCGCGCTGATCACGGAAATGATCGACCGGAATTTTGGGCGCGCCGCCGCCTGGTGCCTGATCGCTGCGGTTTTTTCGTGGTTCGGCCTGATGCATTCGCCCGACGCTGCGCTGGGGCGCGCAGCCGATGTACGCAGCCGGCTGGCTGGCCGCGGCGCTCATCGTGTTCTCCGCGCGCTGGTGGCGCGGCGATCTTGACGCCCGCCCGCTAGCCGGACCGCAATCGTGACTCTTCGAGAAAGTGAGTGCTAACGGACTCAGGAGGATTACGTCTAAAGGTTCCGGAGGGCCGGGCATCAGCCCGACCGTTTCCGCGCGGTTTTATCGGGGCTTTAGCCCCTGAAGTTTCAGCCGCTGGAACCGCCGAGCACTTCGTATCGAGCGCCGTCTCCTTGACATCCGCAGGTCAACCATCGCTTGTAAGCTCCGATTTACAATGCTACAAAAAGAGTATGGACAAGGCAGCCACAGCTCTCTCCACTGCCGAGTTTCGCAGGCACCTTTTCTACGAAACCTCGCACTCGCCTTCGCTCGCCGAACTGGTGGGCTACGAAAACGCCAAGGACATCATCGATTTCTGCTTCATCGCCAATCCGTATTACCCGACCGCCGCGATGCTGCGCGATCTGCAGGAGAATTTTCCCAACCTGATCAAGTCCTACCCGTCCAGCAACCCCGCCAGCAGCCAGAAGCATCTCGGCGCGGTTCTGCATGTGAATCCGGATCACCTGATCATCGGCAACGGCGCCACCGAACTGATCGTGCTGATCAATACCACGCTGATCGATCGCATCGCCGTTCCGATTCCGACGTTCGGCGAATACATCGAAAAACTGAAAGACCAGCGCGACGCCGAACTCTACGCGCTCGAATCCCGCCGATCGCTACACGCTGCACTTGCCCGCGTATCTCGAATGGGTGCGCAAGCGCAGCCTGAAGTCGCTGCTGATCATCAATCCCGGCAATCCCACCGGCCAGCTGTTTTCGCGCGAGGAGATGATCGACTTTCTGGAACACGCCAAGGACATGGAACTGGTGATCGTCGACGAATCGTTCATCGACTTTGCCGGAGACGAAATTCCCAGCCTGCTGCACGATGCCGGCCGGTTTTCAAATCTGCTGCTGGTTCGCAGCATGAGCAAGCATTGCGGCGTTCCCGGCCTGCGCCTCGGATACTGCTACAGCGAGAATCTGTACATCCTCAATCACATGCGCCAGTTCATTCCCACCTGGAATGTGAATACGCTGGCGCAATATTTTCTTTCGCTGCTGCCGGCAACCGACGCGGACTACCACGTGGCCAGAAAGCGCCTGATCGGCGATGTGCGCTGGCTTTACGATTCGCTGGACGCCATCCGCGGCATTGAGGTCTACCCGACCGGCGCGAATTTTGTTTTGTTCAAAATCAAGGGCGGCATGACTGCCGCCGAACTGCAGGGCCTGCTTGCTGACCGACCATAAACTCTACGTCCGCGACTGCTCCAACAAAATCGGCATGGACCAGTACCACATCCGCGTGGCCTCGCAGGGCCGCGAAAAAGACGCCAAGCTGGTCAGCGCGCTCCAGAAACTTCTGCCATGAAACGCCCCGCGGTTCTGGTCGTCACGCGCCGAACGATCCGCAAACACAAATACATCGACTACGTGGCCGAGGCGCATCTCTCGCTGCTCGTTCGGCTGGAGACACTTCCGGTGATGGTCCCGGTCGTCGAAGGCGCAACGGAATGCCTGCCTCAATACATGTCCGCCATGCGCGGCCTTCTGCTGGTGGAAGGCGAAGACATCGAGCCGAAGCATTTCAAAGCGACGCCGGCGAATTTCGAGCATCTGGAGAAAACGCATCCGCTAAAGGACGAAATCGAAATCGAGTTGATTCGCCAGGCCCTGCGGCGCAATCTGCCCGATCCTGGGAATTTGCCGCGGATCGCAACTCCTGAACGTCGTCTGCGGAGGCACGCTGTATCGGCGACGTGCAAAAAGAAAAGAATTCGCCGCTGAAGCATATCGACTTCGCGCACTATGACACCTACCGCCATCCGATCTCGCATCGTCGCCGGGAAGTCCACTGCAAAAATGGTATGGCAGAAAAAGCCTGCGACGTGAACAGCTATCATCATCAGGGAATTCGCGATTTAGCGCCGCGATTTCAAGCCGATGGCCCACGCAAGCGACGGCCTGGTCGAAGGCTATTACGATCCCAAAAGAAAATTTGTAGTTGGCCTGCAGTTCCATCCCGAGCGCCTGCTCGAGGAGCCGGCCGGAAACTTGCGCATCTGGAAAGCCTTCGCCGCAGCCGTCCACGGCACGCGCAAGAAAACAATCAGTTGAATGGAATAGTGGTGGTGCGCCGTTCGCGGGCCGAACAAAAACTCCGATTTGTCATTCTTCGCTCCGCTCAGAATGACAGCGTTTTCAGAGTTTTTCTGCAGCCGGTTCTGTCGGAAGGTTTTCTTTGGGGCTGCACTCAATCCGCCGGAAGCACTGGCGTCCCCGCCAGATAAAAATATCCCACCTTGTTATTCGCCGGCGTGCCGAACCACATGCGCCCCTGCGTATCCAGATAAAATTCGCGCATGGTATTTTCCGCCTGCGGAAACGGATACTCGGTCACGTGCCCGCTCTTCGGATCGAGATTCCCAATCACATCCAGATGTTCGGACGAATACCACACCGTTCCGTTACTTGCGATCGCCAGCGCATACGGCGTCGTTTCGGGGCCCGGCAGCGCATACTCGCGAAACGTTTCGGTCTTCGGATCGAAATGCCCGATCTTGCCGGCCTGAAATTCCGCGAACCATACCGTGCCGTCGCTATCGATCTGAATGCGCCGCGGCCGCGCGTCGGGTGTCGGCGGCTGCCACTTGGTCACCTTGAGCGTCTTCCCGTCGATCTTTCCAATTTTTCCGCTCGGCACGTACTCTGCAAACCAGCAATTTCCATCTTGATCGAGCGCGAGCCCGTAGGCCGACGGAATTTCCTTAATTTGTGTAAATTGCTTTGTCTTCGGATCGAACACCGTAAGCGGACCGCCGGTGGCCCACACTCTGCCTTGAGCGTCAATCCGCAGAGTGTGCTTCGATCCGCCCGCCACCGTTCCTTCTTTTCCAGGAATGTAAGCGTCCTGATATTCCGTGATGGTTCGCGTCGCGGGATCCCAACGCCCAAATTTGTTGGAACCCTGCTCCGTCAGCCAGACGCTTCCGTCCGGCGCGGGAACCGCCGAGTGAATCGCGGCAGTTCCGTGATTCGGCACCGGATACTCCTGCACCACTCCGGTTTTCGGATCGAGCCGGCCGATCTTGTTGGCGTTGCCGTAGTACGGCATCCAGTAATTTCCGTCTTTGTCGGGAAAGGCGCTCCACGGCATGCGGCTCGGCCCGGGCAATTCGTACTCGACGTATACGATTTTCATCGCCTCGTCGTCAAAAGTTCGCACCAGTTCTTTGTACTGCGGCATCTCCGCCGGCGACTTCGGCAATACCGACGACTCGCCAAAGAGCGAATTGATGTAGGCCGCTACGTCTTCCGCGTTTTGGTCGTTAAACGGGCGCCCACACCGCCCAGGAAAAAATGCATCGATTCCTTCATGTACGCGACGCGGTCGCGCCAGCCCTCTTCGATCGCGGCGCACCGAAGCCATGCGCGACTGAAATCCGTGGCAGGCGAAGCATCGGCCAACGAGCAGTTCCTTACCCTTCGCCTCCGGAAACAAAACCTCGCCCTGATACTGCGACAGATCGCTCCAGCGCACCATGTCCCGGCTGCAACGCAAAATCGTAGGAAGCGTTTTGTTCCGCAGTCAGCGTCACGCCGGTGCGCGGCTCGACGCGATAGCCCGGCGGCTTTCACCTGCAGCTTGATATTTTCCCGCCGGTAGATTTTCAAGCCGGTAGCGGCCTTCGTTGTCCGTCAGCACGCTGACCAGCACTCGCGTTCCCGAGTTCTGCGCCTGCACAAACGCTCCGCGGAATGGCGTGCCGTCCGGACTCTTCACCGTTCCGGTGACCGTCGCCGCGTGCGCGATATTCGCAAAAAATAAAAATGAAGTGAGAAGGCCCGCGATCCGGCAAGCAGATTTCATGGCTCCTCCTGTGACGCATCGAATTCGGGCGAAGGAATGTTACCCAGATTGTAGCGCAAACAGGCCAGTAGAACAGCCGCCCTCGTCTGTGGCGCATGCTTTAGCTTGCGCGGCAAAATAGCTGGTAGCTTGCTAAGCCGGTGGCGTCAGAAACAACTTCGAAGACACTCCGCAAGCTAAAGCATGCGCCACGAAGCCGACCTTCCGTCTCGAGGCGTGCGGACAGTAGCGAAAAGCGCATCGCGAGCGGCTCTGCTTCTGCGAAGTATTACTTGGCGTGTTCTGTCGATCAATCCATCAGAATCGGCATGCACAGCACGGGTTCCACATGGAAGTCGAGCCGGTTGATTTCCTGCAGGGCGCAGCCCAGCATGGCGCTGCGCGCAGTTTCCAGCGTGATGATGAACGGCAGCGCGTTGTGCGGATATCCCGGCCGCTGCAGCACCGCGTCGATGCCGATCCCGTAGCGCGAAAGCACCGTCGCCACCGCCGCAATAATCCCGGGCCGGTCTTTCACCACGAAACGCAGATAGTACGGCGCGGTGAATTCCCCGCTCACATCCTTCGGCGTTTCGATTTCGTGCAGAGCTGCCGGACGGCGACGCTCCGCTGCGCGCGATCGAATACAGATCGGAAACCACAGCCACGGCCGTGGGATCTCCGCCCGCGCCGAATCCGGAAAACACCATCTGCCCGGCATATTGTCCGGTGGCCATCACCAGATTTTTGCTGCCCTCCACGTGCGCCACCAGCGAAGCGACCGGCACCAGCGCGGGCCGCACAAACGCGCGCACGCTCAATCCATCGTCCGTTTCCTTCTTGGCCAGCGAAATCTGCCGGATGGTGCAGTCTCAATTCGCGCGCGTAGGCAAAGTCCACGGCCTCCACCGCGGAAATCGGCCAGCACGGAATCTGTTCGCTGCGCACGCGCACGCGCAGTCCGGCCTGCGTCAGAATCACCAGCTTGGCGCGCGCGTCATATCCTTCGACGTCCTCCGTTGGATCGGCTTCGGCATAGCCCAGTTCCTGCGCTTCCTGCAGCGCCGATTCAAAACTGGCGCCGGTCGATTCCATTTTTGTCAGAATAAAATTGCAGGTGCCGTTGAGCACGCCGGCGATCTTGAACAGCCGGTCGCCCGCCAGGCCATCCTGAATTCCCATGATCGCCGGAATTCCCCCCGCGACCGAGGCTCCGAATTCCAGGCGCCTGCCGGACTCCCGCGCCACTTCGACCAGCTCCGGGTCCATCTCTCGGCGATCAGCTGTTTGTTCGCGGTGACCACCGACTTTGCCCGCGCGCAGCGCCTTGCGAATCCAATCGCCGGCCGGCTTTACGCCTCCCGCCAGTTCCACGAAAATATCGGCGTCCGATGAAAGCACTTCGTTGATGCTTTCCGTCCAGCGCACGCTGGACGGAACCCAATCCACTTTTTTCCGCGCGATGTCGCGATTAAAAATATGCGTCAGCTCAAACGTTCATTCGCTTCCTGGCACAAGCAGTTTCGCCACCGACCGGCCCACCGTGCCAAAGCCGGCGATGGCCACCTTCAATTTCTTCCGGCGACCCGCCGCCTTCTTCACCGTAACGGTCTTGCCTGCCGACTTCGATTTCGCACGCTTCACTTTTGCCGCCAAGGCCTCACCTCGTAATCAGAGCCACAGGATTATAAGGTATTTTCGAGTGGGCGCAGGCTTTAAGGCCTGCCGCTTTTGATTTTCGGCTGCCGGGGCCTAGAATCGGTAGACACGCGTACTTCGACGAGAACCTCGAGCGGAATCTAATCACCTATGGCCCAGAATTGACCGAGCGGCTGCCGCAAAACGTCCCCGGCGAGTTTTTCGTGGACTCCACCTGCATCGATTGCGACGCCTGCCGCCAGATCGCTCCGGCCAGTTTTCGCGATCATGGCGGCCAATCCAGCGTCTATCACCAGCCGAACAATCCCGGCGAACTGCACCGCGCGTTCATGGCCCTGGTTGCCTGCCCCACCGCGTCCATCGGCACGGTCAATCATCGCAACGCCCGCTCCGGCGTGGCGGCGTTTCCCGTGCACGTCGTGGATGACGTCTATTTCTGCGGCTTTACTTCGGAAGCCAGTTTTGGCGCGTGGTCTTACCTGATCGTGCGTCCGGCAGAGCAGGGCGGAAATGTGCTGGTCGATTCGCCGCGATTTAACGCTCCTCTGGTGAGGCGCATCGAGGAAATGGGCGGCGTGAACCTGATGTTGCTCTCGCATCGCGATGATATCGCCGACCACGCCAAATTCGCGGACGCACTTCGATTGCCCGCGCATGATGCACGAGGCAGACGGCGCCGCGGCGCGTGGCATCGAGCGCGTCATCACCGGCACCGCGCCCAGTGCGGCTCGACGACGACCTGGAGCTGATCCCCACGCCCGGCCACACTCGCGGCCATCAGGTTCTTCTCTATCGCGACAAAGTTCTGTTTACGGGAGACCATCTGGCATGGTCGCCCGAGCGCGAAACTCTGACCGCGTTTCGCGATGTCTGCTGGTATTCGTGGAAAGAGCAAACGCGCTCGATGGAAAACCTACTGAGATATCGATTCGAGTGGGTCCTGCCGGGACACGGCCGCATAGGCCACGGCTCCGCCGAGGAAATGCACATATATTTAGAAAATTGCGTAGAGAGAATGAAGAAGCAGTAAGGAGCACAGACTCCGGTAGCACAGACTTCAGTCTGTGGCCTTCCATCTGAACTTGGCGAACGCGCGCATCCTCGGAGCACTGACGAAACCCCACAGACTGAAGTCTGTGCTACCAAATTCTGCGCTACGAGCCCTCACACGCGTTCCAGCAGCGTCGCAATTCCCTGCCCGACGCCGATGCACATCGACGCCAGCGCGTAGCGCCTCTTCGTCCGCTGCAGTTGCCGCGCCGCCGTCAAAACCAGCCGCGCCCCGCTCATTCCCAGCGGATGCCCCAGCGCGATGGCTCCGCCGTTGGGATTCACTTTTTCGCTGTCGTCCGGCAACCCGAGTTCGCGCGTCACGGCCAGCGCCTGCGCGGCGAATGCTTCGTTCAGTTCGAACACGCTGACGTCATCCATCGAAATTTTCGAACGTTCCAGCAGTTTGCGAACCGCATAAATCGGGCCGATACCCATCAAGTCCGGCTCGACGCCGGCGGTCGCTCCGCCCACCACGCGCGCGATTGGTTTCAACCCGAATTTCGCGGCCGCTTGCTCCGAAGCCACAAACATCGCGCATGCCCCGTCATTGATCCCGGAGGCGTTTCCCGCCGTCACAGTTCCATTCTGGCGAAACGGTGTCGGCAGTTTGGCGAGCGCTTCGAGCGTGGTGTCCGGGCGGATATGCTCGTCTTCGGAAACGGTTTTCACCGAGCCCTTTGGCCCGGGAATCTGCACCGGCACGATTTCTTCGGCGAAGACTCCCGCTTTCTGCGCGGCGGACGCCCTGAGCTGCGAGCGCAGCGCGAAGGCGTCCTGCGAAGCGCGATCCACCTTGTATTTTTCGGCGACGTTTTCGGCCGTCTCCGGCATGGACGCGTTTCCGTACATTTTCAGCATGCGCGGGTTCGGAAACCGCCACCCGATAGTGGTGTCGTAAATTTCGGCGGTTCGCGAAAACGCGCTGCCGGCCTTGGGCATGACGAACGGCGCGCGGCTCATGCTCTCCACGCCGCCGGCAATGGCCAGCGAAATCTCGCCGGCCGCGATGCCCCGCGCCGCCACCGTTACCGCTTCCATGCCCGATCCGCACAGGCGGTTCACGGTCATCCCCGGAACCTGCAGAGGAATTCCGCTGAGCAGCAGCGCCATGCGCGCCACGTTGCGATTGTCTTCCCCGGCCTGGTTGGCGCAGCCGAAGATCACTTCATCGACCGATTCCCAGTCACTGCCCGAAAATTTCTCGCGCAGCGCCCGCAAAGGAATCGCGGCCAGATCGTCGGCGCGGACCTGCGCCAGCGCTCCGGCAAACCGGCCGATGGGCGTTCGAATTCCTTCGCAGATAAATGCGCTGGTCATTGGTGGGTTGTCCGCCGCGGGGTTATTTTCCGGGTGCCGGCGCAGGCGATGGAGCCGTCGGAGCTGCCGCATCCTCGATGCTCACCAGCTCAATTTCAAACACCAGCGTGGCATTCGGGCCAATTGCCCCGTTCCCCGCGCCGCGTTCGCCATAGGCCAGGTTTGCTGGGACCACTACCTGCCACTTCGATCCCACCGGCATCATCTGCAGCACTTCTTTGAATCCGGGAATCACGTTCTTCACTTCGAAGGGCACGGGCCTTCCAGCCTGCGCGGAGCTGTCAAACTCCTGGCCGTCTACGAAGGTTCCCTTGTAATTGCAAAGGACGGTGTCAGACTCCGCCGGCTTTTTCCCTGCGCCGGCGGTCAGGATCTTGTACTCCAGGCCGTCCGGCAGGGTTACGACGCCGTCTTTCTTCCCGTTTTCGGCGAGGTACGCATCGCCCTTAGTCTTGTTTTCGGATGCCGCCATTTCCATGGCCTGCATCTGCTTCTGCCGCATCTCGGCCTGCAGGCCGCCGATCACCTGCTTCAGTTCATCTTCGCTCAATTGCGATTTCGCGCCGGAAACCGCGTCGCGCAGTCCCTGCGCCAGAATCGCTGGATCGACGTCAATGCCCTGAGCCTTTACGCCCTTGCCCATTTCCATGCCGATCGCGTAGCTGACTTTCTCTCTTTGCGTTTTCAATCCGCCGGCGGCCGGAGCCTGTCCCGCGGGCGCGGCGGGCTTCGCCGATGACGCGGCCGGAGCCTTCGCAGGCGGTGTCGCGGGCGCTTTTGCCGGCGCTTGTTGAGCGTTCACGCCGCAGGCCCACAGCCCCAGCGCCACTACTGCCATCCCCATCCGCTTCATTCGTCCTCCTGAAAGTGAACACCCTCGCGCGTTTACCGTCCTGACTCCAACCATAGACGGTAACTGATTGCCTATCCCGCTGCAAGTTCCGAGAGCGAATAATAGTTCCCCGATGATCGCATGATATTACGGTTCTTACGCGAATGGGATCGGTAGCGCCGGCGCCCCGTCATTATTCAATCTCCAGCGCAATTTTCAGCGCCCTGTCGAGCTCGGCCATTTTGGACGGGAGAAAGCGAACCGACGTAATCCGCGACGCGTCAGGAAGTTTTCGCAAACGCGACTAGGTTATCGCACATGATCCAGCTGGGATGGTTCAGGCCTTCATCGAAGCCGACCGCCACTTGAGTTGCCAGCGCCAAACCATTGCTGAAAACAGGAGCGCAGATGACAGTGGAAAAACGCGATTCGATCACCGCAGACCGGCTCACAACCGCAAACGTACGGTATTGCTTTGGGTCCCGGCCCGGCCGGAAGACGCGATAGAGTTCGCCTCGCTTCAAAGAGTCGCTCCGGAAGTGCTCTTAGTCTTCCAGGTCCTGGTAGGCGAGAACATCTTCCGCCTCGGCGTTCAGGCGATCGGCCGCAGCATTGATGAGTTCCAGGTCCCGCGCGTGAATTTTCCTGCGCTCCCGGTCGCGGAAATAGGTGCGGAGCACGCGTTCAATGAACGCAGAGCGCGACAGCTTCGAACCCGCGACAGCGTCCACTTTGGTCAGTAGATCCGCTGATAGTGTGATAGAAGTCTTCTCTTTCATACTACTAATATACTACCACAAAATCAGGCGCTGCATCCGTTGTCCGCACTTCCCGAAGAGCCGGATCCCGCTCGCCTTCGCTAACCCCATGAAATCGCTGCACACCTCCCTCCCCTCGTGCATTCCCCCGTTTTGTGGCAAAGTAGGAGCCACTGATGGCAGATACTGGAACCTCTTCACACGCGGGGCGCGTTGCCTTCACCTATCCTGACTTCACGCTTCTACCAACTGGCGCGTTTCTGATTGTCGCCGGGCTGGAGATGCAGTCGGTCGCCGTCGGCTGGCAAATCTACGAAATCACGAAGCGGCCCCTGGACCTCGGCCTGGTGGGTCTGGCGCAGTTCTCGCCGGGAATTCTGCTGTTTCTCGTTACGGGACACGCGGCGGACGCCTTCAACCGCCGGAAACTGCTGATCGACCTGCTATGCCGGCATTCGGCGTGTGCTCGGCGCTGCTCCTTTTTTATGCGCTCAGCGGAATGCGCACGGTGCTACCGATGTACGGCGTGGTGGTGCTCCTGGGAATCGTTCGCTCGTTCAACAATCCTGCCAGCCGGTCGTTCCTGACGCAGATCATTCCGGAAGAGCATTTGCAGAACGCCATCGCCTGGAACAGTTCCGTGAACCAGGGCGCCACGATTCTGGGCCCGTCGCTCGGCGGATTGATTTATGCCGTCGCCAAAGGGCCAGCGGCGGTCTACACGGCCGCGATGCTGGCCGCCGCCGGCGCCGGCGTTTCTGATGTCCCAGGTTAAGCTGCGCGCCAAGGCGCGTCCCCGCGAACCGCTCACCATGAAATCGGTGCTGGCGGGACTTCATTACATCCGAGCAAAGAAAATCATCCTCGGATCGATTTCGCTGGATCTGTTCGCGGTGCTGCTCGGCGGCGCGGTAGCGCTGCTGCCGGTGTTCGCGCCAGAGATGCTGCGAACCGGGCCGTGGGGATTGGGACTCTTGCGCGCATCCCCGGCGATTGGCGCGGGCAGCATGGCACTGCTTCTTGCGCACCGGCCGTTTCGCAGCCGCGCCGGGCTGACCATGCTGTGGTGCGTGGCGGCTTCGGCGTCTTCACCGTTCTGTTCGGAATTTCGCGCAACCTGGTGCTCTCCATGATCGCGCTGATCCTGGTCGGGTGCATGGACATGGTCAGCGTGGTGGTGCGCTCCACGCTGGTGCAAATGGCCACGCCGGACGAAATGCGCGGCCGCGTGAACGCTGTGGACATGATTTTCATCGGCGCTTCCAACGAGATCGGCCAGTTCGAGTCCGGCCTGACGGCGCAGTGGTTCGGAGCAGTGCCGGCCGTGGTCCTGGGAGGGATTGGAACGCTGATGGTCACCGCGCTGTGGGCGTGGAGTTTTCCGGAACTGCGCCGGGTGGAAAAGCTAAGTTCGATGGAGACTAGTGCAGGCTTCGCCAGCGGGCATTCACGGCTTCAGCCTGTAGAAGCTCGGCGCTGGCGTGCAAGTCCTTGCGATTGCAGGATCGTGACTGTGAAACTCCGCAGGCTGAAGCCTGTGCACTACCTATTTCTTTTCCAGTTCTTCAGTAAGCGCGGGAACGATTTCGAACAGATCGCCGACGATGCCGTAGTCGGCAACTTCGAAAATCGGCGCGTTCTGGTCCTTGTTGATCGCGACGATCGTGCGCGAGCCTTTCATTCCCACGACGTGCTGGATGGCTCCGCTGATTCCCAGCGCGAGATACAGTTTCGGCGCGACCGTCTGGCCGGAGCTGCCGATCTGGCGGTCCATGGGCAGCCAGCCTTCATCGCAGATCGGACGCGAAGCCGCCAGTTCGCCGCCGAGCAGTTTGGCCAGTTTTTCCGCCAGCGGAATATTTTCCGGCGCCTTGATGCCGCGTCCGACGGCCACCAGGATCGGCGCTTGCGTAAGGTCCACGGCCTGCTTGGCTTCGCGGAACAAGTTCCAGCGGCTTGGTGCGAATCTGTTCCGGCTTGAGTTCGACTGGAGACGGCGGTGACCGGCGCTTTCGCCGCACCCTGCGCGACCAGGTCGGCGCGAAACGCTCCGGCCTGAAACGTCGCGAACCACGGCGCCGCGCCTTCGAACACCACATCGGCCGCCGTCTTGCCCTGAAACATCTGGCGCACAAAAATCAGCTTGCCGTTTTCGTGGCGGTAGCCGACGCAATCGCCGATCATGCCCTTGCCGAGCGACGCGGCCAGCTTCGGCGCGAAATCGCGCACCTGATAGGTGTGCGGCAGCAGGACCAGATCGGGCTTGGCCTGCGCGATGGCCTGCTGCAGCGCGTGCGTGTATCCGTCCGGCGTGTAGGCGGCGAGCAGATCGTGCTCGACGAGCAGAACTTCGTCGAGCTTGGAGGCGGCGAGTTCATCGGCCAGCGCGGCCACGCCTTTGCCGATGACGACGGCCAGCGAGGCGGCTCTTCGTTTCCGCGGCAATTTGCTGCGCCGCGGCCAGCGTCTCGAAGCTGGTCTTGTTCCACTGCCCTTCGCGCTGTTCGGTGATGAGGAGGATATTCATCGTGGGCGGCTCCGCTTACAGCACACGCGCTTCGTGCTTCAATTTTTCGAGCAGCTTCGCCGCGGCTTCTTTCGGCGTGCCGGTCAGGAATTCCGTCTTCTTGGTTTTGACGGCACGTAGATGCGCTCGATGTGCTGCGTCGATTCGTGCTGCACGCCCAGCGACTCGCGCGTGATCGTGGCAATTTCTTTTTTCTTCGCCGCCATGATGCCCTTGAGCGTCGCGTAGCGAACCTTGTTGATGCCGGACTGAATCGTCAGCACGGCGGGCAGCGGCAGCTCGACCCACTGGAACCATCCGGCCTCCAGTTCGCGCTTCAGGCGCAGGTGCCGCCCTGCACTTCAATCTGCATGATGATCGTGGCGTGCGGCAGGCCCAGCCACTCCGCCAGCAGCACGCCCGTCTGGCCGAAGCCCTGATCGTCGCTCTGCAGTCCGGTCAGAACCAGGTCCGGCTTTTCGCGCTCAATTGCCGCGGCCAGCGACTTCGCCGCTCCCAGCGGATCGAGCGTGTGCGCCTTGTCGTCGGAGATGTGAATTCCGCGGTCGGCGCCCTTGGCCAGCGCTTCCTTGATCGTCTGCTTCACGCGCTCCGGGCCCATCGACACGACAATCACTTCGCCGCTGTGCTTTTCCTTCAGGCGCAGGGCTTCTTCGAGCGCGTAGCTGTCCGGCTCGTTCATTTCAAATCCGATGTCGGTTTCGCGAATCCAGCTGCCGTCGGCGATGGCCAGCGGAGCATCTTTGGCGGGAACTTGCTTGATGCAGACGACGATCTTCATTCTGACCTCGCTTACTCTCAAGCTCGTCGATTACTTTTATTGCTGAAGCTCTATTCTCGCTCAGGGCGAGCGAGCATCTCTCGAACTTTGCCTAAATTGAAGCGGGACTTCGCTTCGCGCGGCAGCGAAATCGTGGTCTGCCGAGTTCTAGCGGGATCCCAGCGCTTGAAGAGCAGCGCGGCATTGGTTCCGCCGAAACCGAAGGAGTTCGACAGCGCGTATTCCACGGCCGCTTGCGCATGTGATTCGGCACGTAGTCGAGATCGCACTCCGGATCCGGAGTTTCCTGATTGATCGTCGGCGGCAGCGATCTGATCGCGCAGCGCCAGCACGCTGATGCCTGCTTCGAGGCCGCCCGCGCCGCCCAGCAGGTGCCCGGTCATGGACTTGGTGGAGCTGACGGCAATTTTCTTCGGCGTGCTCGCCGAAGACGCGCTTCATCGCCCTGGTCTCGATGGCGTCGCCCAGCGGCGTCGAAGTGCCGTGCGCGTTGACGTAACCGATCTGCTGCGGCTCGATGCGCGCGTCGCGAATCGCCGCGCGCATCACGCGGTAGGCGCCGTCGCCATCTTCCCTCGGGCGCCGTGATGTGGTGCGCGTCGCCGGACATTCCGTAGCCCACGATTTCGGCCAGAATTTGCGCGCCGCGCCGCTCCGCATATTCGAGCGACTCCAGCACCAGAATTCCGGCGCCCTCGCCGATCACGAAGCCGTCGCGGTCCGCGTCAAACGGGCGGCTGGCGCGTTCCGGTTCGTCGTTGCGCGTGGAGAGCGCCTTCATCGCGGCGAATCCGCCGACGCCCATCGGCGTGATGGCGGCTTCCGCGCCGCCGCAGATCATGACTTCCGCGTCGCCGTGCTGGATCAGGCGGAAGGAATCGCCCACCGCGTGCGCCGACGCCGAGCACGCCGTGGCCGTCGCCGAATTCGGACCCTTTGCGCCGTAGCGAATGGAAATATGGCCGGAGGCCAGATTGATGATGGCCGCGGGAATGAAAAATGGGGAGATGCGCCCGGGACCGCCTTGCAGCAGCTTCGAGTGCTCGCGCTCGATCACGTCGAATCCGCCGATGCCGCTGGCCACGTACACGCCGGTCACTTCCGCGATGTCCGGCGTGACTTTCAGATTCGCCATGCGCATGGCGAAATCGGTGGCGGCCAGCGAGATCTGAATGAACCGGCCCATTTTCTTCAGTTCTTTTTTTTCGACCCAGTGCAGGGGATCGAAATCGCGGACTTCGCCGGCGATGGTGCAATCGAATCCGGTGGTGTCAAAGTGGGTGATGGAGCGAACGCCACTCTTCCCCGCCAGGAGGTTCTTCCAGACTTCATCGGTGCCGATACCCAGCCCGCAGACCAGTCCGACACCCGTTACGACAACCCGGCGGCTCACGTTGAGCGACTCTCCCTGGTGATTTTACGGCGGCCTGCGAACTACTTCTTGGCCGTGCTTGTGTGATGTAGTCGACGGCGTCCTTGACCGTGGCGATCTTTTCGGCGTCTTCGTCGGGAATTTCGATCCCAAAGGCCTCTTCAAAGGCCATGACCAGTTCGACCGTATCCAGGGAATCGGCGCCCAGATCGTCCACAAAGGAAGCGGTGGGCGTCACTTCGCCTTCATCCACGCCCAGCTGCTCCACAATAATCTGTTTTACGCGTTCATCGACACTGGCCATTCTGTTTTGCCTCCGCTATGCGCTATGCGCCGCTTCGTCTGGGTCGTGTTCCGAACCTTTTCGAGTGCTGAATTTAAGCCCCGATATTCTATGTATGCCACTGCATCAGGTCAACTTAACTCTGAATCCGATTGCGAAGCAAATCGACCGCTCCGACCGTCCGGCGAGGGATCTCGCGCGGCCGCAACCGTCCCCGCAACTATCCCATCCGCAATCCGCCGTTCACGTCGAGCACAGCGCCCGTGATGTACGCCGCTTCTTCGCTGGCCAGAAACACGATGGCCGCCGCGACTTCGGCATCTGTCTCCCATGCGCCCCAGCGGGACTCGCGCCAGCAAGCGCGTCCTTTACGTTCTGCGGCAACGGATCGGTCATCGGCGAAACGATGAATCCCGGCGCTACCGCATTCACCGTGATGTTGCGCGAGGCGATTTCCATCGGCCAGCGCGCGCGTCAATCCGATCAGTCCGGCCTTGGCCGCGACGTAGTTCACCTGCCCGGGATTGCCGGTCTCCGCCACCACCGACGTCACGTTGATAATGCGGCCGTAGCGCGCGCGCATCATCACGGACATGGCCTGCTGCGCGCACAGATGCGCGCCGGTCAGATTCGTGCGCAGCACCGCGTCCCAGTCTTCGGCCTTCATCCGCACGGCCAGGCCGTCGCGCGTGATCGCCGCGTTGTTCACCAGAATGTCGAGCTTGCCGAATTTTTCAAGCGCCTGGCGAAATCCCGCCTTCACCTGCTCGGCGTCGGCTACGTCCATCGTGACGGCGAGCGCCTCGCCGCCGGCGGCGGTAATTTCGGCGACCACGGCGGCGAGCTTTTCCGCGTTGCGCGCGGCAACGGCCACGCGCGCTCCGGCCTGCGCCAGCGCCAGCGCGGTGGCGCGCCCGATTCCCTGTGACGCGCCGGTCACCAGCGCGACTCGATCTTTTAGACTGAACATGGATGATTTTGTAGCACAGCACTCCTGGCTGTGCGCTTTTGAAGATGCGCGTACTTCGCCGATCCAGCTACGATCGCGAAACCCGCACAGCCAGGAGTGCCTGTGCTACTTTACGCTTCGCGGCCTCGGTTTGCGCCTGCGCCAGCTTTTCCAGCGTCGAGTGCAGCGATTTTTCATCTTCGACGTTGAACACATGCACCGACCGGTCAATCTGCCGCAGCAGTCCGGTGAGCACGCGCCCCGGCCCGACTTCGACAAACGTGTTCACGCCCTGCTCGATCAATTCGCGAATCGATTCTTCCCAGCGAACGGGCAGGGTCACCTGGCGGATCAGCGATTCGCGCGCTTCGTCTCCGCTGGTGGTGATGCTCGGCGTCGGCGTTGGTCACCAGCGGCACGCGCAGATCGTGAAACGTCGTCGCGCGCAGATCCGCCTCCAGGCGCTGCTGCCGCAGGCAGCATCAGCGCGCTGTGAAACGGAGCGGAAACCGCGAGCATCACGGCGCGCTTTGCGCCGCCGGCGGAAGCCAGCTCCACCGCGCGTTTCACCGCTTCGGCGTGGCCTGAAATTACGGTCTGTTCGGGCGAATTCAAATTCGCCGGCGCCACCACTTGCCCGTCGGCCGCCTTGCGGCAGAGTTCCCGCGACCTGCGCGGGAGCAAGTCCCAGAATCGCCGCCATCGCGCCGACGCCTTCCGGCACCGCCGATTGCATGTATTCCCCGCGACGCCGCACCAGGCGCACCGCGTCCGACAAATTCCAGACCGCCCGCAGCCACCAGCGCGGAAAATTCGCCCAGGCTGTGTCCGGCCACGAAGTCCGGCTGCACTCCATTTTCCGCCAGCACGCGGTACGCGGCCACCGAAACGGTCAGAATCGCGGGCTGCGTGTTCGCCGTCAGCTTCAGCGCTTCTTCCGTGCCGTTAAAACACAAATCGGAAATCGAAAATCCCAGGGCCTGGTCGGCCTCTGCAAACACACTGCGGGCTGCCGGATGCGTTGGCAGCCAGTTCCCTGCCCATGCCCGGGTATTGAGAACCCTGTCCCGGAAACAAAAATGCCAATTTTCCCATTGAATGAACCGCCGTTTCGTCGCTCAGGCTTCCACGGGGACGGGAATCATGGAAAGCTCCTGCTCGATCTTTTCGTTGACTCCGCCGCGCACCAGTTCGGTCGCCACCCGGATGGCATTCTTGATCGGCCAGGGCGTTGGAACTGCCGTGTCCGATCACGGTCACGCCTTTCACGCCCAGCAGAGGCGCGCCGCCGTATTCCGAGTAGTCGATCTTCTTTCGGAAACTCTTGTACGCCTTGCTCGAGAGCACATATCCCACCTGCGAACTCAGCGTGCTCTGCAGCGCTTCCTTCAGCATGCCGACGATATGCTGCGCCACGCCTTCGCTGATCTTCAGCGCGATATTTCCGATGAACCCGTCGCAGACGATCACGTCCACCGATCCGTTGAAAATGTCGCGCCCTTCGACGTTCCCCGTAAAATTCAGCGGCGGACAACTTCAGGCGGCTGTGCACCTCGCGCGTCAGTTCGTTGCCCTTGGATTTCTTCTTCGCCGATCGAAAGCAGCGCCACCTTCGGCCGCCGCGTGCCGAAGATCGCGCGGTAGTAAATCTCTCCCATCACCGCGAACTGCACCAGGTGCGCGGGCTTCGAATCCACGTTCGCGCCAACGTCCAGCAACACGGCCGTGCCGCCGCGCGACGTCGGAAACGGCGCCGCCAGCGCCGGCCGGTCCACCGAGGACAGCGTGCCCAGGCCAAAACGCGCCACGGCCATCACCGCGCCGGTATTCCCCGCGCTGACCAGCGGCATCGGCCTGTCCGCCGCGCACCAGCTTGGTCGCCACGTGCGCCGAGCTGTCTTTCTTCTTCCGAAAGGCCTGCGAGGGCGAGTCCTGCATGGTGATGACTTCGCGTGGCCGGCACAATTTCGATGGGCAGTCCGCGGTGCGGAGTGCTTCGCCAGTTCCTTTTTCAGCTCCGGCGCAAGCCCTACCAGCAGGATGCGCACGCCCAACTCGCGTGCCGCCAGCACTGCGCCCTCAACTTCAGGACGCGGCGCATGGTCTCCACCCATTGCATCTACTGCTATGGTGATCATTCAAACTCCGGTAGGGGATCCGAACGAGGGCCGTCATTCCTGGTTGAACGGACGCGGGCGTCAGGCCCCGGTGTCCACGACTTCCCGCCCCTTATAGTAACCGCAGTGCGGGCAGGCCTGGTGAGGCTGCTTCATTTCGTGACAATTGGGACACTTGGCGAGAGCCGGAGCGGTCAGAAAGTCGTGCGCGCGCCGCTTGTTCTTTCGGGCCTTGGAATGACGTCGTTTTGGATTGGGCATACAAACTCCTTCTATTCGCCCCAAATTGCATGGGGCATTCTATGGTGTTTCCGCTTGGGATTCCTATTGTTTTTTGAACCAGTCCTGCTTCAGACGCGCCAGGGGCGCCGTACGCGGGTCCGCGACATGGCTTTCACAGCGGCATTCCTCGTTGTTCAGATTGACGCCGCACTGCGGGCACAGACCGCGGCAATCGCTGCGGCAGATCGCCTTCATCGGCAGCGCCAGGAGCACCTGCTCGGCCAGAACGTCAGCCAGAAACAGCCCTTCGCCCTCGAAAAACGCGATCTCGGTGTCGTCGAGCTTGAGGCGTTCCTCTTCTTCCTTGGTCATGGACGCCAGGGGCTTGTAAAACAGGTCAAATTCGCGGGCTACGTCCTCGTTCACCGGCTTCCAGGCAGCGCGCGCAGATCATTTCCAGGCGGGTATGCAGCTCGCCGGTGATGCGAATCTGGCCTTCGATCAGTTCGGCCGTCGCACGCACCTCGAGAGGTTCCACCTGCCGGAAGTCGCCCGTGTGGTAATCGACC
Organism: uncultured Acidobacteriota bacterium; assembly: GCA_963774805.1. GTDB lineage: Bacteria > Acidobacteriota > Terriglobia > Acidiferrales > UBA7541 > Palsa-360. The sequence continues at coordinate 352,525 of CAVZGK010000002.1, forward strand.
GTCCCGGGAGCATAGCTCTTCCGGATGCGAATCTTGCGAACTGCCAGCTCTTTGACGTCTAGAAACATCGGTATTCACCGCGAGTACGCGGAGTTCCCTGATCCGCCCTCGCATTCCATTATAAGTCCCGCGCCAGTGATGTCAAGGAAGGTACGGTGCAGTTCGATCGCTGTGATTCGAAACAGGCACCAGTAAATCCGGCCTTACAGGCCGCGGAAAAAAGTACCTCTCTTTGTCATTCTGAGCGAAGCGAATAATCTCTCTTCGATCTAACCGTAAGCACAAGAACAAAGAGAGATCCTTCGCTCCGTTCAGGATGACAGCGTACTGAATTTTTCCGCCGGGTGTTCAGCCGGTTTAAGTTTTCCCGGATCGATCGAAAAATGGACGCGACGCGCTCGGAACCTTCCGGACGTGACTCCGGATTCGGCTCAGCTCGCTACGTGGAACGCGCCGATTCGGGCCCCGTCAGCTCCCCGTGCAGCTTCAACAGAAAATGATCGGTCATTCCGGCGATGTAATCGCAGACGACGCGGTGCTTCGGGCTCCGGCTGGCCAAGCTCCGCGTAACTCTTCGGCATTTTCTCAGGATGCGCCAGTAAAAGTGGAATAGCTCGGCCAGCGCTTCCACGGAACGCTCCCGCTCGCCGACGATTGCGGGATTTTCGTACAGCCGGGCCTGCAGGAATTTTTTAAGCGCGGCGTTTTCGGCGGAAAGCGGGCGTCGAAGCCCGCGAGGCGCCGCGGCATGCTGCCGCACGTCGTCGACGCTCCGGACACCGGAAGACTGAACGGCGCGACTGGGTGTGTTCGATCAAGCCCGTCGCCAGATGTCCAGAACGCGTTTGACGGCTTCGTTGAATTTCAGTTTCTCCGGCGCCCTGCGGATGGCTGCGATTCACCTCTTCATAAAATCGCGCGAAGAGCGGCACCTCCGAACAGATCATGTCGATGCTCAGAAGCCTGGCTTCGTAACCGTCGTCGAGGTCAGCGGTGTTGTAGGCGATCTCGTCCACAAAATCGATCAGCTGGGCTTCGAGCGGCGGGCGCTGGTCGAGCAGATATTCGGCCAGCTCGGGAATTCTGCAACAGCATCGTAGTCACGCGAATGCTTGACGATGCCTTCGCGGACTTCAAACGTCAGGTTGAGTCCCGGGGAAATCCAGGTAGCGCTGTTCGAATTGCTCGACGATGCGCAGCGCCTGCAGATTGTGATCGAAACGGTCGCCGTAGGGGCGCAGAAGATCGTTAAGCTTGCGCTCGCCGGCGTGCCCGAACGGAGGATGCCCGATGTCATGCACCAGCGCGAGCGCTTCGGCGAGATCGGTGTTGAGGCGAGCGCTCCGGCAACGGTGCGCGCGATTTGCGCGACTTCCATGGTGTGCGTCAGGCGGTTGCGGAAATGATCGGAATAGCGAGTGGTAAAAACCTGTGTCTTGGCTTCCAGGCGGCGAAAGGCGCGCGAGTGGATCACGCGGTCACGGTCGCGCGCATAGTCATTGCGATATGGGTGCGGCGGTTCGGGGATAACGCCGGCCGCGCGATTGGGCCGCGTCCATGGCGTACGAAGCCTGGGCCATGAAACGATTCTATGCTTGGGGGGTGAGGCACGCCAACGTGTGATTTTTGAGTTTGGGAAGTGGGGCCGGACGAACACGAGGCCGGCACCGGTTTTGTAGCACGGCGACTCTTCGCTGTGCGGTTTTTGCAATCGACGAACCTGCTCGGTGGACTGAACGTTCGAAACCAGCAGCCAGGAGCGGCGGTGCCGCATGACCGAGTTACTTATTTCGCCGGCTGCGATGCGGCCGCTTCAGGCTCATCCAGGGAAGCATCGATCACGCCCGTGAACGCGATGAAGTGGTGCTGAAAAGTTGTAATCTGCGAGGCCAGCGAGCCATCGATCAGCAGCACGTCGTGCGCGTAGCCCAGTGACTTGTGCGCTCCGCTGACTCCTTCGGCGGAAGTCGGATTGACCAGAATTTCATCGAGCGCATCCAGATTGCGCGAAAGCTCGTTCAAGTCGATCAAGAGATACAAATCCAGCCGCAACGTCTGCTTCTGGGAAAGCTTTTGAACCTCGTCGCGGGTGTTGTCCAGGGATTGCAGGCACTGGCCGAAACTGCGTTCCAAATCCTGCCGGTCCTGCGGATCCAGGTGCAGGGCCTTCACGTCCATCTTTTTCAGCTGGAGTTCGGAGTTTTGCAGTTCGGCGTCCAGTCGATTGAGAAACGTGCCGAATTCACGGTCGTTCATCAGGCGCAGCACGGGCTGTTCGGGTGCCGCTGCCGGAGGAGGCATCACGAGTTTCGTATTGTTGGCGAATGCCGGAATCGCGCCCAAAAGCGCGAAAGCGGCGGTGATGAACTGACGCTTCATTTGCCGAGCCTCTCGAATTTCCGGATACGCCGGCCTTTTTCCGAATCGGCCGGTACGTTCCTGTCGTATTAAGAGGCACACCATGGGCCATCCGCGTGGGACAGGTAACGCGTTCAGCACAAAAAATGAAGTTGAAGCAGGATGGAGACTTAGCAACTGGCCGTCCCCGGCGACGGAACCCGAAAGGACAGGTAAGTCATCCCGCAGCAATCGTTTAGTTGCCATTTTGTGGTACCGGACAGCGCCGGGGATTGTCAGTAGGGCGGCGCCGTCCCAGTGGCGCATGCTTTAGCTTGCGCGGTATAAGAAAAAATTATTTTGCGGGGCATTCTTGGATCGAATCACACCGCGCAAGCTAAAGCATGCGCCACCTGCTGCCAAATTTCACGCCCCCGGTGTATAGTATTTCCAAGCAGAAAATTTCATCGGAGCGTTCAGAAATGGAATCGCCAGGCATGGCCACCAGATTCAGACTGGGAATCGGACTGTTGCTCGCATTCGCCGCGCTCGCCGCCGGCGGACCATTGTCCGCCCACCACTCCAGCGCCGGATACGACATGGAGCACCCGCTCAACCTAAAGGGCGTGGTGACCAACATGGAGTGGGGCAATCCCCACGTCTTCATTTATATGGACATCAAGGACGACAGCGGCAACGTGGAGCAGTGGCGGGTGGAGGGCAATAGCCCCAACATGCTGGTGCGCTCCGGCTGGAAGAAAGAAATGATCAAAACAGGGGATGTCCTGCAGATCAACGGCGCTCGCGCCAAAAACGGATCGAAAGTGATGCGGCTTTTAAGCGTTACGCTTCCAAACGGGCAGAAGTACGACGGGCAGGGCTTCAAGTAGTTCACTTCGCGCTGAACAGCCGGGAGTAGAACATCGTGCCGAATAGTTCCTTCGCGCTGGTGCTGCTGATTCTAGTCTGCGGCGTCTCACCCGCGGCATGGACCCAGAACACGCCGCATCCGAGCCCCGTAAAATCGCGGGCCTCAGCGATTCATCCCGACCTTTCCGGCGTGTGGTTCATCGACGAATATCACCGAACCATCCTGCCGAACGAGGATCCGCCGTTTCAGCCGTGGGCCAAGGAACTGCTCGCCAAACGCGACTACGATAACACCCACCACGATCCGGATATTGCGATCGATCCAACTGAGAAGTGCATTCCTCCCGGAACGCCCCGCATCATGTTCCAGCCATTTCCGTGGGAAATTGTCTACTCGCGAGACAGAATCCTGATTATCTTCGAGTATCAAGCCCTGCTGCGGCAGATTTTTATCGACGGCCGAAAGCATCCCGACGACCTTGAGCCCACGTACATGGGCCATTCCATCGGCAAATTCGAGGGAGATACGCTGGTCGTCGATACCGTTGGATTCAATGACAAGACCTGGCTGGATCCGATGGGCCTGCCGCACTCCGACGCCATGCACCTCACCGAACGCATCCGCCGCGTCGATCACGACACTCTAGTCGACGAATACACGATCGACGATCCCAAGGCCTATACCCAGCCGTGGAAAGCTTCGCGAACCTTTAGATTGAAACCGGACTGGCAAATCAAGGAATACGTCTGCACGGAAAATAATTTGGTGAAGTAATGTGTCGCAAGCTTCTGCTTGCGGGGTTGGACTTTGCAAGTAGTAAAACCCACGTTCCGCAAGCTAAAGCGTGCGCCACTGCTAGCTCTTGGAATTGAGCAGCTCTAATCCCTGGTCGGCTTCCGCGGCGGCGTCCGGAAATTCCTGCTTCACCTGGTTATAGAGCTTGGTGGCCTGCGCGGGATCGGATTTGCGGTAATAATCGGCCAGCGCCAGGAGTGCCATGGGCTTGGGAACGAATATGGTGGGCTTGTCGGACAGCTGCTTCAGCAAATCGACGGCCTGCGAATTCTTGCTCTCCTGAAGATAGACTCCCGCCAGCTTGAATTTCGCGAGGCCCGCCAGGCTTTCATCTCCGCCAGACGCAACCTGATTGAGGTTCCGCTCCGCGTCCGCGTACTGCTTCAGCTGCGCTTCGGAGAGCGCCGCGTAGTAACGCGCCATCTGGCCGGGCTTGGTTCGGCCATAATCGTTGGCCACTTGCAGAAGCTTCTTGTCGGCGTCGGTGAACTTGTTCTTCTCGTCCAGGTAGGTCAGATCGACGGGATCGGCCGGTTCGCCGGGCGCGCGAATTCGCGCCTGGAAAATTTTCAAGCCGTCATCCAGCGCTGCGGACGCCTTGGCCGTCTGCCGGCGCGAGTAGCTGTTCCAACCGAATATCGCCAGCGCCACGACCAGCGCCGCTCCAATCACGATCCACAAAGCCTGCTGATGCGAAGCGACCGACTCGACTCCGGAGACCAGCGTCTCCCGGATTTCGTCCTTCTTCAGGTCCCTGCGCAAGATATGCTGCGCCACAGCTCCACCTCTCCTCAATTTTTTGAGTGGTCAATCCTACCACAGGTCGCAGGCCATGTCGGGACCCATCCGCCACGCGGCCGCTGCGTGGATCGACCGCTCTGAAAAGCGAAAGGGCCCTGCCCGGGTTTGCCGCGCAGGGCCCTCAGAACATTTCCAACCGATCAGGAAGCAGCCGTGACGCTTTCAGCCTGATAACCCTTCGGGCCCTGTTTCACCTCGAATTCGACCATCTGACCTTCGTTCAGCGTCTTGTAACCGTCCATCTGAATGGCGGAGAAGTGCACGAACACGTCTTCGCCCGACTGGCGTTGAATGAAACCATACCCCTTTGATGCGTTAAACCACTTCACCACACCTTGTTCTCTGCTCAACGTCGTAGCTCCTCTTTCTTGAGCGCTCGCTGTTTGCCGGGCGTAACGCCTGTCGGTGGTAGAACTATGTCCGCCTTACCGGTGACTCTTCCCCGAACCCCCTGGACTCCTGCTCGAGGACTGCAACCGTAGCGGGCCTCCGAACACCTACGGAATTACTGGACCCACAAAAGCGGGCCATGAATACAACAAAATTGGAAAACTGTCTACAGGATTTCCCGTTTCGGGAATGGCTCTGGGGGCGACTACTCCCGAAAGCTGGCGATGGCCTGGGCTTCTTCGTTATGGATATCGAACACGGTGTAGAGCTTGGTGATCTGGAGGAGATCGGTCACTTTCTTGTTCAGATTCAGCAGTTTCAGTTCCCCACCCTCGTCCTTTACCTGGCGGTAGCCGCTGACCAATTCGCCGAGCCCGGTGCTGTCAATATAGTTGATTCCGCCCAGATTCATGAGGATCTTGCGATGTCCGGCGGAGAGGCTTTGGGCAATCAGGTCGCGCAGCAGCGCACTGCCCTCGCCCAGGGTGATGCGGCCGTCCATATCGATCACCGTGACGCCACCGACTTCACGGATCATTGCCCGAAAACTCATGATTGGCCTTTCGCGACGGGTGCCATCCGCGCGTGTAAACCGCAGGGCCGGCGGCAGCGGCCGGATCGGAAAATCATGCCTTGCGGCGCTTGGACATGACCAGTTGCGCGCCGCCTGCGGGACTTGAGAGCACTTCGACTTCATCCATGAACGCTTTCATCAGCAGCACGCCGCGGCCGGAATCTTCCAGCACGTTTTCATCTTCGCGGGGATCGGGAATATCTTCCATGCGAAATCCGCCGCCCTGGTCGACGATGTGGATGACCAGCTGATCGTCATGCAATTCAAAAGTCAGGTGGATTTTTCGTTCGCGGCGCTGCTGGTTGCCGTATTCGAAGGCGTTCATTACACCCTCGTGGACAGCCAGGCCGATCTTGTACTGGTCATCCTCGCCGAAACCGGCCACGGAGGCAACACGGGTGGCCATTTCCTCCGCGAGAGCGATACTCTCGATCAAGGTCTCCATTACGACTTCGATCCGCTGCGGTTTAGAGGACATCCAGGTGTCGGGACCCGCCATGGGCCTTGTATGGGTAGCACAGCGAGATTGGATAAGTCAATGAAAGACACGCGGTTGGGAGATGATTGAGCGCTGCGGATTGCACGAATACGGGAAGCAAAAGGATGTTAACTTTAGATATTCGGGGTGCTTATGAATTCGTACATGCTGCTGGCCGTTGCCGGGCTGGTTGCAGGACTGATCAATTCGGTGGCCGGCGGGGGCATGTTTGTCACTTTCCCGGCCCTGGTCTTCACCGGGGTGCCGTCGATTATCGCCAATGCCTCCAGCACCATGGCGCTGATTCCGGGCGTGCTGGCCAGCGGCTGGGCGTACCGCGAGGATTTTGAGAAGTCCGAGAATTTTCCGTTCTGGCCGCTGGTGTGGGTGAGCGTGGCCGGCGGAATTGTGGGCGCGCTGTTGCTGCTGTTCACGCCGCAAACGACGTTTGATTCCGTGATTCCCTGGCTGATGCTGGCGGCGACGCTGCTGTTTACGTTTGGCGCGCGAATCACGCCGATCTTGAAGCGGCATTTTCACATCGGGCCCGTGACCGTGGTGGTGATTCAGTTTTTCATCGCCATCTACGGAGGCTACTTCGGCGGGGCCATCGGCATCCTGATGCTGGCGACCTGGACGGTATTCGGTCTGACCGACATTCACGTGCTGAACGCCAACCGGACGCTGATGGGCGCGGCGGCGAATATTATCGCGGCGTTGATGTTCGTGGTGGCGCGAAAAATCTGGTGGCCGCAGACGGTGGTCATGCTGGTGGGAACGATTATCGGCGGATATCTCGGGGCGCGCTGGGCGAGAAAAGTGAAGCCGCAATATATACGGGCTCTGGTGACGGTGGTCAGCGCGGGAATCACGATCGCGTTTTTCCTGCGGCGGCATTAGAAACGCAGAGCCGAGGTCTCGCAAGCAGTGGCTCATGCCCGCTGGCGCTACCGCTGCCTGAGAAACTGATGTGGCCGGAAAACTGCGCTATGCCGAATAAAAGTGGCGGTATAGTAGGTGACTCTGGCTTCCTGGCCACACAGTCAAGCCAATATTCGGAACAGAAAGAAATCCAATGTCGAAAATAGAACAGCTCAAAGCGGAGATCGAAAGCCTCCCGAGTGAAGAACTCGCGGAAATAATTCGGTGGCTCTCGGAAAAAGACTGGCAGCGCTGGGACCAGGAGATCGAAGCCGACTCGCAATCCGGGAATCTTGATTTCCTCGTTCGAGAAGCCAAAGAGGAAAAGAAAAAAGAAAAGCTAAAGGATCTGTGAATGCATCGCGCCACCCGCCGCTTCTGGGATCTCTTTGCGGAACTGCCGGCGGCTGTTCAGATCGTGGCCCGAAAGAACTTTGAACTACTGAAAGCTGACTCCTCGCATCCTTCGCTCCATTTCAAAAAAGTTGGGAAATTGTGGTCGGTGAGAGCGGGCTTGAATCACCGCGCCCTCGCCGTACAGGATCACGAAGACTTCATCTGGGTATGGATCGGCGCCCACGACAAATACATTCGACTGATCAAACAACAAAAATAGCAGGCAAAAGTCTAAGCTTGGCGGTTCACCGGCTCCGATAACTTGCGTGGTCGCGGAAGCGCAACTACGACGCCTTCTGCTTGGCGTAGACCAGGAAATCCTCGTACGGACCCTTAAAGTCTTCGATGTGCCCGCTCTTGCACTCCCAGATGCGCGTGGCGACTTCGTCGATCACGTCATGGTCGTGCGTAACGAGCAGCACGGTCCCGGGATACTTCTGCAGGGCGATGTTCAGCGCGTTGATGGATTCCAGGTCCAGGTGGTTCGTGGGTTCGTCCAGCACCAGCACGTTGGGCTTCTGCAGCATCAGCTTGCAGAAGAGCATGCGGGCCGACTCGCCTCCGGAAAGCGCGGTCGTACTCTTGGTGGCGTCATCGCCGCTGAAAAGCATCTGGCCGAGTACGGCGCGCAATTCCTGCTGCGACGCTCCGGGATCGAACTGGTGCAGCCATTCGATGAGCGTGGTTCCCTTGGTGATCGTGTCGGTCTGGTCTTGCGCGAAGTAACCCACGGCCACTTCGTGGCCCCACTTCACGTTGCCGGCGTCGGCGAGGAACACGCGATCGGCATCGTCAATATAGCCGGGAGCGCTGCGGATCAGGGACTTTAGCAGCGTAGTTTTGCCCGCGCCGTTGCGGCCAATCACGGCGATCTTTTCTCCGCGCTCCATGTTGGCGGAAAACTTATCGAATACCACGTGGCTGCCGTAGGCCTTCCGCAGCGCCGAAAACTCCAGCGGGTGTCGCCCGGAGGGATTTTTCATGTCAAAGCGGATGTACGGCCGGGCGATGTTGGAACGCGCCAGATCCGAGGTCTGAATGCGCTCGACTTCCTTCTTGCGTGACGTAACCTGGGAGGAACGCGTGCCGGCCGAAAAGCGGGCGATGAATTCATTGAGTTGCGCGATTTTCTTTTCGCGCACGGCGTTGTCCGCCTCGATTCGCGAGCGGATCTGCGTTTTGGCCAGAACCATTTCGTCGTAGCCGCCCGTGTACATGATCACCGTCTGGTAGTCGATGTCCGCGGTGTGCGTGCAGACACTGTTCAGAAAATGGCGATCGTGGGAGATGACAATCAGCACGCCCTGGTACTCGTTCAGGTATTCCTGCAGCCAGTGAACCGAATCGAGGTCCAAGTGGTTGGTCGGCTCGTCCAGCAGCAACGCCGCGGGATTCCCGAACAGCGCCTGTGCCAGAAGCACGCGGACTTTTTGTCCGCCTTGCAGTTCGCTCATGGCGCGCTCGTGCAGTGTGGCTTCAATGCCAAGGCCATCGAGCAGGATGGCAGCGTCAGCTTCGGCCGTGTAACCGCCTTCATCGCCCACGGTGCCCTCGAGTTCTCCGAGGCGCATGCCGTCTTTATCGGTCAATTGATCGTGCGGCTTGGCGTACAGCAGATCGCGTTCCTGCAGAGCCTTCCACAGCGGACCGTTGCCCATGATGACCGTGTCTATGACGCGGAACTGGTCAAACGCAAATTGATCCTGGCGCAGGATACCCAGCTTTTTCGGGCGGGAAACCGAGCCCTTGGTGGGCTCAATGTCGCCTTCCAGAATCTTCATCAAAGTGGTCTTACCGGCACCGTTCGGGCCGGTGATGGCATAGCGGCGCCCTTCGAGAAAGGAGCAGGTCACTTCCTCGAAAAGTACGCGCGCGGCGTAGCGCATAGTGACATTATTAAGCGAAAGCATATCTCTCGATTATAACGTGAAATCGCCCAGCGTGCTTGCCGTTCGAAAGCTTGAAAGCGTATCCTCAAAGGACTCAAACGAAAGGACTCAAACGAAAGAACTCAAACGAAAGGACTCAAACGAATCAAATTAACGGCGGCTCGAATGCGGGCGGCGATTCGGATCAAGGCTACTGGCCGGAGATCACTCCCTTATGAACAAGCGCATGTTGTCTGCCGCACTGGTCACGCTTCTCGGCGCCGGCTTCAGTCCGGCGGGCCGATCCCAAACTCCCGGCGCTTCGCGGTCCGGAGTGATCATCAATGCGACCTGCACGGTCGATGAGGCCTTCGCCGAGGCGGCGAAATGCACGGCCAGCACGCCCGGCGCCCGACTCGCGCTGTATGACGACACCATCCGGCAGGTCTATCCGCTGGAGCCGCAGGAACAGGCCCAGGGGCATCTGGGAGACAGCGTAACGGTGGAAGGCCAGCTGGATGGAGCGACGCTGCACATCGCCTCTCTGAAAATGTTTTCCGCCGTCGGGCTGCGCATCGGCGACCCCGCGCCGGACTTCTCGGCTTCCGACCAGTTTGGCAAAACACAAAGCTTGCGGTCGCTGCGCGGACGGAACGGCACGATTCTACTGTTCTACCGGTCCGCGGACTGGTGTCCCTACTGCAAGGGCCAGTTGATTCAGCTGCAGGCGGCCAAGGCGCGCTTTGAGAAAGAAGGAATCAGCCTGGCCGGGGTCAGCTATGACAGCGTGGAAATCCTGAAATTCTTTTCCGAACGGCGAAAGATCGAATTTCCGCTGCTGTCCGATCCGGATTCGAAAATCATTCGCAGCTACCGCGTTCTGAATTCGGAGGCCGTGGGGCCGAATGCGGGAATGGCGCGGCCTGGGTATTTCTTTATCGATCCGCACGGCGTAATCCGCGAAAAATTTTTCGAAGCCAAATACCGCGAGCGCCTGACCGGAAATACCGTGCTCTCCAAGCTTTTCCCCGAACTGGGCGAGGAGGTCACGGACACGGTGGACGCTCCGCACCTGCAAGTAAGCGTGGAACAATCCGACCGCATGGCCGTGCCCGGCAATCTGATTACTCTGACGGCCGAAGTGCGCCTGCCGCCCGATGTTCACGTATACGCGCCGGGAACGAAGGGATATAAAACGGTAAAGCTGTCCATCGATCCGCTGCCCGACTTCGAAACGCGCAAAGCGGATTACCCCGCCGCCAAAATTCTGTACCTGCCGGCGATCCAGGAACGCGTGCCCGTATTTCAAGGCACGTTCCGGATTCGCCAGGAATTAAAAGTAAATTCCATGGCCGAGTTCAGCGGGGCTCTGGGCGCGGATGGAAAGAAAGTAACGGTAAAGGGCACTTTGGAATATCAGGCCTGCGACAGCAAAATCTGCTTTCTTCCGGCGACCGCGCCGCTGGAGTGGCATCTGGAAATCATGCCGCTGGACCGCCAGCGGGCTCCGGAAGAAATTCGCCACAAATAGGAGCGGGGCGCAACGGGCGGCAGGATTCTGGCCCCGAAGAGATTCGCAAGAAGAAAAAGGGAGGCAAGCTTCGCCTCCCCCTTTCGGTCGCCTTGATGGCCAAAACGAGTCGGAGGTCGCTCGGCCATTTCCTATTATTTATATCGTGACACGATACGTCAACAGTTCCCTGCGGCCCGCGTGCCCAGGCAAACATCCCTCCGCATGGTTCGCTCCTGGAAGAGTCTTTCCGATCCGGATCCTGGTGTTCCATTCGCCGCCGTTGGCGGCATTTGGCATAGGATACGCGGACGGGCTGACGGTATTATACAAAGATAACACCGAGCTAATGAGCCTGCGGACGCGGCGCGAGCAACCCAAAGGAGAGTCCTATGAGAGCACCTGGCGCGGTTCTGCTTTTCCTGCTGGTGGCGCCTGTCGCGGGGGCGCAATCGGGTTCGACGGATGCTCCTCCGGCTCCTCCGAAGCAAACCCAGTATGGCGTCGCGCCGGCCACGCCGGCGTCCGGACCGGTGGCGATTCAGATTGACCCGGCCAAGGAAGCGGACATCCGACGACTGTTGGAAGTCGTCGGGACCCGCAGCCTGATGTCTGAAGTCATGGGCAACATGGAAAAAAATTTGCGGCCTACACTCACGGCTTCCCTTCCGCCTGGCGATTCGCGAGCCAAGTTGATCGACCTATTCATGGACAGATTCACGATCCGCTCGCAAGCCCTGATTCCCAAAATGCTCGACATCGCCGTCGTGACCTATGACAAATACTTGTCGGATGACGATATCAAAGGGTTGATCGCGTTCTACCAGACGCCGGTGGGGCAAAAGACGCTCGGCGTGTTGCCGAAAATCGTGGTCGAGATGCAAACCCAAGGCCAGAAATTGGGAGAGCAGATGGGGCGTGACACCATGCTCGAGGTATTGTCCGAACATCCGGACCTGGTGAAAGCGATGAACCAACGGAATTCCGAGCCGCCTGCCGGAACGAAGAAATAAAAACAGGATTATCGAACGCTGCCCGGCGCTTGCCACCTACCGCGCGCACTTCAAGCCCAGTAGCTGCGATCCAGCGTACGATATTGAATCGCTTCGGCCAGATGGCGGGTCTGCAAATTCTCCGAGCCGTCCAGGTCGGCGATGGTCCGCGCAACTTTCAGGATACGGTCATGCGCGCGCGCGGAAAGCCCCATGCGCGCCACGGCGTTCTCCAGCATCTTTTCGCCTTCCTCACCAATGGCGCAGTATTTGCGAATCAGCTTGGGCGGCATCTGGGCATTGCAAAAAACTTTTGCCTCGGCAGCATACCGCGCGGACTGGCGCTGCCGCGCGCACAGCACACGCTCGCGAATCGTCGCGGAATCCTCGGTCGCGCCATTGCCGCGCAGTTCCTTGTATTTCACGGCGGGAACTTCGATGTGGATGTCGATGCGGTCGATCAGCGGGCCGGAAATTTTGGATACATAGCGCTGGATTTGCGGCGGCGAGCAGTGGCACTGGCGCGTGGGATCGCCGAAAAATCCGCAGGGGCACGGATTCATGGCCGATGCCAGCATGAAGCGAGCCGGAAAGGTCACCGACGTGGCAGCCCGCGCAATGGTCACCGCGCCGTCTTCCAGAGGCTGGCGCATCACTTCCAGAACGTTGCGTTCGAACTCCGGCAGTTCATCGAGAAAAAGCACGCCGTTGTGGCCTAAGGAAACTTCGCCCGGACGCGGAATCGCCCCGCCGCCAATCAGCCCGGCATCGCTGATGGTGTGGTGCGGGGCGCGAAACGGGCGCGTGCCGACGAGGCCGCGCGCGTCGTCCAGGACTCCGGCGACGCTGTGGATGCGCGTGGTCTCGATGGCTTCCTCCAGGGACATCGGCGGCAGGATGGTGGGAATGCGCTTGGCCAACATGGTTTTTCCGGCGCCGGGAGGGCCGATGAAAATGATGTTATGGCCTCCGGCGCAGGCGACCTCTAAGGCGCGCTTAGCCGCCTGCTGCCCGCGGACGTCGCGCATGTCCACGGCGTACTGCGCGGCGTCGGCCAGGAGGTGGTTGGCGTCGACTCGCACGGGCGAGAAGGATTCCGGCACATTGACCAGATCCACAGCCTCTGGCAGATTGCGCACCGCGTAGACATCAATCCCCTCCACTATCGCAGCTTCGCGCGCGTTGGCTTCCGGGACCACCACGGACTTGATCTTGTGTTCGCGCGCGGCCAGCGCCGCCGAAAGCGAACCGCGCACCGACCGCACCTGGCCATCGAGCGAAAGTTCTCCGAGGAAAATGTATTGATCCAGGCGCTTACCGAAGAAGGCGCCGCCGCAGCCGAGAATCGACAGCGCCATGGGCAGGTCCAGCGCGGAGCCTTCCTTGCGGATGTCGGCGGGCGCCAGATTGACCGTAACGCTCTGGTACGGAAAATCATGGCCGCAGTTTTTCAGGGCGGCCTTGATGCGTTCGCGGCTTTCCTTTACCGCGATGTCCGGCAGACCGACGATGTTGAAGTGGCCGGGCTCGCCTGAGCCGACGTCGACCTCCACCTCCATGAGATAGGCGTCGATGCCGAAGACGGCTGCGCTGAAGTTTTTAAAATGCATGTGTCATCGGAAGTGACACTTTTCCGGTGGGCGCAAGAGTAACCTAAATGCTAATTCCTGGCTAGGATAATTCGCGGCAGCTTGGCGAGGAATGTCCTGAACAGTGACAATTCAATCTTCCGGAGCCCGTGGGGCGCCGAGCAGGCGGCTCGGCGATTCAGGACTCGACCGCACTTCAGATGCTAAAGCACCTCTGATTGCGTGATTGCTGTCGCGGCCAACGCAGTTTCGAAATAGAGAAACGCTGTCATTCTGAGCGCAGCGAAGAATCTCTCTTGGGTTCTTTGCCTACACCCGGATCGAAGAGGAATTCTTCGCTGCGCTCAGAATGACAAACAGAGACATTAATTCCCAGGCCCGTAAAGCCGCAGCCGGCAGAGCCTATTCGTGTGCGATTGCTTCTAGTTCGCCATCCCTCCGTGCGCGGCCAGATACGGGCGGAAATCATTCCACACCCGATCGATGGATTTTTGCTCCAGGTCCCTGGATTCCGATTTGCCCGGATCCTTTTCGGAAAAGATCCGCAGCGTGACCTTGCCGCAGGCGGGCGAGATGGCGTCGGGAGGATAGGAATAGATTCCCACGTAGGTCGCGTCATCGACATTCAGGCGCGAGCCGTGAACGTTGACGACCGTGGCGGCTTTGCCCGGCTGGATGGGTTCGACTTCTTTATCTCCGCAGAACAGCTTCATGCGGTAAAAATCGGTGCGAAATTTCATGCGCGGGCCGCCGGCCATGAGTTCGACGGACGGCGCGAGATCCCGCCCCATCACGGAGAGGAGCGTCTCACGAAACTGCGGCGCGGCCTGAATCAGGAGCACCGGCTTGAACTCTCCGATGTATTCGGCCCATTCATGCAGATTCCGCAGCGGCTCAAAGGAGTTCTGCGCGGTTCGCCTGCCGGCGCCGATGCGCTTCTCCCTTCCCTGCGATGCGGCGTGCCCTGATTCCGCGTCTACTTCGTACTTCAGCACGGGCGTGCCGAGGGCCACATCGTAGCCGCCGAGCGTGAAAATATAAGGCTTCCGGTCGAACTTGCCGGACGCGCTCATTTCTTTCAGCGAGTCGAGCGGATAAGGATCGGCCGGCTCTACAGGCAGCAATCTGGCGCTGGGACGGTCCGCGTCCGCCAGGCGTTCACGCGCCTTGGCCAAAACCGGTAGCGCCTGGTCAATGCGAATCACTCCGGCGACGCCCGGGCCGTTGCCTCCCGGCACTAAAAATGTGGTGATGCCGATGACCTGTCCCTGAAAATTGAACAGTGGGCCGCCGGAATTGCCGTGATTGATGTTTACATCGGAGAGGATGGCCCGCGCCTCCACCTTGCTGACGATTCCGCTGGTAATGATTTTCTTCAGGCCCAGCGGGCTGCCAATGGTAAACACCCGCTCGCCCTCCACAGCCAATTCGCGCCGCGATTCGGGCGCCGCGAGGGGCGCGGCAGCCGCCGCCGGAAACGCGCCGAGGTCCACATAAAGAATCGCCACGTCGCGTTCGGCGTCCACGGCCAGCACCCGGGCCGCGACTTTTCGCCGAGCGTCAAATTGCACGGACACCAGTTCGGACGAACCAATTACGTGCTGGTTGGTCATCACCAGGCCGGCCGGATCGACGATAAAGCCTGAGCCCGATCCGATTTCGCTCCACACCGTGACAACGGAGTTTTTGAATTTCTGGAAGAGCTCTGGAAGGCGATCTTCCTGGCGGGCGCTTTCCCCGGGGGAATGTTCGGCGACGCTGGCGTTGTCATTGCTTAAATCGATGGAGCAGGGCGCATTGCTCACGGTGATCTGCATATCCCAGGAGAAACGGCGACCCTGAAAATCGACGCTTGCGGGAGTCGCCAGACGGTAGTTTCCCGGCGGCGCCTGAACTTCGGCGTTTCCGGCAAAATCGGTTTTCAGTTCAAGACGGCTGGTATCTCCGCCGGCCGCCGGAGTGAGCACGATCGAGAGGTGCGGAACCGGCTTCTGATTCAAATCCTGATCGACCAGAATCACGCGGATCTTCACCGGTGATGGCGCCGTTTGAGAATGCAGGGACACTCCAAGGACTAAAATGGCGAATAGGGTTACGACGGCAAGGCTCACGGCTCTCATTTCCAGCACCTCGAGACACACTTGAGGCCTGGAGAGAGGGGCTGAGTTTCTACTTTGTCACGATTCTTGTCAACAAGAATCCGGCGTGCCACTGACCCATCCACAGCGGCGCCGGACAATTTTTGGAAGTTCGCCTGAATTCCGCCGGCACAGCCGGGTTTACCCGGAACGCCTGTGCTAACGCCCGGGGGCGAATATCGCACACCACCATGAGGCCAACCCTTTACTGCGCACGGTGGCTCTCCTATAGTGAACTCTAGCGTCGGGCCAAGTTACCTCTCAGATCGGGAAAGGATTTTCCATGATGATTGGCCTAATTGCCGTGGTGGTAGTTGTGGTGTTGTACCTGATGTTCGCCTACAACGGCCTGGTGCGGCTCAAAGTGCAGTGCGATAACGCCTGGTCGGATATCGACGTGCAACTGAAGCGGCGGTACGACCTGGTTCCCAACCTCGTGGAAACCGTGAAGGGCTACGCGGCGCATGAAAAAGGAACGCTGGAAGGCGTGGTCGCGGCGCAGGAATCAGGCGATGTCCGCGCAGGGCCCGGCGGCCAAAGGCGAGGCCGAAGGTATGCTGACCGGCGCGCTGCGGCAAGTGTTCGCGCTGGCCGAGGCCTATCCGCAACTGCGCGCGGTGGAAAGTTTCACGCAAGCTGCAGAACACGCTCAATCAGATTGAAGATACGATGCAGAACGCGCGCCGCTATTACAACGCAGTGGTGCGCGACTTCAATACGATGATCAGCAGTTCCCCTCCAACATCGTCGCCGGCATGGGCAATTTCAAGCCGCGCGAATTCTTTGAGATCAGCGCTCCGGCCGAACGCGAAGCGCCCAAAGTCAGTTTCGGCACGACGGGCGATTAGTTTCAGGCGATGGCTTCCAGCGTTTCCATAGGCCAGGGCCGGTTCGTGGCGGCACTTCAGCGGCTAGAGCCGGTGATGGGTGGACTCTTTACGGTCGGGCTGAAGCCCGGCCCTCCCATGCGTACATGTCATCGATGCTCCGAGCGAAAGTGGTCTCGGCGGTTTTTGTCTGGTGGCTTGCCTTCCAATTTTTCTCTTACCTCATGCTTCAGTCTGCGGTCGCTTTGCGCGTGGCCTGCGCTTCTCTCATTTCTGGTGATACTCGGCCTGCTGGCATTTGCCGGTCCGGCCTCCGCTCGCGAACTACGGATCGAAAAGTTCACCGCGGAAGTAATCGTCGAACCGGATTCCTCAATCCATGTGACGGAGAATATTCAGGTAAATTTCATCGGCGCCTGGCATGGCATGTTCCGCACCATCCCCGTGGAGTACCAGACGCCGCAGGGATTCAACTATTCGCTCTTCGTAAATTTCGAGGGCGCCACCGATGCCGCGGGCCAACCGCTGAAGGTTGAGTCTTCGCGTCAGGGCCGCTACCTGAAATGGAAAATCTATGTGGATGACGCCGTCGATGCCGTGCGCACCATTCAGCTGCACTACAAGGTTCGCAACGGCCTGAAATTTTTCGAAGACCACGACGAGCTGTACTGGAACGTGACGGGCGACGAGTGGGACGTGCCGGTGGGCAATGCCAGCGCGCGGGTCCTGCTGCCAGCGGGCGTCACCGGCGTGCGCACCAACGAATTCACCGGTTCCTATGGCTCGCGCGCGCAGGACGCCACCATCGCGGCTTCCGGCAGCACGGTGGAAGCGTCCATGCTGCGCCCGCTCGGCTTTCACGAAGGGCTGACGGTGGCCGTCGCCTGGGACAAAGGGTTCGTGAAGGAACCCGGCGCGGCTGACCTGATCAGCCAGTTTCTGGCCAGCAACTGGCCGCTCTTCCTGCCGATTCTGGCGTTCCTCTTCATGTTCTGGCTGTGGTACACGCGCGGCCGCGATCCGCGCGTCGGGCCGGTGGCCGTGCAGTATGCGCCGCCCGACGACATGAGCCCGGCGGAGGCCGGGGCGCTGGTCGACGAAAACGCGGCCATGCGCGACATTACGGCCACCATCGTGGATCTTGCCGTGCGCGGCTACATCATGATCGAGGAGAAAGACAAGTCCGGCATGATGGGCCTGGTGCACAGCAAGGACTACGTCTTCCACTCGAAAAAAAGTCCCGCGGAATGGAAGGGGCTGAAATCGCACGAGCTGATGCTGCTGGCGGGAATATTTTCCAACGGCGCGGCTAGCGAAGTGCCGCTGTCCACGCTGCAGAACCAGTTCTACCGAAATCTTCCCGGCATCAAAAACGGTATTTTCGACGAACTGATGGAGAAAGGATTCTTTCAGCACCGTCCCGACTACGTGCGCGGCAGCTTCATCGGGGGCGGGGTGGTACTGGGCGCGGTTCTGTTTTTTGCGGGAGCGGCTCTTTCCCAGAAAATAGGAATGTCGCCGTTGCCATTCTTCGTGGCGGGGATTTTATCGGGCGGGATTGTCGCCGGATTCGGATGGTTCATGCCCGCGCGCACTCCAGGCGGAGCCAAGGCACTTGCGGGCGTGCTGGGCTTTGAGGATTTTCTGACACACGTCGAAACCGATCACCTGAACCGCATCAGCCAGACTCCCGAAACGTTTGAAAAGTTTCTGCCGTTCGCCATGGCGCTGGGCGTCGAAAAAAAATGGGTGGGAGCGTTTCAAAACATCTACACGCAGCCGCCGTCCTGGTACCAGGGCGGCTACAACAGCGGCGGATTTTATCCCATCATGTTCGTCAACAGCCTGAACAATATGACGTCGCAGGCCAGCGCGGTAATGTCCTCCGCGCCGCGCAGCAGCGGAGGTTCAGGTTTCGGCGGCGGGGGATCCTCGGGCGGAGGATTTGGCGGCGGTGGCGGCGGCGGATTTTAGGGCTCAGCTTCGCGGTTCTCGTTATAGCGTCGGGCGCTGGCAAAGCTGGCGCCACATTTATTACAACGATCGTCCCCCTACTGCCTGCCCGATAGTTCTTCGACCCGCACCGCGATTTTGAGGCCGTTTTCCTGCCGATAACTGACCCGGACCTGATCGCCCATCAATACCCCGCGCACCGGAGTTTTTAATGCGAACGATTCTTCCGGGCTGTTGGAATCCAGATTCAGGATGAGAAGAATCTGGTCGTCCCGAAGCGAGGCCACGCGCCCCACGGCGACGCCGCCGTTCCGGTGATTCCCACTTGGAAATTTCAGGCCCCGCAGCCAGCCGTGCTCGCGCACGGACTCCTCCTGCAGATGTCCGCGCCAGGAGCCCATCACGTTGGCGCGATTGATGTAGCCGACCATGGTCTGGGGATTGCCGCGATCGACGACCGGCAGGCGGCCAATATTGTTTTGCAGCATTTTGGATACGGCGTCGAAAACGCGCTCATCGGGATAAGCCACCACCAGCGAGCGCGATCCGGCTTCCAGAACGGACAGCGTTCCGTCGGGATCCGTTTGTAACGCCCGCAGCAGGTCGCCTTGTGTCACGAGGCCTTGCAGGCGGCCCTCGGAATCGACGATGGGCAACGCGTGATGCCGCGAAGCGGCCAGATCGCCTTCGGCAAAGCGGTCGGCCAGCGCCCGCACATTTTCTTCGGGACGTACGGTCGCTACGTCGCGAACCATGACGTCCGCAACTCGCAACTGCTTCAGAGAATTCCGCTCATAGTCCTGGCCGGTGCCGAACCCTCGGCGAGCCAGCTTTTCAGTCATGATCGAGTGCGGCATGTAGCGCACGGCGATGGCGTCGGCGATCACGCACACCAGGATCACCGGCACGACCGCGTGGAAGTCATGCGTGGTTTCAATCGCGCAAACCATGAACGTGAACGGCGCTCGGGCGCAAGCGCAGAGGAGCGCTCCCATCGCGGCCACCGCGTACGCACCCGCTGAAAGGTGCGCGCCGGGCACGACGTGATTCACGATCGTGGCAAACGTGCTGCCGATTGCCGCGCTCATCATGAACATCGGCGCCAGCGTGCCGCCGGACGTTCCCGAACCCAGCGAAAGCAGTACGACCGCCGCCTTGAAGACCAGAAGAAGAACCACGGCGCCCAGCGCCAGGCGCACATTCAGCACGTCGCTGATCGTCGCGTAGCCCGGACCAAATACGCGCGGGGAAAAATAGCCAACCACGCCCAGGCCCAGCGCGCCAACCGCCGGATGGAACAGGGACGGAACCCGCTTCCAGTGGTCGAACGCTTCCTCAAGCCATTTCAGCGCCGAAGCGAAACCGATGGCCGCGATTCCGCAGAGCAATCCGAGAATCACGTAAAACGGAATTCCGTGAACGACGTCATAATCGAACGCGCCGACGGAAAACATGGTCTCATCGCCGAACAATCGCAGGCGCACGACCACGGCCAGCGCGCTGGCCAGCATGAGCGGAATAAACGAGCGCGCCTGAAATTCAAACAGCAGCAGTTCGATGGCCAGCAGGGCTCCCGTGATCGGAGCATTAAACATCGCGGCCAGCCCAGCGCCCGCCCCGCAGGCCAGCAGGACTTTGCGTTCCGCGGCCGTGGTGGAGACCATTTGGCCGATCAGCGAGCCGAATGCTCCGCCGGTCTGAATGATTGGCCCTTCCGCTCCGAAGGGACCTCCGGTTCCGATTCCAATCGCCGCCGATATGGGTTTCAGGATGGCCACCTTGGCTTCAATGCGGCTTTGCGACGTGAGCACCGCTTCCATCGCTTCAGGTATTCCATGTCCCCGGATTTTTGGAGAACCGTACTTGGCCATCAAACCGATCAGCAGGCCGCCGATGACGGGCACCACAATCACCCACGCGCCGAGATGGTTTTCCGAAGCACTGCGGAATCCAAAAGACCACACGCCATAAAACGCGACGTTCGTGAAAAATCCGATGAGGTTATAAAGGAGAAAGGCGACGCAGCCGGAAATCGCGCCCACCAGCAACGCCAGCAGCGAGATCAATCCGAGGCGAAACTGTGCGGGATTTCCCGCCGCATGATCCGCGGCGTTCGTACCTGCGAATTCGCTCATAGGGATGGGACCTCGGGTTTTACCGAACCTGGCGTCACGGCCAAATCCTTCCAGAGCGGCAGTCCGCTCTCACAACAATAACAAGGGCGGCGTAAACGGCGGAACCGCTTCGCTACTTCCGCAACGGATACGCTGCGGCCGACGATCGGATCACCACCGCAAGCGCGCGTACCAGCGCCGGCGCGGAGGTGCGCAGCTCGGCCAGGCGCTGTTTGGCGAGCCGGGTGAGGATCTTTTCACCACGCGGAGTAAGGCGGACGATCACCTGGCGGCGGTCGGTGCGTGAGCGCTCCCGGCGCAGCAGTTGGCGGTGCTCCAGCCGGTCGACCAATTCCACCACGCTGTGATGGCGCAACTGCATGCGCTCGGCCAGTTCCCGGATATTGGGCTCGCGGACCGCCGGCAATCCGCGCAGCGCCAGCAAGAGCAGGTATTGCTGGGGCTCCAAGTCGGCTCCGCGCGCGGCCACTTCACTGCCATTGAGAAAGATGCGGATCTGGTACCGGAACTCCGCGAGAGCCCGGAATTCCGCGATGGTCATGGCACCGGTGGACACAGGCATATTGTATCGTTCTCCGATATAAATACCAAGGGCAGCGGTCTTTGGCGGTTACTTCCAGATATTTAAAGAGCTGGATTCCGCTTCCGGAATCACAATCCTCCGGCGGAGCCGCTCCATTCACAATTCCTTGCGAAACGCCTTCTGCGTTTTGGAGACCGCATATCCGTGCCGCAGATAAAAGGCATGGGCGCGTTCGCGAACGATGTTGGAATGCACGCCAATCGCGGGGAGTCCTTTCTGGCGCGCCCAGCGTTCGCCCGTCGAGCAGCTTGTCGACTGGTCCCGCGCTGCGCTTCGCGGAACTCACGATGAGGCCGATGATTTCTGAGCGCAGGCCGGAATTCGGTTGCGAATTTCGGATACCTGTATTCACCCACCACTTCTCCGCGCCGTCCACGCCACAAAGACGGCATGGCGATCGGCGCTCAGGCTGGCAAGCCGCTGGCGGATCTGCTCGACCGTGGAGGGATATCCCAATTCCTCCGCCAGCCGCGTTGCCGCGGCATCGTTCTCATTGCTTCGCGAATTTCGAGTTCCGCCATGTCTCGCTTCAAATTGTTTTTCGGAATCGAGTAGAATCGTCACCGGGCCGTCGTTTACGTACTCCACCTGCATATGCGCCTGAAACACGCCGGTCGCGACCGTTACGCCGGCCGCACGCAGCAGCCGCACGAATTCCTCGTACAGGCGCACAGCGTCTTCGGGCGGAGCGGCTGGATGTACGCAGGCCGGCGGCCTCGCGCGTGTCCGCATATAACGATGAGCCGGCATGTACGATCCGATATGAATGTCGCTGATTTGGGTGACGCGCAATCCATCGAGCCCCGGCGGAAGATTGGCGATGGGAATTTCCACTTCGCGCACGTAGAAGCGGAAACGTTCGGAAACAAAACCGTAGGACGCAGTGACAAACGGCACGGCGCCGGCAATCACACCGGCGGCCTGAAAAAAGTAACGGCGGGAATGGTCGATGGCTTCTGCGTGGACGCCGCTGGCCGCAACGACGGCTGGATTTTCGGCAGCAGCCAGGCCCGCCTCACTCGAAGACTTGCGCCGGCGAAGCCACAGCCATTCCACGGCGGCAACGGACTTAATAAATAAGTAGGAAAGAATCGAGCTGACCAGCCACAGAGCACAGAGGGCCGACCACCGCGATCCGTGCGAAACGCCGCCACGGATGTTTTGCGATATGGCCACTGCGGTAGCGAGACCGATTGCGACCAGCGTAGCAATCAGCGTCCCTCGCGCCCGCTTGCGCCATTCCGGGCGCGCAATTCGCCCAGCGATTCCCCACGCGCGCGCAAACCAGTAGCGTTGCGAAAGGAACGCCAGAAGCAGGCCAGCGAAGACGCCTAAAAATCCGAATAAAATTAAGATGCGCAGAATAAAATACGGGCCGTTTCGTTCCACCTAACTAGGATACTCCAACCGGGACCTCGGTTGCACTGTGCCGGACGCGACGGGGTTAACTGGCGAGACTGAGCGGGAGGTCTGCGGTTTTTGTAGCACAGCGACTCTTCGCTGTGCGGGTTTGTAGACCGTCAGTCAGTCACCTAGCGCAGGTGATGGTAAAAACCGCACAGCGAAGAGTCGCTGTGCTACGGAAGGCGGCTCTTGCGAGCCGCCTTCCCGGCATTGCGGTCTTTACTTTGAGGCTGGCGCCGCGGTGGTGACTGCCGTCATCTTGCGGATCATGCCGTCGGACTTGCTCAGCACGTAGAGTTCGCCGTCGCCGCCCAGGGCCATGCGAACGTCCGCGCGGCCGCCGCCGTAGGCTATGCCTTCGTAATCGGCTTTGGGCACTTTGCGTTCGTCGTCACGCCAGCCGGTGGTGGCGCCGGCGGCTCCAGGAAGAACGCGATCCGCGGCAGGTGTTCCGCCCTTGTGCGCGTAAGTTTCGGAGATGATGTCAAACATGCGACGCTTCACCGCGGTCTGATTGGCTGTGTCATACGGGCTCTTGTACATGATCTGCAATTCGTGAATGGCGGCCTGGTGATTTCGCTGTCCGTGAGTGGCCAGCATTTCATTGAGGTCGGTGTAGAAAATCCGGCCGGTGGTCATGTCATTGAAAATAAATTTCCCGCGCAGTTGGGGCATCAGCTTGCCTCGATATACGAACCCGCTCCCGATCGAATCCCCTTCCCAGTGGCTGTACACGGCGGCGGCGTAAACCGGGGCCACCGGCTCGTTGAGCCCCTCGACCTGCAGCAGGTCACGATCGGGGAACGGAATCTGGGGATTTTTCAGGCTGCCGGTGAGCCCCTTGTCGTCAATAAAGAGTTGCTCGTTGCCCTCGCGCTCGGGATAACCGTAGTTGGCGCCCTTCACAGCCACATTGATTTCTTCCCAGTAGTGCAGGCCGATATCGATGATCAGGAAAGTCTTGGTCGTGGTGTCCCAATCAAAGCGATGCGGGTGGCGCAAGCCGTAGGCCCAGACTTCGCCGCGCGCGCCCGCCACGTTCACAAACGGATTGGGGTCGGGACCTGTCGAGGGAATCCGGTACCGGCCGTTGGGACTCATCATGTCTTTCGGGCGGAGGGTAACGTCCGGCGTGATTCGCAAGACTTTTCCGCCAAACGCATCAAGCCGCTGCGGAATGGTGTGCGACGGGCCGGGGGTTTCGCCCTGCGCGCCGTCACCCACGCCGATGTAGAGATTGCCGTAGTCAGGGCTGCCGGGCTTGGCGGTGGGATTAAAAATCGTATCGTCGGTAGGATGGTTGCGGTCAAAACCGATGCGCAGGAGTTCACGTGCCGAGCCTTCAAACGTGTCGTTGCGGATGTTGCTGTCGGTCCATTCGACAATGACCGATTCCAGATGGACAGGTCCGGCGGGCGGGTTCACCGGGTCCGTCGTGGTGTAGCCGGTCAAATTCAAACTGGAAACCGCGGTGTTCACCGGCGTGCTGGACCCAGGCAGCACAGGATTTTCCACGTGCACGGTGTAGAACTTTCCATTCTTCGCGTAGCCGGGATCGAAGGTGATGGAAACGATGCCGGTGGCATTGCCTTTATCCGAGGCAAACTTCGGGAAAATATCCGCAAACTTTAGGTACGGCGTGAGCTTTTTCGTCGCGGTATCCAAAATGTAGAGCGTCCCGTTCATGTCGTCGACGAAGATGCGCGAAGCGGCGAGCGGTGCATTGGCGGGCTCGGCCCGCATGGTATTGACGCGCGCCAACTGGCCCTTGTAATCGATTCCGGTTGAAGTCGCTCCGCCGTGCGTCGGGCTGGATAACGGAGGCGTGAGGTAATCCTCCAGCATGACCGAGGTTCCGTCCTTCTTCACCTGCGGCGCGGCGGGATATTGCGCGAGCGCCACGGGCGCCGACGCGATCAAGCAGGCCAGCAATCCCATCCCCAGAAAACTTTTGTGCGACGGCCGAATTTCCGAATGCTTGCTCGACATGGTCAATAACTCCTTTTCCCTTTTTCAATCAAGCAGGAGAACGAACCGCCGCCGAATCCTGCTGGTAAAATGCAGAGTCCGCGATGCGCAACTTTCTGAATAGGGTGCGTTGCTGCTTTAAATCAGGCCCGCATTCTAACATCCGAGGGTTCGTTGGGCTTTCAATTTTGTAGTTCGGAGGCGCCGGAACCTGCGGCGCAACGTCCTGCCAACCGCGCCGGTGTGCGGACGGACCGGCGATGTCACTCCCAACAACCACTGTAGAATCAAAAAGTTATGCGATGGCGAGAGGCCGTGTGACGTAAATCACAAACGCTGGTGATACTCCTCACTGCAATGTTTCCCTCTTGGCTGGATACTCGGTTCTGCAATGAGGAGAAGTGCAACGATGCTTGCCGGCGGCCAGTTAACCGAAAATTGCGCGGGCGTGATTCTTTTGGTGGAAAATTCCAGGAAATTGCGCAAACTGGCCGCCGAATTCCTGCGGGAGAATGATTTTGTGGTGCTGGAAGCCTCCACCGCGGACGAAGGCATCGCCATTTTCCAGGAATGGCCGAATTCGATTAGCCTGGTCATCACCGACCTTGAAATGCCGGGAAAGTCCGGCCTGGAATTGGCAAACTTCATTTCCGCGCGCAATCGCTATTTGCCGCTGCTCTTCATATCGCTCCATTCCGGCGAAGTGCTGTCCCGACTCCTTTCACCAGCTCGCGATTTTATATCGAAGCCATTTTCGCCGGCCGCCCTGATCGAAAGGGTACGCCAGGTAACCCGAAGGCCTGAGCCGGGCTCCGGCATTCACGGCGTGGCGGCGTTGATCGAGCTTTAACGGCGCGCGGGGCACGCGCTGCGAATCGATCCGAGATTGCCGTCGACGCTGTTGCCTGGTTCTTAGTATCCTTGGCCCCGAAGGATGGGCCATGGCGTTTACCACTCTAGTTCTCCTTGCGCTGCTGTCAGCCGCTCCCAGCCAATCTGCACCGAGCGCAACCGTGATGGCCGGCGGCCACGCCTACCAGCTTTTTTGTGCGCAGGAGAGTGAGCTGCTCGTGGCGTCCGAAACCGGGCTTTGCGAAAAAAATGAAACCGGAGGCGTGCAGCATTTCGAGGTGCGCAACGAGGATGGCGAGGTGCAATTCTCGCAGGACGCGCCGCAGGGCCAACCTTTCACGTACGTGGCAATCTTCGGAGTGGCCAATGCCGGGCGCGAAGTACTGGATGTGGACACCGCACAGGACGGCAATCCCGCAGTCTCGTCCAAAACCACCCATCTGATTTATTATTTCGATCCCGGACCGTCACACTTGATTCCCTTCGATCCGCCGATGGTAGGCGTGGACGGTTTTGCGCATGTCGACAAAGGCCTGGCGCTTTCGCGCACATTCGACACCGGCTATTTTCAGTTTTCCCTGCTCCTCGGCTTCAACATGGGCACGCATCGCATTGAGATCATGCCCGACCAAAGCGTGTTTTCCGCGCTTCCTCCACCGGGGCGCCAGAAATCAGGCCCGGTGGCGGGTTCTGGAGAATTAAAACTCTATAGCAACCATAACGTCACCGCCGTTAAGACTCCTGTGCAGATCAAGCCGGGGCACGCAATCGATTGGTGGCAGGCGCCCGGAGTGGGCGGCAAGGCCGGCGCGAGCCAGGTGGTGACCATTCTGTCCGCTTGGGCTCCGGCTTCCCTGAAACCGGCGGACAACGCGCCGGAAGGCGTGAAGATGGTCTATTTTGACTGGAACAATTTGTGGCTGCAAATCGAGGTGGATGATCACATGGGCTGGATTAAAGGAAGCGCCAGCTTTCGTATGATAGGCTTGCAGATGGCAGCAGCGGCTTCGGGTGCGGGAAAGTAGGACCGGCTGCAGCCAGTCCTATTGAGCCCCATGTCGATCCCCGCATCGGGTACTTCCTGTAGAACGAGTACGGCAGATACCTTAGACGGCGATATTCGGGTGTGCGTGCACTGTTGCTCCGCGATAAACTCTATTTATGAATTGTCCACCTCGGAGAAGTCTAGTAACTATTTTAATTACACTTTTCTTTTTACTCAGCATCCACTCCAAACCCGCATTTTCTCAGGAACTCAGCACGGCAGCAGCGCCGGAGACGGTGCAGAACGGCGTTTCGGACCCCGATACATCGCAGCAGGCGGATACAAGACAACCGGCGACGGACCCGCAATCAACGGCTCCGCCAACTCGGGACGTATCGATCTTCAAACTTCCCCGCAATATTTTTGAGGATGAAACGAAGATCGCCCTTTTTCCCAAGTCCCTGGCCGAAGGAAAACACTGGTGGCCAACGATTGGCATCCTGGGCGGCACCACGGCTCTGATCGCCTCCGATCCATACACCGCGCCGGCCTTTCATAACACAGCAAGGCTGCACGAATACGACCGCGATCTGAGTGCCATCAGCACGGGCACATTTATCGCCGCCGTGCCCGCGGCCATGTACGGAGTGGGACTCCTTACGAAAAATTCCTACGCCAAGGACACGGCGCTTTTGGCGGGAGAAGCGGTGGTCGACGGCTTTCTGCTTGATCTTCCGTTCAAGGCAATCAGCGGGCGAAAGCAGCCAATCGATTACACCGGACCCGGGCCGTACTCAGACAGCTTCTTTCACGGCTCGCACAGTCCGGCCGGCTCCGGAGGATTTTACTCGATGCATGCGTTCGCGGCGGCGGCAGTTGCCACGGTCATCGCGCAGCGTTACGGGAAGCACCGCTGGGTGCCGATCGTGGCCTACGGGCTGGCGGGAGCGATCTGCTTTTCGCGAATCAGCAGGAGCGATCATTTCCCGAGCGATGTATTTTTCGGCGGCGCCATGGGAATCGTGATCGCCCGATTTGCGGTGGTGCCGGGACGCTGATGGCAACCCCGCGCCACGGCAACTTCACGAAGCACGGCGCGGGGCTTAATCCGCGGAAAGAACGATCGGCTTTTGCGTGAGCAGCGCGACCAGTGCGGCGGGATCCTGCACGGGCGGCCGGCAGGACGTGCCTACGCAGACGAACGCCTGGGCAACATCCGCCTGAAGATGCGGCAGCGTTTCCGCCAGGGCCGGCGGCAGTCCAACCGGTGAAGCGAGCCGCTCGGGCGTGACGCGCAGGACTGCTTTGGCGAATCGGTAGACGGAATTCGCGGCCCGTTCGAGAGCGTCCGCCTGCGGATCGCCCGCCGCGCCGGTCACCACAACCTCGATCGGCCCGCGCGCATGCAGCAGCGCGGCGAGGCCATAGGTCGCGGCGTGCATCCCAAACTGCGGCGCGATGGCCGCGAATGCTTCCAGCGTTTTTTCCGCGCACTCGCGATGGCGCGCGTCGCCCGTGTAGCCAAACAGCCGGCCGAGCAAAATGGACGCCGCCGAATTTGCGCCGGGTGACGGCGAATCCTGCAGCGGCTTGCGGCGCACTTCGAGGCCGCCCATGGGCGGAGCGCCCGAAGCGCGATCAAAGAAGCCGCCACCTTCTCTATCAAAATATTCGGCGATGGCAAAATCGGCAACGCGGCGGGCCGCCTCAAAATATTTTGAGTCCAGCGTCGTTTCGTACGCGTCGAGCAGCGCAATCCCCGCAAAGACCTGATCGTCCAGCGAGCCATCCAGTCGCGCTCCGCCCATGCGGTGCGCGAATCCCCGCGCGTCGCTCCACGATTCGGCAAGCATGCGATCGAGGGTTTTCAGCGCGAACGCGCGGCAGGCCGCTCCCGTTTCGCCGCCCAGCACGGCAGCTGCATCCAGGTACGCTGAAACGTACATCGCGTTCCACGCCGTGTACTGCGTGGTGTCCACGTACGGCGCAGGCCTCTGCGCGCGCGCTGACAGCAATTTGGCCTTGGCCCGATCCAGCGTCTCGCGCACCGCGGACATTTCCACGCCGTCGCCAATCGTCCTGGCAATTTCGGCAATGGACCGCGCAATCCACAGAACGTTTTTCGATGGATTGTGATGCATCTCGCCGCGCGGCTCGACGTCATAGCGCATTTCCACGATGCGCGCTTCCTTCGGCAGGAGCACCGCGCGCTCCTCTTCCTGCGTCCAGGTGAAATAATCGCCGTCATCGTCCAGCGTCTGGTCCGCGTCCTGGCTGGCGTAGAAACCGCCGCGGGCCTGATCGGAAAGCACGGCGTTGGTCCAGGCAATGATGCCCTCGGAAATTTCGCGGAAGAAGGGATCGCGCGTTGCCTGCAATCCGTGCAGGAAATTCTTCAACAGCTCCGAATTGTCATACGACATTTTCTCGAAGTGCGGCACGCACCAGCGCTCGTCCACCGAGTAGCGGTGAAATCCGCCGGCCAGCTGGTCGTACACGCCGCCCGCACCCATTTTCTCCAGCGTGAACGCGGCCACCTGCAGATAACGCTGGTTGCCGCCGGACTGGTACATCTCCAGCAGCAGATCGATGGCGGAAGAATGCGGAAATTTCGGCGAACGCCCAAAGCCGCCGTTGCGCGAGTCGAAAAGCCCGGCGATCGTTTCCGCCTGATCCTCGGCAACTCCGGCGTCGAATTTCCCCTGCCCGCCGGAAAAAGTTTCCGATTTGGCCACGGCCTCGGCCAGGCGCGCCGCGGCGTCTTCCACTTCGGCGCGCTTATCGCGAAAGGCGTCGCCCACAGCTTCCAGGATGCGGCGGAATCCCGGCCGGCCCATAGCGTCGTCCGGCGGAAAATACGTTCCGCCATAGAACGGGCGCCCATCGGGCAGCAGAAATCCGGTGAGAGGCCAGCCGCCCTGCCCGGAAAGCGCGCTGATCGCGGCCTGGTAGCGCGCGTCAACGTCCGGGCGTTCGTCGCGATCGACTTTTACGGGAATGAAAATCCGGTTGATGATCTCGGCGAGCTGCGGATTTTCGTAACTCTCGCGGTCAATCACGTGGCACCAGTGGCACCACACCGCGCCGATGTCCAGCAGGATCGGCTTATCCTCGGCGCGAGCGCGGGCAAACGCTTCCTCGCCCCATTCGTACCAATCCACGGACTGATGTACTGCGGACCGCAGATACGGGCTGGCGGCCTGCGCAAGGCGGCTTGAGGATTTTTCGTTCATCGCGCAATTCCTTTCCGGACGCGTGACGCGATGCGGCCGCGCACTTTATCTCTTGCAGCGTTATTGAATCGGATGGCTGGGTCCGGTGTCTTCGGGATCGATAGGTTTTCTGCCGGCAAATCCTTCATCCTGACGGTGGTAAAAGCGGATGCGGTCTTCTCCCAGCCGCCAGCAGAGATAAACTTCCTCGTCGCGGATCATGGCGGGAAAATCCAACAGCCCGGACTCCAGGTCCTTCACGATGCAGCCGGTGGCTTGGATCTGGTCCAGAGCGTCCTTCACCTTGGCGACTACGGTATTCAGATCGGCGCGGGCGCGCGCGGCCACATCGTAATCGACCGTCACGCCGCCCATGATCTGGATGCGGCTGGCGATGGCGCTCAGGCAATCTTCCAGGTCATTCATCTGCCGGCGCCCTTCCATGGCATCGATAAGCAACGGTTCAACGCGACGGCGGGCACTCTCGGCCTCGGAGAGGCTAAACCATTTCGACTCGTTTTCTTCTGGGTCCATGCCATCTGCCTGTCAGCGCTCTGTGAAACTCGATGCGCGCGTCAGTCAATTCAGCGATTCGGTTTGATGCGCAACTGCGTTGCGCGCGTCTATTGTCATTCATTGCGCAACGCATTTCCACTAAAGACGCACGCCGACCGAGGAAAAGTAGAACAAGGGCCCGCGGTTTCGTCGCAGGTCAGATGCGCCAGAAGTTCGTCATTCTGAGCGGAGCGAAGAATCTCTATTGTCCTGAGGCCGAGGTAGCGCGGACGAATCATTGTGCGGGCGGGTGCGTGGTGGCTGGTTGATTCCTGCGGCCGGATTGTTCCCTGGAATTTAGTTTCTTGAAATTTAGTTCTAGCGCACACGTCTTGGCCGCACAGGCTGAAGGGCGTGCCACTCGTGTGTTACAGTTTTTCCCCAATGCGCATCTTCGTTCTGGGAACCGGCGCGACCGGCTCTTATCTGGCCCATCTGCTCGCCCGGCAAGGGCACCAAATTACGTGCGGCGATCGCGATCCTGAGCGTGCCCGGCGCTTTCTCGGAAAAAAAAGCACCATTCCCGTGGTTCAGGTAAATGCCCGAAATTTATGGGGTATTGTGCGGGCCGCGCGCGGCTGCCAGTTGCTGGTGAACGCTTCGGCCGCGGTATTTAATGAAATCGTATTGCGCGCGGCACTGCGTATTCGCAGCCATTACGTGGACCTGAGCGCGCACCTGACGCGGAACCCGTTCAAGGCCGAACAACTCCGCTACGACAAACGTTTTCAGGAAAAAAATCGCCTCGCGCTGATCACCACCGGAGCCGCCCCGGGCTTGACGAATCTGCTGGCGGCGCGCGCCGCCGCGGCCATGGACGTGGTGGACGTGCTGCACATCCGGCTATACGAAAGCATCGAAAGCGACGATCCCATTTCGCAGTGGTCGCCGGAAGTTTCCTTTGACGAGGCCATTTCCCTGCCGCGCATCGTACGCAATGGCCGCTTCAAATTCGGCAAACGCTTCGGCGAAAAGGAAAAATTCCGCTTTCCGGCGCCGATCGGCGAAGCCACTGTCGTGCTCGCCGCGCAGGATGAAGTAGGCATCATTCCCTATTTCCTGAAGCTGAAAGAAATGGACGTTAAAATCGGCGGCAATGAAATTGACCGCCTGCGCCGCTGGTACAAGCAGGGAAAGCTGAACAAATCGCGAGGGATGGTGGCCTCACGATTCCCGAATACGCCCAGCCCACGTCAGGTGGCGCGAATGATCCGCAGCGGCAAGCTGCAGAACGCCAGATTCGCGGCGGCCGTGGTGATGCGCGGGACCAAGCAGGACCAGCAGATCGAAGTGCGCTACGACGCCACGTTCCCTTCGCTCTATCAGATTCGACTGCGCGGCCTGGCGCTCTCTCCCATCTCTTACGCTACCGCCCACATGGCGGCGCTCTTCATCAAGCATTTTCCCCGCGACTCGGCGGGCGTCTTCCCGCCAGGATCTATTCCGCTGGAAAATCGCCAGGCGATTTTGAAGGATTTGAAATTGCGCGGAATCGCCGTGACTGCGAAAATCACGAAGAAAAAGCCATTGGAAGACGACGAAGAGTTCTAGTGGTCCGTTGTGGAGCAAGCTTCAGCTTGCGGGGTTTTGTCCTCGCTAGGTCTGACGGAATTCCACAGGCTGAAGCCTGTGCTACAGGTTACGCGCGCGCCTCGTAGACCAGATTAAACGGCGTCTCCGTAGCGCGGCGGAACTGCGAAAATCCGCCCTCGGTGACTACTTTGCGCATGCGCGCCTCTCCCGCTTGCGCGCCCAGCGCCAATCCCACTTCCTGGGAAAGCGACGCGGGCGTGCACAGCAATGTCGACGCCGAGTAGAACACGCGTCCGATCGGATTGAGGTTGTCTTCCACACGGTCGTTGGCAAAGGGCTCAACGATCATCCAGCTGCCACCAGGAGCGAGCGACGCGCGCACATGCTTGGCCGCGCCCACCGGGTCGCCCATATCGTGCAGGCAGTCGAAGAACGTCACCAGGTCAAAAGCCGTCCCCGGATAATCCTTGGCGTGTGCCACTTCGAAATCCACGCGGTCTGATACTCCCGCTTCGCGAGCCCGCGCCCGGGCCGTCTGGATCGACCCGTCGTGGTAATCGAATCCGACGAAGGTGGATTTTGGATACGCCTGCGCCATTAAAACGGTGGAGGCGCCGTGCCCGCAGCCGACGTCCGCGACGCGCGCTCCGGCCTTTAGTTTGGCGTCAGCGCCAGTGAGCGCCGGAATCCAGGCACTCACCAGGTTCGCCGCGTATCCCGGACGGAAAAAGCGTTCCGTGCCGTGGAACAGTTCGTGATCGTGCTCGTGCCAGCCCATGCCTTCCCCCGTGCGAAAGGCTTCGACCAGTTTTGGAACTGCCTTCGTTGCCGCCAGCGCCACTTGAAACGCTCCCGGCAGAAACGCCGGGCTGTTTTCGTCGGCCAGGGTGAATGCCTGCTCCTCGGACAGGCTGAATTTCCCGCTCGAGGGTTCAAACGTGATATATCCCCCGGCCGCTTGCGAGGCCAGCCACTCGCGGACATACCGCTCGGCCGTGCCCGTTTTCTTGGCGAGTTCCGCGGGCGTCTGCGGGCCGCCGGCGGCCAGTCCCTTATAAAGACCGAGTTTGTCGCCGATCGCCACGCAGGCAGCGTGGAAAGTCGCGCCGAAGTCGTTGATGCCTTGCTGTAAAACTTTATTGAGTTTTTCCTGATCGAGCGCCATGCGAGCCTCCGAAGGTGAGGGGTGCTTACTTGCCGGCCATTTTAGTGAGGCGGGTCAGACAATGCAAGAAATGCAGATGGTGCCGGCGGTACGTGAAGAAATTCCCAGTGCACAACCACCGCCGGAAAGGTTGCGGCCAGCGAGCGGCGCATGATGCGCTCCCTACTCCGGAGAAATCGGCTCCGCGTCGGCCTCGAGCGCCGCGCCCGTCGGATCTTCATCGCCGCTTTTCCTGCCCTGCGGCGGATGAATCAGCACCGGCAGGATGAGCGCGACGGTCATGACGCCGGCGATCAGATACAGCGCCTGGGTATAATTTCCGTTGACCTGGCGCAGGTAGGCGAACAATTGCGGCCCGAAGACGGCGGCGAACGCCCACGGCACCATCATCAATCCGAAAATCGATCCTACATCCTTCGGCCCGAAATAATCGGCCGCAAACGCCGGAGTGATTCCGTACGCGCCGCCATAACACATCACCCCCACGAAGGTAGCAACGAAGAGCAGCGGCAGGGAGTGAAACAGTGTGCAGCGACCAGAACAGCAAGACTTCCACCAGATACATCATGAAAAATGCGGTTTTGCGGCTGGTTAAATCCGAGATCCACGACCAGAAAATTCGCCCGGTGCCGTTGCCGAGCGCCACCCAGCCCACCAGTCCCGCGGCAATCTTCACGGTCGCGCCGCCCATCTCCTGAAAAATTGGCGAAGCCTGCGTAACGATCGACAAGCCTGACATGGTATTGATCGACATCAGCGCGCAGATCGCCCACCATTGCCAGGTGAACAGCGCCTCACCTACCGTGTAGTCCCGGTCGGAGCGCTGCGAGATCAGCGAAGCGGACGGCGTCCAGCCCGCGGGCGTCCAGCCTTCGCTCGGATTACACATGAAAGCGCCCGCGGCCACGGCGATGCCTCCGTACGCGACGCCAAGGTATGCGAAAGTAGGCATCAAGCCGACGTGTTGAATGAGCCATTGCGCGGCCGGTGCGGAGAACAAAGCTCCGGCTCCAAAGCCTGCCACGGCCAGGCCGGTGATAAATCCGCGGCGGTCGGGAAACCATTTCACCAGCACCGCGATCGGAACCACGTAACCCATTCCGAGGCCGATGCCACCGATCACGCCATACGTCAGATAAAGCCACCAGAGCTTGTGCGCGGAAAGGCTGGCCAGAAAAACGCCGCCTCCCCAGAAAAGCCCGGCGATCATGGCCACGGCGCGCGGCTGCATGCGCTTCATCATGCGCCCGCCCACGAACGCGAAGCAGCCCAGGAAAAACCAGCTGATGGAAAATGTCCAGGTGACTTGCGTGATGGTCCAGCCGAATTCCTTGGTAAGAGGAATGCGGAACACGCTCCAGGCATACGCCGCTCCCAGAGCCATTTGCATGCAGATGCCCGCCACGGCAATCCACCAGCGATTCAGTACCGGCATAACTCCTCCTTGGGCCCCAGCGCGGGCAGCATCCAGGACGCCGCGCGCTTCCTCGACTGGCACGTTGCTTGGCAATTTCGCATCATTACGGCAGTTTGGCAACTCCCGCTTGAGCGCACCAGTCTTCCCACGCGCGGCCCTGGCTAAGCGGCTGCATGTGGAGTTCGCCCGAGCGCTCCACCTCTCCGGCGGAAAGATAGGTGATCTCTTTGCCCATGGACATGGCCTTGATGAGGACTTCCGCATTGAGGCGCAAATAAAAAGCCGTGAACACAACATCCGGTAGTGACTTTGCGGCGACTACGCTGCCGTGCCCGCGCATCAACGCTGCCCTGGCGGCGCCCAGCGCCCGTGCCAGCGACTCGCCCATTGCGTTGGAGGTGACCAGCAGATCGGTGTCGCCGAATTCATCGCGAATATCCCACACCGGCACGTGGTGGCCAATGACCGCGGCGGAATGCAGCGCCGGGCGCATGGGAGTCTTGGTCACGGCCAGCGGCAGGAGTTCGTGAGCGTGATTGTGGCAGACCGCGGCCACGTCGGGACGCGACTTATAGATACATCCATGTATGTATCTCTCTTTGTAGGGGCTGAAGCCGCGAAGATCGACCGGCGCGCTCTCCAGATCGAATTCCAGAATGTCTTCCCTGGTCACCAGTCCCGGGGCGCGCGAGCGGGACATGAAAAACCTCTGCGGGTTTTCCGGGTTGCGCACGGTGACGTGCCCGAAAGAGTCCACCAGCTTCAGGTGGGCCACCAGGCGATTGGCAATCACCAGTT
The DNA here is from genome assembly GCA_963774805.1 of uncultured Acidobacteriota bacterium. GTDB lineage: Bacteria > Acidobacteriota > Terriglobia > Acidiferrales > UBA7541 > Palsa-360. The sequence goes on from CAVZGK010000002.1 coordinate 387,572, forward strand.
CGGAAATGGCCGTACGGGCATCCACGGTGGGAGGCAGTTTGCACGCAACGAAATGAGAGTGCAAGCCTTTAAGTAACACAGACTTTTTACCCTGAGACCTTTGAAGGGCAGTCTGTGGGTTTCCGTAAATAATATAGAAATTGAAGCGACGGGCGCGGCTGGAGTACCCGGAAATACGGGACCAACGGTTTCAGTGTTTGCAAGGCCTACTGGAAATCCACAGACTGAAGTCTGTGCTACTGAAACCTAGCGGCAGCCGCAGGTCGTCGGCGTGCAGGCGCATCCGCCGGAGGCTGAACTCGCGCTGGACGCAGAGCTTCCGTTCGACGATTTCCCCGCGCTGAATACGGAGAGCTGCAGCGTGTGCCGCTGGCTCTCGCACTTGGGGCAGGCAATTTTCTGCTGGGCGGACATCACGATCTGCTCGTAGTGCGCGTGGCAGTCATCGCAAACGTATTCGTAGATGGGCATATTCCCTCCCGTCTGATTGTAGTCCGAACTTAACGCCACGATCGTAAAAAGCAACTGCCCCCGGCGAACCGGAGGCAGTTGGAAAGTTTCGAGAGAACGAGCGAACTAGTCGCCGGCGACCGTGCTCGGCTACCTGCGGTTTCGCTGCGCCATTGCCGTTCGGATTGGCGTTGCTGATCGTCACGGGAGCGACCGACGGAGTGGCCTTCTTGATGTCGGTGAGCGAGCCGATCTGTCACGACTTCCGGCGGCGCCTGTTTCAGCACGAGTTCTTCGTACATCTTGCGGACGCGCGCTTCTTCCTTGAGGAATTCGGCGCGGCGCCGTGCACGATTTTCCTCGGCGGCGGTGTTGGGCACTTCGTGGTCGACGTCGCGGACGCGCGCGGCGTCTTCGGCGTCAATCACCAGCGAGTGCTCGTAGGCATCGAGGCTCACAGCCCGGCCCTTGGCGTAGATTTCGTGCTTGCCGTGTTCCTTGTACCACTGCGCGACGGTCGCGTTCTTGTACATGTTCTCGATGATTTTGCGCCAGCCGATACCCGTGTTGTACGCGCAGAAGGAAATTTCACCCTGCTGCGTCGCGTACGGGATGATGCACATTTCGGTGCGGCGGAAATCGTAGTTGAACAGGTCCTGGAACCACATTCCGGCGATCATCAGGAAGTTCCAGGGGTCGGTGTTGCGGCGCTTCATGGCGTCTTCGTAGGTGCGCTCCGGACCGGCCGTGCCGTACTTCTCGCGCTGGTTCTTGGTCAGGCCCCAGGACTTGTCCATCTTCTTGAGCAAGTCGATCAGGCGGAAAGTTCCCGGCGCGCCGTACGGGTTGTAATTCTTGAGCATGGCCAGCGCGAACATGAAGTTGGAGAAACGTCTTGCCGCGAGCGGCGTCGGTGACCTTCTTGATGTCCTCAACGAGTTGCGGCACGTTCAGGAACTGCGGTACCGGCGCCCATTCCTTGGTCTCTTTGTTGATCAGTACGCCGGTGCCCACGCCGCAGTTCGGGTGGCAGCCGCAGCTCACCGAGCCCCACTGCGCATCGGGACCGTGCGAAAGATCGGCAAACGCGGAGAACGTGCTGATCAGCGAGATGGGGAACCAGTCGCGCGTCGGCTCAATCTTGCCGACCTGCGCGCTGACGTCCTGGGCCAGATGCGACAGCGTGTAGCGCTGCTTCATGCGGCGTTCGGGAGTGATTTCTTCGTCGCGGCCGGTGAACGAAACCGGCTGAAAGGCCACGAAGGAAATTTTCTTGGGATTCTCCATCGCGAACTTCACGATGGCGCCCACCTGGTCGTTGTTCAGGTTGTTGACGATCGTGGTGACCAGAATGATTTCGATGCCGGCCGCGTGCATGTTGTCAATCGCGCGCAGTTTCACATCGAACAGGTTGCCCACCTGGCGGTGGCTGTTGGCATCGTTGCCGATGCCGTCAAATTGCAGATAGGCGTAGCGCAGGCCGGCTTCGAAGGCCTGCTTGCAATATTCCTTGCTCTTGGCGAACTCGATGCCGTTGGTCGCGGCCTGCACGCTGTTGTAGCCGATCTTGCGCGCGTGGCGGATGGCGTCAAAGAAGCGCGGGTGCATGGTCGGTTCGCCGCCGGAGAACTGCACGGACATCTGGCGGCGCGGCTTGATCTTCAGCGCGTTGTCCAGAATTTCCTGAATTTCTTCCCAGGAAAGTTCGTGCACGTAACCAACCTGGTTGGCGTCCATGAAGCAGGGATCGCACATCATGTTGCAGCGGTTGGTCAGGTCCACGGTCAGCACGGATCCGCGGCCGTAACGAACCGTGCTGGAGCCATGCTTGTGCAGATCTTCGTCGTTGTGCGCCGGAATGTCGCGGCCGGGGAAGTTCTGCTCGATCCAGTTCAGGAATTTCGCGTCGATGGCCATCATGTCTTCGTAACTTGCCATGGATCGGGCATTCCTTCACCATCCAGACTTCGCCGTCGCGCTCGATGATCTGCGCCTTGATCTCGCCGACCTTCTCATGCATCAGGTCGCGCCAATCCTTTTTGCCCTCGAAGATCGCGTCGCGCGCGTCCTTGACGCAGCCGGGGCACAGCGAATCCGTCTGCCGCGGCCAGCCGAGCGTGGGCTTGGACTTCTCCCACGACTTCAGCAGCGGCTTGTCCGACCACTTCGGCGTGAAGTTCGGATTGGGATTGTGCTTGTTGAAAACGTGGATCGTATCGAAGGCCACGCCTGCGGTCTTGCAGACAACGTAATCCAGTGCTTTCCATGCGCGTGTACCTAAAGTTTGAGCCATTGTTACACTCCTCCACAACTACGATTCGAAAGCAACACCTGAAAATCTAAATGGGAGCCCTCAGCGGTCGAAATACGGCCCCTGAATCCAATTAGCCTAACAACGACGCCCCCTCGGCGTCTAGGTAAACCTTTCCCACTGTGTACTTTGCACGTCAACTCCCAGGTACGTCCACTTGGATGTGCCAAAAGGGGCATTTGGAGGCCTGAACGGCGATTCCGTGCAGCCAACGGGACGTGCTTTGTGGACCCAATTCGGGCGCGATTTTGGAACCAACAATGCGCCCGGCTTTTGCGCTGGGCGTCAATACTTTTGTCTTCCAAAATGTCGTCGGAGATTCGCAGGAGAATGCAATTCGGGCGGCACGTCGAATAGCGCGCGGACGATCACCAGTGTCATCAAACGTGCGTCACCAAATAAGGGGTGGCCATCGATAGAAAGGCGCCCAGTCATTACCGGTGGAGGATCAATCACGGAGCCGCGACCCGCGAGTGGCGGCACTTGCTCGCGCGTCCATGGGTAAAAATTTCCCCAGTACTCAGGTACCCCACAAATTGGCCCTATCTGCCTATCGCCAAAAAACCCGCCCGGCGGCAGACTGTATTCATACACCCAAACTGAATAGCTTTTAGGGAGGCTTACTTGATGAAGCATTGGTGGTGCATGGGATGCCAGGCGGAAGTAAAGCTGAGCAAACACGGCCGGTGTGAAGTCTGCGACTCAGAAGCCGTGGACATGCTTCCTGCCGAAGCGGAGTCAAACGGCTCATTTTCAATGACATCCGAGGAACCAGAAACCGCTCCAGCTGGCCGTTAGGCTGGCGGAACCGGGAAGCGAATTCGGCAGAATCTTATGAGCAAGCAAGGAAAGGAGGCTAAAGACCACGGCACGGCCCGGGGGGGACACTAAGCGATTGACGCAAAGGAGACAAACTCATGCAGACCAAGCTACGTTTTATCGTTTTCGCAATCGTAGCCAGCCTGCTCTGGATATCCCCAACGTCTGCGGTATCCCAAAGGGCGAAGGTACAAGGCAAGTCCAAGAAGTTGAAGACTCGTTACATCGGAACCGCCTCCTGGTACGGAGCGGATCGGCAAGGGCGGAAAATGGCGAACAGCCAGCGATTTGACCGCCACAAATTCACGGCCGCGAGTTGGTACTTCCCGCTCGGTACGACGATCCGGGTGGTCAATGTGGAGAACGGAGAATCCGTGGTCGTGAAGATTACAGACCGAGGGCCGAACCTGCGATTGCACCGGATCCTCGATTTATCCGAAGCCGCGGCCGATCAGCTGGGCTATCTGGGGAAGGGCCTTGCGCCCGTATTCCTCTACCCGCTGCCGTCTTTTGAGACGAGCGCCGCTACCTTCGATACCGGGCTTATCGAGCCGCCCAACTCCACGAATAAAGCCCCTGGCGACTATCTGGCAAAGGCCGACGCCAACCCCATGTGATTTCTGGCGCCGCCTTGCAGCGCCCGGCAATTCCCCGGCGCAGGCGGCAATTCCCTGAAAACTCTTCTGGCGCAATGCCGGAATGCTCCACCCACGTAGTGGCTGAAGCGAAAAAGGCTTCAGCCACGAAGAGGGAGAAGTGCGCCCGCGGACTCGAAACTCCCGAAGTTCGTCGTATAATACACGGACCAAATTCTCAGGGAGCAAGACAAGAGATGATCCGTCATATCAAGTCCGGCCAGACCGCCGAAGCCAAAGCGGAGAACAGCGCGCAGGTTCGCAAGACCGTAGAAGGCATTCTTGCGGAAATCGCCGCCCGCGGCGAAGCCGCGGTACGCGAGTATTCCGAGAAATTCGATAAGTGGTCGCCGGCGTCGTTCCGGCTTTCCGAGGAAGACATTGCCGAATGCGTGCGCGCGCTGCCCAAGCAAACGATCGACGACATCAAGTTTGCGCAGGAACAGATTCGCAATTTTGCGCTGAAACAGAAGGCCGCCTTGCGCGACGTGGAAGTCGAAACCATTCCCGGCGTGGTGCTCGGCCATAAAAACATTCCGGTCAACAGCGTCGGCTGCTACGTCCCCGGTGGGCGCTACCCGATGGTGGCGTCCGCGCACATGAGCGTGGTCACGGCCAAGGCCGCTGGCGTAAAACGGATCATCGCCAGCGCGCCGCCCTTTGGCGGGAAGCCGCACCCGGCGATCGTCGCAGCCATGCACTTCGGCGGCGCGACTGAAATTTACGCGTTTGGCGGCGTGCAGGCCGTGGCAGCGATGGCATTGGGAACGGAAACCATTGCGCCGGTGGACATGATCGTAGGTCCGGGCAACGCGTTCGTGGCCGAAGCCAAGCGCCAGCTGTTCGGGCGCGTGGGAATCGATTTGCTAGCCGGACCGACGGAAACCCTGATCATCGCGGACGACAGCTGCGACGCGGAAATGGCGGCCGTCGATCTAATTGGGCAAGCCGAGCATGGTCCCGGCAGCCCCGCGGTGCTACTGACGAATTCCGCCAAGCTCGCTGCGGAAGTTCCGGCAGCGATTGAAAAGCTTCTCTCGTGGCTGCCGACCGCCGATGTGGCCCGCCAGGCATGGCAAAATAACGGCGAAATTATCCTCGGCGACACCCTCGACGAATTAGTGCAGGAAGCCGATCGCATCGCGTCGGAGCATGTGCAGGTGCTGACGCGCGACCCCGATTATTTTCTGGAGCGCATGACCAATTTCGGCGCGCTGTTTCTTGGTCCGCGCACCAACGTAGCGTTCGGCGACAAGGTCATCGGCACGAACCACACGCTCCCAACGATGAAAGCCGCGCGATACACCGGCGGCCTGTGGGTGGGCAAGTTCATCAAGACTTGCACGTACCAGCGCGTATTGACCGATGAGGCTTCCGCACTGGTGGGCGAATATTGTTCGCGGCTGTGCGCGCTGGAGGGCTTTTCGGGACATAAGGAACAGGCCGATCTGCGCGTGCGCCGCTACGGCAAGGTTGCGGTGTAGTAGCACAAATCTCATAAAAATTGGACGGCGGATGTCGACATCGAAGAAGACTGCAACGAGTGGTAGCGAGATCAAGGACGGAAGTGGCGTTGCGCTGGTAACCGGCGGCGCCGGAAGCATGGGCACGACGATCTGCGAAGCCCTGGCGCAAGAAGGTTTTCGCGTAGTAGTTGGTTACAACAGCTCCGCGGAAAAAGCCGAAGCCCTGGTCGCGAGGCTGCCGGGATCCGGGCACGCGGCTCTGTTGGCGCCGGTAACCAACAGCGCGGGACTCGCCACGCTGGCCGCCGAAATCGAAAGCCGCTTCGGCGTTTGCGACGTGCTTGTGAACTGCGCCGGCGTGACGCGTTTTGTGGCGCACGAAGACCTGGTCGGCCTGGACGACGCCCTCATCGAAAATATTCTCGCGACGAACGTCCGCGGCCCGTTCGCCACGGTGCGCGCCATTCGCCCGCTGCTGGAAAAAAGCAAAATGCGCGGCGGCGGAGTAGTGATCAATATTTCCTCGATCGCCGGCGTAACAGCCATGGGCAGCAATATCATCTACTGCGCGTCGAAAGCCGCGGTCGACAACATGACCAAGTCGCTGGCGCGCGCCCTGGCCCCGAAAATCCGCGTGGTGTCCGTTTCCCCGGGCCTGGTGGCCAATGATTTTGTGCAATCGATGGACAAAGCGTGGCTGGACGAACAGGTGATCCGCACGCCGTTGAAACGCCTGGCGGCTCCGGAAGAAGCGGCTGCTGCGGTAATCGCAGCCGTGAAGCATCTCACGTTCACGACCGGCTCGATCATTCCCGTGGATGGCGGGCGGCCGCTGAGCTGAAGTCACGTAGCTCTCTTCGCTGTGCGGGTTTGTAAATGTTCTGTCCGGCAACTCTCACTGAAATTGGCAAAAACCGCACAGCGAAGAGTCGCTGTGCTACTGTTCGTGCCATTCGATTCTAAATTGGAGTTTTTCCCGATGATCGTCGATATCTACACGCACATCATGCCGCCGGAATTTTTGAAGGCGATGGAAGGGCTTGGCGGGGGTTCCGGACTGGTGAAGCGCATGAACGCCATCCAGGAGCTGCACAATCTGGACGCGCGATTTCGCGCCATGGACGCCTTCGGCGACTATCGCCAGATTATTTCCCTGCCCAATCCTCCGTTGGAAGTGGTTGCCACGCCCGAACGGGGGCGCGAACTCGCGCGAGTGGCGAATGACGCGATGGCCGAAATGGTCGGAAAGCATCCGGACCGCCTGCCGGGGTTCGTGGCTGCCCTGCCATTTCATGACGTGGAATCGGCCGCGGCGGAAATGAAGCGCGCCATCGAAACTCTGGGGGCGCGCGGAATTCAGATCTATACCAACGTAAACGGCGTGCCGCTGGACGATCCGAAATTCGAGCCGTTTTTCGCGGCCATGGAAAAGTACGACCTGCCCATCTGGCTGCATCCGGCGCGCACCGCGTCCATGCACGATTACGCTTCGGAAAAAGTTTCGCGGCTGGAAATGTGGTGGTGCTTCGGCTGGCCGTATGAAACGTCAGTGGCGATGTCTCGCCTGGTGCTGGCCGGGGTGTTTGACCGGTATCCGAAATTGAAAATCGTTACGCATCATCTGGGCGGGATGATTCCCTACTTCGACAAGCGCATCGAGGATGGGCTGTGCCTGCTGGGCACGCGGACGCAGACCGAGGACTACTCCGGCATCATCCCCGCGCTGAAGCGCCCGCTGATCGATTATTTTCATATGTTCTACGCGGACACGGCGCTGTTCGGCGCCTCGCGAGGCCTGGCCTGCGGGCTGGATTTCTTTGGCATGGACCACGTAGTGTTCGCCAGCGATGCGCCGCTCGGTCCGCTGGCCACGACGGTCGAGGGCGTCAAAGGACTGGAACTGGACAAGGCGCAGCTCGAAGCCGTGCATCACGGGAACGCAGAAAAGCTGCTGAAAATGAAGATTGTTTAGTGGCGCATGCTTTAGCTTGCGCGGTTTCAGACAGATTAGAAAAGCTGTTCTTCGTTCAGCGCGGAATCGCAAACGGGGGCAGCGTACTGCCGGGCCCGCCGCGCTTTACCGTCGCAGCCGGTTCTTCCCGCAGAAACCAACATTCGCAAGCTGAAGGATGCTCTACATGGGCTCAATCCCACGGCAACCCTACGTAATTTTCCGCCAGGCTGGTCATCGCCGCGCGTGAACTTGTGACGTAGTCCAGTTCGGCGATCTGGCGGCGCTCGTCGAAAGGGTTGTTGGAATCGAACTTGTGCAGCATGGACGTCATCCACCACGAGAAGCGCTGCGCTTTCCAGACGCGGCGCAGGCAGATTTCTGAATAACGCTGCAGCACATCCGTCTTTCCTGTCTTATAAAATTCCGCGAAACCCCGGGCCATGATGCGCACGTCGGCGACGGCCAGATTCAAGCCCTTGGCGCCCGTCGGCGGCACGATGTGCGCGGCATCTCCGGCCAGAAACATTTTTCCATATTGCATGGGCTCGACGACGTAGCTGCGCATTCCCGCGATGTTTTTCTGGAAGATCGGGCCTTCGTTCAACTTCCAGCCTCGCTCATCAGATTCGGTGCGCTGGCGCAGCTCGCTCCAGATGCGGTCGTCGGACCAATTGTTGATGTCTTCGTCGTGCGGCACCTGCAGGTAAAGGCGGCTGATCTCGTTCGTACGCATGGTCAACAATGCGAAACCGCGCGGGTGATAGCAGTAGACCAATTCATCAGAAGACGGCGGCGCATGAGCCAGGATTCCCAGCCAGCCGAAGGGATATTCGCGATCGTATTCGGTGAGCACGCCGGCCGGCAGGCTGGGCCGGCAAATTCCGTGGAAACCGTCGCAGCCGGCGATGTAGTCGCACTGCAGTTCCTGCGGCTGGCCCGCGGCGCGAAACCGAATCGACGGCTTTCCTGTGGAATCGAATCCGTGAACAGTAACGTCTTCCGCTTCGAAAATAATCGGCAGGTCTGCCTTCAACCGCGCGGCGACCAGGTCCTTAATCACTTCCTGCTGCGCGTAGATCGTGACGGTTTTTCCGCCGGTAAGTTCCTGGAAATCGATGCGGTGACTTTGGCGGTTGAATCGCAGCGCGATGCCGTGATGAGTGAGACATTCGCGCTGCAGGCGCTCGCCAACTCCGGTTTCGATCAGCAGGTCGACGGTGCCCTGCTCGAGCAGCCCGGCGCGCACGCGCTCCTCAATGTATTTTCTGCTGCGAGATTCGATGACGACACTTTCAATGCCCTGCAGGTGCAGCAAGTGGGCAAGAACCAATCCCGCGGGGCCTGCTCCGACGATGCCGATCTGGGTGCGCACGATGTTTCGGCCTCAGGTAGCACAGCCACTCCTGGCTGTGCGGGTTTTGCAATCGCAATGAGCGCGCAGCGGACTCGAATCGGCAAAACCTGCACAGCCAGGAGTGGCTGTGCTACTGAAGCCATTTGCGCGCTCGCGATCGGAATCTGGTGCGGCTACGGTCAGAGTAAATACAGCAGGACTGGACGCGCGTCCACGAATAAATCGCGTTCGCTGCACAAACAATTTCGCTCGGGGATTTGCTGGAACGCAGCATGCGCTCGACGAACTTGCCGCGACGGCCCGAGCTTATTCGTTGGAGATCGGACGCAAAACAGCCACGGCGAAGTGCGCCAGGAGCGGCGCGCCTTCATCAAGCTGCAGCCAGCGCACGCCGCAATGTTCCTTGAGATATTTTCCGACGCGCGCTTCGTTGATGCCGAGGTGCTCGGCCAGTTTTTCCTTCAGGTTCGAGCCTTCGCGGCTGCCGCGGCCGCTGCGCAGCATGTTGCCGATGCCCACGCGCAGAGTCTGGCACGCCTCGGCGTAGTAGTAGGTGGTCTGGTCGGAGTCCGTAATCAGAAACACTCCGGGCCCCGCGGGCGCTTCATCGGCCTGTTCCAGCGAGTGAATCGAACAGGCCAGCAGGCGGCGCAACTGCGACTCCAGCTGCGCCATGCGCGATGACAGCGCGGGATCTCCCGAGCGCACACGCGCCGACGATGTATGCGCGGCGGCGTGCTCATGGCTGCGCACAGGTTCCGGCTCGCGCGCGCGGGAATCCACAATTTCCGGAGCTGCGGACTGGCGCGCCACGGGAACGGAGCGCGGCTCCGCCACACGGTCAAACATCGACGGCGGGGCGGCGGGCACGGCGGGTGCCACAGCACCGGGTGCGCCGGCCACGGGTGCTCCCGCGCGCGCTCCCTTGTGACGACCTCGTCCACCCCGGCGTCCGCGGCGTCTGCGGCGGCGGTCCGGTCCGTTTTCAGAATTCGGAGTGGTTCCCTCGGCGGCTGCCGTCGTTGCGACTGGCGCGGCGCCAGCCGGTTGTTGCTCAAATATGGATTCCTGCTCGCCCTCGTTCATTTCTTCCTCGGTTTCGCTGGGCAGCTCTTCAGAAAATTCTGAGATGATCGGCTCAAGCCGCGTCACGGGTTCGGTGGCGGCGTCGCCTGCGGATGATTCCGGCACGACGGCCGGGGCCACGGGAATCGGCGCGCCCAGGCGCACGAGTCCCTCTTCCGCTTTCTGTTTCCATTGTGGGCGGCGAAAACGTTCGTAGGCCGTGGTAAACCAGCGCACCGCTTCCGGCGTGGTGCCCGCTTTCTCAAAAAGCTGCGCGAGCTCGAACGCCACCATGGCGTCGCGCGTGCGTTCATAGAGTGCGGTAAGTTGGCCGGGAGGATCCGCGCTGGTTCGCGCCTTGCGGATGCGGGCCTGAATTTGTCGCCAATCGCTCACTGGGCGGTATTGTAGCAGCCGCTTGCACCCGGAGCCATAGCAACACAAAGAAAAGCGGCCCGTGTGTCCGTTGCGGAACTAAGTGCGCGGAGCGGAATCGAGAGCGCGGGATCCGAATTCGCCGCGAACCTGGATCAATGTCGCGTCTCGATATTTTTCGCGGACGCGCGGTTCGCCCTGCGGACCGCGGGATGCTTTTTCAGCCCTACTCATCGCGCCTGTTTGCCCCTGGATCGGATCGCACGATATCATCGGCTGTGCCTCTTCCGCCCGCAACACTGAGCGAATTTGCGCTCCTCGCCGCTTACGCGATTTTCATTTGCAGCTACGTGGTCTTCGCGCTGGGGAAATTTCCGGGAATGAAAATTGACCGGCCGGGAGCGGCCATCATCGGCGCGGTGCTGATGGTGGCGATCCGCGCGGTGCGGCCGGCGGATGCGCTGCGGTTCATCGATTTCGGCACGATCGTGCTGCTGTTTTCGATGATGCTGCTGGTCGCCTACCTGCATCTTGACGGTTTTTTCGACTGGGTGACGGAATGGATCGTGGCGCGCATCCGGCCGCGGCAGCTTCTGCCGGCCATTATTTTCCTGAGCGGCGCGTTTTCCGCGTTTTTTGTGAACGATATCATTTGCCTGATGATGGTGCCCTTCACGTTGAAGGTAGCGCGCCGCATGGGGCTGAAGCCCGCGCCGTACCTGCTGGCGGTGGCCACGGCCTCCAACATCGGAAGCGTGGCCACGATTACCGGCAATCCGCAGAACATGCTGATCGGATCGTTTTCCGGAATTCGCTATCGCACGTTTCTATCCCATCTCGCGCCGGTGGCTGTGGCCGGACTGTTGCTGGACTGGCTGGTGCTATGGCTGCTCTACACGCGAAGCGAAACGCCGGCCGCGCAGCCGGGACCCGTGCCGGAACCGTCCCGCGCCGCGCGCGGCAACCTAGCGAAGGTGGGCGTGGTGATCGTGCTGGTACTGGCGGGCTTTCTGGCCGGCCTGCCGCCGGCGCAGGTCGCGGCGGTCGGCGCGGCGTTGATGCTGATCACGCGAACGCACGAACCGCGCCTGGTGTATGACGAAGTCGACTGGGGCTTGCTGGTGTTCTTCGTGGGATTGTTTCTGATCGTGGGCGGCGCGGAAAATGTGGGGCTGACCGGGCGGCTGTTGGATGTCGGCAAGCAATGGAATTTGCAGAATACCGCGGCGTTCACCATCGTCACCGCCGCGCTGAGCAATATCGTTAGCAACGTTCCCGCCGTAATGCTGCTGAAATCGATGGTGCCGGGATTTGCGAATCCGCAGCAGGGCTGGCTGATGCTGGCCATGGCCAGCACGCTCGCCGGCAACCTGACGATCACGGGATCAGTGGCAAATATTATCGTTGTGGAGCGCGCGCGGCCGGAAGTGCGGATCACGTTTGGAGAATATTTGCGCGCCGGGGTGCCTATTACCCTGGCGACGCTGCTGTTCGGATGGCTGTGGCTGACGTGGATGGGTTAAGCAGGACAGACGGCAGGCTGCCGATTTAGTTTTCTCGCAGATTATTCTCCGCACAGGCTGAAGCCAAGCTATAACCACTACGCGCTGGCCTGGTTCAGAAATTCGATTGACTCGCGATCTAACCGCAGATCAACCGACGAGACTAAATCCTTCCACTGATCCAGATTCGTGGCGCTGGCGATGGGCGCGGTAATGCCCGGGCGCGCCAGCAGCCAGGCCAGAGAAATTCTGGCGGGAGTCGCCTTCAATTTCTTTGCGATTTGATCCAGCGCCTCGAGAATCTTGAAGCCGCGTTCATTGAGATGCTTGGTTACGTTGCGGGCGCGGGCCTTTCCTGCGGTATCGGCTTCCGAACGGTATTTGCCGGAAAGGAATCCGCCGGCCAGCGGAAAATAATTGATTACGCCGAGGCCTTCCTTCACGCACAGTGGCTCGAGATTGTTTTCATATTCCGCGCGGTCGATCAGGTTGTAATTCGGTTGCAGCGTTTGGTACGCGGGCAGTCCCGACTTCCGGCTGGTCTCCAGCGCCGCGGCCAGCCGCTCGGCTTTATGGTTGGAGGCGCCGATGGCGCGCACTTTTCCCTGCTTGATCAATACCGCGTAGGCTCCCAGAGTTTCCTCGAAGGGCGTCTCGAGATCGTCGACGTGCGATTGATACAGATCGATGTAATCGGTTTGCAGGCGGCGGAGGGAATCTTCGGCCGAGCGCAGGATGTGCGCTCTGGAGAGCCCTTTGTTCCCGGTTCCCATATCCATGCCGACCTTGGTGGCGATAATGACTTTCGAACGGTTCGCGCTGCGCTTCATCCACTCGCCGATGATGATCTCCGATTCGCCGCCCTGGTGTTCCGGAACCCATTTCGAATAAACGTCCGCGGTATCGACGGCGTTGAAACCGGAACCGACAAAGGCATCCAGCAGTTTGAAGGAAGCAGCCTGATCAATCGTCCAACCGAAAACGTTCCCCCCGAAAACGAGCGGCGCAATTTCCAACCCTGTTCGGCCCAACTTTCGTTTGTCCATGTCCGGTACTTCCCCCCCAGTGGTGCGCCATCTTCCCATGATTCGCGGGCAGGCTCCAAACAGAATGGAACGCAGGGCAGCGGGCTTCGCTGTGCGGCGAAACCTGCCTCGCCTTCAGCGCGCATCTGCGGCAAACTCTTTTCATGACCCAAGCCAATGGCGTCGCGCGCATTGTCGAACTCTCCCGCGCGGCAGGTTTCGACCTGTGCGGCGTGGCACCGGCGACGGACTTTCCCGAACTCGCGCAGCTTGGTGATTGGCTCGATCGCGGCCACGCCGGAGAAATGCGCTACCTGCACGACGCGCGGCGGCGTTCGCCCGGCCTGGCCCTGCCCGGAGCGCGCAGCGTGATCGTGTGCGCCCTGAATTACAACACGGCGTCTCCCGCATCCACGGATGCGCTCGCAATTGCCGCCGGCCCCAGCGGCCCCCAGGGCTGGATTTCGCGCTACGCCTGGGGCGACGACTACCACAGCGTGCTTTTGGAAAAGCTGGAAGCGTTGCTCGCGCAACTGCGCGGCGAATTTCCGGAGCCGTTCGAAGCCCGCGCCTATGTGGACACCGGGCCGATCGTCGAACGAGTTGCGGCAAAGCACGCCGGGCTCGGCTGGCTGGCGAAAAACACGTGCCTGATCAACGAGCAGATCGGGTCGCTGGTTTTTTCTCGGAGTGATCATCACCACGCTCGATCTCGCGGCAGCGCTCGACTCATCGCAAATCCCGCCAGCCGACCTGTGCGGAAATTGCAGCCTGTGCATTGACGCTTGTCCGACCGGCGCGATCGTCGAGCCGTACCTGCTGGATGCGCGGCGTTGCATCTCGTACCTCACCATCGAGCTGCGCGGCGAAATCCCCGCGGAACTGCGCGAACCGATGGGGCGCCACGTTTTCGGCTGCGACATCTGCCAGGATGTTTGTCCATGGAATCGCCGCGCGCCTCTCACCACACTGCAGAATTTCCAGCCGCGGACGTTCGCCGGCGATTCCCTTTTTTCTCCCGCTCTGGAGTGGTTGCTGTCGACCACGGAAGAGGAGTTTCGCGAACGATTTCGCGGCAGCCCGGTGAAGCGCACGAAGTGGCGCGGGCTGCTGCGCAACGCCTGCGTGGCCGCCGGAAATTCCGGTCTGCGCCCGGGCGAGCCGCGCCACGCGGAAATTAGCGCGCGGCTTTCGGCGCTGGCCGCGTCCGAAGATTCGAATCTTGCCGAGCACGCGCGGTGGGCGCTGGCGCGGCTCGAGTAGCACAGCGACTCTTTACCCTGAGTCCTTGCGAAGGGCTCGCTGTGCGGTTTTTGCCGCGGCTGCGGCATCGACACATTCGAATTGGCAGTAGGACCTTATGCTTACAAACCCGCACAGCCAGGAGTGGCTGTGCTACTTGGTTGTGCCTCTCTCGGGTCGGCGTTAGAATGAAACCGCCCAGTGACACTGAGCTATCATCCAAGTCTCGTGAGGAGGTATCCATGTCACAGCAGGCTGCTACGTCACAAAAGGAGGGTCCTTTGGCCCACGTTCTTCCGCCGCTTCCCTACGCTCCCGATGCGCTGGAGCCCTACATCGATAAGATGACGATGGAGATTCACCACGGGAAACATCACAACGCGTACGTCACCAATCTGAACAAGGCCCTGGAAGGAAGCGCCGAACTGCAGGCGCTGTCCATCGACCAGCTGCTGAAAAGCCTCGACAAAGTTCCCGAAAATATTCGCACGGCTGTGCGCAACAACGGCGGCGGCCACTGGAATCACTCCATGTTCTGGAAGCTGATGAAAAAGGGCGGAGGCGGCGAACCGTCGGGCGCGCTGGCCGATGCCATCAAGTCCGCGTTCGGATCGTTCGCCGATTTCAAAACGAAATTCGCAGCGGCCGGAGTCGGCCGTTTCGGTTCCGGCTGGGCCTGGGTGGTGGTGAAGGACGGCAAGCTGGCGATTGAATCGACGCCGAACCAGGACAATCCGCTGATGGCCGGCGGAAAAGCGATTCTCGGCCTGGACGTCTGGGAACACGCCTACTACCTGAAATATCAAAACCGCCGGCCGGATTACATCGAGGCCTGGTGGAACGTAGTGAACTGGGATGAAGTTGCCGGGCACTTCTCGGCGGCAAAGTAGTTTTTCGCAGGAAAGCTTCCACTGAAAAAAACAACGGCCCATCCGATAAAGATGGGCCGTCGCTTTTAGTAGCACAGCCTTCAGCCTGTGGAATTCTGAAAGAATGTTCAGAAACCAACAAGCTGAAACCTGTTCTACTTCTCTACGTCGCAAACCGCTCACGCAGCATCGGCGGCATCAGCCGGGTGCGTGACTTGCTGCTCTCTCGCGGCGCCACTGGAGCCACCTGCGGACCCGCCCCTACCGGAACTTCTTCTTGCGAGGCCATCGTCCCGCGCACGGAGTAGCCGAACAAACTGTCCGGCGCGATCTGTCCGAACACTATGTTCCCGGGCAATCGGCTGAGAGCAGCCTCCCGACTCAGTGCCACGCGATCCGTAACGCCGAACTTCGCCAGCAGCGAAGACACGTGGAACTTAACGGTGCGTTCGGCCACGTTCAGCTTTGAAGCGATCTCCTTGTTGGCGCAGCCTTGCAGTACGCAGTCCAGCACTTCCTGCTCGCGGCGGCTTACCTTCACCCCTGCTCCCAAAGCGCGTCCGGCTGCCAGCAACTCCTGAGCGCGTTCTGCGACGTTATCCAACAGCGATGTCCGCGGAACAATCATCATTTCATAATCCTCAGGCGCCTGGCCTCTTACCAGGCAATGCACCGCGAGCAACCCTGCAATTTTTTCCACCGGCATGCTGCCATCCGGCTCGGTATCGACGCGAAAACGCACAGCGCCCGAAGTCCGCTCGCACAAAACGTAACTTTGGGGAAGAAATGAAGACGATTGTTGATGAGAATCGACGGACTGCTTTCGTCTGTGTATCAGTTTAACCTCGCAGTTTTCAGTCCAAGCCGGGGAGAAGGACCAAGTTTATTTTCAAGATGCAACGATTCATGCCAGGAAGGAATTCATCAACATTCCAATATCCCTCCGAGCATGACAGCCAGTTGACTGGGGTGGGAGTCAAATTCGAGGACGAATCAGAACCCCTGGCATCATCTCGGCAAACGTATTACACGCGTCTCGGCATGAGATCCGCTTGCTTATGATTCAAAATGACACAAAGTCTATGCAAGATGCCTACCATCCAGCCGGAAAATGTTTCCACACACATTCGGAAGGACTTGAGCCTCTAACGACTACAAGCATTACTTGATGCCCTGTAGAAATTCCTCGCATCAGCAAAATTTTCACAAATTAATGACAAATAAGAGCGGTGCGATTGCGGTTTCGTCAGGCTTGGCCGCCGCATCCATCGTGGGAAAAAACGGCTCAGGCGGTTTTTTCGCGTGATTCTGGCGCTGGGCGAGCTCTATACGTGCGTTTTCATGCAAGCCGTGCGTTAAATACCCGGGAAATCTAACGTGGGAGAATGCGTGTTTGACCGGGCGACAGGAGTCGATAACGAATACCGCGCCAGCGGATCCGGCTGCTGAACAGCGCCACCACCGTATTCCACAGCGCCAGAAACGGCGCCAGCGCCGCAAGAAATGTCCAGATCCACCCATCGGCCAGCAGCTTGGACTTCCAATCCGGCAGTACTTCCATCAATGCCGCCAAGCGCAGAACGCCGCGGCCCATCGAAAGCACGGGCGGCACCAACGCCAGCAGCAGCAAGATGTATGGCCGGCGCTCCGGTAATAAGTTGCCGACGAATAGTCCCACTCCCAGCAGCACCGCGCCGCAGTACAGCGCGTGCGCCAGGCCGCCCAGCGACCACAGCCTGGATTCGTAGACGCGCGTGATGATGATCTGGCGGTTGGTAAATTCCAGCAAGGCCGGGCGCATCGCAATCAAACATCGTCGGCACCATGCACTCCGGCGCGAAGAGGATCGGAGCATCCGGCTTGGCGCAAAGCATGCGGTGAGGGAAAAATCATCGCTCACCGATCCGTTCCAGAATTCGAGCACGTTGCATTGCTCAAAGCGATCCCGGCGAATCGCCGTTCCGCCGCCCCAGCAGAAATTATTGCGATGTTCGCCCAGATACGTGGCGGCCGGGGCGTTCCAGGCCGAGGCCAGCGCGCTCCAGAATCCGCCGCTCTGCGGGAAAAACCAGCGAAACGTGGTCACGGCGCCGAGTTGTTCATCCTGACAGCGGCGCGACCAGTCGCGCCAGCCAGTTCCGTCCCGGGACGCCCATCGGAATCCGCAAACACGATAGACCTCAAATCCGTCCGCGGCCTGCGGGACGGCTGCGCTCAAGTTATTCACTTTTTCGCCGCAATCCGTCGGCACGTCCGGCAATCACGATATGAACTTTTCGCTTGCTGGCCGCGGTAACGCGCTCCACGATTTTGCGCGCCGGATCTTCGGCGCTGGCCATGGTGAAGAAAATTTCGTAGTCGGAATAATCGAAGGAAATCAGCGCGGAAAGATTCTGCTCCAGGCCCGGCTCGGCGCCCTTGACGGGACAGAACAGCGCCACGCGCGGCGAGTAAAATCCGGAGTGGCCGCCGGCTCGCCGCTGCACCAGGCGCAGCCAGCGCAGTCCATCCCACAGATTGTACAGGCCCTGCAAAATCTGCTCGATGACCAGCATGTAGAACAGTGTGAGCATCGCCTGCCTTCGCTACCCCGCGCCACGGAGAGGTACAGGCCGGAGCATAGCAGATAAATTTCGCCGCGCGGCACGCGGATCCGGCAGTTACAATCAGCAAGAACCCAATTCGTACACATTGGTGTGGAAGGCTGCACAAAAGCTACCTCGAAGTCACCCAGGAGAAACAGCCATGCCCATTCGCGTAGAGCCCATGATGGTGACCACTTCCCAGGAATTGCCCGGCTATCGCATCGTGCGCAATTTCGGAATCGTGCGCGGCATCATCGTGCGCTCGCGCAGCCTGCTCGGCTCGATCGGCGCGGGACTGCAGACGATTATCGGCGGAAACATCACGCTGCTGACCGAACTCTGCGAGAACACGCGCGAAGAAGCGTACGAACTGATGCTGCAGCACGCCGCCGAGCATGGCGCCAACGCCGTGGTGGCCATGCGCTATGACGCCACGGAAGTGATGCAGGGCGTCACGGAAGTGCTGGCGTACGGCACCGCGGTGCAGGTGGAACGAATTTCGTAGGGTTTCCGTAGGACAGGCGGAAGCCTGTCTGGTTTTGATGTGCCGTGAACTCAAATTTAGGCCAGACAGTCTGAAGAGTTTGCGGAAAAACTACATCTTTCTGTCATTCTGAGCGAAGCGAAGAATCTCTCTTCGATCTCAGTGCAAGCTAAAGAACAAAGTGGGATTCTTCGCTCCGCTCAGAATGACAACGATTTGAGTTTTTCCGCAGCCTGTGAAGCCTGCCCTACCCGACGAACGTTTTCTTCAGCAGTTTTTGTGCGAGTCGTTCGACGTCGCCGTGGAATTTTCGCGCCGCGCTGCGCGCCTGTTCCAGCATCGACGGATCGAGCAGCAACGCGACGCGCCCGACGAACGGAGCTTCTTCCTCGCGCGCTTTTTGTCTTTCGCGCGCGATCTGCGCCGCTGCCCGCCGCGCGCCGAAATCCGAGTACAGCGCGAGATCGCGACGGAACTGGCGGCGATCTTCTGCGTTCCACTTCCGCGCGCGATCCAGCGCGCCGAGCAGTTCGGCAAAAAACGCATCGACCGCGGCGCTTTTCCTCGGCCTTGAGCTTGCTGATTTTGCTTTTTGCCGAAAAATCGCGGCAAGGCGCTGCGCGTCTCCACGATCAGCGCCAGGACAATTTCGCGGCCGATGGTTTCCGCCAGTTCGCGGTCGCGCGCCGGACCGCCCAGGATTCCGCGGCGGTCGTACTGCTCGACGTAGGCGGCAACGAAATCCGGCGACCACGCGGCCGCGACCAGCGCAACGCGAATGTTGTTCGCCAGCGTGCTGCCATAGATGGGAAAGAGTTTGCGTGCGCGGGCCACGGCGGAATCTTAACAGCCGGCAGCACAGACTTCAGTCCGTGGAGTTCCAAATGTACTGATAGGCGCTCGGGGCGCGGCAAGTTCGAATGGAAATCCACAGACCGAAGTCTGTGCTACTAAAAGCAAAAGCCCGGCTCGTATCGCGAGCCGGGCTTTTTTGTTTCGTTGGTTTGCTTCGATTAGTGGACCGGCGGCACCACGGGTGCGGGACCGACCGGAGGCAGTTCGCCCTTCTTCAGACCCGCCGCCACCGGCAGAGGCTTGGAGAGCGCGAACTCGATGGCCTCGTCCACCGTGTGCACGTAGTGAATCTCCATTCCTTCGAGCACGTGCGGCTGCAGGTCCTCTTTGACGTTCGGCTCGTTCTCCGCGGGCAAAATCACTTCGCGGATTCCGGCGCGTTTCGCTCCCAGCACTTTTTCCTTGATTCCGCCGACCGGCAGCACGACGCCGGTGAGTGAAAGTTCCCCGGTCATGGCGACGCGCGGGCGGATCGGCCGGCTGGAGAGCAGACTCACCAGCGCGGTGACCATCGCGACGCCCGCCGAAGGTCCATCCTTCGGCACCGCGCCGGACGGCACGTGGATGTGGATGTCCTGCTTCCGGAAGAAGTCGGGATCGATGCCGTAGCGCTCGGCGTTGGCTCGCACCCACGTCAGCGCCGCGGTCATCGACTCCTGCATCACTTCGCCCAGATGCCCGGTCATGGTGAACTGCTTGCCGCCACGCATGCGGCTCGCCTCGATGAAGACGATGTCGCCGCCCACGGGCGTCCAGACCAGTCCGACCGAAACGCCGGGCTTCTTGACGCGCTCTTCGACTTCCCGTTCGGCGCGGTACTTCGGCACGCCGAGCGCTTCGTGCACCACTTCGGGCGTGACGATCAGCTTCTCGGTCTTGCCCTCGGCAATGCGCCGCGCCTGTTTGCGGATCAACGTGGCGATTTCGCGTTCGAGATTCCGCACGCCGGCTTCACGCGTGTAGCTGTGAATAATTTCGCGCAAACCGTCGTCGGTGAATTCGATCTGCTCGCCGATCTTCAGTCCGTGCTCGGTCGCCTGCTTCGGAACCAGGTATTTGTTGGCGATATGGATCTTCTCGATCTCGGTGTAGCCGGCGAGTTCGATGATTTCCATACGATCGCGCAGCGGCTCCGGAATCGGATCGATCATGTTGGCCGTGGCGATGA
Organism: uncultured Acidobacteriota bacterium; assembly: GCA_963774805.1. Classification (GTDB taxonomy): domain Bacteria; phylum Acidobacteriota; class Terriglobia; order Acidiferrales; family UBA7541; genus Palsa-360. The sequence continues at coordinate 407,731 of CAVZGK010000002.1, forward strand.
ACAGCACCTTGGACAAATCGAACGGCACGTCGAGATAGTGATCGCGGAACGACGCGTTCTGCTCCGGATCGAGCACTTCCATCAGCGCCGCCGAAGGATCGCCGCGGAAATCGCGTCCGAGCTTGTCCACTTCGTCCAGCATGAAGACCGGATCGTTGGTTTCCGCCCGGCGCAATTCCCTGGATGATTTGTCCGGGCAACGCGCCGATGTAGGTCCGGCGATGTCCGCGGATTTCCGCTTCGTCGTGCATGCCTCCCATCGAGATGCGCACGAATTTGCGGCCCAGCGCTCGCGCAATCGATTTTCCGAGCGAAGTTTTTCCCACTCCTGGAGGCCCGAGGAAGCACAGGATCGGCCCCTTCATTCCCGGCTTGAGTTTCTTCACCGCGAGATAATCGAGAATGCGCTCTTTCACCTTTTCGAGGTCGTAGTGATCCTCGTCCAGAATCGCCTGGCCCTTGGCGATGTCGATTTCCTCGAGCCCGGACGATTTCGTCCAGGGCAGAGAGATCATCCATTCCAGATAGGTGCGCGCGACCATGTATTCGGCCGAAGCCGGAGTCATTTTCGCCAGCCGCTTCAGTTCGCGATCGCATTCCTTGCGGGCCTCGGCGGACATTCCGGATTTTTCGAGCTTCTCGCGAAGCTCGTCGATTTCGGCCTGGCCGTCGTCGGATTCGCCCAGTTCCTTGTGAATCGCCTTGAGCTGCTCGCGCAGCAGATATTCGCGCTGGCTCTGGCTGACCTGTTCCTGAACTTGCTCCTGAATCTTGTTGCGCAGCTCCAGAACTTCGAGTTCCTTGGAGAGTTCGCGAATCAGGGTTTCCAGGCGCCGGCGCACGTCGGCGGTTTCCAGCAGTTCCTGGCGCAGCAACGTCGGAAGCGACGGCAGGTTCGCGGCGATGAAATCGGCCAGGCGCACCGGGTCTTCGATGTTCAGCGCCGCGGTTTGCAGATCGTCGGAAAGTTGCGGCGAACGCGCCACAACGTCGCGGAACAGTTCGCGAGCGTTGCGCTCCAGCGCCATCAATTCGGCGTCGTGCTCCCCGACCAGGTCCGGCTGAATTTCCACCTTGGCGGTCAGGAACGGCCGGAAGCTGACCAATTCAACGACTCGAATGCGTTGCAAACCTTCCAGAAACACAACCACGTTCCCGTTGGGCATCTTCACGAGCTTGTGGATTTTCGCGGCCGTCCCGACCAGGTGCAGATCCGCAGCGGCCGGCTCCTCCACGCGGGGATCGTGTTGCGCCACAATTCCGAGCAGCTTTTCGTCACCGTGCAGGGAATTCAGCAGCGCCAGCGATCCCTCGCGCCCAACCGTAAGGGGCTGAACGCCTCCGGGAAACAAGCACGATCTCCCGAACCGGAAGGATCGGCAGCTCTTTCGGAATAGGAATCGATTTTTCACTCATTATGTGTCCCCCTTAACTCACAAAGGCAACGGCCTCAACTTGACTGTACAATACGGTTAGATGCAGGACCGGGGTAAAAGATACCAAACCGAAACAGAGAGAGTAGCAACAACCTTTAGTGCTGCCACTAAAGAGTAAAAAGGCGGTTCGCAACACTAAAGAGCTTCGGTAAGATACACAAGATAAAGCCGATAATCACAGCCAAGCTTGTAATGCGCATGCCCTTCGCCCCCGCGTTTCGGTAAAGGCAACATCGGCATTATCGCAATCCACGTGAGTCCCGGGAATCGGGTCCGCTCACTAGAGTGCCTCACGGGAATCAGGTATTTCCCGTGAATTTCTCGTTCCCCAGCCGGACTTTCGGGTTGAGTCAGGGATCGCGCAAACTCCAGGGCGCTCTCCCGGTCGGGCAGCTTCCCCTCAAGCTGCGCCTCCTCAACCGCCAGCAGAATTTCCTTGAATCGGGCCCGGGCACCAGGCCCATCGACTTCAAATCATCTCCGGTGACCAGCCTCGGCGGATACACTTTTTCCGGCGGAGTTTCCACCAGAAACTTCTGGACGAAATCGTAGGTATCCAGGTTCCGGTGGCTGGCCAGGCAATCCAGGCGATGCAGTTCCAGGTGCTCCTCAAACTGCGGCAGGCGTACGAATCGCTTGAGCGTGGCGGTGCGCATCTGGCGGACGTCCTTGAAACGCATGTGATTGGCCACCAGCGATGCGATCTGTTCGGTCTCTTCATTCGAAAAGCGCAGCGACCGGCAGATGTGCTCGGCCATGCGCGCGCCGACTTCGGCGTGGCCGTCGAATCGAATGCGGTGCCGGGCCCGGCGGCCGGAGTAAAGGTGGGCGGCTTGCCGACATCATGCAGCAGCACGCCCCAAGCCAGCGTCGGCGAGCAGCTCTGGCGGCAAACTCTCCAGCATCATGCGCGTGTGGATCCATACGTCGCCTTCGGGATGATATTGCGGCGGCTGTTCGACGCCCTTCATTCGCGCGATATCGGGAAGCACGACTGCGAGCAATCCAGTTTCGTCGAGCAATTCGAAACCGCGCCGCGCGGCGCCTTCGGTCAGCAGCTTGGTCAGTTCGTCGCGAATTCGCTCGGGAGAAACCTGAGTGATTTGCGGCGCCAGGCGCTGGATCGCCGCCATGGTTTCAGGTTCGATCTGAAAACGGAAGCGCGCGGCGAACCGCACGGCGCGCATCATGCGCAGTTTGTCTTCCGAGAAACGGGTTCGCGGATCGCCGATGGCGCGCACGATGCCTGCCCGCAAATCTTCGCGCCCGCCGACAAAATCCAGGACCTTGCCGGACGCCGGGTCCATCAGCAGTCCATTGATGGTGAAATCGCGGCGCTGGACATCTTCCTGCGGCGTGTCCGAAAACACGACGTGATCCGGATGGCGGCCGTCGGAATAGCCGATGTCGGAGCGGAACGTGGCCACTTCAACCTGCGCGCGCTCGTCCCGCCGCTTGATCCTCCACAACCAGAATCACGCCGAATTTCGCGCCGACCGCGAGGCTGTCCGGGAAAAGCTCCTGCACGCGATCCGGACGCGCGTCGGTGCAGACATCGTAGTCCGCGGGATCGCGGCGCAGTTCCAGATCGCGCACACAGCCGCCCACGAAATAGGCCTGGTGGCCGTGGGCGCGCAGCGTCGCACAAATCTTCTCGGCCAGTTGGCGCGGCTTCATGTCCGGATTATGCGCCAGACCGCGCACCGGGCAAAGCGCTCCGCATCACTCATCGAAGTTGACGCGACGAAATGGCGGGCGTATGGTTTGTTCGGATTTCGGAAATGGGATGGAAACTGGAATTTTCAGTGCCTCACTGAATATCCATCCGACTGCTTCGGCGCCGCAACGATTGAATCGGGGACCGGCCATTCGCGCATATTGATCTGCTGCAAGGGGAGGAGAACTATGAAACGCGATTTCAATTTCCGAGTGGCGTTTATGAGCTTGCTGGCGTGTTTCCTGGCCGTGTGGACGGCCCCCGTGGAAGCGAAACAGCCGCCCCAGGCTGGGGCCGTGAGCCAACCCAGCGCGACAGAGATTCGCGGCGTGGTGACCAGCTCGAAAGGTCCCGAGGCCGGCGTGTGGGTGATCGCCGAAACCATCGGACCTGCCCACCAAGTTCATCAAGATCGTCGTCACCGACGATCAAGGACGCTATCTGCTTCCGGAATTGCCGAAGCGCAACCTATCAAGTCTGGGTGCGCGGATACGGGCTGGTGGATTCGACAAGCCGTGCAGGCGACGCCCGGCAAAGCAGCTCAACCTCACCGCGGTGGTTGCGCCGACTCCGAAAGACGCCGCGAAATATTATCCCGCGGTGTATTGGCTTTCCCTGATTCAGGTTCCCGACAAAAAGCGAATTTCCGATGAAGGCCACGGCGATGCCTCCATACAAAGGAGAATCCGCCGGGCCCGGCCTGCCGCGCCGAACTCAATTACTCCGATCGCGCAGCGCGCAAAGCAGCGCCGACGCCCGCACGGCAAGCCGTGGCGAATGACGAAGCCCTCGCCCATCAGCCCATCCAGAACCAGGAGCAGTGGATCGACGTGATGAAGCAGGGCTGCCAGCAGTGCCACCAGCTCGGCGACGAGATCACGCGGGACCTCGACGCACCTTTCGCGCTACAATTTCAAATCCTCCGAGGAAGCCTGGGCTACGCGCATTCACTTCGGCCAGGCCGGGCACGGACCGCATGAGCGGCACGCTGCCGCGCTTCGTCGACCAGCAACGCGCCATCAAAATGTTTGCGGACTGGACAGATCGCATCGCCGCCGGCGAACTGCCGCCCACGCCGCCGCGTCCCGAGGGCGTCGAGCGCAACCTGGTGATCACGATGTGGGACTGGGGAAAACCTACCGGCCATCCGCATGATGAAATCAGCACCGACAAGCGCCACCCGACGGTGAACGCCAACGGCCTGGTTTACGCCGCCGATTACAACGACGACGATCTGCTGTGGGTTGATCCGCTCAAGAATACCGCGGGCGCGATCCAGGTTCCGACCATCGCGGACCGATCCACGATGACGCCCACGTGGCCGAAGAAGATGAATCTGCCCTCGCCGATTCTACGGCGAATGCAGGTTCTGTGGACCGGCGTTGGCGGCCCGCACAATCCGATGATGGACGAGAAGGGAAGAGTCTGGGTCACGTCGAATATGCGCCGCGTCCGCGAATCCTGATTTCTGCAAGGCGGGATCGGATTCGCCCTTCGCTCAATATTTCCCGCTCGCCAGCGCCGGCAAGCAGGCCGCGGTCTACGATCCGGAGACGAAGAAGTTCACGCCCATCGACACGTGCTTCAACACGCACCACCTCCAGTTCGGCTTCGACAAGGACAACACGCTGTATTTCAGCGGTCCCGGCGGCGCAGGCATTCGGCTGGCTCAACACCAGCGTGTTTGACGAAACCGGAGACGCGCAAAAAGGCGCAGGGCTGGTGCCCGGCGTATCTCGACACCAACGGCGACGGCAAGATCGATCCCGCCACCGACAAGCGCATTCCGGTGAACGGCTACGGCGCCATCGTCAATCCCGCTGGACGGCTCGATCTGGTTTGCCACGACGGGCCCGACTCCCGGACATCTGCTTCGCATGACGCTCGGCTCGAATCCGCCGTCCACGTGCATGGCGGAAGTCTACGAGCCGCCGTTCTACAATCCGAAAGCGCCCGGCGAGTCTCGGATTACACGCCGCGCGGAGTCGATGTCGACCGCAACGGCGTGATCTGGACGGCGCTTTCCGGCAGCGGCCAGCTTGCCAGCTTCGACCGCAGCAAGTGCAAGGTGCTGAACGGCCCCACGGCGACCGGACAGCAGTGCCCGGAAGGCTGGACGCTGTACACCGCACCCGGACCGAAGATGAAAGGCGTCACCGACGACAGCAGCGCCGATTTCGAATACTACAACTGGGTGGACCAATTCAATACGCTCGGCATGGGAGAAAATATTCCGATCGTGACCGGCACCAGTTCGGATTCGCTGCAGGCGTTTGACCCCAAAACGAAAAAGTGGACGATTCATGCGCGTGCCGTATCCGATGGGCTTCTTCGTCACGCGGCATGGATGGCCGCATCGATAACCCGAACGGCGGCTGGAAAGGCCGCGGCATCTACGCCACCTACGGCGAAGACATGACCTGGCACATCGAAGGCGGCGCGGGATCAGAAGACCAAGCTGGTTAAGTTCCAGCTTCGTCCCAATCCGCTGGCGGATTAGTTTCTACTAGGTGCGGGCGCGAAAGTCGCTACGGGAACTCTCAAAACTAGCTTCGGTCAGTTACCGATGAAAGGCGAATGACTTGGCTATGAGTTCCATGGAAATTATTCGATACAAACTTCACTTTCAAATGTTAATTCTGGCGGTGATAGTACTTTCGTTGAGCAACTTCGCCTTGGATAGCGTTCCCGCCGGAGATATTCGTTTCTTTTCTTTCTTCGGACTGGTCGGGACGCTTCACGCGACGTCAATCGCTGTGTCACTTCGAAATGGAACGTCACTTACGCTCAGAATTGCATTTATCGCAGCTGCTACCGTTTTGAGCGGAGTGACGATGCTTCTAGCGATTGTAATAGCGCCCGAATTAGAGCTAATTCGATCAGGCTCTCTAAGACTCTTCTTCTTTCTGGCGTTAGCGTCAGCTCTCGGTGCGTCGGGATACTGGCTCTTAGTGCGCTGGTTTTGGCTGAAGTCACTCAGTTCCACTGGACTGATCAAGACTGTCCCGCTTTGTACGGCTGCAACTCTAATTTCCTGGGGTGTCGGAATGCTGATAGCGTTGCTGCCATGGGCTTGGCATGACGGCACTATGAAGACGACGCCCGGCATCATCATAAGCGACCTACCCACGGCAGCATGGTGGGCTGCGTTCTCGGGGTCACTCTATTGGAGTGAACTGGGCGGTCGGCGACTTAGTTCATCGCAATCGCGGTGACCAGAGTTTGGCACATTCCTCAGGCTGCCATCTTGATGATCCCCCGTACACCTTCCCCCATGCGGCGGCCGCATGTTACGATTCGGCAGGAGAAAATCCATGGGAAATCATCGAAACGGCAAGAATCCGATTGTCGGATTGGGCGGAGGCCTGACCCGGCGAAAGCTTTTGCAGGGTGCGGGACTAGGTGTTGCGGCGGCGGCGCTGCCGGGCCGGATTTTCGCGGATAACGTGGCGATCAGCCCGGTAATGGCCAAGCTCAGCGCGTATATGAGCGAAGCCGCCAACCGCGAACTCCCCGAAGAAGTTGTGGAGAAAGCAAAGCATCATATTCTCGATACATTTGCCGCCATGATTTCCGGTTCGGACCTGCCTCCGGCGCGCGCCGCGTTTCAGTACGCCAAGGATTTCAATACCGACAAGACCTGCACGATCGTGGCTTCGAAGATGACGGCTACACCGCCGGAAGCCGCGTTCGTCAACGGCATGCTGGCGCATTCGGATGAGACGGACGACTCCAACGAATTTTCGCAGTCGCATCCCGGTTGCGCGGTGGTTCCGGCCACGCTGGCCGCCTCGGAAAAATTTGGCGCCGACGGCACGCGCTTCCTGCGCGCGGTGACGCTCGGATATGACGTCGGACCGCGCATGACCATCAGCTTCAGCGCGCTCGATTTCCGCAACCACAGCCACAAGAGCACGCACGCGATTTCCAGCGTGTTCGGCTCGGCGGCGGCTGCCGGATGCGTGGCCAGCCTGAACGCGCAGCAAATGCGCTGGCTGCTCGATTACACCGCGCAGCAATCCTCTGGCATTGGCGCGTGGAACCGCGATACGCAGCACATTGAAAAGGCATTCGTCTTCGCGGGCATGAACGCGCGCAACGGCGTGACCTCGGCGATGGTGGTGCACGCGGGTTTTGACGGGCTGGATGACATCTTCTCGGGCGTCGACAACTACTATCTGGCCTATTCTCCCGACGCGCATCCCGAGGAACTCGTCAACCAACTCGGCGAACGCTATGAAATCGTCCGCACCAACATCAAGAAGTGGACGGTGGGTTCGCCGATTCAGGCGCCGCTGGACTGCATCTACAACATTCTGAAAAAGCATCCGGTGAAGCCAGCCGATGTGAAGTCGATCGTGGTGCGCGAGGCCAACTCCGAAGCCAAGGTCGTCGACAACCGCGAGATGCCCGACATTTGCATCCAGCACATGGTCGCGGTGATGGTCCTGGACGGAACCGCGTCTTTCAAGGCTGCGCATGACAAGCCGCGCATGAAGGATCCCGCCGTTCTGGCCATGCGCGCCAAGGTGCAAGTGATTCCGGACGCGGAGATGGAGAAGATGGAGCCGGCGCGGCAGGCCACCGTGGAAATCACGCTGAACGACGGAACAGTGCTGTCCGAGCATGTCTCCGATGTGCGCGGCACGGTGGACAATCCGATGACGCGCGAAGAAGTGGTGCAAAAGTGCCGCGACCTGGTCGAGCCCGTCCTCGGAAAAGACAACTGCAACACGCTGGTCGAGAAGATCATGAATATCGAAAAGATCAAGGACATGCGCGAACTGCGCAGCGTGCTGCAGAAGGGCTAAAGGTTTCCTGCCTGGCAGGCGAATGGGTACCTGGTTGTGTCATTCTGAGCGGAGCGACGAATCCCTCTTGTGTTCTTGCTCGCACGTAGATCGAAGAGAGATTCTTCGCTTCGCTCAGAATGACAACGTTTGGAAGGCGATTCCGATCCGCTACGCTCCAGCCTAGTCCTACTGGCCCGGCTTTCTCACCGATCCGCCGAATTGAATCTTGGAAAATCCGAACCGGTCGCGTAACGCGTCCGTGGTTCGCGCTAGTTTTTCCAGCTTTTCGCGGCGGCCGGCGTCGAGCAAATCCAGTTGCTCCCCTCCGTGCGTGAACGAGGAAAGCGCCACTCCCAGCAACCTCACCTTTCGGCGAACGATCGCAGTGCCGCTCGAATAATTTCTTTACCGTTTCAAAGACGACCGGGTCCAGGTGCGTCGGCTCGCGCAGCGTTTGCGCGCGCGTGATGGTTTCAAATCCCGAGTAGCGGATGGTGATGGAAATTGTAGAGGCGCTGAGACCGGCTTCGCGCAGCCGTTTCATCGATTTTTGCGTCAACAGGCTGAGCGTCGCATCCATCAGAACGCGATCCTGCGTGTCTTCGGAAAATGTGCGGTTGTGCGAAATGGATTTGGGCTCGGCATCGACGAAAAATTCGTAAGTGTCGCCGCCATGCGCCTTGCGATACAGTGCGGTGCCCCAGCGGCCGAAGTCCTGCTCCAGCTTCTCTCGAGCCGCGGACGCCAGTTGGCCCACTTTTTCGATGCCGGCCGCCTTCAGGGCCGCCTCGGTGACCTTGCCGATTCCAGGAATGCGCCGCACGTCAAGCGGCGCGAGAAAACTTTCTTCGCTTCCCGCCGGAACCCACACCAGTCCCCGCGGTTTGGCCTGATCGCTGGCCACTTTGGCCACCAGGCGCGTGCGCGCCAGTCCCGCGGAACACGGCAGCCCGGTGGTGGCCGTAATTTCGCGCAACAGGGCATCCGCGGCGGCCAGCGGCGGTCCGAACAACCGCTCCGTTCCGGCGAGATCCAGGTAAGCTTCGTCGACCGAAGCCATTTCCACCACCGGTGAATATTTTCCGAGAATCGCCGCCACGCGGTCGCTCCACTGCGAATACAGGTGATGCCGGGGCTCGAGAAAAATTGCGTGCGGGCAGAGTCTCCCCGCGGTGCGCAGCGGCATCGCCGAGTGGATGCCGTACTTGCGGGCCTCATAGCTGGCCGTGGAGACGATGCCCCGCCGATCCGGCTGCCCCCCAACGACGACCGGCTTCCCGCGCAGTTCCGGCCGATCGAGGAGTTCGACCGAAACGAAGAAGGCGTCCATGTCCACGTGCAGGATCGAAGCGGAAGAGGTGTATACCGCTGAGGAGCTGGAATCCGCCGCGGCGTCACGCTTGGCCCGGAACGTAGCGATCTTGGGCATGGCTCCTGGCCGCTACTATACCTCAAGGCGAATATAGAGCGAAAGATTTTGCTCAATTTCTGGCGCCCGCAACCCGCATGCTACGATGGGCCGAAGGAGCCGCTGGCCATGGGAAAACATTTTTCGACCATCGACGACACGGTGCGGAAGTTCATCGAGGCGCAGCCGGTATTCTTCGTCGGGTCGGCACCACTTGGCGCGGACGGCCACGTTAACGTTTCTCCCAAGGGGCTCGACACCCTGCGAATTCTCGGTCCGCGCACCGTCGCCTACCTCGATTTGCCCGGCAGCGGAATTGAGACGGTTTCGCATGTGAAGGAAAACGGGCGCATCGTTTTGATGTTCTGCGCTTTTCAAGGGCCGCCGAAGATTTTCCGGTTGCACGGTCACGGGCGAGTGATCGAGCCGCGGGAGCAGGAATTTTCCGGGCTCGCCGCCCAATTCCCGGAGTTTGAAGGAACGCGGTCGATCATTCGGATCGAGGTTTCGAGGATCACGGATTCCTGCGGTTATGCCGTGCCGTTGCTGCGCTACGAAGGCGAACGCACCCAACTGATCGCGTGGGCGCACAAGCTGGGACCCGAGGGGCTTAAAACTTACCGCCGGCAAAAGAACGAGAAAAGCATCGACCATATCGGCGGTCTGGACCATTCGGACTGACCGCGCACAAGCCGCCACGGCAAATCCATGGCAATTTTGGGCGGAAAAGGACGGGAATTTGTGCGCAATCCGACAACGCCACGCGCCTGGGCTTGTAACGGTTTTGTAATTTATATATCAACAGCGCAAAAATTCCACACGAAGTCCGGCACTTTTTTACATGCCACTACGCGCGCCAGGTACGCAATTGCCATACGGGGAACCCTTGGTGACCAAAGAGGCACGATGCGGGGCGCGCACAAGCTGTGTATTGCGAGCAAGTCTTTGCCAAGCGGGTTAACGAGGCCGTGAATCGCTCAATTTTTCGCCATTTGCATGCAATTCTGGTCCTTCAACTGCATTAGTCACTCCGCTCAGCTGAAAACAAATTATGCACGGGGGCATACTCCATGTTTAAAAGTTCAACGCTGCAAATCGCGGACAAGGGAACGGCAGAAGAAAGACTCTGGCGGGCCGTGATCACCAAAACACTGGAGGAATGGATGTGTGGGCCGCTGAGCTTCAGCCGCAAAGCGGAGCAATTTCTTTTTGAGGACAAGAAGGATTTCAAGGCCGTCTGCTCGTCAGCCGGCATGGACCCGGAGCGCCTGCGCAAACGCCTCAACACGATCCGCGCGCGCGGCATCCAAAAAGAGAGCATGCCTTTCCGCGTTCGCACCAACAAGCGCATGACCCTTCCGCAACCCGCCAACTGGAATCACGGAGTGCTCGGGGCTTAGTCATTTTCCGGGCGTCCAATCGCCTTCGCAATCGGTTCGGGCAATTCGTTCTGTACCGCCATCAAGGCAACACGGAGGAGAGCCGCGACGCTCATCGCGTCGCGGATTTCTCCTCGCTTGGCCCGCTCCACCGCAACCCAGAAGGGCACCCGCGCGATCTGCAAGACTTCCGTTTCATCCGGTTCCGACGCTCTTTCCGAAAGTTCCCATGCCAGAAAAATCGTACTGCGCTCGTCCGAAACGCTGTTGGAAAGATCCATGGCCACCAGTTGCAGCCAGTGCCTTGCTTCGAGCCCGCATTCCTCGCGCAGTTCGCGCTGCGCCGATTCCAGCGCAGTAAGCGAGTGGGAACCGCCGCCCTCGGGAATTTCCCAGCTGTAGGCGCGCAGTGGAAAGCGATATTGCCCCACTAAAATTATATTTCCGCCGTTGTCGATGGGCACGACGCCGGTGGCCTGATTCTTGAAGTGCACCGTGCCATACACCCCGGGCCCTCCCGCGGGCCCCAGCACTTCGTGATGTTCCACGCGGATCCAGTCGTTCTCGTAAACCGTGGCGCGTTCGCGGACCGTCCAGGGATTGAGTGTCTCGTCCATTTTTACTCCGTCCGACATCATACCAGCGCCGGCGGCGCGCTCGGCGACGCGTGGAATTGCGACGTGCTAAAATTGCATCCATGAAAACTTATGCGCCGGCAATCGGAATTTTCGTGGCGATTGCCCTGCTGTATCTGTTTGTACCCGGAGTGAAGTTTCTTCCGTGGACCGCCGAGCGGATCGCCGGAGCGATCCTCGTTGGGATAGGCTATGTACTGGTGACCCTTGCGCGCGTTCAATTGGGCGATTCATTTTCCGTGCAGCCGGAAGCGAGAGGATTGGTCACCCACGGACTGTACGCGCGAATTCGCAACCCCATGTATGTGTTTTTAGATCTGATGCTTTTCGGCCTCGTGCTCGTTCTGCAATTGTATTGGCTGCTGGCGATTTTGGCCGGACTGGCGGTCTTTCAGACGCTGCAGGCAGGGCGGGAAGCCAAACTTTTGCAGGAAAAATTCGGAAAGACGTATTCCGATTACCGCGAGCATACCTGGTTCTAGTTCGTCGTCGGTTACGAGATCAGGACATCGATCGGCGAGCCAAGTAATATAGCGCCCTCCTTGAGGCGGGCAGGTGCGTCCAGGACGCCCACCTGCAGGTGGCCGCTAGGCGCAGTCAAATCGCACTTAGGTTGCGCGCCGCGCTGAAATCACGCGCGGAATTCCTGCAAGATCACTCGTGAGTTCGACGCCGCTCCATTCCGCGCTGGACAGCAGGTTCCTCACATGGTCTCCAGAGTTGTGCCCCAACTCCAGCACCAGCGCACCGCCTGGATGGAGCAGCATCGCGGCCTGTGAAATCAGTGGCGCGTAAAGTTCTGTTCCGGACGCACCGCCGTACAGCGCCAGTTCCGGCTCATGCTCGCGCACTTCACGCTGCAGCGCCGCGGCTTCGTGCCGGCCGATGTACGGCGGGTTGCTGACGATCAGATCGAGAAGCGGTGACTGGTGAGCGGTGACTGGTGAGCGGTGCAGGAGCGCGTCCATCAAATTGCACTCCTCGAAGTGGATGCGCTCGGCAACCTTGTGGCGCTCGGCGTTGCGGCGCGCCACATGCAGAGCCGCAGAGGAAATATCCGTCGCGATGATTCGCGCAGCGAGCAATTCGTTCGCCAGCGCGATGGCAATGCAGCCGGAGCCGGTGCCCACATCCGCGATCTGGAAACACTCGAGCCGCCGGGGCGAATCCACGTCCGCGGAAACTCCGAGACGTTCCAGCGCGACCTCGATAATGTGTTCGGTTTCCGGCCGCGGGATTAGCACGGCGGGCGTGACTTCAAACTCCAGCCCCCAGAATTCCTGATGTCCGGTGAGATGCTGCACAGGCACGCCGGCGGCCCGCCGAGCCAGCAGCGATGAAATATGCTGCTGCTCATTGGGGCTTAGTTCCTGCTCGGGGTGCGCGTAAATCCACGCTTTATCCCGTCCCAGCGCGTGCATGAGGATTAACTCCGCATTCAGCGCAGGAGAAAGAACGTGGTTCCGTTCAAGTTCGGCGATGGCGTCGCGCAACGCGGAGTGGATGTTGATGCTGTTCATGAGTCCGAGTATGGCGGGCTTCAGGCTGTCCTACGCTTCGACCAGTTCCTGCTTCAGGCGTTCGGCTTCGTAGTGCGTCACCAGCGCGTCCACGAACGGGCCGAGCTTGCCGTCCATCACCTCGGTCAGTTGGTGCAGCGTCAGGCCGATGCGGTGATCGGTCACGCGATTCTGCGGAAAGTTGTAGGTGCGGATTTTTTCGGAGCGGTCGCCGGTCTTGATCTGCCCGCGGCGCTCGGCGGCGAGCGCCTCGTGCTGCTTCTCCTGCTCCATTTCGTACAGCCGCGAACGCAAGCACGCGCATGGCCTTGGCGCGATTCTTGATCTGCGATTTTTCGTCCTGCTGCGAAACCACCAGGCCGCAGGGAATGTGCGTGATGCGCACGGCGGAGTACGTGGTGTTCACCGATTGCCCGCCGGGACCGGAGGAGCAGAACGTGTCGATGCGCAGATCCTTGGCCTCGATCTTGATGTCGATGTCGTCGGCTTCGGGCAGCACGGCCACCGTGGCCGCCGACGTGTGAATGCGGCCCTGCTGCTCGGTGGCCGGCACGCGCTGCACGCGATGCACGCCGCTTTCGTATTTCAGTTTCGAGTAGACTTTCTTGCCCTGAATCGCCGCCACGATTTCCTTCATGCCGCCCAGCGAAGACGGCGAGCTTTCCAGCATTTCCACGCGCCAGCCCTGCGATTCCGCGTAGCGCGAGTACATGCGGAAAAGTTCGCCGGCAAACAGCGCCGCTTCGTCGCCGCCGGTGCCCGCGCGGATTTCGACGATCACGTTTTTTTCGTCGTTGGGATCCTTCGGGCAAGCAGCAGGAACTTCAACTCGCGCTCGACCGGTTCCTTGCGCGCGGCCAGTTGCCTGGCTTCGTCGTGCGCCATCTGCTTCATTTCGGCGTCGTCCGATTCGGCGAGCCAATTGCTTCGCTTCCTTGAGGCCTTTGTCGATCTCCTTCCACTCGCGATATTTCTCGACCATTTCGGAGAGCTCGGAATGCCGGCGGGCGAGCTTCTGGTAGTGCGCCGAATCTTCAGCACCTCGGGCGAAGAAAGCTCCGCGGTCATTTCCTCGTAGCGATGTTCGATCTGGTCGAGCTTTTCGTACAGCGTCAAGCCTGCCATGGCGCGCCCCTCTTCCATATGGATTCCAGCTGGGATGAAAATTGAGACAAGAAAAACAAACGGGTGCGGAGATCCCGCGCGGCGGGATCCGGAAAGGGTTGCGGCTAATAGAAGGCGGTAAACATGGCTTCTGGTCAATAAAATAGCGTGAATCGGCGCGAAATGCAATGCGCCCGTTTTGAGTGCGAAGCGGCAGATCAGCCTTCATTTCGAGGCAGCTGCTCACTGGGCTGGAGCGGCGGCGTTCATTCGCGAGCGCGCGGCTTCGCGAGTTCCTGTAGCGGAAATCAGTTTCCCGACTTTCCCGAGGCCATACGGCGGCATGCCGCTATAGAACGTCTCAAAGTTGCCGGGCTTCACGAGATAGGTTTCATGCCAGATGCCGACGTCGCCTCTGCTGTTCCCCACCCGGCGATTAAAATCGACCCACGCGGGCCAATGATTTCGATCCTTGTCTCGCGCGTAGGCTTCCAAGTGCTCGAAGGATCGCCAATACTGCACAATTACTTTTGCCGAGCCGTGGTATCCCAGGCATCCGGCTTCGGGATGAGCGTCCAGTTCTTTCAACATTTTCGGCATAGCAAGTATCATGGGCAACCACTTGTGAATCTTCCAGGGTTTGTTGACTCGCACGCCGATCAGGAATACGACGAACTCGCCGTCCATTTCCACAGTCATGCGCGAAGGGATGATTTGCGTCACGAACGCCTCCTCGATCCGACTTGTCCGACGTGGGAGTGTCGCTAAGCATCTTACGGGTTCGAATGCCGCCCATTCAATGTGACGGGCGATTGCGGTGATGGCGGCCGGTATATCATGATCGTGCGCGAAGCGTGAGGACACTCGCGAGCCTCTCGGCTCGACCGACTTTCGCGACGGACTCGAAAACCTGGGCTTCAGGGGCTAAAGCCACACGTGAGCGGAGCTTTTTATGGCCGGGCTGAAGCCCGGCCCTCCGCAAATTCAAGCGACATCGTCGGATAACGTCTTGGGAAGACGTCATGGGACGGCGTCAAGGGAGTCGGCGAATGGGCCAGCGATTGAAAATTGCTCTCACCAATCCAACTCTCGAACGCCGCGCGGAGTTTCTGGCCGCTGCGGCCCGGAGCCGAACGTTGCACGGCCTGTGGACGTCTCCGCCCCGGACCGCAAAAGAGTTTGACAAGTACGTGAAGCGCTTCACTTCCTCCGACAATCAGATTGGCTACTGGATTTTGACCGAGAATAGTGAGATCGCCGGCGTCGTAAATATCAGCGAAATTGTCCGCGGCCGATTTCGCTCGGGGTATCTGGGCTATTACGCGTTCGCCCCTCACGCCGGACGCGGATACATGACAGCGGGGCTTCGTGCGATGGTGTCGAAGGCGTTTCGCTCGCTGGGCCTGCACAGGTTGGAAGCCAATATCCAGCCGGGCAATGAAAAATCGCGGCAATTGGTGCGTAGACTTGGATTCACGAAGGAAGGATATTCCCCTCGCTATTTAAAAATTGCGGGACAGTGGCGCGACCACGAACGCTGGGCCATCACCGCGGAGGACTGGAAGCAATTCCTGCGCGGCAAGCCGCGGCACAAAAAGAAAAAATCAGCGTGACGCCTCACTCTTCCATTCGCGCCAGCCGGCATTGCGGTCGCAAACGTTCGGTATATCATAGGCGTGCTACTGTGCGGATGTTCCACTGTGCGCGAACATGAGCCAAACTTTTTCCATTCCGGGCGTTACTGCGTCGGGCATCGACGGCGAACTCCTTTGGGGTTTCTGGTACCCAGCTTTGCGCAGCGAAGAGCTTGGCGGGCGGGCGCTCGCGACCTCGACGCGGATGGAAATTCCGCTGGTGCTGGGTCGCGACGCCGCGGGAAAAGCATTTGCGTTGCGGGACGTTTGTCCCCACCGCGCATTTCCGCTTTCCGCGGGCAGCTGTGACGGCAAGACGGTCGAATGCACCTACCACGGCTGGCGTTTTGAGGCGCACACCGGGCAGTGCACCGAAATTCCCTCCATCACCGCGGATTCCAAGCTGCAATGCGAGCGGATCTTTGCCGGCAGCTTTCCCTGCGAAGAGCGCGACGGCTATGTGTGGGTCTATCTCGCCAATCCCGAGGGCCGCGCCGTGGATCGCGCGGCAATTCCTGCCGCTCCCGAGCTTCCGAAATTCAGCGAGCGTTTCCGCATCGCGCATCTTACCGCTGATCTGACGTGCAGCATGGACACGGCCATTGTCGGATTGATGGACCCGGCGCACGGGCCGTTTGTGCATCAATCCTGGTGGTGGCGCAGCCGCCGCAGCATCCGCGAAAAGCAAAAAACATTTGAGCCCATTCCGCAGGGTTTCCGCATGAGCTCACATACGCCATCGGCCAACAGCGGCCCCTATAAGCTGCTGCGCTTTTATGGCGAAGCGGTCACCACGCAAATTGATTTTGTGCTGCCGAATATCCGGACCGAGCAGGTGCGCTGCGGCAAATATTGGTTCACCAACCGAACGACGGTAACGCCCATCCGGCGGGACCTGTGCCGCCTGGATTTCGTGGCGGCCTGGAATCTGTTCCTGTGGTTTCCTGTAACGCCTTTTCTGAAATTCTTTGGGAAGCGATTCATCGCGCAGGATCAGGACGTGATCGAGCGCCAGCAGCCGGGATTAAAAGTGCAGCCGCGCATGATGCTGATCGACGACGCCGACCGCCAGGCACGCTGGTATTTTCAATTGAAGGCCGCCTACCAGGCGTCGCAGCAAACTGGCGCGCCGATGATTCACCCGCTCGAGGCGCCGGTCACGCTGAAGTGGCGGAGCTGAAGTGATGCAACTCCAGCAGCACAGACTTCAGTCTGTGGATTTCCAATAGATCTTGGCTAACTGTGGATTTCCAAAAAATCTCGGCGAACGCGTTTGATCTGGGATACAGAACGAAACCCCACAGACTGAAGTCTGTGCTACTTCTTCCCGAATCATCCTTCGGTTTTTTGTGAGAAGGCCCGATGCACTAGAAACAGAACCACTGCAGTCAGCGCGGCCACGGGCAGCCCCAGCACCGGATGATGCTCGGCAATTCCACGCACGCCAAGAAAGAGAAGTATCGCGACCTGGCGGATGGCGCCCTGCAGCCCCGCTGCGTCTGTGGCGCTTGAAGCCCAGCGCACCACCCAGGTCATCGGCAGCGCGAGGATCATCCCGGCCAGCGCCCATTGCCACAGTTTGTCGCCGTGCAGCCGGTCCATCCACAGACGCAGCAGGAACGCGAACACTACCGAAAGAAACGCGCCAAACACCAGCACCAAAAAGTATGTAGTGATAATCGCAGCGCCCGCCCCGGTCGGTCCGATTCCCATTCCCTCCGGAGAAGTCCGCTCCTGCAGATACATCGCCACGGTCAGGAACAGTCCTCCGCAAATCCAGGAGGTGAGGTAGTAGACGAGGCTGCCGCGGCGCGTCATCAGGAACTCAGACGCGCGAGAATCAAATTCGTCGCTCGATTTTTGGGAATTCCTGCCAGACTTTCACGCCGCAGAAGTGCGACCCTTCCGTACAGATCGGCGTGGCGATCCCCGCGCGGATGTAACAGGGCGGGCCAAGATATTTTCCAAGTGAAGGTAAGGCCTCGCGGACCTGCTCCACCTCTTCCATCGACGCCTGATAAATCTCCTCCTGGGCGTTGAAGCAGGTGCGCATCGTCCACTTGTGAATCAGGTGCAGCAGCGAACCAGACTCGACCAGCCGGATGGATTTGGCGTTGGGCAGCAGGTAAAGCGCTATTTCAGGGGAGGCGCCGCGGTCCAGCAATTCGTTTTTCGCGGACCAGGCGTCCGCCATGGCTCGCTCGTAAACTTCGCGCGCGCGGGAGTTTCCAGCGATCAGCATGGGAACCACGAAATCGGGCGTGCGCGTGTCCGTGAGCATCAGCAGCGGCCGCGAACCCGGAACCATGCGGTGGCGCTGGTCCTGGCTGTCCGCGGTGTGGCTGATTTTTTTCGCGAACGTGAAATTGGCGTGCTGCAGCGCGCGCAGGATCGGCGCATGCACGCCGATATTCAGCGTCTCCAGGCGATAGGGGTTACGCGCGGGATTCAGGAGACGGTCGACGGCTTCCTCATCCGGGCAGGCGCTCTCCGGCAGGCCGAGCACCGCGCGATAGGCGTCAGCCATCACGCGAGGCGCATTCGGCGAGTAGTCCGTGAGCAGCGAGACGCGGCCCGCGAGGCGCGCGTCGAATTCGCGCGCGAACTCCTCGCTGCGTGCGGCGGAATCCGCGCCGGCAGCCTTGGCATGCGACCACTCCGGCATTTCCTCCTGCTCCATCGGCGCGTTGTCGAAACGATCGAAAAACTGCGGATCGATTTCACGGACCCGCGCCACCATTTCGCCGATCACCGCGCGCGCTTCCGCGGGCGTGTCCGACGCCGCGGCCATTCTCCACAAGCGGTGCAACACAATGCCGGATAACGTGTGCACCATCGTTGTGGCGGCGGCCACGGGCAGGACGTAGCGCGCCACTTCGATCGCGCGTTTCTCCGCCTGGCGGTCCACTTTCTGCACGCGCTTGGAGTGCGACATCGGACCGATGTGCCAGATATCGCTCAGAATTTCGTGGGCATCGCCCTTCAGGAGCGCCGTCAGCTCCTGGTAGTAGCCCCAGGCGCGCGCAATCGCGCCTTCATAAATTTCGCGCTCGGCCGCGCCGAAGCCGAGAATTTCCGGCGGCAGATACGCCATGGCGTGATCGAGCCGCACATAGCGCTGGCTTTGCTGCTCAGAGTTATAGAACGGATGCGCGTGCAGGAAAGACCACACGAATTGCCGGCTTACGTTTTCCAGGCCAAATTCAAAATGCGCGTGCTGGTAGACAGTGTGATGCCCGCCGTAAAACGTGGACGCCCCGATTTGCAGCCGCTGCTTGTCCGTCACTTCTTCGGGACCGATCAGGCGCGGAGCGTAGCAGGTGCGCGCAGCAGCGATCGCCGAATCGTAGGGATGAGAAAAATGATTTCGCAGGGTGATGCGCGGCACAGCAGCTTCAAACGGCACCCGTTCAGGCTGCGGAGAGGTCATGGGTTGAGCGGCCATAGTTCGCGCGATATTCTACACCGCCGCGCAAATTAGAAGTGGCGCAGACTTTAGTCTGCGGGGTTCGTTCAGGTAGACACCAAAACGTGCAGAATGAAGTCTGCGCCACCGGGGTCCGTGCCACTGGAGCGTTTCGTTCAGCGCTTTTTCTTGTTGGCTTCTTTAATAGCCTGCTGCGCTTCGGCGGCCTTCTCATATTTCTTGGTAAAGCGCTCGACGCGGCCCGCGGTATCCAGCAGCTTTTGCTTGCCGGTGAAGAAAGGGTGGCAGTTGGAGCAGATTTCGACGCGCAGGAATTCGCCCTTCATCGTCGATCGCGTGGGGAACGTATGCCCGCAGGCGCAATGCACGGTTACGGCGTGGTAGTCCGGATGAATATTTTCTTTCATGGAAGGTCTCCCGTTGGCTGGCCGGTCTGCGCGGCTCCCGGTCACGTGCCGGGGCTACAGTCGCGTCGCTAGGTCAGCGCACAATTTTCCATCATACGTGATTCGCCGGGCCCTGCCAACATGATATACATGCGGGCTGTGGATTGGTTTGGATGCTCAACCGGCCGCGAACGATTCAGGACGCCCTGAACCAAGAGCGGCGCAGCGCTACGGAAAGCGGAGGAAACCTCGATGCAAGCGAGACTGAACCCCAAGAATCGGCCGATACTGGCGATATTCGCGGCGCTCATTCTGGTGGCCGGGGCCATTGTCGGGCGTGCCCGGGCGCAGGGACAGGAGATGCGCGACAGAATCTACGTGGTGACCCACGTGGACATCATTCCCCCGCAAAAAGATGCCGGGACAAAACTGGTGCAGCAGTACGTGGTCGATACACGCAAAGACCCGGGCCTCGTCCGGATCGAAGCTGGGGCGGAAATCTCGCGCGGCAACCACATTTCGCTGATCGAAGTCTGGCAGAACCGCAAAGCCTTTGACGAGCATGTGGCCGCCGCACACACGCGCCAGTTCCGCCAGCAAATCGACCCCACGCTGGGCAGCCCCTACGACGAGCGCCTCCATCAGAGTCTAGAGTAGCGTCCCAGTAGCACAGGCTTCAGCCTGTGGGGGTCCGTCAGTCCTTGCAAGCACTGGCGGAATTCCACAGGCTGAAGCCTGTGCTACCGAACTGTAGGGAGTTGTCTACAGCACGCTTTAAAGCACAGGTTACGTGACGAACGAACAGCCGATGCGCATGGCGCCCGAGCTGGTCTGTTTCTGATAGACGCGGTGCAGGCTGACCCGGACCGGCGGCAGGATGGGCACGTGCAGCACGGCCTGAAACGTGTCGTCTAAATCCTGCGGCCGCGAAGTTTCCAGCGCCACTCCGCCATATCCAAGGTCGAGCACGCGGGCCGTGCGCTCCACACCCTCTCCGATCATCGCGTAGGCATGCGTATTTTGCAGGGAGACGCGCTCCCAGCGGCGCTGCTGTTCTCCCGTTTTTTTCGTCTCCACGGGCGGCGCAGGCGGAGCTGGAGTATTTACGCCAAGGTTGACCGGCGGCTCGAATCTTGATTTGAACTCCGGAACAGCCGGAACATTCGTTTCTGGAAGCGGAGCAGACGCAGCCGGTGCCGGCGCACGGGTGCCATTTTTCAACTTGATACAAGCGCTCGTCCGCCACGCGGATCAATACTTCCTGCAACTCACCGTCATCGGGATAACACCGCGAGACCGTAATCCAGCGCCAGCGGAATCCGCAAATTTAAAGGTTCGATGGCGCTGGCATAGGCGGCATCGCAAGCGGCGGCTCAGCGCGGCGGCCTGTTCGGTGTCGGATTGCGGGAGCAGAAGCGCAAACTCATCGCCGCCGATGCGGAACGCATAGTCTGAAGTACGCAACGATTTTCGCAGCGTGGCCGCCGCCATTTGCAGCAGCGCGTCTCCTTGCGGATGCCCGAAGCGGTCATTCACTTCCTTGAAGCGGTGCAGATCGAAAACGACCAGCGCCAGCTTGTGCGTGTAACGAATCGACCGGTTCAGTTCTTTCTCGAAGTAGTCTTCAAAAAAGCGGCGGTTATAGAGGCTGGTCAGCGGATCGGTCGCGGCGTTGATCTGCAGTTTGCGCAGTTCCTCGTATTCCATCAGGATCGGCAAGCCGCAATTGTCCGGCGGACGCCAGCACGTCCACCAGCGCAGCCTGCAGCGCAACTCTTTTTCCCAAGGCTCTCGGAAAGTTCGCGGCGCCGCGCCAGCGCCTGGTCCCAGAATTCGAGGCTTTGCGTTTTCGGATAGATTCGACGTGCGCGATCGAGCGAAAAAATCGCTGCAGGAATTGCCCGCGGCCGGAGCGGTCCATCGACTCGAGCGTGTCCGTCAATCAGCTCGAGGAAAGACTCCTCGGCGGACCAACGTGGTGGGTTGGGATCACCAGTTTGCGGCATCAATAATTTCCGTAGATAGTTCCGTAAATTCCGACGATTTTCAGACTACCCCAGCGCGGGACGGGCGTGGAGATCCATCAACATCAGAACCATACTTGCACGGCGACTGCCATACAGCAGGCCGTAGTCGAAGTTCAGAAATTTCCTCTAATCGATTGATCGTACACTGACTAAGCATGTTTTCAGGTGCGCCGAAAACAGCCCAATGGACACAGTTGGAGACAGGCCGCAAAACATTGCACACTCTTTGGGGATAATCCGTTACTGCAGTTCTCTTCTTGCGCGATTCGCCGCCTTGCGATGCCTAGTCCAGCGCCTTCAAAAATTCCACACCCAGACAGGTGAAATCCCTGCGCGGCGTGATGGCGGCGCACTCGCGCCTGAATCGGCGGAGTTTCCGCCGGCAGCGTCGCCGACGGCGATGACGGCGCCGGAATCGTCAGGTTCACGAGCTGATTCGTGCGGATCGCTCGCGGACTGGCCAGGTACGCTCCCGTGGCACTGATGTCCAGCGTCTTGGTGAGGTCGAGAAATTCCAATCCGGCAGCGTCCGTCCCTCGAACGAACATCGGAATCTGAACGTGAATCCGCTGAGAACGCCGGCGCTCAGCGGGGGTTAAGCGCATACCTTCTCTTTCCAGGCCCAAAAAACAGCTAGGGAAAATAATTTCCCATCGATCCAAAACGTAGTACTTTCGACCTAGTACCTTCAACTAAGGAGCACATCGATTGCCAGCGATGCCCATAAAATGAGCCACTGTAAGTCGTATTATTTATAGTGACTTACAACTGCAATTTTGCGATACGGAAATCTGTTTTCCACAGCTCCCTTCCGCTATCTGGCCAGAGCTTTTCTACAATTGTGCAAAATAGAACCCATTTACCATTGACAGAGCGCGTCGCCTTTTGACAGTATCCGGTTGGTTCCCCGCTCACAAACCGAAGTGAATCAAATGGAATTTTCCGCTCTAATCCAGAGCGGACAAGTGTCCCGAGGAGAGCCAGTTGAGACGCGGTCCCGTAGTCGAATTGCCGTCCAGTGAAGCCGTCCCGGCGAGCGTGATCGCGAGTCTTCTGGACTTGCTGGAACAGCCTATTCTGATTTCCGACCGAGCGGCCGAATCCTGCAGGCCAATGCGCGAGGCAAGCAGCGCCTGTCTCGACCACGGCTTTGCCTTCGAACCGAATTTGAATTTATTTTCCGACCTGTTGCGCATTCATCCCGAGAGTAATCACCGAGCGGATCGAGGGCGGCGAACAGCAAATCGATTCCAAGTTCGAATGCTGCGACGGCGCGGCGATCGCGCGCATTCAGTGGCTGCCGGAAGCGGACTGGCTGGTGGTGCGCATCGAAGAAGCCGAAAAGAATCCAGTCGCCGATCCAGCCGGCCGGCGACGCAACACACCGTGCAGGAACTGCTGCAGGAACGGGAAATCACGTACCGGAATTTGCTGGCCGCCTACCTGCGCTTGCAGGAAGTGAACCGCCAGAAGACGGTTTTCCTGGCCTCCGCCGCGCACGAATTGAAAACGCCGCTGGCCGTGATCAAGGGCTATTACGATCTGTTGCTGTCCGGATCGCTCGGGCAAACTGACCGACAAGCAGCGCGACATCCTGCAGGAATCCAAGGAAAGCTGCGAGCGGCTGGTGCGCCTGGTTTCGATGTTCCTGAATTATTCGGCGCTGGAAAGCGGCAAGCTGGTGCTGCATCTGCGCGAAAATGATTTGCGCGATTGCCTGAGCGAACTGGCCACGCGCTGGCACGAAGCGTTCCAGCGAAAGCACGTGCGGCTGGAAACGCATCTGAACACCGACATCTGCCGATTTTCAAATTCGACTACCAGAAAGTGCAGCAGACCGTCGCCAATCTGCTGGACAACGCGCTGAAACACACGCCGGCCGGCGGCAATGTCACGTTGCGCGCGGAACTGCATTTCTGGGAGCGGCGCTCGGCGGAGGAAATTCAGACCCAGGATCGCCGCCGCGAGCGCGTCCAGCAGCCCAACTGCATCAAGATTTCGGTGTCCGATACCGGGCCGGGCATCGCTTCCGAGCATCACCAGGAAATTTTCGAGGATTTCGTGCGCGTGGACCGCACCTCTTCCGGCATGGGCCTGGGTCTGGCGATCGCCAAGCGGCTGGTGCAGGCGCATCGCGGCAAAATTTGGGTGGATAGCGAACCCCGGCGGGGCTGTACTTTTACGTTCCTGCTGCCGATAGACAATACTTAAGGCAATTCTGGACTCAATGAAGGTGGGGCAAATGGCTGAAAAGGAAAGAATTCTGGTCGTGGACGACGAACCCAGCATCCGAAAGTATCTGCAGACGCTGCTGGAAGTGGATGGCTACCAGGTCGAGACCGTGAACTCGGGACCGGAAGCGCTCGAGAAGATCGAGAACGGCGAACGCCCGGACTTCATCATCCTCGACGTGCTGATGCCGGAGATGAACGGCCTGGAAACGCTGAAGCAGTTGATGCAGATCGACCGCACGCTGAACGTGGTCATGCTTTCCTGCTCCAACGAAGTGGGCACGGTCGTCGAAGCCATTCGCCTGGGCGCGCAGGATTACCTGACCAAGCCCTTCGAAAAGGCCGAACTCGACGTGGCCATGCTGAAGTGCCGCCAGAAGCAGCAGCTGCGCAAGGAAAATAAGGCGCTGCGCGAATACTGCGACACCATCACCGAGGATCTCTGCTTCCTGGCCGCCAGCCCGCAGATGGTGCGCATCCGCCAGCAGATTCTGCAGATCGCTCCGGTCGACGTGCCGGTGTTCATTTACGGCGAAAGCGGCGTGGGCAAGGAAGTCGTCGCGCGCATGATTCACATGCGCTCCACGCGCCGCAACCAGGCCGTTCATCAAAGTGAATTGCGCCGCGCTGCCCGGCGAACTTGCTGGAATCCGAGTTGTTCGGTTTCGAGCAAGGCGCTTTTACCGGCGCGGTGCGCTCCAAGCCCGGCAAATTTGAGCTGGCCACCAAGGGCACGATTTTCCTGGACGAAATCGCGGAGATGAGCCCGCACCTGCAGGCCAAGCTGCTGCACGTGCTGCAGGATCATCAGTATTCGCGCCTGGGCGGACGCCAGTTGATTGACGTGGACGTGCGCGTCCTGGCCGCCACCAACGTGGAAATTCAGGAAGCCATGAAATCCGGCCGCCTGCGCGAGGATCTGTACTACCGGCTGAACGTGCTCTCGATCAACGTGCCGCCGCTGCGCGAGCGCACCACGGAAATTCCGCTGCTGTTCCGCCATTTCCTGCAGAAGTACAGCGAGAAATTCAACAAGGAGCCGATGACTCCTTCGCAACATCTGATGGAAGCGGCGGTGCGCTATCCCTGGCCGGGAAATCTTCGCGAGCTGGAAAATTTCGTGAAGCGCTACGTGATTCTCGAAGACGACGAAGGCAGCTTCCGCGAACTGGTGGAGATGTCGGCCACGCGCCAGCGCATTTCGCCGCGCGAAGAAGCCGCTCCGGCCCGCGAACAGGGACTAAAAGCGCTGGTGCGCAGCCTGAAAGACGAAGCCGAAATGGAAGCGATCGCCGACGCGCTGGAAAAGACGCACTGGTGCCGCAAGGATGCCGCCAAGATGCTGGGCATCAGTTACAAGGCGCTGCTTTACAAAATTCGCCAGTTCGGACTGGATACCGGGCGGCCGGCGCGCGCCAGCAGCAAAAAAGTTGTCACCGGCGAAGGCGGCGGATCTTCCGGTTCCGGCTCGGTTCCGACCGATCTTGCTCCAGCCGGGCGACATAGCTAGGTTGCCTAGTACATGCAAGAGATTGCTCATTCGAGGAAGGTGATTTTCCTCATAGTGCCGGATTTGGAAATATTCCGGTGGCTTTCAGATTAAGGTTTTCCCATAAAAAGTCCGGGAGCGGAGGGCGAGAAGATCGCCTTCCGCGTATCACGGTAGCGGCTGAACAGTTGTTCTTCCCTTCTGTCCCAAACTCAATTTCAGCTGGACGTTACTGCATTTTCATCGCCGTGCGAGCGATGGGCGCAGCCGCTTTTCCGGTCGATGTAGGTTCGTCCGGCGGGCGACGATTGCCGGCTCCGACGGGAGCGGGACGAAGGCGCCAGGCACCGTCGCCTCTTTGGAACATCAATTGCTCTTATTTCTTGCTCGGGGTGGGATTGCAATCGGAATATAGGGGTCCGGGGGAAACAAGATGACGGAGCGTCGAACCGCGCGTCGTTATGACCTGTCATTGCCGGTCATTATTCGCGTGCCAGTTGACAAGGATATTTCTTCACGCAGCGGAAAAACGCGCGACATCTCCACGCGCGGCGTCTACTTCACGATTGACGAAGACCTGACCTCGGGCGCGGAGCTGGACATTACCCTCACGCTGCCCTCGGAAGTAACCCGCGGATCGGAAGTCTTCATTCGCGCCATGGGAAAAGTGGTTCGCGTTGATAAGCAGCGCGACGCCGGCACTTCGCGCGTGGGCGTGGCTGCGGTCATCGAGCGTTACGAGATTATCCGTACGGATGCCCCTACCCAGTAATTGTTTGTCTTTTGTCTTCCGGAAAATTGCACAGGCCGCGCTGCAGCGGCGTGGTGTGCCTGATCTTTTTGCTAAAGAAGCCGCGCAAAACTTGAGTTTACTTTCCGCAGCGATTCCTACGTTTCATGGACGAACCACGGCTGTGAAGCTATAATTCCGCGACTGGAGGGCGTTCCACATGCCGCCCGATTTCCGCGGCACTATTGCAAATGAATTCGCCCACGCTGGATCTTTCCATCGTAATTCCCGCCTACAACGAGGACCGGCGCCTCCCGAAAACGCTGGATCGCATTTTCGCCTACTTGCAAACTCAGCCCTATAAGGCCGAAATCATCGTGGTGGATGACGGGTCTTGCGATCGGACGGCAGAACTGGTGGATGCCGCGCGGGAAAAGTATCCGGACCTGCGCCTGCTCTCCAACTCCGGAAACCGCGGCAAGGGATTCAGCGTGCGACACGGCATGCTCGAGGCGCGCGGACGCGTGGCGCTGTTCACCGATGCGGATTTATCGACACCGATTGAAGAAACCGCCAAGCTGCTGGACGCGATTGAGAAGCAGGGTTACGACGGAGCTATCGGCTCGCGCGCGGTGGATCGCAGCCTGATCCAGGTACATCAGTCCGCGCTGCGCGAACAGGCCGGGATTTTTTTCAATCGCTTGGTGCGCTGGATCGCAGGCATCGATTTTTCGGACACGCAATGCGGCTTCAAGGCGTTTCGCAGAGCACCGACGCGCATCATTTTCGAGCAGCAGCGCATCGAGCGCTTCGGATTCGATCCGGAGATCCTGTTCCTGGCCAAGCGCAATGGCCTGCGCGTGGCTGAGGTTCCGGTGCGCTGGTCGCATGATGACGCTACCAAGGTCAACGTGGCGTCAGACGGCGCGCGAATGTTTCTGGAGTTGCTGGAAATCCGCTGGAACGCCCTGCGCGGGCGTTATCCGAGGAAACGCAAATTGTGAGGCGCCGTGCCCGGCGGGCAACGCGCCCTCTAATTCCGTTGCGTTCCTCGCAGCGGTAAACGATTATGTGGTCCGAAACAATCACGAAGCGGTCCCGCGGCGCCAAGCGCGGCCGTTTTGAACTTTCCGGGGAGAAGCCTCAATCCGAATGAAGGTGTCCGTCGTTATTCCGGTGTACAACGAGCGCGCATTTATCGAAGAGGTGTTGCTGCGCGTGCAGGCCTCGCCGATTGAAAAGGAAATCGTCCTGGTGGACGATAAATCCAGCGACGGCACGCGCGCGCTGCTGGAGGATTTCGACAAAGCTCAGTCGGAAGGCAAGCGCGAAATCCTGGTGCAAAACGGCAAGGCCAGGCTCTCGCTCGAAAATATCCGCTTCCTGTTTCAGCCTGAAAACGCCGGCAAGGGTGCCGCTCTGCGCCGGGGCTTCGAGGCCGCCACCGGAGACGTAATCCTGGTTCAGGATGCCGATCTGGAATATGACCCGCGCGATTATCCGAAACTTCTGGAACCGATTCTGGAAGAAAAAGCCGACGTGGTGTATGGCTCGCGATTCCTCGGCGGGCCGCAGCGCGTGCATTATTTCTGGCACTATGCCGGCAACAAGTTTCTGACGCTGCTCTCCGACATCTTCACCAATCTGAAGCTCACGGACATGGAAACCTGCTACAAGGTTTTCCGCCGCGAAGTCTTGCAGAACATCAAGCTCAAGTCCAACCGTTTCGGCTTCGAGCCCGAAATTACCGCGAAGATTTCGAAGGGAAACTGGCGCATCTACGAAGTTTCCATTTCCTACGCCGGCCGGACGTACGCCGAGGGCAAAAAAATCACCTGGCGGGACGGCGTCTCCACACTGTGGTGCATCATCCGCTTTAATTTATTTGATTGAGAATTTATTCGCCGGCACTCCTGACTATTGAGGCCAACGGTCGCGTTTCGCGGGCCACTCCTGAGGCCCGTCCTGGGACGAGCCGACGCGAACCGACCGGCGCAACTGGACGTACGCTTCAATCAGCAGGGACAGCAGCTCGGCAAAGTTGTCTTCCACTTCGGTAAGATCCGTTCGTTGATCTAATTCCAACAACGCCGAGACGTAAGCTTCCAACTGCCCGTCGGAACGGATTACGCTCGGCGCTTCTGTGGAAGTAAAAATAAATTTCTCAATGGATTTTAGCGTCACCGTTTCGCGGCCCTCCCCGCTGTCGTCAAAACTGCATTCCGATTCTGCCGGAGCTTTCGCCCGCAACGAATGACACGCGGGCTTTGACCGGCTTCCCACGAGATCAGGGACCGTCGAATCGCCTGGCGGGCCCGGTGATGTTGCGCCTTTACGGCGGATACGCTAAGTCCCAGCCGCTGCGCTGCTTCCTTTCCCGAAAATCCCTCCAAATCGCACATCCGAATAATCTCCCGGTGGCTTTCCGGCATCCCTTCGAGCATGCATGCGAAGAGGTCCGACACTTCGGACTGCGCGCACCGGCGTTCCGGATTCGGGCCCGGATCGGCCGGCAGATTCGGCGTTTCCCATTCCGAGTCTTTGTCAGGACCGGGCTCATCGATCGAAACGGTGACCCGGGATCGCTGCTTGCGCAACTTGGAAAGGGCGGAGTTGCGAACAATGGAATACACCCAAGTAGAGAATTGCGATTGGCCTTTAAATTGGTCGAAGTGCCGAAGCGCTAAAACCAGGCCGTCCTGCAAGGCGTCCTCGGAATCGTGGTGGTTGTGCAGCACACCATCCGCTACCCGAAGAAGTCGCGGCATGCACTGGCCCAGCAGCTCGTTCAAGCTTTCGCGGCTGGTTTGCGCGACCATCGGTGGGTCGTGACCGAGATCTACTTTGAATTCCGCTAACTCTGGCACACGATCCTCCTGAAGACTCCGAACCCAGACTCAAACCTGCGCTGACTCTAGTTAGGCAATTTGTTTGCCATGATTGCGGCGCTGGACGAATCGTCGGGAGCGGCGCAAAGCTGGAATCATTCCTCCGAGGAGAGAAATGGTTGAGATCGGTCGCTAAGTACAAGAAACAGAGTGGATCGCGGGTTCGCCGGTCTAAGCTCAATGCACGTCGATGGAACCAGAATTTCCGTTTCAAGATGCGTTCCGCAAGGTTTGGAGGCAGGCATTCTTCCAGGATTTCGTTCGCTTTCGCCACATTTCCGCTCGCTTTTGTCACGGTGGTTTCAAGCGGATGGCGAACCGGGGGAGCGTGACTCCCGAATCTCATTGAAAAGAAAAGGCCGGATTACCCGGAATGAGATATTGCGCCATGGCACTCCGGTTGCTCACCTTCCAAGTGCGTGGGGATTCCGACTCGACATGCCAGGCTCGCGGCCTGACCGCGGTCGAATGGATCACGGGAAAAGTTGAGAGCATGAGTTACCCGACGTTTCGATCGTTGGTCTGGTTGGGATACGCGGCAGTGGTTTCGGTGTTAATTACGCTGAGGCGCCGTTCGTCGAAATAGCGCAAGACGCCATGGCATGTCTATGCGTAAGACCTCCGTATCAGCGGTCAGGGCCGAGCGACTCCCGGAACAAAATCGATTCCTCGGAAGTTCAAACCCGAGGTGGAAGCAGCGGTGGCGTCCGCGTCTCCCCCAGGCAAAGCGCCACCGCTGCAATCTGTGGTGCGCGAATCACCCGGTTTGCCGGATTGGTCGGATCTACCGGTATAAGGAGACCAGCTACGGTACTCGGTACGAAGTGAAGGTGTTTCGCCGGCCAGCGGCTATTGTCAAAATCACCATTCATCGTACACACTCTCGGCTTGGGCCGGAGCAACTTATGGGAGGCCGCCGTGCAGTACCGACTTCCGCTCCCTAGACTTAGTTTTCGCTGGCAAATCACATTGCTCGGCGCCGTCGTCGTTGTCCTGTTTGTCGCCGTGCTCATCGCCACTCTCACCGCGCTGCAGTACACGAAATCAGCGGTATTGAACAACGAGAAGCGGCGCTTGCTGGAAGCCGCCAGCCAGCTCGCGCGCAATTATGTGGAGCGGGCGAAATCCTTGAGCGACGCGCAGGGATTGCCCACCGTCAACCTGTCCTCGGCGTCCGCGGAGCACAGCACTGCCGAGCTAAGCCTGAACTCGCTCGAGAAACTCGATGGGATTGGAGGAGGGTTCTACCGCAGCGACGGTCAAGCGCTTCTCGGCTATACCCCCGCCGCCAGCCGCGCCAATGAGCAACTTTCGTCGCTGGCGAACATTCCGGAGGAGGCGCATCTTGCCATTCTTAACGCCGCGCGAAATGCGACGGATATCCGTATGCCGTCGGAACGGGTGGTAACGGATGGAGGCGACATTTTCCTGATCGAAGCGGCGCCTATCGCCACCGAGCGATCCGCATGGGGCAGCGCCTGGACCATCGAACGCCTGCAGAGCCTTCCTGGTTCCAACCGTCTTCGAGCCTACCTCATTACCGTGGGGCTGGGCATTGCTGCGTTGCTGTGCGTGATTCTCACGCTTCTCGTGGTGCGAAAGTTGCAGGTTGGAGTGAGGAAAATTGAGAGCGGCCTGGGAGACCTGGAGTCAGACCTTTCCTCGCGGATCGCGACGGGCTCCGATCCCGAGGAAATCGAACGGATTGCGCAGGCCATCAATCGCCTGGGCACTTCGCTGCGGGAGAACATTTCCAGGGAAAAACAGATTGAGGACCGCCTGCGCCACTCGGAAAGGCTGGCGGCGCTCGGCCGCCTGGTCGCCGGCGTCGCGCACGAAGTGCGCAATCCGCTGGCGACGATTCGGCTGCGCGTGCAGATGGCGCAGCGCGAAGCACGTTCGGCGCGCGTGGACGAATCTTGCGCGGTCGCGCTCGAGGAAATCGAACGATTGAACGGCATGGTCAACCGGCTGCTAAACTTTTCCCGCCCGGTACAATTCCATCCCGAGCCGACCCACCTGGAGCAGCTTGCCGAGCAGAGGTTGGACAGATTCCGGGACCACGCCCAATACAACGGCGTTCACTTCATTACCGATTTTCCCGAAGACGGAACGATGCTGCCCGTCGATCAAAGTAAAATGTCCCAGGTGTTCGACAACGTCATTCAGAACGCGATCGAAGCAATGACCGGTTCCGGCGGGACCCTTTGGGTGACGGTCACCTCCACGGTAAAATCGGCCGCGGGAACCGACCGGGTGCGCGTAGAATTTCGCGACTCTGGACGCGGAATCAGCACGGCCATGATCAGCAGAATCTTCGACCCTTTTTTCACCACGAAATCGTCCGGCACCGGGTTGGGACTTTCCATTTGCCACGAATTTGTCCGGGCTCACGGCGGGGAGATTCAGGTGGAAAGCGCTGAAGGGAGCGGCACAAGCGTGCGGATTATCCTCCCGATCCGCGACGCCATAATCGAAACGCTGCCGGCTTCGTAAAGCCAATCATGGGCCAAACCATCCTGATCATCGACGACGAATCCAATCTGCGAAAAACGCTCGCTGAAATTCTGGCTGGCAAAGGTTATGAAATCCTCGAAGCCGGAGACGGCGCGGAAGCCATCGAACTGCTGGGAAGACATCTCCCCGATCTGATATTTACCGACTGGCGAATGCCGAAACTGGGAGGCGAGGAAGTCTTGCGGCACCTGCGGAATGATCCGCGGCTCGCCCCAATTCCCGTCATCGTCATCACCGCATTCGGTTCCAGCCATAACGCCATCGAAGCCGTGCGGCTGGGAGCCTACGATTTCGTCATGAAGCCCTTCGACCTGGAGGAAATTTCTCTGACCGTGGAGCGGGCTCTGGCCCATTCCCTGCTCAACCGGGAAGTTGCCGATCTGCGCGCCCGTATTGGGCGCCAGGCCACCCTCGGAACCGGACGGTTGATCGGCTCCAGCGCGCCCATGCTCGACGTGTTCAAGATGGTCGGCAAAGTCGCTGAAACCGACACCACGGTTCTGATCTGCGGAGAATCGGGAACCGGGAAAGAACTTGTCGCGGAGGCGATCCACAATTATAGCCGCAGAAAAGACCGTGCCTTTGTGGTGGTCAACTGCGCAGCGCTGCCGGAAACTTTGCTGGAATCGGAACTTTTCGGCTACGAACGGGGAGCGTTCACCGGCGCCTCGGCGCGAAAGATCGGCCGCTTCGAAATGGCCGAGGGTGGCACGATTTTTCTGGATGAAATCGGAGAGATCTCTCCCAGCCTTCAGGCGAAACTCCTGCGAGTCCTGCAAGAACACACCTTCGAGCGCTTGGGCGGAACGGAAACCAAGGGCGGAGACTTTCGCGTACTGGCCGCGACCAATCGCAACCTGGATGCCACGGTGCGCGAGAAGCTTTTCCGCGAAGACTTGTACTATCGCTTGAACGTGGTTCGCATTGACGTTCCTCCGCTGCGCGAGAGGCGATCCGACATCATTCTGCTCGCCGAACATTTTCTGCGCCGCTACAGCGAAACTAACGGCTTGCCCGCGATCGGCTTCTCCGAAGAAGCCATCCTCTTGCTGCAAACCTACCCCTATCCCGGAAATGTGCGCGAGCTGGAAAACATGGTGGAGCGGGCAGTGTTGATGGCCCGCGGTCGCGCTATCATGCCCAGCCACTTCCCCCAGATGGCATCCCTATCCCCCGCAAACGGCGCGAGCCCGGTCAAATCAGACTTGCTGTCCTTGCCGTTTCATACCGCCGTCGAGGAACTCGAAAAACAATTGATCTCGAATGCGCTGGCGCTTTCCGGAGGAAATAAGACGGAAGCGGCCAATCGCCTGCAGATCAATCGGCGCCTCCTCTATCAAAAAATGACCGAACACCAGATCAAGGGGTGATTAAGCGAGGAAGCCCTGCAAAGCAGTTCGGTGCTCGGGACCAGCTTCATTCGTTGCCCCCGCATCCGAATCTGGCTGAATCCGCAGGCCGCGGTTTCTCAGGATTTACGTTCGGTGTCTGATTCGGCGTGGACGTGCGCCTGGTTCTGCGCTTCCGCCTGGTTCAGGCGGTCGACCAGCGTGTTGAGGGCCTGCAGGAGAGACTCGATCAGGGGCGGCTGATCGCCGTTGCCATTCAAGCCTTCCACATGCGGCAGCGGGATGGCTTGCTGCTGAGCTTGCGGAGCCGTATGCGCCAGGGGATCTACCACGTCCAGCTCAAAATCGTGCGCCACTTCTTCGACGATTTCCGCGGGCACAGGATTTTTCTGGCCGGCAAATGAACTCACCAGGGAGTGCTCGCACAACAGGTTGGTGACCCTGGGAATTCCGCGGGCATAGCGGTGCACCATGGCCACGGCTTCCGGACTGAAAATATCGGGATTTTCGGCTCCGGCGATGCGCATGCGCTCTTCGATGTAGCCTTGCGTTTCTTCCAGCGTCAGCTGGCGGGTCTTGGCGCGCAGCGTGATGCGCTGGCGCAGCTGGCGCAATTGCGGCTGGTTCAGCTTCTGCTCCAGCTCAGGCTGCCCGGCCAGAACGATCTGCAGAAGCTTTTCCGTGGACGTCTCCAGATTGGTCAGCAGGCGGATTTCTTCCAGCATCTGCGGCGAAAGGTTCTGCGCCTCGTCCACGATCAGCACGGCGCGTTCGCCGGCCTGGTAGCGGTCCAGCAGCCACTGGTTCAGCTTCTGCAGCATCTGCCCCTTCTGCTGCGATTCGCAGGGGATTCCGAAATCGGCCATCATGAAATCGAAAAATTGCGAAACGCTCAGGCGGGGATTGAAAACGAACGCGGTGAATACGCGTTCCTTGTGCAGCCATTCCAGCAGCTTGTTGATCAGCGTGGTTTTTCCGGTGCCGACTTCACCGGTCAGCAGGATGAAGCCCTTGCGGGTCTCAATTCCGTACGTCAAGCAGGCCAGCGCTTCCTGCGTGTGGTGCGTCAGGAACAGATAGCGCGGGTCCGGATTGACGTTAAACGGATTTTCTTTGAGTCCGAAGAACTTCTTATACATTCCACAAACCTCAGAATAAAGACTGCAGATCGCCACTGCGGAAAATTCCGCATCTAGATCCGTCATCGACCGCGCGGTTAGCCCGCCGGGCGCAGGTGCCAGTTCACGGTCATGCCAAACGTCTGCTGAAAACCAGCCACACCGCAACTGAGCACGGGGCAAGGCGTCGGACTCTCCTGCTTGGTCAGTCCGTAGTTGAAATTTAGATCTCGCGTGCAGGCCCAGCCGGCGGCCCACGATTTCCGCCGACGAACCAGTTGTCAAACCTCGCCGTCAGCAAGGCCGGCGGTGGGCCAGGCTGTTGTTCACCGAATACCCGCCGTTGACCGATCCCGTCAGAATGCGCGTGAACTGGTAGTGCGCCGAACACGGAAAAGGTGTTGCTGGTCGCTCCGCGAAACACGCCGGAGCCCGCGCTTAAGTCCGCGCAAGAAGGTGAAGCCCACTCCGCTTCGCCGGCGCTCATAGGTCAGCGCGCTGTTGACGTTGAGCAATCCAGGTAGTGCTGGCCTCCGGTGCCCGTGCCGTCACAATTTCCTGCGGCCCGGCGGATACCTGAAACGCCACGCGTCCCGTGATTTTTCGTCCGTAGGCAAGGGCCGCCATGTAGTCTCGTAGGTGGAGACCGCCAGTACCAGTGTAGTCAATCTTGCCGTAGCTGGCGAGGACGGCAATGGAATTCGTCGGATCCAGCAGGTAATCATAGCCCGTCTTGCGCGTTGAGCATGTGGCTGCTCACGTATCCCGTGCCGGTAAAATGCAGCAGGCCGTAAGATCCGGCAAAAGTAACCGCCGACCTCCGGCTGAAAGGAATATTCCGCCTGGCCGAGAACCGAGTTCCGGTAGCGCATGACATCGCCGGTATCGATCGTCTCACTCGGAGTAAATGCCTGCCCAAGACCGCTCAGCGTCGAACCGACGTTGGAGATTTGCGCGATCAAACCCGGGCCGCCCATGCCCTGCTCCGGTAAAGGCGGCGCCGGGGGAAGCCGAAAAATCGTCGCGAAGCAGGATGTGCCACCTGGCCCAGCTGGCATCTGCTGGGTCAGCACTCAGATCGTGGAACTGGTAGTGAGGCGCGCGGATGCCGGTTGCGGCTGTGAGTCCTCCGAAACCAATGTTGAAGGTCTCGCCGCCGTTGTAGAGCGCCGAGAAATGATACTCGCTCCAGATGCGGTTGAAATTCAGGCTGCCGCTCGACGATTGAATCGCCCGCGAGGGTCGTTTTCCCGGTCGTGTCCGGGAATCGTTTGGCCCAATTGCGTGACACGAGATCGACGGATCGAAAATATTGTGCGAGTGCTGCAGCGATCCCAGCGTGATCGGCGCGCTCCGGCAAGCGTATTGGTGTCCGGCGTAACCTGCGCCGGATCGTACGGCTGCGGATCGTTCCGGCGAGATGACACCGCGAGCGGCGCCGACCGGCGGCCTATCGTTGCCGCCGTTCCGCGGATTCGAATCCAGCGGCTGCAGCGGCGCGTTCGGATCGATGGGACGAAGGACCTTGTCCCTGATCCTGCGCGCGAAGCCAGCGGTACCGCAAAGCGCCAGAGCGACGATCGAGGGCCCAGATTGTTTTTCGCAACTTCATGATTTCACCTCTTACGGGACGACAACGGTGTCGCCCGGCTCCAGCTTGATATTCTGTTCCGGATTGTCACCCTTCAGAACGTCCCGGTAATTAAAGGGCAGTTCGACGTGCTTGCCGTCGACCAGCCGCATCACGTGGATTTTTTTCACGTCGGCAAATGTTGTGAAGCCGCCGGCGCTCGAAAGCGCCTGCAGAACGGTCATTCCCGGAATCAGCGGAAACGCTCCGGCGCGAAGCACTTCGCCCACCACGAACACGCGCTGGCTGTTGATCTGCCGTGACGATCACGGTGACCTGCGGCTCGGTCAGGATACTTGCGCAATTTTTCGGTCACCGCCGCGGCCAGTTGCTGCGGCGACGATCCCGCGGCCTGCACATCATTGATCAGCGGCAGGGAAATTCTTCCGTCCGGGCGCACCGGCACGACGCGCGTCACGTCCGGCTCTTTCCAGACGTTGATGTCGAGCACATCCTCCGGTCCGATCACGTAGGCAGGGTCGGTCGTGGCCGGCGTGATCGCCGGCTTTGTTGTCATCCGCCGGATCGGTCACGGTGCGCGCCGAGAGTGACGGCACTTCCTTGCCGTCCTTCTTGTCCTGTGCGCGGCCTGCGCGTTTCCTGAACTCACCAGCAGCATCGCAGCGGCGATAAACAGTAGAGTGCGATTCATGGTTCGCGATTCATCGTAGACCTCCTCATTGCTCTTCCGGACCGCTCGGAGCCGTCCAGACCCAGTTGCTTTAATTTGTAGAGCAACGCCTTGTAGCTGATTTGCAGCTCCCGCGCGGCTCTCTTGCGGTTCCAATGCGTGCGTTCGAGCTGGTTCAAAATCATGGCGCGTTCGGCCACGCGCGACGCTTCCCGGGCCGCTTCCTTCAGGGAACCCGAAGGCGCCGGGGCGCGTCCATTCTCCGAATCTCTTGGGAGCTACGGGAATCGTTTGCGCGGCCTGGGCGGCCTGCTGCACCGTCAAGATCGTGCGTGGCCAGGTGTTCGTCTCCCAGCGCCACGATTTTCCGCGCCACATTTTCCAGTTCGCGAATATTTCCCGGCCAGGAATGTCGCAGCAGCAGACTCCATGGTCGGCTTCGCTGATTTTCGGCTCGGGCCGTTCAAACAGCGACGTATATTTCTTGAAGAAAAATTCCAGCAGCGCCGGAATGTCTTCCTTGCGGTTCCCGCAAGGGCGGCAGCCGCAGGTGCACGCCGTTGATCCGGTAATAAAGCTCCTCGCGGAATCGGCCGCTCCTCATCTCCTCTTCCAGATTTCGTGTGGTCGAGGAAATCACCCGCAGGTTGTAGCAGCCCTGCGGCGGGGTTCCGCTCCCGTCCGGAAGCAGGTGCAGCAGGCGCTCCTGCGCCGCCGCCTCCAGATGATTGATGCCGTCCAGGAACAAGGATCCATTGCTGCTGGCGTCCGGCTCGGGAAATTCCCCGGTGCGCTGCATGCGCATGCACAGCATGTCTCCGGTAAGACCCGAACAGCCGCACTTCACAAAGGGTTCGTTGCGGCGGCGCGACAGCCGGTGAATCTCCAACGCCACCACTTCCTTGCCCGTGCCGCTCTCGCCCACCAACAGAACAGGGATATCCGTCAAGGCGATATCCGCGATCGTACGCTGCAATGCGCGCACGGCCGGGCTGGCGCCAGGAACGAAGTATTGGTAGGTGCGGGAGTGGGTTTCCGGTATCCCTACCGTGATCAGGTTTTCGTCCGCGCGAGTTGCCATTCCACCTCTTGAGATGATCGCTCACCTAAAAAACACAGAGCTTACGCAAGGGACCGTTGCTGTATAGAGCAAAGGACGGGCCAAGCCCCTGGCGGATTCCGGCAGGTGTTCGATCGTCCATAAAGCACACAAATAAATGTATTTAAGCTTTCGAACATCGACGGATAGAGGTTCGCTCGTTCCCGCTATGGAATGCTCGCATTACCACAATGTGGAAATGTATTTCCCCCGCGCATCTAGGATCGCCAAGAATTCACTCTATCTGAATGAAAATAAGATAGATAATTTATTGGAGAGAAAAGGCTGCTGCGGACCTGGGGTCGAAGGGAATTCGCGGGAAGTGGAAGCAAAGTTCCACACTATTCCCTTAAATTTCAAGATCGATTTACGGCCGCTGTACTTGCGGGAACAGAAAACTCAGAATTTTCGCTCGCCGATTATTCCGGCGAATCCGGACTCGGAAGGCCCTCGGCGCGTGAAGCGTGCGTGCCTCTTTTGCGCGGCAGACCCGCCCTTCGGATCTTGTACAGCAGCGCGCGATAGCTGATTTTCAGGGCGGCAGCTGTCCGCTTGCGATTCCAGTGATTGGCTTCGAGCACGCTCAGAATAATCTTGCGCTCCAAGTCATGCACCGCCTGCCGCGTCACTTTTTTCAAGTGAATCTGGCCTTCCAGCGGAACGTCGGGAGTAACGTGCGTGTTCTCCCAGTTCAGAAGTTCGCTGGAGATGGCTTCCTCCGAACCAAGAATCACGTAGCGCTCGATCAGGTTTTCGAGCTCACGAATGTTTCCCGGCCAGGGATGCTTTCCCAGAAGATGCAGCGCCGCCGGAGAGAGCGGGCGCGCGGGCATATTGTGGCGGGTGCGGTGAATCTGCAGAAAATACGCCACCAGTTCCGGAATATCTTCCGCGCGGGAACGCAACGGCGGCAGCTCGATGCTGACCACATTGATGCGATAAAACAAGTCCTGGCGAAACCGCCCATTGGCGATCTCGGTTTCCAGCCGGCGATTGGTCGCGCAAATGATGCGAACGTGAACGCGCCGGTCTTCCTGCCCGCCGATCCGGCAGAAGTGGCCATCCTGCAGCAGTTGCAGCAGTTTGGCCTGCAGAGACATTTCAATCTCATCGATGCCGTCGAGAAATAGCGTGCCGCCGTCAGCCAGTTCCACTCGTCCCGGCTTGGCATTGTGCGCGCCGGTAAACGCGCCTTTCTCATAGCCGAACAACTCGCTCTCGAGCAGCGCCCCCGGGATGGCCGCGCAGTTCACCTTGATGAAAGGAGCATCGGGTTGCGGCGACAAGCTATGGATGAACGTGGCGAGCAGGCCTTTGCCCGTTCCATTGTCTCCGGTGATAAGGATGGGAACGCCGGATTGAGCGACCTTGTCAATCTTCTGGCGGGCCTTCTGCATGGAACTGGACCGGCCAAAAATCAGGTTCGCGGGGGGTACAATGCCCCCACGGTCCCCAAACCCTGCTCGTGAAATCGCTGGAATCGCCATAGCACCCGGTTGATGACGAAATTTAAGTGAGTAGAGCTCGACCCGTTAATCAAATGCACACAGCGAACCAAACTCCTGTGGGAAAAGTCCGCTGAATTGCTCATCTCGGAATTCCGGCCTGTTTTCCAACCGCTTAGCGATCAGATACTTAGAACCTGAAAAATTTATGGGCGGAAACTCGGTCGGCGGATGCATTGTCGGCGGCGACCGAGCGTGGGAAAATGTTTTCTCTTACAGGACACCTGTATTCCGAGGCGAGAGAAAACTTGCGCAACCGGCGGCCGCTTCCGGGAAGCCACAGCAGCAAGCCAGGGACTTGCTGTCCCTAATCCTAATTATCTCTTTTATATTCAATGTATAAAGAAACCGTCGCCAACGGTGAAATCGGACCGCTTCAAACTCGATGCACTGCCGAATTACGCGTCAAACGGCCTTGCATCAACACTGCTAAACTCAATGGGCTTCACTTCATAGGCGTTTCGAACCTTGGCGGATGTACGAGACCTTTATGAGACAGGTTTCAGCCGTGCCGTGAAACTCGAAAGGTGAAGGGGGCTGAGCCCCCTGATCGTTCTTGCCAAGGCTTCGAATCCCAGCACCGAAACACGAGGCTTCCAATTAGGACTTTGGCAACTTGGGCGCGCATCGGTTGCGACCGAGAACGGAACGAACCACTGATCGCCCCGCGTCATGCCTGTGCCAGAACGGCCGGTCCCTTGCGAATCCTGTTGCGCCGCGGGAGGTGTAGGCCTAGTATTCGGTTCAACTAGGCCCTGCCCGGAGAGGAGGTCCGAACCGATGAACGTCATGGATTTGATTCAATCGCGTAAGGACGTGTACTGGATCCCGGAAGAGACCACGGTGCATGACGCCGCGCGCTACCTGCGCGATCACCAGGTGCGGTCGGTGGGCGTGCTGGACGCCGCCGGAAAACTGTCCGGAGTTATATCGCAAAGCGATATATCAGATAAAGTGGCGGCGGAGAACAAATGCCCGGCCTGGATGCGCGTCGGCGAAGTGATGACGCGCGACCTGGTGGTGGTGCACCCGGAATTTCCGCTGGATGAATGCCTGCGGCTCATGGAAAAACACGGCGTGTTTCACCTGCTGGTGGCTAGTACGTCCGGCCAGTTCATGGGCATGATTTCCGTGGCGGACCTTCTGCAGGTCATTGCCCTGGACCACAAGGCCCGCGCTGATATGTTCGAGGCCTTCGTCTTTCCACAGAGGTAGCAGAAGGAGCGCGAGGCGCAACGCGCATAGGAGATCGGACCGTGGCGGAGTTCAGCTTCCGATGAGCCGCTTCATCAGGCGGTAGAGCCGGGCCCGGGCGTCTTCCTTCATGGATTTGAACTC
This sequence comes from uncultured Acidobacteriota bacterium, assembly GCA_963774805.1. Taxonomy (GTDB): domain Bacteria; phylum Acidobacteriota; class Terriglobia; order Acidiferrales; family UBA7541; genus Palsa-360. The sequence goes on from CAVZGK010000002.1 coordinate 447,722, forward strand.
TATACCCATCCCCTTGCCCTGTTCGCTGTAGCAAACCATCGCTCGGGCGCGGACTTCGCCGCCCGGAACTTCCAGAACCAGTTTGATGAACTCGCCAGAAGGTGGCGGCTCCGGCGTAGCGATGAAAAGCCCTCCGAGCGCGAGCACCCTGGCGGAGGAAATCTTGCGGTGCCCGGCATGCTCCCAGGCCACCAAGGGGCCTTTGGGCACTGCGACGCGCACATACTTTCGAGCTGTTTTATCGGCGGGCATGCAGAACGACCAGGATTCAGCTTAAGGTAACTTTAGATCGGTTGAAAGGGTACTTGGGAAATCCATGCCCTAACAGGAACCGGGCCAATGACCAGCAACGTACAGTCCGATTCGGAAGCGCTCGTCGCCATTCAGTTACCAGTGTGCGTCTACGCAACTGCCCCTTGACCGAGTCTTGCTCCTCACCCGTGCTTCCGATAGGCTCGGTGTCTGTGAGAAAGTCATCCAAAAAAAGTCCACTGCACGTATGCCTGCTCTCTCCGCACCCGCTGGTATTGAGTGAATTCGAGCGCGTGCTGGCGAGTCCGGATTTCAAAACCGTGTCGAGGCATCTGGAGTCGACACTGGGGCCGGACCTGCGGCATTTGCCGATTCCCAAAGCAACGGTGTACGTGGTGGACGCGCACGTGGCGCGGCCCGCGGCCGGCGCACTGCTTTCCAATATTCTGGACACGCATAGCGAGGCGCGCATTATCGTGGTGGCGGAAAAATTTGACGCCGCGGAAAGTTACTCCCTGCTGCAGATGGGCGCCAAAGGCCTGCTGAGCTACACCGAAGCGCGGGAACAACTGCCGCGTGCGCTTCCGGCTGTGTCCGCCGGCGGATTCTGGGTTCCGCGTTTCGTGCTCTCGGGCTTCATCGATTCGGTATTGACCGGCACGCAGAGCCGCCGGCTGAAAGTGGATAACGCCGCGGACCTGAGCCGCCGCGAGCAGGAAGTTCTGAATTCGCTCCTGGAAAATCTGGCCAATAAAGAGATCGGCAGCAAGCTGAATATTTCCGAGCGCACCGTGAAATTTCACGTGTCCAACCTGCTCAGCAAGTTTGGCGTTCGCCGCCGCGCCGATCTGATTCTGCTGTGTTACCAGAAGCGTAGCGCCACGCCTTAAAACTCCCGCCGATCGCGTTATTTTCCCCGGTTTATGATTGGCAACTGAGCACAGCGGTGGGGTCTTCCTGTATTGCGCGCGGAAGGGATTTTGTTATAGTCGGCTCGTCATTCAACGCAACGGATATTTTAACGGGAGCGGGAAAAAATCGATGCCTACCGATCGCAGGCCGGAATTCTTCAAGGGCGCGCAACTCCGCGTCGGAATTATTGGTTGTGGATACGTGGGACTTCCGCTGGGCTTGCGATTCGCGGAGGCCGGGCATCGCGTCACAGGATTTGACACCGATCCGGCGAAGGTCGAGAAACTGAACAAGGGCCAGACCTACATCCAGCACATTCCGCAAAACAAAATTCAGCAGTTCGTGCAGTCCAAGCATTTCGGGGCCACCACCGATTTCTCGCGGCTGGCTGAAGTGGACGCCGTCCTCATCTGCGTCCCGACGCCGCTCGACCAGCGGCGCGAGCCCGACCTGTCCTATGTGGAGGCCACCGCCCAGGCGATTCGCCCATACCTGCAGCGCGGACAACTCGTGGTGCTGGAATCGACCACCTATCCCGGCACGACCGAGGAACTCGTGTTGCCGGTGCTGGAAGAAAGCGGCATGAAGTGTCCGGTAGCCCACGGCCCGGATAACGAAAATATTGGAACGGATTTCTTTCTGGCCTTTTCGCCCGAGCGCGAAGATCCCGGCAATAAGCAGTACGGGCTAGCGCAAATTCCGAAAGTCGTGGGCGGCGTAAATCCTCCCTCCGGGCGCGCGGCCGCGTCGCTGTATGCGCAGATCGTAGCCAAGGTCGTGCCGGTCAGCTCCACGCAGGCCGCGGAAATGACCAAGCTGCTGGAAAACATTTTTCGCTGCGTGAATATCGCGCTGGTAAACGAACTAAAAATGCTGGGAATGCGCATGAACATTGACATCTGGGAAGTGATTGACGCGGCGGCCACCAAGCCTTTCGGTTTCATGCCGTTTTATCCCGGTCCCGGGCTGGGCGGGCATTGCATCCCGGTGGATCCCTACTACTTGTCGTGGAAAGCGCGCGAATACGATTTCGCGACGCGCTTCATCGAACTGGCCGGCGAAGTGAACACGGCCATGCCCTACCACGTGGTGGATTCGGTGGCCAAGGCGCTCAACGAGCGGCAAAAATCGATCAGCGGCTCTCGGATCCTGGTTCTGGGGGTGGCGTACAAAAAAGATGTGGACGACCTGCGCGAATCGCCTTCGCTCAAGATTCTCGAGCAACTCACCCTGCGCGGCGCCAAGTTGGATTACAACGATCCCTATTTCGCCGAAATTCACAAGCTGCGCCACTATAACTTTGAAGGCATGAAGTCCGTGCCCATAGACGCCAAGTCCCTGGCCTCCTACGACTGCGTTCTTATCGCCACGGACCACACCAGCTACGACTATTCAATGATCGTGGATTCGGCGCAGCTGGTGGTGGACACCCGCAACGCCACGCGCCGTATCACGCGGCACCGCAATAAGATCATCCTCGTGTAAGAGCGTCCTCTGTGCAAGAGCATGCTCGTATAAGAGCACCCCGAGGGGTGCTCTTATACCGACGTACTGAGCCCATTACTATTTCGCGCACCTGCCCCTGCGTACCATTGTTTGCGTTTCCCCGGTCCCGTAGCATTGCCTTCGATGCCGACCGAAAGCATTTCGAAAGGCGGACCCGCCGGGATCCGCCGGCGCAGCCAGAGAGTCATCCTCACTCTGGCCGTTACCGTCCGCACGGTGGACGCCGCTTCTCAGGCCTCTTTCACGGAAGAGACGCAGACCCTGGTGGTAAATGTCCATGGCGCCCTGGTTCTGCTTTCCGGCCACGTGGCCAAGGGCCAAAAGCTAATTCTGACCAACCACGCCACCAAGGCCGAGCAGGAGTGCCGCGTCGCCAGCATCGGGACGCAATCCGCAGGGAAGACGCAGGTCGGTGTGGAATTTCTGCAACCGTCTCCTGATTTCTGGCGCATTTCCTTTCCACCATCCGATTGGGTGGTGCCCGACGCTTCGCCGGTCAGTTCCGGCAAGCCGTAAGACTTTTCAACCCCCTTACAGTTCCGATAGCCGAAAAGAACCGGGGCTCGCAGACCATCCGCACACGCCTGGCGTGTTGCATGCAGGCGCGTGCATTTACGATTTTCGACCGGAAAATTTCGCGGGCGTTCAGGGCAGGTGCAGAAGTTCGATGCGCGCGGTGCCGAACGGGATTTCGGCCTCGACCAGAACTGGAGTATGGGCAGCATCTTTGGTAATCCACACCCACAGCCTCGTGTCTGTCAATTCCTTGCCATGATCGAACAGGCGAATCGCTACGCGAAACGCCGGAATATTTCCCGCCGGAACGGTGACGGTGCCCTGCGGCGTATCCACGCGGGCCACCACGTCGTAGAGGCGCCGCCCGTCGAATACCGGCACGCGCAACTCAGGAGTGTGCTGCCAATCGGCCGCGCGGACGGCAAAGAGAAAACTGATGGCATCGCGAGTCCCGGGCGCCACACGAACCGCGGTGACATCGGGCGGAGCGGGATCGTTGTCCGTGGTCATGCGAAAGAGATTCGTTTGCGCCTTGCCCTGTTCGTGCAAATACATTTCATACTGCAGTGAAAACAGATTGGCGGCGGAAGTGTAGGAATCAAATTCGTCGTCAATCGCAAACAGCGCGCGAGTCGTATCCTGCGTGTGGGCCACGGCCCGGAAATGCCACGCCGAGTGCCCGAAGAAGTTGCGCTGCTCCACAACCGTAGTTTCCACCTTGGCGGCGTTCACCGAGTATTTTGAAAACAGCACGCGGTATTCGAGATTTTCTCCCGCGTGAAACGGAACAGCGAGCGGCGCGGGCGCGGCTGCAGCCGCGGCGGGCTTGGTATTCTTTTTCTTCTTAGGTGCCTTGGTTTGCTGCGCTGACAACACGGACACAAATGCAAGACACGCCAGCAGCAGCGGCGCGATCCAGGCGAAACGATAACTCCTTGCGCGGGTCCTGAACAATGGTTAGCTTTGGAGCGGCGAAATCGGCTCGCGCCGGACCTTTCCAGCGTGGGCTTCCGGACGCCGTGACGCCGTTCCGGGCACGCTCTATTCAGGGTACAGAAAAAACAGCCCGGAGACCAGTCGAGCCGGGCCTGTTGTTTAGATGCGCGCGCCGGTGATCGCGCAATTGCAGCGCGCCGAAAAGATCAACCGGCGGGACGCGGAACCGGCGTGGAAGACGGGAGCAGTGGATGCGTTATCTAGTAACAGGGGGAGCCGGATTCATCGGATCGCACACGGTGGACGAACTGGTGCGGCGCGAACATGACGTATTGGTTCTGGACGATCTGTCCACAGGCAAAAAAGCAAACCTGTCCGGCGTACTTTCAAAAATTGAATTCGTTACGGCCAGCGTAACGAATCTGGAAGCGGTGCGCGAAGCGTGCCGCGGTGTGAACCGCGTGATTCACCTCGCGGCGCAAACGTCCGTACCGCGTTCGGTGAAGGATCCCCTGGAGACGAATCTGATCAACGTTACTGGAACGCTCAACGTTCTGGTCGCGGCGCGCGACGCGCACGTGAAACGCGTGGTGTTTGCCAGTTCCTGCGCCGTGTACGGAAAAACTTCTGAGCTCCCCATTCGTGAAAGCGCCGCGCTCCACCCGATTTCTCCTTATGGAATCAGCAAACAAGCGGGCGAGGCGTACGGCCGGGTGTTTCAAGAAATGTACGGACTCGAATTTGTGGCCCTTCGCTACTTCAATGTCTTCGGCCCACGGCAGGATCCCGGCTCGCCGTATTCCGGCGTTCTCTCCGTGTTCAACGCGTCCCTGCTGAACCGATCGCAACCGACCGTGTACGGAGATGGCGAGCAGTCCCGTGATTTTGTTTACGTACAAAATGTCGCAGCCGCAAACTTGCTCGCTGCCGAAGCCGCTGACGCAGCCGGGCTGGCGATAAACATCGGCACTGGAAAACGTTGCACCCTGAATGCAACGCTGGCACGGCTAGAAAAAATCGCCGGCCGACCGGCCCGCGCCAAGTATGCCGCGGCTCGCGACGGCGACATCCGCGATTCGCAGGCGGACATCCGCCTGGCGCGGCAGTCGTTGCGATATGATCCGGATGTCGAATTTGAGAATGGGTTGCGGCAGACGTGGGAGTGGTTTTCAGAGAGCCCGCAGGACGCTCCCGGTAGATCGGCTTAGCCGGATCAAGCCACACTTCGGGTCGCGAAGCTCCCGCCGCCGGTCGATTTCATCCCTCGCTGAACGCCGGCTCAGCGCCGGTTCGCTTCCGGCACCGTTATCAGATGCGGGACAAGCTCGGTGAGATTGCCGACCACAATATCCGGCGGATACTCTGTGAAGCGGTGGCTGCCGAATCCGTAGGTCACCCCGCAAATCCACGTGCCGGCGTTGCGCGCGGTCTGCACATCAACTTCGGAATCGCCGACGAACATTACCTGCTGGGGCGACGCGCCGAACTCGCGCAGGATGGATTCCACGCCCATCGGGTCGGGCTTTTTGCGTTCGAAGCTGTTGCCGCCGTATACGTAGCGGAAGTGGTCGCCCAAATTGAGTCCCTGAATGATGCTGCGGCTGACGCGCACGGGTTTATTCGTGTAGACCGCCATGGGCATGCCCTTCATCGCGTCCAGCGCTTCCTGAACGCCGGGATACAGGAGCGTGTTGTCCAGTTTGTGCGCGGAATAATATTTGATGAAAAATTCCAGGCCCAGCAGGCAGTCCTGTTCGGAGGCGGCGGGGCCGAGCGCCTGCGCGATCAGTGCCGGAGCGCCGCGGCCCACGTAGCTGAAGATCTGCTCATGTTGCAAAGGAGCGCGGCCCAGTTCGGCCAAGGTAGCGTTAACGGCGAGGGCTAGATCGAGTTTCGAATCGATAAGCGTGCCGTCAAGATCGAAGATCAGGGCGCGGACTTCTGAAAAGCGAGTGATGGGTTCCCCCAGGTTCGTGCGATCCATGCCCGGTTCTGGTGCTGGCTTCACTGGACGCGCGTTGTACTTACCAGTTCGCCGGCTGTGGGCCGTTACAAATGGATCATGGCTTTTGATTCTCAGACGATTCTTGGTCCGAGCCAACTTTTCGTATACAAATGCGCACAGCCAAGAGTGGCTGTGCTACTGAATTTTTAATTGTAATATAGAGGTTCGCGTTTCATCACTGTAAACTGGCGCGCGTTCTTACTCATCATCGTTACTCACGGAGGAAGTGTGTATGGCTGAGATTTTTCCGTTCCGGGCATTTCGCTATAACGCGGCCGTAGTGCAGCCGGCCAAGGTGTTGACGCAGCCGTACGACAAGATTACGCCGGCCATGGCAGAAAAATACGCGGCGGCCAGCCCGTACAACCTGATTCCGATCGAGAAGGGCGCGTCGCGGCCTGCAGACACGCCGGCGGACAACGTTTACACGCGCGCGGCTAAATTGCTGGACGAGTGGATCGAGGCCAGGGTGATCGTGCAGGACGCAGCGCCCTCCATGTACGCCTATTTTCAGGAATACACGGTGCCGGGCACGAGCGAGCGGCGCACTCGCAAGGGATTCATTGCCGTTGGGCGGATTGAGGACTATGCCGCCGGCGTGGTTTTCCGCCACGAGCAGACCCTCTCCGGCCCGAAGGCGGACCGCCTGGAATTGCTGCGCAATACGCAGACGCACACCGGGCAGCTATTCATGCTCTACAGCGATCCGGCGGCGCGCATCGATGCCCTGCTGGACGCCGCGGCTCGCTCCAAGCCCGACGTGGAGATTCGCGACGAGTACGACGTGGTGCACCGCCTGTGGCCCATCACCGACGCACCCACCCTCGAAGCGATCCAGCGCGAGATGGCGGAAAAGAAACTGGTGATTGCCGACGGCCATCACCGCTACGAGACCGCTTTGGCCTATCGCGACGAGTGCCGCGAGCGCGCCGCGAATGCCGATCGCAACGCTCCCTACGAGAAAGTGATGATGTCGGTGTTCAACACCGCCGGCAAAGGGCTAACGATTCTCCCCACGCACCGCGTGGTCGCCAACGTTCCCAACTTCTCGTTCGCCGGTTTCCAGGCGGCGCTGGCCGACGTCTTTGACGTGCGTTCCTATCCCTTTTCGAACAATTCCGAGCGGGCCGGGGCGTATCAGGACTTCCGGCGCGATCTGACCAAAGGGGCGGCGCAGCGAGCGATCGGCGCGTATGCGGGAGACGCGGCGTTCCATCTTTTGGAGCTTCAGAAGGGCGCAAACCTCGACTCCCTGCTGCAAGGCGTCTCGCCGTCGCAGCGCCAGCTGGATGTCGTGCTGCTCCATCGCCTAGTGCTGGAACGGGGGCTGAAGATCACCCAGGACGCGGTAAAAACTGAGAAAAACATCACCTACGAACGCGAAATGGATACGGCCGTCGCGGAAGTGGATGCCGGACGCGCGCAGATCTGTTTCTTATTGAACCCGGTCAGCGTGGAAACCGTGGCGGAAATGGCCATGGGCGGCGAAGTTCTGCCGCAAAAATCGACCGACTTTTTCCCGAAGCTCATGAGCGGCATCACAATGTACCGCTTGAAAGCTTAATCCTAGTCCGCTGCTGGGCCGGCGGTACCCAACAAGTCTTTGCGTACCGCCGGCCCAGCGATCCACGCCCCTGAATTGCAAGCCGTACTTCACCGTACATAGCCCATCCGTCTGGTAGGGAGAAATCCGTAACCATTAATCTTACGCGGACGTTAGGGTCCGTTGGCGTGATTGAAACAATCAGATTTATGATATTGACCGGGAAGACTTTAGTTCTTATGCTAGTCCTGGTCGGTATGGTACCGGGTGCGTGTTCCTTTTCGCGATTGAACTATATCGGTGTGTGTTTTCTAGTACCTTGAGGGGCGATGTGGGACGAATTACCTTCCAACCCGCATTTCGTGCTCCTGTTCGAGCTGTGTGCGCATCCGCGCCCTCGGACAATCCGCTACGTAGGTGCGCGTGCACGTCATTCCGGAGTGATTACTCACTGGGGGTCGTATGAAAACCGTAACATTCGCGCTTCGAGCCTCTGTGTTCGTGCTGGCTCTGCTTTTGTCAGGGGCCGCCTGGGCGCAAACAAGTAACGGGACGCTGGTCGGGTCGGTCACCGACCCGACGGGAGCCGTTGTTCCCAAGGCGACCGTCTCCGCGGTGAGCCCTCAGTTCGGGCAGACGCACGAGGCGAAAACGGACTCGGTGGGCACCTACCGGATGGAAAGCCTCCAGCCCGGAGTGTATTCCGTCACAATCACTGCGGATGGATTCGAGACGCTGAAGGTAACGCAGGTCGTCATCACGGCCTCGCTTACCACCTCGATTAACGGCAAGCTGGCGTTGGCTGCGGCGCAGCAGACGATCGAAGTGCAGGCCACCGCCATGCAGACGATCGATACGCAATCCGGGCAGCTCGGGGAAAATCTGAGTCACCAGGAAGTGTCCCAATTGCCCTTCTCCAGCCTGAATCCCGCGGAACTGGCCATGACTCTGCCGGGCGTTCATGACGTCCCCTCCGGGCAAGGCGCGGTCAACACGTCCAATTTGACCCAGGGGGTTGTGTTCTCGGTGAACGGCACGCGCCCGCGCGCCAATAATTTCCTGATCGACGGGCAGGACAACAACGACTGGGGAATTGCCGGACAGGCATATCAGCCAACCAACGTGGGCGCGATCGAGGAAGTTTCGATTTTGACCAACGCCTACAGCGCCGAGTACGGCCGCGGAGGAGGGTCGATCACGAATTACATTTACAAGAGCGGAACGAACAAGTTTCACGGCGACATCTGGGAAATCAATCGCAACTCCGCGCTCGCCACGATCCCCGCGGAGGTCGCTGTTTCGCAACACGTGGGCAAGAACCCGTACGACAACGAAAACACCTTTGGATTCGACGTGGGCGGCCCAGTCGTGAAGGATCAGGCTTTTTGCGTTCGGCACGGCGCAGTGGGACCGTGAGGTTCAGGATGTGACCGGACCAGCGGGATTTTTCCTGCCGACTAGCGCTGGCATCGCTACCCTGCAGTCTCAGCCGCCCAACGCCAACGTTTCCCTGTTATTGGCGGCGATTTCGCCGCTCGTCGGAAATCCCTCGACACCAACTTTTACCGATCCGGTGGTGCCCCTTGGGAACAATCGCCCCGGGGTGGAAATCGGACCCTTTCAGTTCAACAATGTCCGGACGGCAGGTAACTCCTACGACTGGAACTACCGCATGGATTGGCACTTCACCAACAACGACATGCTGACCGGGAGCTACACCCGCAATCATTCCAATCTAACGCCGGACAATTTCGCCAATGCCAACGCGCTGCCCAATTTTCAAACGCAGCAAGGGGGCCATTCCGAATTTCTGCGGTTCCAGTGGACGCACACGCTTTCGTCCAGCCTAGTGAACGAACTGCGCGTGTCCCGCTCCAGCGTAATGTTTGGTTTCGAGCCGACACCGAAAACGTTATCCGGTGCTCTCGCAAACATTCCCTGGATCCAGTTCGGCAACGATGTCAACATTCCGGCGATCGGAATCGACAGCAATTTCCCGCAGTCCAACGACCAGGCCAATTGGGAAATTCAAGACGAAGTGAGCCACGCCGCCAACAACCATACCTTCAAGACGGGAATTGATGTCACCTTCGTACGCTTAGAGAACGTCATGGCCCTGAATCAACGGGGGAGCATCACGTACAACCAGGGAGGCGGGTTCAATTCCTTGGGTAACTTCGTCGATGACTTCACGGGCGTCGACCCGGGCACCATCTCCAAGGGTTTCGGCAACCCCCTAATCAAACCTCGGGCGAACACCGTCTCGGCTTTCGTCGAAGATACATGGAGAGTCAAGAACAACCTGACCGTGAACCTTGGCCTGCGATATGAATATTGGGGCACTCTGGCCAACTCGATTTCGTTCCCGTCGTTCGACACGAGTCTGGGGCAGGGCCTGCCATCGATTGGGCCGACTTTTGCAGATCCGAGCAATCCCGCCTTGTTTGAAAGTCTTTTTGCTCACAAACAGGTTGCCGACAAGCGGAATTTCGCGCCGCGCGTCGGCGTGGCGTATACGCCACATTGGGGCAAGTTCCTGTTCGGAGACGGCAAGACCGTGCTCCGCGCGGCGTACGGAATTTTCTACGATGGTCTCTTCTCGAACATCGTGGATAATTCCGCGCAAGGCCAGCCGAATACTTTTGGAGGCACAATTCCTATCCAGACCCCCGCGGACAACGGCGGTCGGGGCCAAGGGAGTGCGTCGACGCTGCCAGGCGTTAGCGCGACGGTCGACCCGACCCTGTTTCTCGAATCCATGGCCAGCAATCTACACAATCCCATCACGCAGCAGTGGAATGCCAACCTCGAGCGTGAGTTGCCCCTGGGATTGGTCTTCACCGCGGCTTACGTCGGTACGCGCGGCAGCCGTCTTTTCTCGAACGTGGATTTCAATCCGGGTCTTGGCTATGATCCCTCCACATTCGCAATCAACTTCGCCAACCCGAACTTCGGAGAAATCGGCATCCGTGCGAACCGGGGGCAATCCCGCTACGATTCGGCGCAGTTCGAGGTGGAGAGGAAGATCCATACCCTCGTTCTCCGCGGGTCCTACACCTACTCCCACTTCTACGACGATGTCTCCGAAATTTTCAGCCTGGGCTCAACTCAGGCGGTCGGGCTTTCTTCCTATCCTCAGGATTTGTACAACCAGAAATCGGACTGGGGACCGTCGAACTTCGACCAGCGCCAACGCTTTAGCCTGGCGTACGTGTGGGAAGTGCCGTACTCCCGCAAGAATACATTTCTGAAAGCCCTGACCGATCAGTGGGAATGGTCGGGCATCGCCTCCGTGGAAACTGGCACTCCGAATACGGTGCTCATCGGGCTACCGACCAGCGGAAACGGACACGCCAACGCGCGCCCGGACCTGGTCAACCCCAACGCTCCGCTAAATTCGTTCGGGATTGATGGCGGAAACATTTTTGCCGGCTTCACCCCAGGTGTGTTCTATGACTTCGAGTGCGCCACGACAACTTTTGGCCCCTGCGATTCACACCCCGAAAATTTCTATCACTTCGTTGTGCAGGCGCAGAATCTTACGTCCAGTGGCTACTTCGGACCAAACGGCAATGTCGGCCGCAATTCGATGTTTGGTCCTGGGCAGGTTTATTTTGACATGTCGATTCAGCGCGATTTTCCGATTCACTTCTGGAAACGCGAGACGACAAGATTTCCTTCCGGGCGGAACTGTTCAACGCTCTTAACCACTCCAACCTTTTCACCCCGTCCTACACCATGACGGATTCGAACTTCGACAATACCGCCATCACTATCAATTCCGGCGGCGGGCGGCGCATCAAGTTCTGGCTGAAGTACTCGTTCTAGTTTTCAGGCTACGCTCGAAAACATGAAAAGCCCCGGCGACTGATCGCGCCGGGGCTTTTTTTTGCGGGGCGTGCATTTGTTCGTCGCTCGCCGCTAGGATCGGGCGGATTGGTCAATGTGTGCGACCCTTTGGAGAAATATTTTGCGAAATCGACATCTAATGCCTGCCGGCTGAAGCCGGCGCCACTGGGGGAGAAAAAGAAAATGCCGCCGCTGGTCCTGGACCGGCGGCGGCATTGAAGTTTTCGGTTTGCGCTTCCCGATCGCGGAGCTACTTGCTGAAACTGGCGATGGCTTCGGCTTCCGTCGGGTAGACTTCGAACACCGTGACCAGCTTGGTGACCAGCAGGATTTCCTGGAACTTTGAGCCCAGATGGCACAGCTTCAGCGCGGCGCCCTGCGACTTGGCGCTGGTGTGGGAGGCCACCAGGGCGCCCAGACCCGAGCTGTCAATGTAGGAAACGTTGTCCATGTTCAGGACGATCTTCTTTTGTCCGGAGGCCAGCAGCGACTTCACCTTCTCGCGCAACGCGGTGCTCTCTTCTCCGAGCACGATGCGCCCTTCTATCGCCACCACTGCTACTCCATCCACTACGCGATCGGTCATTTTCAGTGCCACGGTCTATCCTCCTGACGAGAGCTTTCTTTTGAACTTGAGTTTTCGGCGCCGAAATTCCCCGGCGTCAATAAAAGTCAGAGCAAGACAGGTAATACCCGCACTTGCCGCAAATCAATTTGCACCGCTTGGACTCCAGCCGCTCCGAGCATACCGGGCAGAAACTCATGGGATGCTCCGGCGCCTGCTCCGGCAGGCCGGCATCCTGGGCGAGCGCGCCACGCTTCTCTTGGGCTTGCACACTTCGTTCCACGGCCCGAAGGTTATAGCATAACCGGGGTACGCTTGGAAGAAACAAACGGGTTGGACGCGCTGCGGGCCTGAATTCCAGGCCTGTGGAGATAGCGGATCTCTGCAACCGCGGCGTTTCCCTGCGCATCTGATCTAACAAGACCATGGGTCCCAGATTCCACTTTTTTACAGCGCTTTTGGCCTCCGGGCTGATTTGCTCCACCGTCCAAGCCCAGATGCGGGACCGTGCGCCTGCTCCACAGCCTTCGGCTGCCGCCTCCCCTTCCGCGCCGCGTAGCACCGCACCTTCCGGCGGGGCTCCAGCTTCGGCTGCAAGCGGCAGTGCGATCCGCGCCCAGTTGAATCGAGAGAACGGCGGCACCCGAATAGCCTCCGGCGGCCACCGGGTCAACCGGACCGTTCCTACCGCAGATCCCGTGAGCTTTGACAGCTCTCAGGACGTGCCGGGACTGGGTTTTGATTTCCCTCACCTGGCGGCCATCGCACGCGCCCAGGGGCGCTCCCCGCACTTCGGGCATGAGCAGCACAACGCACAGGGCTTCTTCACTCCGATTTTCTTTGGCGGCTATCCCTACTATGCGGACGATTTCGGTATGGATCAGCCGGCAACGCCGGTTGTGCAGGGAGAGGCGCAGGAAACCGGACAGCAACCCCAGCCGCAGATCATCGTGATCCAGCAACCGGCGCCTTCCCGGCTAGCAGCCGATTCGGGGAACGGCTCCGATCGCGCCGATTCAACCGCGCCGCCGGTTGCGCCCGAGGAGGCGATTCCAGATCGCGGAAATTTTATTCTGGTGCGGCGTGACGGCCGGCTGCTATTCGCTTCGCTTTTTTCTGTTGTAGGAACGCAACTGCAGTACATCACTCCCGAGGGCATTCGCCGCACCCTGCCGATGGCGGATCTCGATGCGGATGCCACCGAGCAGATGAACGAAGCGCGCGGCACGTCCATTCAGATCCGCAACTGACTTGCCTCTCTTCTAGGGCGTGGGAAAACACAACCCATTGTCATTCTGAGCGCAGCGAAGAATCTCTCTTGGTTTCTTTGCTTGCACCCAGATCGAAGAGAGATTCTTCGCTTCGCTCAGAATGACAGCGTTTTGGGTTTTTTCGCGGCCGGTGAAGCCTGACAGCTTGCTATTTATTCGCGGCCTGGACAGGCATGGGCATGATGTAGCCGGTTTCCTGCGGCAGGCCGGCGCGTTCGAATTGCACGGTGATGTGGCTGATGTGAAAATCCTTTTCGAGCTGGGCGCAGATGGCCTGCAGAATTTTTTCGCTTTCGTCCATGTGCATGTCCGGAATGCGCGCGTGGCAGGAAAGCGCCACCATATCCGTGCCGATCGTCCAGACGTGAATGTCATGAACTTCCTGCACGCCCTTGATGCTCAGGATGGACCGCGCCACCGATTCCAGCTTGATTCCCTTCGGCAAGCCTTCCAGCAAGATGTTGCCGGCCTCCTGCAGCAGGCCCTTGGTGGACCAGAGAACCATGGCGGCGATGACCACGCCGATCACCGGGTCGAGCCACTGCGCGCCGGTCATTCGAATGGCGAGCGCTCCCGGCGAGAATCCCAATATTCGAAATCGGCGTCTCCGAAGTTGTGAATCAGCAGGCTGCGCAGATTCAGATCGCGCCGGCTGCGTACCAGCGCCAGCGTAATCCCGCCGTTAATGGCCAGCGCCAGGAGAGAGACGCCGATCATCCAGCTTTCATGAACCGCGACCGGATGAAGGAAGCGTTCGAAGGCCTCATAGAAAAGACCCAGCGCTACCAGAATCAGCAGAATCGCGTTCGTGAACGCGGCCAGCACGCCGGCGCGCTGGTAGCCGTAGGTGCGCTCGTGGTCCGCGGGACGCGCGGCCCAGCGCAGCGCGATCCAGGAAATCAGCAGGGTCGGGATGTCCGAGAGATTGTGAAGCGCGTCGCTGACCAGCGAAATGGAATGGCCGACGTAGCCGCCCAAAAATTCGGCGACCACCAGCAGGAACGTGGCGGCCACCGCGGCGGCGAGCACGCCGCGGTCATGCCTTCGGTGCGAATGGCCGAGGGCATGGCTGGGCATGGTCGTGCCGGACATGATCGTGGCCATGCGCGTGAACGTGCATCCCCCTATTGTACTTGGAGTTACTCCTGGAATGGACAGCCGAACCTTGCAACTGGCCCATCGGTGACGCGTACAGTTCACGCACATCGTTCGTTGGAAGATAATTGACTTAGCCCACAAGCGGTCCCTAGTATGAAAAAGATCCACCTATTCGAGCTCTCGTGCCCTCTACCCACTCCATCGCAGCCGAACCGTCGGCCAAACCGTCACGCAAGGTCGCTCAGGAACCGGGGCAACGCTTCGTTTTTGGGGCGTTCGCGGGTCCACTCCCACGGTGGACAAGGCGACCTGGCGCTACGGCGGGAATACGGCCTGCGTCGAACTCACCACTCCCGACGGGAGCGCGCGTGATTCTGGATTGCGGTACCGGACTGCGCATGCTGGGACGTCATTTGGAAGCCGCGCAGGAGTCCGGAAAAGCACGAGCCGCACATTTTTGTGACGCACTATCACTGGGACCACATTCAGGGCATTCCGTTTTTTTCGCCGCTGTACGCCGAACAAAATCGCTTTCATTTTTATAGTTTCCGTTCGGAATATCTGGGAGCGGACAGCTTGAAGCGCGTGTTTGAAGCTCAGATGGCCTATCCGTATTTTCCGGTGGACCTGAACGCCATGTGCGCCAAGCGCGAATTTACCGAAGTCAGCGGCGGCGATCAATTTCCAGGTGCCGGGCGCGCGCGTGACGGCGCGCTGGCTGCACCATCCGCAGGGCTGCCTGGGTTTCCGATTTGAGACTTCCGCCGGCACCGTCGTCTATGCCACCGACAATGAGCCGGGCGACTCCAAAGCTCGACAAGAGCTTGCGGGAACTCGCGGCCGGCGCGGACATTTTCATCAACGATGCGCAATTTACTCCCGAGCAGATGGCCACTTCGCGCAAGGGCTGGGGACATTCCTCCTGGCTGGAAGGCGTGAAAATCGCGCAGGAAGTCGGCGTAAAGAATCTGGTGCTGTTTCACCACGACCCGGATTCAACCGACAAAGCCGTGGACAGCATCCTGCGCGAGGCGCGCGGAAAATTTGAGAATGTGTGGGCCGCGGCCGAGGGCATGGTCATGACCTTGGCCGAGGACGACTCTCGACGTCGTAATTCCGGTTCGCGCGAAGGCCTGCGGCGCGACACGCATTTCCGCGCGCGCGTCACCGGGTTCACCGATGGCGGGCACGCGTTCGAAGAAGAAACCGTGATCAGCGATCTGACCCTGCACGGCGCGCTGATTTATCTGGATCACAGCCCGAAGCTGCAGTCCGAACTGCAAGTGCAGCTCGACAATCCCGGAATTGACGGCTCCACGAACGGCCCCTTGCGCCTGCGGGGCTACGTGGTGCGCATTGAAGCGCAAGAGGATAAAGATCGCACCGCGGTCGGCATCGTCTTCACCGAATAGTTTAATCCCGCAAGACCGCTTGGGAATCGCTGGGCGCTTCGATACCATATCGAATGCTGGTATTTCATATGGTATAATTCCATTCGTGGCCAAAGCTCGAAAGATCACCGTGGAAATTCCTGCCGACCTGCTTGAGAAAGCTCAGCGTGCCAGCGGCACGGGCGTCACGCAAACTGTTCGGGCCGGACTCCGGCTGGTAGCCGCATCCCATGCTTATGCCCGGCTCCGGGAACTCCGGGGAAAAGTGCGCTTTTCGCGCCGACTGGCCGAGTTGAAGGACGACCGGTGATCGCGGCGGATACGAGCACGTGGGTCGCATTTCTGGAGGGATCCGCGGGACAGGACGTGCAACTGCTCGACCGCGCGCTGGCCGACCGGCAGGTGTTGATGGTCCCGGCCGTACTCTCCGAACTGCTCAGCGATTCCAGGCTGCCTGCCGAGGTTGCCGCAACGCTCATGGCATTGCCTTTGATCGAAATCGCGGAGGGCTACTGGCAGCGCGCCGGACTGCTCCGCGCGAAGGCGCTGGCGAAGAAGCGACGCGCTCGCCTAGCGGACGCGCTCATCGCCCAGAGTTGCCTCGATCAGGAGATCTCCCTGCTCACCAGGGATCGGGATTTCCAGGCGTTCTCGGAAGCTGCCGACGTCGACCTGTTTGTTCGATACTGATCGCCGCTCAGATCCCGTTCAAAAACGCAAACCGATTCCCGGAGTTCTGCCGAAACCGGTAGCGCCGATTTTATCCTCTCGTTTCTTCCGCACCCCGCGCTATATTTGGTTCAAGCGCAAATCCGTACTAGAATTCCAAAACCAAATCGTCCTATTGCACTGGGTGATACTAAACATCGGGGGAGAGTGTGATGCTAGGATTCCGAAAATCGGTCGCGGCGGCAGGCATCTTGCTGTTCGTTATGGCGGTGGGCGGCAACGCACAGCAGGCTTCCAAGGATGGACCATTCCCGCCTCCCTTCACATCGGTCCCCACGTTTTCCACGGCCAACATCGCGCGCCAGGGACATTTCTATGTGGGCGGAAAATGGGCCGGCAAGCCGGGCCAGGAAGTAATGCGCGGAGCGATGTACGTGGAAACCTGGGTGCCGAAAAAAATTCGCTTCAAATACCCGATTGTGTTTGTGCAATCGGGCGGGGGCGAAACGAACGTGGCGCTTCTGCAAACGCCCGATGGAAGACCAGGCTGGGCGTACGATTTCGTGAATCGCGGCTACGTCGTCTACATGCTCGATCTGCCGGGACGTGGGCGCTCCGCGTTTGTTCCCGGGATCGATGGCGACCTCGCGCCGCCGCGCTCGGGACCCTTGATGGAGGAAGTATGGTCAAGCGGGCGCCCTCCGCAGACTCCCCAGAGCACCTGGCCGCAGTATCAGAAGCAGACGCAATGGCCTGGAGACGGTCCGAATAAGGGCAAAATGGGCGACCCGACGTTTGATTATTTTGCCAAGACCGACACACAGACTCCCAACGGGCGAGACATTGAGCAACTCACGGCAGAGGACATTGAAGCGCTCCTCGATCTGATTCACCAGCCTGTGGTGCTGCTGCTCCATTCCGGCGTGGCGCCCTCCGGCTGGATGGCAGCGGACGCGCGGCCCAAGCTGGTCAAAGCCATCGTGGCGGCGGAGCCGCTGGCGCCTCCGATTGAGAACGCCGAGCGCGGTTCCTCAGGGCCCGGTCGCGTTTGGGGGCTGACGAATCTGCCGGTAACGTACGATCCTCCGGTAAAAGATCCTGCGGAACTGCACCCCGTGAAACAGGCCAAGGCCGATGCGCCGGACCTGATTCCCTGCTGGCTGCAGCAAGAGCCCGCGCACAAGCTGATCAACATGAAGGATATCCTGGTGCTGAACGTCTCGGGCGAGGCCAGCTACCACCGGCCGTACGCGCGCTGCACGGCCATGTGGCTGAATCAGGCCGGGGTGAAGACCACGTATGTGGACCTGGAGAGCGTGGGGATTCGCGGGAACGGACACCAGTTCATGTCCGAGAAGAACAGCGCGGAAATTTCCAAATATTTTATGGATTGGCTGGAAAAGAACGTTCACTGAGACGATTCTTACCGCCAGCAGAAACGAATCGGAAACGGGAAACGGTAGGATGCCGCACCCTTGAGAAGTTCAGGGGTGCGGATTTTTCTTTATCTACTTCTCGTGGCGCATGCTTTAGCTTGCGCGGTATCTTGCATTCCAGCAAAAAATTTTCCGCCACAAAAATCCGCAAGCTAAAGCATGCGCCACAAAAAAACCGCACCCTTGAATTTCTCAAGGGTGCAGCACCCAAACCTTGCTTCGGCATTTCCTGGCAGCCATCGGCTTTCTAGGCTCGGCGCTAATCCAGCGGCTCGATCTTTACGATTGCTGCGCCGTGGTTGCTGCCGGTCCAGATCGTCGCGGGAGTGGTGGAATCATCCGCGAAGACGCGGCGCATGTTGGTATCGCGCGGCATCAGGTACTCAATGACTTCGCCGGTCTTGGGATTTACTTTTTCCAGGCGGTCGGTGGTCATGCCGCCGGTGTAGATGTTGCCGGTCTTGTCCCAAGTAACGTAGTAGGGGCCGGACCATGGAGTCGGCAGCGCCCACTCGGTGATCTTGCCGGTCTCGGGATCGAGCATGCCGATCTTGTTGCCCTGGTATTCGCCGAAATAGGCACGATCCTGCGCGTCCGTGCGGATGCGGCGCGGGCGGGAGTTTTTGGTGGGGGTCTGGAACCAGGCGACTTTGCCGGTCTTGGCATCGATGCGGCCTATGTAATCGGTGGCAAAGTCAGTGAAATACAGATTGTTGTGCGAGTCCGAATCGATGCCGTAGATCGTGCCGCGGCGGCTGTCGGGAAGCTGCTTCATCGGTTCAAACTGCTCGTAGTTCCCCGTTTTTACGTCCAGCCGGAAGATGTCGTAGTGGCCTGCGCTGTCCGTCCAGATTTTCCCGTCCACGTCATAGCGCATGCCGAGCATGTTGGGTTGCGCCGCTTCATCATTCCACTGTTTCGGCAGGCTGTAGGTGGTGATCTTTTCGGTTTTGCGATCGAATTTCGCGAGCGCGCCCTGGTACATCATGCCCATCCACATGTCGCCGGCCTTGTCTTCCTCGATGTCCAGCAGGCCCTGCGGATAGCCGGGCTTGAGCTCGGGCACGGGATATTCCTTGTGAGCGCCGGTTTTGGGATCGAGCTTGCCGATAAACATTTCGCCGAAGTTGGTGTACCAGACGGTGCCGGTCTCGTCGACGATCACGTCATGCGGTTCAATCGTGGGCCGCGGCAGATCGTACTCGGTGATCAGCACGTGGGTGGCTTTGCCGGTGGGGCGCGGAAAAGTCTTGAAGTGATATTCCCACTGGGAAACGGAACTCAGGTTGATGGACGAAAGAAACTCGGCGTTCTTGCGATACTGCTCCGGATCGCCGCCGCGATTCTTCTCGACGCGCGGCTGCGGCTTGATCGGCTGGCTGACCTGCGCGTAGCCCATCATGCGCGTGATCACCTGCGTGAATTCGTCTGCGTCATGCGTGGACTGCACGATGCGCTGCAGCGTGTGGCAGCTGACGCAGTTCAGCAGGAAAGTTTTCTGCTCTTCGGTGCCGGGCATGCTGGTGAGCAGCTCGGCATTGGTGAGCTGCGGCACGAGATTTTTGGACTTCACCAGCTTGAGGTCAGCGGTGGCGGGCTTCTGCGCGGCGAGCTCAGCCGCGGAGGGAGCCTCCAGGCTGTAACCGGCAGCGCGAATCTTCAGCGTGTAGTGGCCGGGTTCGAGCCGGCTGGCCGGAAAGCTGTAGTGACCCTTATTGTCCGTGAGCACGCTTACGGTGATCGTCGAGCCATCTTTCTTGGCGCTGACCACCACGCCCTCCATCGGGCCTTCTTCCTGGGAACTTACTTGCCCGACAAGCGCCGGCGGGCCGAGCGGATCCGCCGCGGCTGCATAGACATGGGCAGACGCCGTATGAAACGCGGCAAACAGCAATCCGGCAAACGCGGTCAACGTCAAAACTCTTGTTCGCATGGTTCCGTCTCCTGCTGAGGAATCAAAAAACTCGATAGGCCGGGCGCTTCGGGCGGCACGCAACGTTGCCGATCGAGCGCGGAAAAACGATACGATTTACTCCAGAATACTTTTCAGACTTTCAACTGAACAGGAATATACACCAAAGCCAGTGCGCGGGGAACGGAAAGCGCCGCGTGGTCCCCGTCTGGTACAGGTCCCCCAAATGGGATCTGCTTTGATGAAACTTGAAACGGTTGGCGGTGCGTGGCAATGGCGCGCGTGCGTTACAATAAGTGCTGGCATTGCGCCGCATGGAAAATCCCGCTCCAACTTCACCCGAATTACAAGCTGCGGCCACATCCGCGCCCGGCGGCGATGCCGCCAGCCGTATCGCCGGCACGTTTCGAGCGCTCGGGAACCGCAACTTCCAGCTTTTTTTCAGCGGGCAAATCGTTTCGCTGGTCGGGACGTGGATGCAGAACGTCGCCGAAGCGTGGCTGCTCTACCGGTTGACGCATTCGGCGGCGCTGCTGGGCGTGCTTGGATTCGTGGCCCAGATCCCGATCTTTTTGCTTTCGCCGCTGGCCGGGCTCGCTGCGGACCGCTGGCCTCGCCGCCGCGTGGTGATCGCCACGCAGTGCGCCTCGATGACGCTGGCATTCACTCTGGCCACGCTCACGCTGACCAAACATATCGGCCCCGAGCACTTGCGAACCTCGACGTGGGAAATTATTGGGCTGGCGACGCTGCTGGGCGTGGTGAATGCGTTTGACGTTCCGGCGCGGCAATCCTTTCTGATTGAAATGGTGGGGCGCGAAAACCTGCTGAACGCGATCGCGCTGAACTCCTCGATGTTCAACGGCGCGCGCGTGGCCGGACCCGCGATTGCCGGCGCGCTGGTGGCCTGGGTGGGCGAGGGCTGGTGCTTCCTGCTGAACGGCCTCAGCTACATCGCCGTGATCACCGGGCTCCTTTTGATGCGCATTGCTAAAACGAAGCCGGTGCATGACGGGGCAGCGCCGCTGGAAAAGCTGCGCGAAGGTTTCCGCTTCGCGCGGAGCACGATACCGATTCGCACCCTGCTGATGCTGCTGGGCCTGGTGAGTTTCGTCGCACTGCCCTTCAGCGTGCTGATGCCGATCTTCGCGGTGAAAATTCTGCATGGCGGAGCTTCCGCCTACGGCTGGCTGATGGGAGCCGTGGGATTCGGCGCGATGTTCGGCGCGCTGGCGATTGCCATGCGGCACCAACTGAGGGGACTCGGCAACGTGGTCGCGTTTTCCGCGGTGGGACTGGGAATTTCCTTAGTGTTGTTCAGCGGGTCGCGGTGGTTTTTTCTGTCATTCGTGATTCTGGTGGTCTGTGGATTCACGATGATGATGCAATTGACGGCGACCAACACGCTGATTCAGGCCATGGTGCCGGACCAGTTGCGGGGACGCGTTATGGCGCTATATTCGATGATGTTTCTGGGAATGACTCCGCTGGGCTCGCTGGTGGCCGGCACGCTGGCGGAACACATCGGGGCGCCCGCCACCGTCGCACTGGGCGGCCTGGCGGCCTGCTTGGGCGGAGTGACCTTCATGCGCAAATGGCCGGCGCTGCGCGGGCCAGCGCGTGAGCTTCTGACCGCGCAGGGTATGCTTGCGCCGCCGCAAACCACCGAGGCCGGCCCCCCGTCCTGACAAAGCTGAGAGACCGGCACTCCCGCGAGCTTCGATCAGCGCTTGTACTTGCGCACGAGGTTTTCCAGCCCGGAGGTGGCCACCTTGAGATCTTCCAGGTTCATCACCGGATGGAATTCCACCTTGGCGTTGAACGATAGAAACCAGGGCTCGGCGACGGTTGGGATCTGCGTGGAACTCGCGAGATCAAACACGAGAATGCCGGTCCGCAAACCGTGCTCCTCAAGAAAGTAAGCCGATTCGGGTTTAAGATCGGCAAGAATTGCTCCAATCCTGGTGCCCAGGGATCCGTCACTGATCGCGGCGTTCCCTTCCACGATTGGAATTGAAACTTTCATCAGCATGCGCATGTGGGTTCCTCCGAGAAATGCGCAGCGACTCTATCGCCGGGCGAAAACAAAGTCAATCGCGGCCGGCGCACTCACAAAAATTCTCATCGCACACGCGCTCCAACGGAAAATCGTAGCGTGGTGCGAACTGCGCAGCTTTGGATTTTGGAAAATGCACCCTGTACTTAGCCCGCGTGAGCATTTCTGAGGTTTTCGAGGGGCGTGGATTCCGCGTCCGCCGCAACGCCGTCGCGCAGCAGAATAGAGCGCCCCGAATTGGAGGCGATGCGCTCACCCGGCAGGATGATTCCGACCAGGTTCAGCGGATCGGCGGCGGAAATCGAAATGGTTTCCTGCGCGGGCGGCTGGGATTTCGATGCGCGCAGCGAATCCGCGGCCACGGGCAGCGCGAATTGCTCGCCGAGGAATCCGTTAACGAAACGGCCGCCGCGAATTTCGCCGCGGTCCTCGAGGCGGCGCAGGGCGATCAGCACTTCGCGCCAGGGGAGCTGCACGGATTCGCGCGTGAGGAGTTCGCGGAACACCACGCCGTAGCGGCGCAGCAGCATCCAGCAAGTGGATTCGATGGCCGGAGTTTTGTCGTCCGCTTTTTCCGTGAACAGCTGCGACCAGCGCCCGCCGGCGTCCCGCGGGCGCACGGCGCGTGTGCGCCGCTGGACGGAGCGGCGCTTCGGATCGATGAGCGCGCGCAGGTTGTCAAAGCCATCGGCGGTGATCAGGCCGGCGGCGACCAGCTCCCACAGGCCGGCTTCTACTTCCGACTTCAGTTTGCGCGTGCCACGCACGATGTCCGCAAAGAACAGGGCGCCGCGAGCGCGCAGCAGGTTGAGAACTTCTTTTGCGCCCGGGCTCAAGCCCTGCTGGTTTTCCGCTTCAGAGCTGCGGTGGCGGCAGGCCATCCAGTCGGCATCGTCGCGCACAAAAAATGTGATGGGCGCGATGCTGCTGGGCACGATGCGGCGGCTGCGTTCTCCGCGTTCGTGCAACATGGCGGGATGTGGAGACAGCCTGCCCCATCCCACGGCGCCGCGGAGGCAGAGATTGTCGAGCGTGGCCGGATCGTAATCGGCGACCCGGCGCTTGAGAATTTCGCTTTCCCAGGCGTTGGCCGGGGCTTCGTAGCCCTGCAATTGCCGCAGGACGTCCAACATTCCCCGCTCGCCGAGCGCCAGGGTTCCGGGCGCCACGTGCTGCCAGCGCGCCAGCCAGCGCATGTATTGCGCGGCGCTGACCGGCTCGATCTCCTTGCGCAGCCGGCCGACCGTGAGGCGGTGAATTCTCGCCAGCAGGCGTCGGTCGCACCACTCGATATCTCCGGAGCTGCTTCCGGTGAAGTGCCCGCGCAGGATGGCGCCCGTCGATTCGACACGCAGCAGCGCGTTGGATACCTCCGCTTCCGGCAATCCGAAAAGCCCGGCGAGTGCCGAGGCATGAACCGGGCCGGAATGTTGCAACCACCCCGCCTGAAGCGCGGCAAGCGATTCTTCGCGGCCGGGCGCGGTCTGTTCGACTTCGGCGATGCCGCTGTCAAAGGCGATCCCCGGAAAAATAGCGGCGGCAATTTTTGTGCGCTCGGCCGCAACCCAAAAAGTTCGGCTGCCAACGCGCGCGAGTCCGGCGCGGCCCTGCCGTGCAAGCTCCGTAAAATATTCCTTCCACTCGGGAATGGATCCGGCCACGGAGCGCTCGAGTGCATCTCCCCGCTTTGTTGCCGCGCTTTCGGGTTCTCCGCCGGCGGGAGCTGCCGATCGCGCAGCGTCCAGTTCCGGAAAAACGATCAGCGTCTCCAGCGCGTCATGCAGTTCTTCGGCGTCACGCACATCGGGCCAGGCCTCGCGGCGGACTTCATCAATGGCCGCCGGATCGAGGCGGCCGATATCGGATGCCACCGTTTCGGGCAGCACGCGGCGCATGTCGACGGCGCGAGCGCGGCGCTCCTCAAGCGGAGCGTCGTCCAGGTACGCGAACGGATTGGCATTGAGAATTTCGTGGGAGAACTGCGACGGCACCGGCGTATCGACCGCGATGCAACGGATGCGCCCGTCCAGCACCAACGGCAAGAGTTCCCGCAGTCCCTCGAGGTCCATCGCTTCCGTCAACGCGTCCTTCATCACTTCACGGATCAGCGGATGGTCGGGAATCTGCATTTCACCCTGAATATTTTCCTGGCACGCTGCCGCGTCAGGAAAAACCGCGGCCAGCAGATCGTCCGCGCGCATACGCTGAATCTGCGGCGGCACTTTACGGCCGCCCTGAAAACGCAGCAGGGCCAGGGCGCGCGAAGCGTCCCAGCGCCAGCGGGTGGTGAAGAGCGGCGAGGTCAGCACGGCCTGCTCCAGCACTTTCTGGAGCGAGTTGGGATGCAGAAAGCGAAACACATCGGCCAGCGGAAAGCTGTGCTGATCGGAAAGCGCGATGTTGATGCCTTCGTCCGTGGCGGCGGCCTGCAATTCCAGATTGAACGAACGGCAAAATCGTTTTCGCAGCGCGAGGCCCCAGGCTTTGTTCAAGCGGCCGCCGAACGGCGCATGAATCACCAGCTGCATTCCGCCGCTTTCATCGAAAAATCGCTCGGCGATAATTGTGGATTGCGTGGGCACGGCTCCGAGGACGGAGCGGCCAGCGACTATGTACTCGACCGCCTGCTCGGCGCCGGAGCGATCGAGGCCGCACTCCTTTTCCAGCCACTCGAAGGACGCGCCTGCGGCAGGAATATCCCTGAGCGGCGGATGATAGGGAATGTCATCTGTCAGATCGGAAATTTTCTGGCGCAGTTCGGCAACCTGTTCGGAAAGTTCGCGTGTGCGCGCAGGAGCCTCGCCGCGCCAGAAGGGCACGTTGGGCGCGGCTCCGTGCGCGTCTTCCACCAGCACGCGGCTGGACTCCACGCGACGAATTCTCCACGAATTATTTCCGAGGAGCATGATGTCTCCGCGCAAGCTCTCCACGGCAAAATCCTCGTCCACGGTGCCGACGTGCGCGCCTTCCGGTTCGGCGACGACGGCGTAGAGCGCGTTGTCCGGAATCGCTCCGCCGCTGGTGATGGCCGCAAGGCGGCTGCCGCGGCGCGGCGTGCAGGCGGCCGTTCACGCGATCGCGATGCAAATAGGCGCCGTAGCGGCCGCGGCGGGCATTGATCCCTTCCGAGAGCATCACGACGACTTCGTCGAATTCCTGCGCGCGCAGATTCCGGTACGGATAGGCGCGCCGCACCAGCGCGAAAAGATCGTCTTCGCTCCAATCTTCCGACGCGCAGATCGCCACGATCTGCTGCGCCAGAATGTCCAGGGCGTTTTCAGGAATGCTGAGGCGGTCGAGTTCTCCCGTGCGCATGGCGCGCACCAGGGCCGCACATTCGATCAATTCACTGCGCGAAGTGGCAAAGATGCGCCCCTTGGGAATCGCGCCGTGCCAGTGGCCCGAGCGGCCGATGCGCTGCCAGGCCACGGCAATCGAGCGCGGCGATCCGATCTGGCAAACCAGGTCCACCGCGCCGATGTCGATTCCCAGCTCCAGCGAAGCCGTGGCCACCAGCGCCTTCACTTCCCCGGCTTTCAGTTTGCGCTCGGCTTCGAGCCGCAATTTGCGAGACAGGCTGCCGTGATGCGTGGCTACCGCATCTTCACCCAATCGCTCGCGCGAGGTGATGCGCGACGCGTTCGGCCAGCCGGCGCGTATTCACGAACAGCAACGAGGAGCGATGCTCCTCCACGAACTGCGCCAGGCGATCGTAAATTTCGTCCCACATTTCGTGCGTGGCGACGGCGGAAAGTTCGCTGCGCGGCACTTCCACGGCAAGATCGATGCGCCGCTGATGTCCGATCTGCACGATCACCGGATCGGGGCGGCCGCTTCCCGTCAGAAAATGCGCAACGAGTTCGATCGGCTTTTGCGTGGCGGACAAGCCCGACGCGAACCGGCGGACGATCGGTGAGCGCCTCCAGCCGTTCGAGAGACAGCGCCAGATGCGTTCCGCGCTTGTCGTCCGCGACCGCGTGAATTTCATCGACGATGACCGTCTCGACGGTCTTCAGAATTTCGCGGCTTTTCTGCGCCGTGAGCAGGATGTACAACGACTCCGGCGTGGTCACCAGGATGTGCGGCGGGCGCTTGAGCATGAGCCGACGGTCTTTCATCAGCGTGTCGCCGGTCCGCACGGCGGTGCGGATTTCGGGCATCAGGTATCCGTGGCGGCCGGCCAGTTGCAGGATTTCTCCGAGCGGCTGCTCGAGATTTTTCTGAATGTCATTGCCCAAAGCTTTCAGCGGAGACACGTACAGGATCTGCGTGGTGTCGGTCAGCTCTCCGGCGATGGCTTTGCGGACCAGGCGGTCGATGCAGGTGAGAAATGCGGCCAGCGTCTTTCCGGAGCCGGTCGGCGCGGAAATCAGCGTGGTTCTCCCGGCGAGGATGTGCGGCCAGCCCTGTTCCTGTGGCTCTGTAGCTGCGCCAAAGCGCGCCGAGAACCACTCCTGCACGATGGGATGGGCCCAGCCCAGGGCCGGCGATGTGACTGTGGAGTTCATCGATGCACCGTGAAATGCGACGCGCTAGTACGAATATGAAGCCGGGCGGCATCGCTATTATACACCGGCGGCTACTGCGGTACCGGCCACCTGCCCGGACGCTCCAGGGCCGAAAAAGATCGCGCTTTCCGCGCCGCTGAACTGCGTTGCGGGCTGTCCGAATGTCCCATGCAATTTCGTGAACCAGATGATAGATTACGAAATGGCTGCGTTGGGCCTGTAGCTCAGTTGGTTAGAGCAGCGAACTCATAATTCGACGGTCCCAGGTTCAAGTCCTGGCGGGCCCACCAACACTGCAGCGTGCAACTCACACTTTTTTCGCCACGCGTTTCGGGCTCGGCAGGTAGCTGCCGGTCTTCAACGGCTTCCGTTCAGGAAATCCCTACCGGCGTTTCAACGTTTCGAGTTCTTCCAACGTTTTCGGCCAATCCGATTTCAGAAGGCGTGACAGGCCGCGATCCGCAAGCAGTTTTCCGCCGGTCTGGCAGCGCGGGCAGTAATTCGTTTCGTTGTTCGCATAGCGAATGCGCTGAATTTTCTCTCTACACACGGGACACGGTTCTCCGTAGCGGCCGTGAGCGGCCATGCCTTTTCGGAAGGCCGTCACTTTTTCCGGGAAAGCGGCACGCGCTTCCGCACCCAGGCGATCGATCCAGACCTGCAGAGTCTCTCGCGTCGCTGCGTACAACCGTTGCCATTCCTCCGGCTTCAATTTTTGCGTGAGAGCCACGGGCGAAAGCCGCGCCGCGTGAAGGATTTCGTCCGAGTACGCATTGCCGATCCCGCTCAGGATGCGCGGATCGGTCAGTGCGCGCTTGAGCGTGCGATTTTCGGCGACGAGCGCCTCGCGAAACTCTGGGAAATCACCGCCGAAAATTTCGATGCCACCCGGGTCGACGGAACGAAGCCCCGCGTCACCCTCGACCACATGCAGCGACGCGCGGCGGGTCGTCCCGGCCTCCGTCAGCAGCAGCGATCCGTTGGGGAAATCAAACGCCGCAAGATTCTGCCGGCCCGATAGTTTCACAGCCGGCGGGCGCCAGTGCAGCCTGCCGGCGATCATCAAGTGCAGCACCAGCCAGAGATCGCCGTCCAGACCGAATGCGATGCGCTTGCCAATGCGCCGCAATTCCCGCACGGCACGGCCCTCGGCACTGGAGAGAGGCGGCGGCGCGGTGCGCAGCAGAAACACGCTGGCGATGCGAACGCGCTCCAGTGGCTGCCCGAGAATGCGCGGCTCGAGCGCGGTGATATAGGCGGCGATGTCAGGCAGTTCGGGCATTGCGAGTAGGATGCGGGTCGGGGAGGCGTTTTGGCAACCGCGCTTCCCATGCGCGTACCGGAGGAACTGCGTGCCGGGCTGCATTTCTTGTGATTGGCCATTCGCTGTGATATATCGAACGTCGAAAGGCGTGTCCACATGACATCCAAACGATTGATTCTGTTTTCGATTCTCGGCGTTGCACTGATCGGCAGCACGGCGGCCGTGCGGCTGACGGGACAAAGTTCAAACACGGCGAAGCCCAAACTTTACAACACGGCGAAACAGAAACTTTTGGACGGCAAGCAAGTGTTCAGCTTCACGCAGTCTAAACCGGATGTGGACGCCTACTGCGAAGCGGCGAAGCACTACGACTTCACCTGGTTTGAAATGCAGCACAGCACGCTGGAGTTCGCGGACGTCGAGAAAATGATCGCCGCGTGCCCGCACGCCGGCGCCACGCCGATGATTCGCCTGCCGGATGCCCAGGAATGGCACATTCAGCACACCACGGATATCGGTGCGCTGGGCGTGATCGTTCCCACAGTGGATGACGTGGACCGCGCCCGCGAGGCGGCCAAGTGGTCACGCTACCCGCCGGTAGGCCGCCGCAGCATGGGCGCAAATCAAGCCGCTGGATTGTGGGGCATCAACGGCATCAATTACCGGCAGACAATCAATGACAACATGCTGGTGGTGGTGATGATCGAAACGCCCACCGGCGTGGCCAACGCGTATGACATTGCATCCGTTCCCGGCATCGATGTGGTCATTATCGGAAATAATGATTTGAGTTCGTTCTCCGGATTCTCGCAGACCGACGACCGCTACCATCAACTCGTCCAGAAAGTTCATGACGACACGCTGCGCGCCGGAAAAATTTTCGGGCAGGCCAACGCCATGTACGCGACGGGCCCGTACAGCAAGGACGGATATTTTTTCCAGAATGGCCCATCCAACGACGGATGGCAGCCGCCGACACGTGGCGGCAGAGGCGGGGCTAATCCCAGCGCTCCGCCGCCTGGCGAGGAAGCGAAGTAATCGCACCGCTTGCCCGCCAGGCGGATCCGCGCCGTAAGCTCAAACTTTCAGCAGCCGGGTAAAGAACGACCGGTAGCGGCGCAGGCCCAATCGCAGATCTTCGGTGGAAACATCGCCGCCGCGGTCCCACTGCTGTTCCAACTTTTGGCGCTCGGCGGCAAAAATTTCCGCCAGGCGTTTCATGGTGGCGGCGATCAGGACATCGGCGTCTTCCACAGCCTTGCGTGGTTCGTCCACGAATCTCCCCTGAACGCTGTCCCACCGCGCGCGTAAATCATTTGCTTCCTGGGGCGGGAAGAGTGGTCCCACTTCCTCTTCCAGCTTAACGCGCGCCGCCGCAGCGGTTCTCCCTCCTGCGCTAACTACGGCGGGTTGATCGGCGACGTCCATGTCGATCGTTCGGGAATCTCCGTCCAGAGAATCCGCGGCGCGAAGCTCTGACGGGCGCGCGTCCCACTGATAATCGGCCCGCGCTTGATTTGTGGCCGGCGGTTCGGCTGGAATTCTAAGCACCTGGCGTCGCGATGCTTCGACCAAATCCTGCGTGGTTAATTCCTCAGCGTCGGGTCTAGCATTCTTTTCAAATTCGTCGGTCATCTTCGTGTCTCCCTTCCCCATGTTCCTGCGGTTGGCATCGCGTCTTCTTTAACGGGCGCCGGCAGCAGCGCTCCTGACCCGCACCGTTTCTGGCGCTTCGAGCAGGTCGTCGAACAACGTGCGGTAGTGAATCATGGCCTGGCGCATGTCTTCCGTGGTGGCTCGGCCTTGAGCGTGGCGAATGGCGATCTCGTGTCCGGCACGGTAATGATCAACCACCAGTGCGTGATTCACCGAGATCTCGGCCGCGCGCTCCTCGAAATCCGCCACAGGGTATCCGCGCGCCTGCATCACTTCGGCCAACAGGCGGTCAGCGTCGGTCAGTGCGGCCTTGGGATTGTCCACAAAGCCGACTTGAATCGCACGCCAGGAATCGCGAAAACGATCGGCTTCCTGAACCGGCAACGGCCGAATCGAGAATTTTTCAACCCGCCGCTCTAGTTTCTCCAGCCTGGATTCGGCACGGTATTTGCTGCCGGTTTCTTCGACGGCACGGCTGTATTCCGGGCCGAATTTCGAGCGCAACCGGCGGCTACGATGATTGAAATAAAGAAAAATTCCCACCGCGGCGATGGCGAGGATTGCAATCGCGATGAGCAAAGCGGTCGTACTCATGGCTACACCTCACAGCGCTTAGTTGTACAGCGGAGTGCGAATCGGGGTAATCGGAGAATAGCTGTAAGCTGAGGATTGCAGACGGTGTAGGGGGCTTTAGAGAAAGCCCCCTACGGGCGCGCGACGGGCGCTCTAGATCGCGAGTGCGTGAATTGGAAGCTAACGCGGCTCAGGGCACCACGTCATAGACCTGCACAACTGCGTCCGTGGTTCCGTGGTGATTCACTGCGATGTAGAGGCGATTCATGGACGGAACCGTGAACCCGGTGATGGAGTGAAACGCTCCGGGAACTTGCCCGAGGAGGTCATAGCGATCCCCTTCCTCATCCTTTTGATACACTCGGATGAAGGGCGTGCCGATCATATAGAGACGCCGGGTGGAGGCATCGAAAATCGCGTCATCGTAATCGCCCTGGCACGGTAGCGAGGCCACCACTTTTCCGGTTTCCGTGTCGATCACCAAAACTGTCCCCGGCTCGCGGGCATGAACGAAAAGGCGATGGTCCGCCTCATCGAGCGCCATCGAACCGAAGTTCTTGCCAAGTTGAGCGAAGGACCAGGTGGCCTCCAAGGTCTGTTTCGCCTTGTCCACCACGGCGACTTCTCCGCGGTAATACACGTTGACGAACATGCGCGAGCCTTTTTCCTCGAGCCTCATCGATTCCAGGCGATCTCCGGGAATTTTAAGGTCGCTGATTTTCTTGTCCGTCTTGGTGTCGATCGTGCTGACGAGCGTGTAATCTTCCTTCGCCTTGCGGCCGCCGTTGCCTACGTAAAACAGGCCGCTGGTCGGATCATAGACGCTGGGGTCGGCGTGTGCGTCCAGCGGAATCGTTCCCAGGAGCTTAAAAGTAGTTCCGTCGAAGATCTCCACCTGGTTTGGGCCGCCGTCATCCACAACATAAAGCTTTTTCACCTGGGTGTTGTATCCCATCGAGTGCGGAGCCTTGGCTCCCGTGATTTTCCCGATCACTTTGTTCAGCTTCAGGTCGATCACCACGATGGTGGAGTTTTCCTCCGCGGCTAAGAAAAGCCTTTTGCCCACGGAATCCAGCGCGAAGTGGTCGAAATCGCCGTCCTTCAGCCCGGTCAGCGGTATGGTTTGCACCAACTTAAGCGGACCAGGAACCTGCGCGTGCGCCTGCATGCACATCAGAAGGACACCCGCCAGAACACTCAGGAACGAAAACAGTTTTTTGGACATCAGTATGGACATTGCCGACCTTCCCCAATCTCCGCACGACCTGGCGGATGCGCGAGAGAATTCTCTCGAGCCCTCGATTTTTGAAAATTGAAACACAACCGACGAATGGCGCAAGTCTACACGAGCGCGGCGCGCGCGAGCAACGGATTTTGGCGGGACTGCCGCAATTCGCCGTGCAACTTTGCCGAAATTGTTTGACACCAATTGTCCCCGTGTGGGAATCTGAGGCACTGAATAATTCCGTCAGGCTGTTTATTTTCAGAGAGAACCGGGTTTCGGTGGACCCGGTACATTTCGGCCATGAGGTGTGAAATGAAGTTCAGATCCTTGATTGCTTTCGCGCTTTTGATCGCGGCCGCCGCGGTTTGCGCGCCGCTCTTTGCGCACCACGGAAACTCGGCCTATGACATGTCCAAAACCGTGCCGGTAAAAGCGACGATCACGAAATTTGAATACAGCAATCCGCACACGCAAGTTTATTACGACGTGACCACCGACAAGGGCGAAGTCGAGCACTGGGTCGCGGAGACCACCAACCCGGCCATGCTCAACCGCGTCGGATGGTCCAAGGACACCTTGAAGGCCGGCGACCAGGTGACGCTGTGGGTCAATCCCAACAAAGTGGGCGCAAAGGTTACCTTCCTTCAGAAAGTCACCATGCCGGACGGCAAGGAAATGTCTACGGCCAAAGCTTTCTAATGCCGCGGCGACCCTTCGTTGCGTATACGGAATTCTCGCCGGTTCCACATGCCGGAATTTCTAGCGGACTCGAGGAGTTAGAATGGGCCACAGGTTCTCGTATTCCATTGGCATAATCGCGGCCATGATGGCCTGCGCGCCATTGGTGTTCGGCCAAGCCAATGCTCCCGCGGATAAGAAAAAAGTTCCCGCCGCGCAAGCCTCGCCCGCCAAAGGACTTTCGCACGATCTATCCGGAGTGTGGATGCAGTACGATGACGGCACCGCGCCGGGATTCGCGCGCATGAATGGCGTCGATGATCGCACGCGCCCGCCACTGACTCCCTGGGGCCAGGAAAAATTTGACGCCGCAAAACCGCTGATGGGCCCGCGGGCCGTCGGCGGGCAGGAGGACAGCGCGGCCCTGCACTGCGATCCGAGCGGGCCTCCGCAGCTTCTGATCCTTCCCAATCCCTGGGAAATCGTACAGATGAAGGGCCGCACGTTCATGTTCTTCGAGGAATATCACATCTGGCGCACGATCTGGACCGATGGACGCCCGCTTCCGAAGGACGCTGATCCGAGCTGGCTGGGATATTCGGTGGGACGTTGGGAAGGCGACACGTTCGTGGTCGATACCGTCGGATTCAACGATAAGGTTTGGGCCGATCTTTCCGGAAATCCGCGCAGCGAACAGGCGCACCTGATCGAGCGCTATCGCCGCCTGAATCATGACACCCTGGAGCAGCAGATCACCATCGACGATCCCAAGTCGTACACCAAGCCCTGGGTCAGCCCGCCGAAACTGCACAAACTCGAGCCCAAGTGGGAAATTGCGGAGTGGTTTTGCGCGGCCAGCGAGTTGTCCACTTACGACAAGGATGTACGAAAACCATCCGGCGGCCAGCCGGGAACCAAGTAACGCACGCGTTGGCTTATGAGGTTTAGAGATACGAGGGGCACAAATCTAAACCGGGCAAGCTAAAGCGTGCCCCACGAGAACGGAAAAAATGAGTCACAACCGCGCTCTCATTCCACAATTTCTCCTGGCAGCTGCGCTCATTTCCCCTTCGGCCGCGTCAGCGCAAACGGCTTCGCCGTCCGGCATGAAAACCGAAACTCCAAAAACGGACGACGGTTCCAAGGGCCTTTCGCACGACCTGTCCGGCGTCTGGATGCAGTATCGCGACGGCGACGTTCCGGGGACTCCCGGCATGAACGGAGTGAACGAGCATTACCGTCCACCGCTGACGCCCTGGGGACAATCGCAATTCGAGCATGCCGCCGCGCTGCAGGGCTCCAAGGCCGTCGCCGGCAAGGAAGACACTTCCGCCCTGCGTTGCGAGCCCAGCGGCCCGCCGCAGGTCCTGATTCTGCCCAATCCGTGGGAAATCGTACAGATCCCGGGACGCGTACTGATGTTTTTCGAAGAGCAGCACATCTGGCGCGAGATCTGGACCGACGGGCGCCCCATGGCGAAGGATCCCGACCCCAGCTGGCTGGGATATTCGGTGGGACACTGGGAAGGCGACACGCTTGTCGTCGAGACAACAGGATTCAACGATAAGGAATGGGTCGATCTGTACGGCAATCCGCGAACTCCGACCACCAAGCTCACCGAGCGTTACCGGCGGCTGAACCATGACACGCTCGAACAGCAGATCATTATCGAAGACCCGAAGGTGTACACGAAGCCGTGGGTGAGCCCGCCGAAGCTTCACAAGCTGGAACCGGGCTGGGAGCTGGCCGAGTGGTTCTGCGTCCTGGATGAAAACCATGAATACGACAACGTGGTTCGCAAACCCGCGGGCGTGGCGCCGGCTTCGAGCAAGTAAAACGCCGGCGTTAGCGACCGGCTGAAAATTCCGACAGGATACAAGCGCAGCAATGATTGCCGCGCGTATCGGACAAAAATCCAAGGGGAAAATGAATACTCCACACCGGAACATTACTTCTGACGTCAGCCACAATCGAGGACGCAACCGCGCGGCGGCGCAAAGCTTGAAATTCTCCGCAAAGCTTCTGGCGTGCGCGGCGGCTCTCGCGATGCTCCCCGCAATTCGCAGCGCGGCGCAATCCGCGCAGGAGTGGCATCTTCCCGATATTCCCTGGGCCTTTCCCATCCGCGACAAGGTTCAACCGGTGCTCGATCAAAGGACCGGGCCGATGCACGTCCCGGGCAGCACCAAGGCGTACACGCAGGAACAGATCGACGATCTGGCAAATCCGCCGGACTGGTTTCCCGAGGAGCACGCGCCGATGCCGAAAGTAGTGGCGCACGGAAACGGCGGCTCGTCGCTCGGTTGCGCGTCCTGCCATCTGGGCTCGGGGCTGGGCCACCCGGAATCGGCCAATCTGGCTGGAGTTTCCGCCGAGTACATCGAGCGGCAACTGGCTGACTTCAAGGCCGGCCGCCGAATGGGCGAGGCCATGAACGACATGACGAAGGATTTGTCGGAGGAAGATGCGCGGCAGGCGGCGGAATGGTTTGCGTCGCTAAAGCCGAAAGTCTGGAATTCCGTTGTGGAAACCGATCGCGTGCCGAAAACCTTCATTAACATTCACCTGATGCGCATGCCTCTGCCGGGCGCGGGTGACGAACCGATCGGCAACCGCATCATCGAACTGCCGCAGGATGTCGCCGGAGCGGAGAGCCGCGATCCGCACTCCGGATTCGTGGCGTACGTTCCCAAGGGAAGCCTGGCGCGCGGCAAGGCGTTCGTCACCACCGGCGGCGGGGGAAAAACAATTCAGTGCGCGATCTGCCACGGACCTTCGCTGAACGGCCTGGGCGAAGTGCCGCCGATCGCGGGACACTCGCCAATGTACCTGTTCCGCCAGCTCTATTACTTCAAGGATGGTTCGCGCCACGGCTCAATGGGAGCGCTGATGAAGGGCGTGGTCGCGAAGATGACGCAGGACGACATGCTGGCGGTGGCAGCGTACGTTGGATCGCTGAAGCCGGGAGCTGAGGAAAGCACCGACGCGGCGCCACCCTCGAAAACCACTGAGAAGTAGTGGGGCATGCTTTAGCTTGCCCGTTTGGCTTTTTTAACAAGGCTGCGATGTAGAGCTCTGTTGGCGGAACCCGACAGGCTGAAGCCTGTCCTACTTTTCTGGATTGCGCGAGGCTACGTACGCGGCCAGTGAGATGATGTCGTCCTGAGTCAGGTTAGCGACCACGCCCTTCATCAATTCATCCAGGTCGCTGTTGCGAGCCCCCACCTGAAATCCCGCGAGTTGCCGGACGATGTAATTCGGCGAATGTCCGGCAATGTGAGGGACAGGTCCCGAACCCTTCAGCTCCGGACCATGGCAGGCCACGCACGGCGTGGTTTTTCCTCCGCCGCCGGTGGTGGCGAGCGCTTCGCCCCTGGCAATCGCCCCGGGCGGAACGTAGGCCACAAATCCCGTGTGCGGGATCGCGGCACGTCACGCGCTCCGGATTTTCCGGCACTTCGATGATGCGCGAGCCGATCGGCTCCATCTTTCCGCCCGGACGAACATAGCGCCGGCGGCCATCATTCATGTAGGTTTCCGGAACGGTGTCGGTCTCCACCACGCGGATCCATTGGCGCGGCTTCTGAGCCGAGAAAATAAGCCGCCGCGTCCTTCACGTCCTCTTCCGTCATGCCCTTGGCGATTTCGCTCATGCGGTGGCGCGGATCGGTGCGCAGTCCCTTGTTGAAAATCGTGGAGTTGCGTCATAATGTAATCGTCGGTCAGACCGGTAAGGTTCGCCGATTCCGGATGGCCGCTGCCCGATGCTAGGTGGCAGGAAGCGCAGCCGGGCGTGGCTTTACCTTCGCCCGCTGGCCACGACCTTCGGGTACGGCGCGTGCTCCTCGGGATACCAGTCCGGAGGATTGAAAATATCGTCGACCTGCCCCTGCGTGTAGGATCTCGTGCTGCCGGGGAGGTGTTTGACGTTGCTGTTGTCCTCGGGCGGAAAATCGGGAGACGGTTCGGGAAACGCCCAGGAAAAATCCATGCCATCGCGCCATCGCGAATCCGGGGGCGGGCCGCCAAACGCCGGAGCAAACACCAAGCGCTAGCGCCAGCATCAGGACAACAATCCTCATGAAACCTCTCCCCAAGATCAGTATTCCGGTCCCGTGTCAATGGCGGGTTCCAGATTCGAGTTCCGACTCTGCGAAGTCCCTGGCGCATTGCCGTGCGAACGAACCTGTTCAAACTGCATTATATACGAATTCAATCGTGAATTCGAGAATTCGCTGTAAAGATTGGTCGATCCTCGAACGAAACTCGCGCAAGGCAGCTGGTACTCTGGTTCGTGATTTTGAGCTGAGCGAAGAATCCGCCATTAGAGTGCGCGAAAAACGAAGAGCGTTCTTCGTTCCGCGCAGCGAAGAATCTCTTGAGTTTTCTGCACGTTCACTGTGGATCGAAGAGAGATTCTTCGCTGCGCTCAGGAGATGACAAAGATCCGGATTCTGCCGCAGTTTCGTTAGACGGTCATCTCTTCAGCGCGCTATCTCGGATCGCTCGGTGGCTTTCCTGGAAACGGGCGGCGTCGGCAGCCAACTCTCTCCCGGCTGCAGGATAAAGGTGTGCTGCAGCGAATACCAAGCGCCGGTCACGCCGGTGAATCCCGGCCGGTTCATTTTCGTGAAGCTCATAGTGCGCCACCAGCGCGCGCGTCACGCCGAACTGCGAGTCCGTTTCAAGGTGAGGATCGTCCGGCGAATAGATTTGCGACGTGACGGTCTTGAATCCCGGCTTGTAGATCAGAAAGTGCAGATGCGCGGGCCGGAAATTGTGCCGCTTCTGGGCGTTCAGGAGCGCGCCCACCGGGCCGTTCGTTGGAATCGGATAGCCGGCCGGCTTGATGCTGCGGAAACTGAATTCTCCGTTCGCGTCGGTCGTGAATTTTCCGCGCAGATTCATTTCCGCCTGATCGGGATCCTGATTCTCATAAAGTCCGACAGGCGACGCGTGCCAGACGTCGACCTCGGCACCGGCCACTGGTTTTCCTTCCTGATCGCGGACCCAGCCGCGAAAGAACAACGCCGCTCCGGGAGTTTCGGACCGCAAGAAGCGATCCGCCATTTTCGGTTCTGTGGCGAATCCGCTCTCCAGAACGGGCCCAGGAGATTGGCGGAACTTTCGGTGGCGGCGTTCGCACCATTATTCATCAGGCAGACCAGCGTGGAGACGCCGAGCGTTCCGGCGATCAGCCGGACTTCGTTGTGGCTTTCGGTGGTGAGTTGTCCGAGCGCGGCGACGTAGTTGATAGCTCTGTCGAATTCTTTCTCGGTCAGTTTTACTTCGCGCACAGAACCCGTGCAGGTGCCGCACCAGGGATTCCAGAATTTCCTTGGTGCGCGCATCGGGCGTGCGCTGCATCTCGTCGAGCACCGCTTGTGTTACTTGTTCCAGATTTTCGATGATCATCGGGATTCGCTGTCTCGATCACAAGTCGCAACCAACCTTGCAGCGCCCCGCACGTTGTGGCATTCTGAGCGCAGCGAGAATGCCCGCCTGAAGGCGAGCGCTACAAGGGGACTCTTCGCACGCGCTCAGATGACTATTTCTTCGCGGGCGCAACACCCGCCGGTTTGCGCACGGTGTCGCTGTAACTGTTCTCTTCGTCCACGATGCAGAAAAATTCGGCGATTTCCCAGCTCGGCTCGAGTTTGAATTTCTGCGGCGGACTTACCCACGGCTTGGTGTAGGCTTTCGGATCGTCCATGATGATTTGCATTTCCAGCGTGTCATGATCCAGCCGCCGGTAGCGTTCCGTCAGGTGCATCTGCTCGCTGCGCGGATTCCCGTAGGAATCGACCCACGGCTTGTCGTTCATGCCGATCGTGTCGACCACAAACGTATCGCCCTCCCACTTTCCCACCGCGTATCCGAGAAAACTCGGATCGGGATCTTTGGGAAGCGGCGCGGCCGTCTGCCCAGACGGTGCGCCACAGGTGGTACTGCTCAAACAGCATGAACATGCGTCCCGGAATCTGGATGATCTCGAACGGATTGGGCAGAATGAGCGATTTCGGAACGGCCTCCGGTTCGCAATGCAGCGCCGGATTGTTTTCCTTGCCGGCGACGGCTCGCGGACCGACCAGCGGCGCCGCCGCATCGAACTTCGCCTGTCCCCACGGCGTCAGGGGCGGACGCACTTTTTCGTCGATGCCGTCCATGCGGATCGAGTACGGCATCCACACTCCGGACAAATCGTGGGAGAGGGCGGGCGCGGCCGGAGTCCTGCGGCTTGTTGACGGTGTCGGATCGGAAACCTTGGCGCGACTGCGCCTTCGCAGGCGATGCAATCGCCGCCAGCATGCCCAGCAGCACAGGCACGCCGCGCCGCAGCGTGCTTCCGCATGGCGAACGAGAAAAACTCTCGCGCGCATTCGCCTGCTTTTTTTCCGGGAAATTTGACTTGTGAAATCATGAACCTCTTCGCTTTCCAGTTTTTGTGGCGGAACCCGCTATTTCGCGGCGGGTGGCGCGGTTCCCGCCGGCAATCTCACGCGATCGGAGTACGAATCTTCCTCGTCCACCACACAGAAAAATTCTCCGAGTTCCCAGCCCGGCTCAAGCTTGTACACCCGCGGCGCGCTGATCCATTTGTCGGTATACGCCTTCGGGTCGTCCATGATGATTTGAATTTCCAGATTGTTGTGCATCGATGCGACGGTAGCGTTCGGTCAGATGCATTTTTTCGCTGCGCGGATTTCCAAACGAATCGACCCACGGCAGGTCGTTGAATCCGATGGTGTCGACGACGAACGTATCGCCTTCCCACTTCCCCACCGAGTAGCCGAGATAGCTGGGATCGGGATCCTTTGGCAGCGGCCGGCCATCCGTCCAGATGGTGCGCCAGAGATGAAACTCCTCGAAGAACATGAACATCCTTCCCTGGATCTGGATAATCTCGAACGGCTGGGGAAGGATCAGCGATTTCGGCAGCGCCTCCGGCTCGCACCGCAACGAAGGATTATTTTCCTTGCCGGCCTTGGCGCGCGGCCCGATGAACGGCACGGTGGCGTCAAACTTGGCCTGGCCCCACGACGTCAGCGGAGGCCGCGTCTTTTCGTCGATGCCGGTGATGATCGGAACTCCGTCCACGCGCTCGTCGGGATATTGCATCCACACTCCGCTCAGATCATGCGAAAGCGGCGTGCCCGGAGGAGGCGGCGCGGGCGGCTTGGGATTGCCGGAAGCGGAATTGGCTTGCGCGAATACATTCGCCGAAAAAATCAAAAGCACGGCGAGAAAAATCAGCACGCGTGGAAATTTTCCTGCAAGCGGCGGACGCTGCGGCAACACCTCGCAACTCGGGATGCGAGCCGGCGATCGTATTCCGTCCTTAGCCGTATGGTAAGTCGCTTTGCCGTAATTCATCGGCCTTCCGTTCCCTGAGCTACTTCGCCGGCGCGGGCGCCACGCCCGCGGGCTTGCGAACCGCGTCATCATACGCCTCATGCTCGTCCAGCACGCAAAACCATTCTGCAATTTCCCAGCCCGGCTCAAGCTTATGCAACTTCGGAGGGCTGACCCACGGCCTGGTATATGCCTTCGGATCGTCAATGGTAATCTGCAGTTCCAGAGTGTCATGATTCACGCGGCGGTAGCGCTCAATCAAATGGGTCGCGCCGCTACGCGGGCTGCCGTACGAGTCATCCCAGAGCTTTTCATTCAACCCGACGGTTTCGACCACCAGCGTGTCGCCGTCCCACTTCCCGACCGAGTAGCCGAGATACGTGGGCTCGGGATCCTTGGGAAGCGGCCGGCCGTCGGTCCAGACGGTGCGCCACACGTGACCCAACTCGAAAAACATCAGCATCCGGCTGGGAATCTGGACGATTTCAAATGGATTCGGCAAATTCAGAAGTTTCGGCGGGCCATCGGGCACGCAGCGCAATTCGGGATTATTTTCCTGGCCCGGAACGGCACGCGGCCCCACCAGCGGTTTTGCCGCATCGAATTTCGCCTGTCCCCACGGCGTCAGCGGAGGACGCGTACGATTGCTGACCGCGTTCATGCCCGGGACGCCCGGAACATCGCCATCGGGATATTGCATCCACACGCCGGAAAGATCGTGCGAAAGGGCGGTCGAGCCTGAGTCCGTTTTAGGTGGCTTCAGTTTCGCACTGGACGCGGAAGCCATTAGCGCGGTTGCCGCCGCCGGAGAAATCAGCGCGGCCGCGAGCAGAACGTGTGAAATAAGGCGAAGGTCGAGGTTCTCGTTGATCGTTCCAGTGGAGCATGCTTTAGCTTGCCCGGTATTGCTTCTGCGGCCTTCGCGCATCTAAGACCCGACAAGCTAAAGCATGTCCTACTTATTTGCCGGGCACGCCGGCCGGCTTTCGCACCGTGTCATCGTATGTTTTATCTTCGTCCGCGACGCAGAACCATTCCGCGATTTCCCAGCCCGGCTCGTATTTATAGAGCTTCGGCGGACTGACCCAGGCCTTCGTATAGGCTTTCGGATCGTCGATGATGATCTGCTGCTCGAGCGTGTCGCGGTTCAGGCGGCGGTAGCGCTCGGTCAAGTGCATTTCTTCGCTGCGCGGATTTCCGTAGGGATCGGCCCACTGCTTATCATTAAAGCCCGCCGTCTCTACGACGAGCGTATCCCCCTCCCAGTGGCTGACCGCATACCCGAGGTAGCTGGGATCGAAATCCTTCGGCAGGGGCCGTCCATCCGCCCACACCGTGCGCCAGATATGCTGCTCCTCGAAAAACATCAGCACCCTTCCCGGAATCTGAACAATTTCAAACGGGTTCGGATGGTTCAGCAGCTTCGGAGGCCCGTCCGGATCGCACTTGAGCGAAGGGC
Source organism: uncultured Acidobacteriota bacterium (assembly GCA_963774805.1). Lineage (GTDB taxonomy): Bacteria > Acidobacteriota > Terriglobia > Acidiferrales > UBA7541 > Palsa-360. The sequence continues at coordinate 488,355 of CAVZGK010000002.1, forward strand.
TGTTTTCCTGGCCCGGAAAGGCTCGAGGTCCAAGGAGCGGCTTGGAGGCAGTCAAATCGAGCCTGTCCCCAGGGAGTAAGAGCCGGCCGGGATTTCTGATCGATGGCATTTTTCCCGGTTCCCGGAGGGACATCGGTGTCCGGATAGGGCATCCAGACGCCAGACAGATCGTGAGCGAACGCGCTGCCGGCAGTTTGCGATTTTGGCGCGGGCGCGGAGTTCGCGGACTGCGCACACGCGTTTGGCGTCGCGGCAACGAGTGCGAGCGATACACCCAGGATCACGCGGCGGAATGTTCGACGGGCGTAACACAGCTCTGCGGCTGAGCGGCAATTTTCCCGCGCCAGCTCCCGCAGAATTTTCTTCCAACCGAACGAAGCCCATTGCCTCATCGATTTCCGTTCCTCTTTTTCCTGTCGTCAGGCTCAGTATTTGCGCGGAAATACATTACGATGAGGGCACTATAAATCCGCGAATCCCGCGAAGCAAGCTTGAGTAGCACAGGCTTCAGCCTGTGGAATTCCGCAACCCTACCGAGACGGTAAGCCGCAGCCGCAAGTCCTTGTGTAGAGACCACGTGCCGAACAGTCCGCGACTAAAGCCACGCGCTTTCCGGGATTCTGCGGCATGCCTGAAAGCCGCGCCCTCCAGAGCACGAAGATCGCGGATGCGATTTTCAAACCTGAGATGCACCCTCGGCCAGGTTACAGAAACCCACAGGCTGAAGCCTGTGCTACTGAAACCCATCTAATGGCTAGGTCCGCGCCTAGCCGATTGACGGATGTACGGCTCCCGAATCGCTGGCACCATGCGCGCTGGAGGTTCTTAGAAAATGTCCACACAACTCATCGATTTGTCCAACGCGCTGGTCGCGGCCACGGAGCGCGCCGCGGCCAGCCTGGTTGCGGTTCACACCGAGACGCGCGGATCTTCGAGCGGCGTCATTTGGCGCAGCGGGATCATCGTGACCGCCGAGCACGCGCTGCGGCGTGACGAAGACATTTATGTGACTTTGCCGGATGGCCGCTCCGTTCCGGCCACGCTTGCCGGGCGGGACGCCTCGACCGACTTGGCCGTTTTGCGCTGCGCGGAGGCCACCTCGCCAATCGCCGAAACGAGCGAATCCGCAACCATCAAGCCCGGCGGTCTGGCACTGGTTGTGGGCCGTACGCGCGCCAGCGGGCCGGTAGCCGCGCTGGGCACGGTGAGCCTCGTGGCAGCCGAGCGGCGCACCTGGGTCGGCGCGCCCCTCAGCCCGTATGTGCGATTGGACGTCGGGCTGCAACCGACTGCCGTAGGCGGCTCGGTGATTGACGCCTACGGCCGGGTCATCGGCATCGCCACGCCGCGGTTCGCTCGCTTCGGAGCGATTGCCGTGCCCGCGGCCACCGTCAATCGGGTGGTCGATGCCTTGCTCAAAACCGGTCATATTCCCCATAGCTATCTGGGAGTCGGCCTACATCCAATCCGGTTACCGGAATCGCTGCGGCAAACTTTGCAGCGCGCCGAAAAGACCGCGGCCATGGTCGTCGAGGTTGAACCGGATGGCCCGGCGCAGAAAGCGGGAATCCTGATTGGCGACCTGCTGATCGCGTTCGGCGCGCAACCGATTGCGCGGGTCGAGGATGTTCACGCGCAATTGGCATCAGCGGAAATCGGCAAGCAGCTAACGGTCAGGCTTGTGCGCGGCGGTGTGACGCAGGAAGCCACCGTCGTGATCGGCCAGCGCCCGCACGGAGGGAAATAACATGACCATCCCGGGATATGGCGAAATCGCGGAAGCGTTGCGGCGCTCGACCGTGCTGATCCAATCGGGCGGGCGCGGCTCGGGCTCCGGAGTGATCTGGTCCGCCGATGGAGTTCTGGTAACTAACGCTCATGTCCTCCGCGGATCGTCGGTCGAAGTGCAGCTGTGGGACGGCCGGGAATTCCATGCCGCCGTCCAGTCGCGCGATCCGCGCCGCGATCTGGCGGAGCTGCGCATTGACGCGCAGAATTTGCCGGCCGGCGTCGCCGCGGATTCCTCGAAGATTCGCGCCGGGGAAATCGCCATCGCGGTCGGCAATCCCATGGGTTTCGTAGGAGCGCTGGCCACCGGCGTAATCCATGCGGTCGGGCCGATGCGCGGGCTCGGCTCGCAGCACTGGGTGCAGGCAAATGTACGGCTGGCTCCCGGAAATTCCGGCGGGCCGCTGGCGGATTCGCAGGGCCGCGTGGTGGGCATCAACACCATGGTCGCGGGTGGACTGGCGTTGGCCGTTCCCAGCAACGACGTTCGCGACTTCCTTTCCGCGGGCCCGGCCGACGCATGGCTTGGAGTCACACTGCGCCCCGCGATGATTCCGCGTTCGGCGGACAAGGAAAAAACTTTCGGCCTGGTGATTCTGGAGATTGAACCCGGCAGCCCCGCCGATCAGGCTTCGCTGCTGCCCGGAGATATTTTGCTGGGCACGGAAGAAAAGAAATTCACGGCCATTGAGGACCTCGCGGATCGCTTGCAGGGCGGAGCGGCGCGAGTGCTGCGCGTGGAATTCCTGCGCGGCGATTACCGCAAAACGCGAAAAGTCACCGTGCAACTCCGAGCAACCTCACCGGCAAAGAAAGCCGCCGCGTGATTCGCGTGTGCATCGTCGCCGCTTCGCCGCTGGCACGGGCCGGGCTGCAGAATCTGCTGATGGCTCGCGGTGTGGAGGTGGCGGCCAGCAGCGGCGCGATGGAAGCGCTGTCCGAAATGCTGGCCGATGCGGCGCCCGATGTGGTTTTGATCGATACTTCGGGCGAACCCTTTCAGGACGCGCTGGACTCGTTGTCGGCATCCGGATTGGCCGCGGACTTGAGCGTGGTTCTGCTGGGCGACAACTTGCCGCCCGGTGGACCGGCAACTGCGCTGCGGGCCGGAGTTCGCGCGGTTCTGCCCAGTGACATTACTCCCGAGCAATTGGTCGGCGCGCTTCATGCCGCTGCCGGAGGCTTGTTGGTGCTGCACCCGTCGCAGGTGAACGAAGCGATTCCGGCAGGCGCGGCGCCTTCGCCGGAACTTCAGGAACTGGCTGAGTCCCTGACACGCCGCGAGGTGGAGGTGCTGCAGATGCTGGCCGCGGGATTGAGCAACAAGGAAATCGCCGCGCGGCTGAAGATTTCGGAGCACACCGCCAAGTTCCACGTCGCGTCGATTCTGGGAAAACTCGGCGCAGGCAGCCGCACGGAAGCCGTGTCACTCGGAATCCGTCGCGGACTGGTGTTGCTGTAAAACAGCGGCGCAAAAGCGTAATCCCGCTCGGAAGCGACGAGTCGGCACGGGCCACCGGCGCGAGGCACAGAATGGCGAGGAAAGCGGCGAGAATCCAGGTGCACCGGCGCATGCAGTCCTTTCGCAGGGCGAAAAGCGCTTTCCGTCTATGGTACTTGGAATCGCCCGGCAGCGGGAACGCGCTGCCTGCCCCTGCCGCTAGTCGTGCATCCCAGTGCGACTGAGGCAGCCGCCTAATGGGGCCCGGGCCGCGGCATCTTTGGCCAAGTCCGGCGCACGATACTGTGGCTTTTGCCTCATGCTTTTGTTATAAGCGAAGGGTCCAGTTTGGGACTGGGATACTCCACCTGCCTGGTTTTAAACGCGAGACCTCATGGAGATTGGGTCATGAGTTTTAGAACTGCCATACAAGGTGCGAATCGGGGAGTAGTGTCCTCTAACGGGCAGGAGTTTGCCCGCCGGTCATTTCTGCTGCAATTCCAGATAACTGCAACCGATTACAATGCGTTTTTGCATCATGACTAAGGCCAGGGGTGTTTGGCAGGACACTGAGAACTCTGAGGGAGTAAGGAGGATTTTCAATGGCTACCGCGGTGCAACACTACACTTCCTATAAGGCGCGACCCTTTACCCGGGAACAGCGAGACACCACCACCATTCTGTTCGGCGGGCTGACCTGGAAGCATGAGCGCATGGTTCAGGGCGTCTTCAACAATTTGAATTACAAGGCCAAGCCGCTGCCGAACATCGCGCGCGCGGACCTGGACGCCGGAAAAGAGCTGATCGATACCGGCGCCTGCTGCCCCACCATCTTCACGACGGGCAGCCTGGTGAATTTCCTGAAGTCAGAAGTCGCCATCAGCGGGAAGCAGAAGACGCTGGATGACTACGTCTTCCTGACCGCCGGCGCCTGCGGTCCCTGCCGCTTCGGCCAGTATCACGAGTCCTACGAAATGGCTCTCGACGGAATGGGCCTGAAGGATTTCCGGCTCTTCCTGCTGGCGCAAGACCAGCTGGACCAGGCGTCCAAAGAAAAACCCGGCGGCCTGGAAATCAATATGCACCTGAGCCTGGGAATCGTCTGGGCCATCCTCGTGGGCGACATCCTGACGGACATGGAATACCTGACGCGTCCGTATGAAGTTCATCCCGGCGAGACCGACAAGGTCCTGCAGGAAAGCGCCGAATACCTGTTTGAAGTTTTTCAGAAGCGCCCGCTGCGCGACAACAAGTACGGCATGCTGGCCTGGCATTTCCTGTCCGGCTATTTCGCGGATGCGCTGAAGGTGGTGCGCAAGAAATTTGACGCCATCGAAGTCGATCGCCTGCAGGTAAAGCCCAAAGTGAAAATCACCGGCGAGTTCTGGCTGCAGACGCACGAAGGCGACGGCAACTACAACATCAAGCGCTGGCTGGAGTCGGAAGGCTCCGAAGTCATGCCGCCTCCGGTGGCCGTGTGGCTCGGGCTACTTGCTGCACACGCCGCTCTGGCGCCTTTCGGCCAAGCCGACCATCGACAACAAAATTCGCATGAAGATGGCCATGATCACGGGCATCGAGAAATTGTATGTGGGCACCTACAACCGCTTCCGCAAGGCGCTCGGCAACGTGCCGCACGAATTGCCCGATCAGGAAGAACTGAAGCAGCTGGCTTCGCCGTTCTTCCACCACGAACTGCGCGGCGGCGAAGGACACATGCTGATCGGCAAGGCGCTGCACGCGCATCTGCACAAGCATGCCAACATGACCTGCGAGCTTTCACCCTATTCCTGCATGCCCAACACCATGTCCCAGGGCGCGATGGCCAACGTGCTGGGCCGCCATCCCGGACCTGCTCTATGCTCCGATCGAAATCAAGGGCGACGCCGAAGTGCATGCGCTGTCCCGCTGCCAGATGATCCTGACGGAAGCGAAAAAGCGCGCGCAGTCCGAGTTCGTCGACGCCATGGCCAAAACCGGGTTGTCGCTCGACAAGCTGCGCGAAATCGAAGCCAAGAATCCCAAAGTCCGGAAGGCGACTTACCGCATTCCGCACTACGGCTATGCCTCCACCGCCTGCAATTACGCGATGCACCTCGCCAGCCTGGCGTAGGCGGGGACGTTCGGTCATTGAGGCTTGTCGTTCAGGCAGATTTGTCATTCTGAGAGATTTGCCATTCCGAGAGATTTGTCATTCTGAGCGCAGCGAAGAATCTCTCTTAGGTTTTGCTCGTTGCTCAATCGAAGAGGGATTCTTCGCTTCGCTCAGAATGACAACAAATAGCGAACACACGGAAGTAGCGAGGGCCCTTCATGGCTGACGGAAGTTTCGTAAAGATCGCTCCACTCATGCGCGACCCCGGCATGGTGGAGATCAAGATGCCGCTGAAGCTGAAGCCCAGCGCGAACGGCGCGATGATCTGCGGCGTGGATGTGGGCAGCACCACGGTCAAGTACGTCCTCGCGTCGCCCTCCGGCGAAATCATTTCCCAGGCCTACGAGCGCCACAACACCAAGCAAGCCGAAAAAGTTCTGCAATTCCTGTCGCGCCTGGAAGCCCAGCACGGCCTTACGCCGCAGCGCGATCGCATTTTCCTTACGGGTTCGGGAGCCGGACTTCTGGCTCCGGTCGTCGGTGCCAAGGTAGTTCAGGAAGTGGTGGCGGTTGCGGCCAGCGTCGAGCGGCTGCATCCCGACGTGCGCTTCGTCAGCGAAATCGGCGGCGAAGACATGAAAACCATTTTCTTCAACGGCAACGGGACCACCAAGAGCAAGCAAGTGCTGATGCAAAGCGCCTGCTCCGGCGGAACCGGCACGTTCATCGAAAAGACGGCGCGAAAATTGCAAATTGCCCCCGAAGCGCTGTCCGAAATGCGTTACACCGGACACACCCTGCACAAGATCAGCAGCAAGTGCGGCATTTTCGCCGAAGCCGACGCCAACACTCTGCTCAAGGCCGGCGTGACGGTCGATGAAATCATCGCTTCCCTGTTCGAGGCCGTCGTTTATCAGAATCTCGCGACGCTGACGCGCGGAAACACGCCGTCGCCTGAAGTTCTGCTGCTCGGTGGACCCAATCTGTTCTTCAAGGGCCTGCAGGAAGCCTGGCGGCTGCACCTCACGCACATCTGGGAAGAGCGCAAGATTCAAATGCCGGGCGATAAATCGCCGGAAGACTACATCGTGGTGCCCAAGGACGCGTTGTACTACGCGGCGCTCGGCTGCGTGGAAGTGGCCATGGGCGAGCAGCCTACCGTCGGCGTTTACCAGGGCACGCCGAAACTGCAGTGGTGGATCGATGAGGGCCAGTACGAAGAGAAAAAGAAGCAGGGCCGCGGCGGCCTGAGCAATAACGACGAAAGCCTGCGCGAGTTCATCGACCTGTATTCCAAGATGGACGCCACGTCTGCCGTGAACATTGCCGCCAAAGCGGCCAGCGCAGGGGTGACCGCCACGGCGACCGCTGAGAAAAAGAAACTCGATAACGTCGTCATTGGCTGCGATTTTGGCTCGACCACCGCGAAAGCTGTTTGCCTGGGGCCCGACCGCGAGCTTCTTTTCTCCTGCTACGCGCTGAGCAAAGGCAATCCGATCGAGGACGCCAAAAGCCTGTTCCGCCAATTGCGTGACGTAATCGGCGACGGCCGAATCCTTGGCCTGGGAATAACAGGTTACGGAAAAGATTTGTTGAAGGGCATCCTGGGCGCGGACTGCGGTGTGGTGGAAACCATCGCGCACGCCTCCGCGGGTTTGCACTATTTCCCAGACGCGGATTGTATCTGCGACGTCGGCGGCGTGGACGTGAAAATCATGCTGCTGAAGAACGGCACGGTCAGCGATTTCCGCCTGAACTCGCAATGCTCTTCCGGCAATGGAGCCTTCCTGCAGGGCGTCGCGGAGCGCTTCGGTATTCCGCTGAGCGAGATGGCCGATAAAGCATTTCTGGCACAAGCCATGCCCCAGCTTTCCATGGGCTGCGGAGTTTTCCTGCAGAGTGACATCGTCAACCAGCAGCGCAAGGGTTGGCAGGCCGAGGAAATTCTGGCAGCGCTGTGCTCCATCCTGCCGCTGAACGTGTGGATTTACGCGGGCGGCATGAACAACCTGACCCAGGTCGGCAAGAAATTTATTCTGCAGGGCGGCACGCATAAGAATCTGGCCGTGGTCAAGACGCAGGTCGATTTCATCCGCTCCAAGGTGCCTGACGCGGACGTGGTGGTGCACCCGTATTCCGGAGAAGCCGGAGCAATCGGCGCGGCGCTCGTTTCCCTCGACTGGTGGGAAAAGGGCGGCGTGTCGCAGTTCCGCGGCTTTGACGTGATCGAGAAGCTGACCTACAACACCACCACTGCTAAAGACACCGTCTGCAACTGGTGCCCGGTGAATTGCCAGCGCAGCTTTATCGATGTGGCGCTGCCCGGCGGCAAGGGCCGCGAGTGGAGCAAGATTCCGATCTCCGTCGGCTGGGAACGCGTGATCGTCAACAATTCCTGTCCCAAGGGGCTGGTGGAAGATTTGAACGAAATGAAAGTGATCAAGGCCGGGATCGAGAAAACGAAGAATGCCTTTCCAAATATTGCAGACATGGTTCGGCAAGAAGGCTTCCGCCGAAACAACATCTCCGCCTAAGGACCGCTCGGGAATTCGCGTCGGGATTCCCAAGGTTCTGAACATCTGGAGCACCCATCAGTTCTGGGTGGCTTTCCTGCGCGAAATCGGCATCGCCTCCGAAAACATCGTCTTCAGCTCAGACACCTCCGAAGAGCAGGGCCGCGAATTCGGCAAGGGCCGCGGCACCGTCGATTGCTGCTATCCGGTAAAAGCCATGAGCGGGCATTACGGCGAACTGGTGTTCGGCCAGAAGAAAAAGCTCAACATCATCATGAGCCCCATGATTTATTCGCTGCCCTCCTTCATGCGCGGCCACACCTCGGAAAATCTGGCCTGCACGCGCGTGATGGCCGGTCCGGAAAACATCCGCGCCGGATTCGTGAAGGAAAGCGACGTCTTTGGCGACAACGGGATCAAATACGCCGCGCCGTTCGTGAACATGGCCGAGCCGGAAATGGTTCCCAAGCAGATGTACGATTGCTTGAAGGATGTGTTTGATCTGGATATGGCCGAAACGCAGCGCGCCGTGGACGCGGGTTACAAGGCGCTGACCGAATTCAATGAAAAGGCCCGCGCCGAGACCCGAAAAATTCTGGAGTGGTGCGCGCGCAACAGCAAGCCCTGCGTGATGGTCCTGGCCCGCCCGTACCACATGGACCCGGGCATCGGCCATGAAATCGAGGGCGACCTGCAGGCCCATGGCTACCCCATCGTCTGGCTGCAGTACATGCCGGTGGACAAAGATTTGCTGGACTGGGTGTTCGGCGAAGAAGTGCAGGCCAAAAAAATCCGCTCGCCGCTGGATATTTCCGACGTGTGGACTTCGTCCAACAGCAGCAACACCAACGAAATCATGTGGGGCGCGAAATTTGCCGCGCGCTTTCCCTGGATCACCTGCGTGTTGCGCCTCTCCAGCTACGAATGTGGCATGGATCAGCCCACGTACACGCCCGTGCAGAAAACGGTCGAGGCCGCCGGCACTCTCTTCTTCAAGTTCGGCGATCTGGATTCCACCAAACCCGCCGGCAGCATTCGCATCCGCATTGAAACCATCGTGCACTACCTGGCGAAATATTCCGACAACATCATCCAGAAGAAGTTGGCGCTGCTGCCGCCCGATTGCCCGCTGTTCCGCGACCCCAGCGAAAAAGACAGCAAAACCCTGGCCGTCTCCACCGCAGGAGATTAGGCTTTAAGTAGCACAGGCTTCAGCCTGTGGCCTTCCATAACGCAGGCAAGTACGATCCAGCAAGCGCGATTAACCCGCAAAATCCCTTGATCCAATAAAGTTGGAAGACGATCTACCGCCGAGTGGAATCGTGTAAAGTCCGGGCCTGTGGATTGGACCCAGCCATCAGCCAATCAAACAGCGGCAAGAAAACGTTGAAACTACCCGTATCGCGCGCATGATGCAGCATATGGTGCCGCGCCGCTCCGTGCAGCCACCTGGGAAGCCATCCGCCCATGTGCGTGCGCCAGTGAATTTCCTCAAACGCAATGTAGTAAATCGCAAAGCTGGCGAAAACTCCGGCCGTCCATCCATTTTGAAAAATCCACTGAGCGATCAGAAACGGCAGCGCGTTGGCCACAAACAGCGCCACCACTCCCCATGGATTGCTTGAGAAATTCACGTAGCGAGGCGCTTCCGGCTCCGCGAGCGTGGTGTGGTGAACCATGTGCTGCTTGAAAAACCCTCCGCGGCCCGAATGCAGCAGAAAGCGATGCAGGCAATATTCAAATCCGTTGGCGTAGAAGAATCCGAAGACTAGCCCGCCCAAAATGCCCAGGGTTGAGTGAGGGAAAAATCGCAGCGAGATCCACACCAGCACGGCGCCCGAGACACAGGCCGCAACCAGATTGCGGCGCTTGATGCTCAGCCCCTGAGCCTTCCATTGCTCGCGAATCTCGGAATCGGTTGGAGTCACTCTAGGTTCAAGCTAGCGCGGTCTGAGAAGTGGCGCAAGCTTCCGGTGGCGCATGCTTCAGCTTGCACAATGCATGGCTTGGCAGCGGTAGAAATCCGGACAAACTCCGCAAGCTAAAGCCTGCGCCACTGCGGCTAGTTCCCGGAAGGCGAACCTGCGCCCAACTGCGACGCCTTGGGAGCCTCGCTGCCGACGCGCGTCAGGTAAATGGCAAACGGCGTAATTTCAAACGGCATCTTCTCGCGGGCGGTGACCGCGCCGACCGTGGTGGCCTTCAAGAGAGAAAGCCGGTCGTCCCACGGATCCAGTTTCACGCGTCCTCCGAGCGGCAGCGCCACAATGTGCCGCGCGGGTTCCGGCTCGCCCGATTTCGCGGCCACCGGAAGCTTGAGCAAATCCGCGTCGCCCACGCGCGCGCTGATCAGATTCGGAATCTCGCGGGCGCGGGCCTCCAGCTCGGACATGAACATCCCGGCGGTAGCCAACTGGTCCTTGTACGGAGAATTTTTCAGCAGCTCGGAGGCCTTGGCGTTGGCGGCCGCGTCTTCTTCCGGCTTGCGGTCGAAGTCGAAGTGTTGAAACATTTTTTTGTCGTCAAATTGCAGCCGGTCGTAGAACGCCATGCGCGTGTCCGTCTTGCGCTGGTTGGTCAACACGTAGCCCATTTCCTTGGCCAGCATGGCGGCGAGGCTGGCCTCGTCCGGCAGCACGTCCACCAGGCCGCGGCTCAGCACCAGCGTGTGCCCCACCGAAAAAGATTCCAGCGTGGAGGTCATCAGCACGCGGCAATGAAAGTCGGGTTCGACCTCCAGATTATTTGTCACCACCAGATTGTTGACCACGGTGTCCAGAACCTTGTCGATCTCTCCCGCGGGCGCTACCAGGCCGCTTTTCTGCAGGCGCTCAATCACATTGTTGTATGCCTGCTCGTTCCAGGCGCGCTGCTCCTGCACGGGTGACAAGTCATTCGCGGTTTTAGTTTCATCCTTGATCCCGGAGGCAGCTTCGACCAGCACATGGCTCAACTCCTGCTGCTGCTGGGAGCGCCCGGCGTCGTAACCCCACAATCGCGTCTGCGCCTTGTAGCGCGGCCCACTGCTTACGGGAAGCATCCGGGTATTCTCTTCCGAATAAATGAACGCCGGCAGCCACAGGTTGGGTCCGGCATTCACGCGCCAGCTTTCAAAATGAAAGTTGAGATTGGAATATTCGTGTCCGGAATACGATCCGTTGAAGCGGACGATCGTGAAATCCTGATCTTCCACCCAGATGCGGCCGATGAAGCGGCCCTTGCCGGATTTTTTTTTCGGCGTTACATCAAATACCAGCGTGCGCACTTCGCCCAGAAACTCGCGGTGCACGTAATCAAAGTTGTAGTTCTGCGTGTCCAGGCCGGAGGCGTCGGGATAGATCATCTGCAGAAATCCCTGCGGCAGGAATTCCGTGCCGAAATCAAACAAGTGCGTGAGGCTGGCCAGCATGTGGTGCACAGTGTCGTCACCGGGCGCGGGGAGGGCTTTCACGTCCAGCCCCTTGGCAAATTCGGCGCGGCCGATAAAGTAGTGGTCACCATCCGGCACCCAGCTGCCGTCATTCTCCGTTACGCGAACCTTCTGGATATAGGTCTCCACGAGCGGCGAGTGCTGCCGGATCATCTGCATTTCCTGCTTCTCGCGGTTCGAGACTTTGGAGATGACCTGATCAAGCGCTCCAGGCGCCGGAGCTGCAGATTCCTGCGCCAAAAGCGGCGCGGCGAAAAACACCAAGGCCAATGCCAGACACTTGCTGATCCGCATAATGCTCATCCCCCCGAAAAAACCCGGCCTAGTGGACTACAGGCTCTCCGAACATCTGAGTCTACAAAAGCGTAAGAAAACACAATGCGCACGCCCTATGCCATCGCGTCGCGAAATGAAACACTCCAGCGTAAGGGATTAACTTCCTCCGCCGTCCTTCCCGCATGTAAGACTTTCGCGCCCGCGAAGAAATGTTCACCGGAAGATTTCAAAGCTTTTGGCTGGGCAGCCGGCTGGGTTTACTGCGAGGTGAAACCGCTTTGGGCGCGGCGCGACCTCCGTCAAAGAAGAATGACCCCAAACACAATTCTAGCACTTCCTTGGATGCCGTGGGCCATAGCGATGTTGTACGCCCATAGGTATTCTTGAGGATTTGCGTTCGAATTTAAAGAAGCCTGTCCCCATAAGTGGCCTTCATGGTAGAGTTTGCCGAGGAGCATCCCTCATGCGAGCTATCCGTTGGGCTGTGCCGATTCTCCTGGGAATTTTTCCGTTTGCTGCCCAAGCGCAGCAGGCTCAGCCCGCAAAATCTCTCACCAGCACGCAAAAACTGGGGCAGCGCGTGTTTCAGCAGCGCTGCGGCATCTGCCACGAGCAGGCCCGGCCGGGCTTCACCACGTACGGGCCCGTTTTGTACAAAGACCTGGTGATCGGAAGCGAAGACGCGATCAAGGAACAGATCCGCAGCGGGTCGGCAAAAATGCCGGGATTCAAGCTGGGAGTGCAGCCATCGGAAATTGACGCGATTGTCGAATACCTTGCAACGGTGCCGAAGCCGCCAAAGGTTACGGCGCCGGCCACCGGAGATATGACGGGCCCGCTGGACTAATTTGAAGAAATTGAATCCGGGCATGACGAGGCCGAATCGGGCTGAACCGGCAATCCGAAGGAGTGCCTGCCATGAATTACACAAAACCTCGATCGTTTCAGTCGCTGGTGCAGCGGATGCTGATGTCCGTGGTGATGCTGGCGATCATTCCGCACGTCGCGCGCGCGGCGTCGGATGGCATGCTGCTGACCGGCACGGTGAAGTCCGCCGCGGGAGCGAAAATGGGCGGCGTGAGCGTGTCCGCCAAGCTGGAGAACACGACGATCACCACCTCCGTGTTCACGGATGAGGACGGCGCCTATTATTTTCCGGCGCTGAACTCCGGCCGCTATGACGTATGGGCACAGGCCGACGGGTTCGAGATCGCGCGGGGCGGCGTGGACCTCTCCACCACACGGCACCAGGATTTCGTCCTCAAACCGACCAAGGAATTTGTGCAGCAGCTGACCGGCGATCAGATGCTGGCATCGCTGCCCGAGGAAACTGCCGACGATCGCCGCCTGAAGCGCGTGTTTCGCAACAGTTGCACCAGTTGTCACCAGCCGAATTACATTTTGCAAAACCGCTTTGACGAGGCGGGCTGGACCGCCGTGCTGGAAGTGATGAAGCGCGTGAACGTTGCCGGCGGGTATCTCGGCGCGAAAAGTCCCATCGCCGCTCCCATCGACTTTCACGAGAAGGAACTCGCGGCCTACCTGGCGAAAGCCCGCGGACCGGAAACGTCCGACATGAAATTCAAACTGCGCGCGCGCCCCACCGGCGATTCGGCGCGCGTGGTTTTCACCGAGTACGATGTGCCGCTGTTTGCCGCGAACGAGGCGCCGAAACAATTTGCGACTAACAATGGCAGCGACTGGTCGCTGGGCACTCCTTCCTCCTTCTTCGGGCAGCATGGAGTGCATGACGCGCAATCCGACCTCGAGGGCAACATCTGGTTTTCCGTGAACGTACCGAACCCCTATGCCAGCCTGGGCCGGGTGGACGCCAAGACCGGCGAAACAAAATTCTTTCGCGTGGACGGTTTGCACGGCATGGCCGCCAACGGCCACGGAGCTTACAGGGACCAGCAGGGCCACCTGTGGTTCAACATTTCTCCCGGCGAAGATAAAGGCCCAGGGCGCATGATCGAAGTCGATCCCGCGGCGCAAACTTTGCAGGTTTACACTCCGCCGAACACGATGGAGGGACCGACATTCGTTGCCGGAACGGTGGACGTGGACGGCAAGGGAAAAATCTGGGCTTCGACGTTTCACGGCGCGTCGCGTTTCGATCCCGTGACCAAAACGTTTACGGAATACAAATCACCCACGTTTAAAAATGCAGATGGCATCGGCAACACCTACGGACTGACCGCGGACGGCGACGGCAACGGCTGGTGGGCCGAGATGAATCTGGACCTGGTCGCCAAAACCGACATGGAAACCGGGAAGGTCGTCGAAATTAAAATTCCTCCGGTGCCCGGCATCAAGCCGATGTTTTCGCCGGACGAAGTAAAAATGTATGACGAGTTCGGATCGACCTGGAACACTGCGACTCCTTGGGCACAAGGTCCGCGCCGCATGGGCGCCGACAAGCAGGGCCACGTGGTCTGGGTGTGCGACTGGTGGGGCGGAAGCCTGGCGAGGATCGATACGCAAACCTTGAAGGTGACGCTCATCCCGCTGCCCCGCCCTGACGTGCAGGAGCCCTATCAGGCCGTGGTCGATAAGGATCACAACGTCTGGGTGAACCTGATGAACTCGGATGAAGTCATCAAGTACGATCCGAAAACCTCCAAGTGGACGGAATATCCCTTTCCCACGCTCGGCGCAGAGACGCGCTATATTTCCATGGTCGAGCGCGACGGAAAAATGGAAATCATTCTTCCCTATTCCCGCGCGCGCAGAGTGGCGCGCATGACCTTCCGAACCAAGGAAGATCTGCAGGCGCTGAAGCAACAAGTCCAGCAACAGCAGCAGGCCCAAAAGTAGCACAGCGACTCTTCGCTGTGCGGTTTTGTAAGCCTGAGCTCGGCCGCTGGCTGCAAAATCTCTATTCCCAAAACTCTCCGTGCTCTTCGCATGCCTCCGTGTCCCTTGTGTGGGGTCTTGCCAGTCGTAACGCGGAGCGCACCGAAAGCCTGGCGACCGCGCAGCGTTTTCCGCCACGCTGCAATCGCAAAAAGCGCACAGCCAGGAGTGGCTGTGCTACGTAACTGCTTCTCATTGACACTACTCCGGAGTAGGTGTACGGTCCTGCGCAAGGGTTGGTTGGAATCTCAAATTCAGCATTCTTGCGTGAGGTGAAACATGGCCACTCTCTCAGCCGGCGGCCCCGTTTTCGGCAAGATTTCCGCAATTTCCCTAACTGGGCGGGCCCAGAGTTTTCGCCGCCGTTGGAACCTGTCTAAGCGATGGTTGGTTCTCGCCGCGCTGATTGCCGTGGCCTCCGCGGCCATCGCGCAGAACACGCCGAACATCACCGCGGTCGATCCCGCTTCGGGCAAGGTGAACGATACGGTGACCGTAACGGGCAACAATCTAGGCAAAGCGGCGGTCAGTTCCGTCTACCTGTCGGATGACAAGAGCGATTTCAAAGCCGCCATAGTCGACCAGGGCGACGAAAAAATCACCATGAAGGTCCCGCAGGTGAAGGCCGGCGACTACAACATCTCGTTGCAGGTCGGCGACAAGCTATTTATCAAGCCGGTGAAATTTAAAGTGCAGGAATAGAGGCCAGTAGCACAGACTTCAGTCTGTGGGGTTCCGCCAGTCCAAGCGAGGACTGTTAGAGGGGCTCCCTTATGCTCTAACGCCAACGGCAGATAAACCCAAATAACTGTAAATAAAAGACTTGTTTAATACCTCAACCCCAAAACTCCAAAGCGGCCAGTTCCGGTACCCGGTACCGGGACTACTAATCCTCCTGGCGGTCCTGGATGGCACTAGCGCTTCATTGGCTCTGCCGTCTCCTCCTGCGAAAGTAGCCTTGCTGGCGAGGCACACATTTCGCGAACGCAAGGAGCGATACGATGAAGAGCAGCAAACTAACCCTGGCAGCCATCTTCACCCTGGTAGCACTCTTAGCAGCGGTGTCCACACCCGCTGAGACTTCGCAGTGGGCAGCGGTTTCGTCGGCGGCTGATGCCGCCCGCCAGCGCGGCGAGATGGTCCTGGCGCAGACTCTTTACACGCAGTCCATCGACCTCCAGCAAAAGGCACTGGGCGCGAACAATCCCGAAGTGGCCATCAGCCTGAACAACCTTGCCGTTTTCTATCAGGATCAGTCTCAATACCTGCCGGCCGAGCAGAGCTACAAACGGGCCGTGGCGATTCTGGAGAAAGACCCGCGCCAGAATGCCCAACTAGCGCTGACCCTGAACAACCTTGCCGCGCTCGATCATGACCGCGGCATGGACGATAAGGCCGCGCCGCTCTATTCGCGTTCGATCGCGATCCTGGCCAAGCTTGGAAGCAAGCAGAACACCAACCAGGCCATTGCCACGGCAGCCCTGGCCGACATCTACCATGCGGCGAATCAGGACGGAGCCGCGGAAGCTCTCTACCTTCAGGCCCTGACCCTGTGGAACACAGCGGGACAGTCGGAAACTTCGGATGCCGCGGACGTTCTCTTCCATCTTGGTGAAATCTACCATTCGCAAACCAAGAACGCCGAAGCCGCTCCGCTGTTCGCTCACGCGCTCAGCATCTGGGAGGTCAAGCCGCAGGCCAACCCTACGGAAACCATTCAAGCGCAGTCCGTGCTCGGCGAAATCTACCGCGCGCAGGGCCAATACGCGCAAGCCGAACTGCTGCTGTCCCGGGCGCTTGAGGCTCAGGAACACGTCCTGGGCGCCGATCGCCTGGAAGTGGCCGCCAGCCTGAACAGCCTCGGCATTGCTTACTATTGCGATGGCAAATACAGCGCCGCGGAACCTCTTTACCGGCGCGCTCTGGAAATTCGCGAGAAGAATCTGGGCGCCGACGATCCCGCCGTGCTGCAGACCATGCAGTATTACGCGTTAGTGCTTCGCCAGGAAGGACGTAAAGAAGAGGCCCGCCGCTTCGAAGCGCGCGCAACGAGTGCATCCTTCGCCCACATGTAGTTTTTGGGGTGCGCCCCGCAAACCGGGGCGGGGCGCACCTGCAACATCATGGCTCCTGTAAAGCGAATTTCAGGCCCACCGCGCTGAAGCGATTCCTCCGACCGCCGATCATAATCGTGAAAAGCGCACTGGTGCCACGCGACCTTCCACACCGAATCCGACGAAAGGACAGTCCGGGCCGACCTGTACCGGCGTGACCCTTTCGACCAGTTGGCCCTCACACACCCCCGTTTCTATGCTGGCGAATGGCATACTGAGGATAAAGAGACACCTACGATGATGACTTCTCGCCGGAACTTTGCTGTACTTGCGATTCTTTTTGCTGCCTTTGTGCTCGTTACCGGACGCGCTGCCAGCGCGCAGACCAGCCCGTACAGCCAGTGGACATACGGCCCGTCGGCCAATCCCAATTTCTTTCCGATTGGCGTGTGGCTGCAGAGCCCCGGCAACGCCAAGGAATACCAGAATATCGGCGTGAATATGTTTATCGGCTTTTACGGAGATCTGGACGCCGCCAGCATGACTACTTTTGGCAGCATGAATATGCCGGTAGTGCCGACACAGAACTCCGTCGGGCTGACCTCGCCGCAGCGATCCTTGATCTGGGGCTGGGATCAGGTGGATGAGCCGGACAACGCCCAGGCCAACGGTAGCGGCGGTTATGGTCCGTGCATCACGCCGAGCGCGATCGTTTCGTCCTACAACACGATCAAAGCCAATGACACCAAGAGCCCGGTGTTCCTGAACTTCGGGCAGGGCGCGGCCAACACCAGCTATAACGGGCGCGGTTCCTGCACCGGCAATACAGCGTACTATCCGCAAGCCATCGCCGGCGGCGACATCATAAGCTTCGATGTTTATCCGGTGGCGGATTACAACGGGCAACTCGATCTGGTGGCCACGGGCGTCGATAACCTGAAAGGCTGGGTGAAGCAATGCAACTGCGGCAACAAGCCGGTCTGGAATTTTATTGAGACCACGCCGTTCGATGGCGGCACGACTCCCACTCCGGCCCAGATCAATTCGGAAGTATGGATGTCCCTGATTCACGGCTCGCAGGGAATCATGTATTTCGTGCATGTGCTTTCCCCCACCTTCCGCGAGGACGGCATTTTCAATTACCCCGCGTCGGTGCAGGCAGTCACGTCAATCAATGCGCAGATCACTTCGCTCGCGCCGGTGTTGAACAGCGCCACGGTTACGGGTGACGTTGCGGTCTCCTCGAGCGCGTCCGGCGTTCCTGTCGACATGATGGAGAAAAATTTCGGCGGCTCGAAGTACGTGTTTACGGTGGCGCGGGAAAGCGGTTCAACGGTGGGCACATTCACGGTCCCCGGGAATCCGAACGGTTCGGTAACCGTGATCGGAGAGAACCGGCAGCTCACCATGACCAACGGACAGTTTCACGATAATTTTAGCGGCTATCAGGTGCATCTTTATCAGTTTGGAAGTGGAACTGCGACTGCTCCTGCGCCGCCCACGAACGTGAAGGCCGTTGCGCAGTAGTAGCGGCATGAGCTTCAGGGGCTGAAGCCCCGCATCGGAAGTCGATATAACGGCCGAGCTGAAGCTCGGACCTCCACAATACCATCGCGATTCTGAAATTTAGTTCCATCTCAACGTTCTTCTAAACCTGCCCGCGGTACGTCACTGCCACAAAATCTGATCCCCGTTTGACACGTGTTTGGGCCCCGGCATATAGTTCTGCGCAAAGTTGCAAATGTAATCCATATTTGGATTGAATTAATGCGTCGCGAGTTCGCATCGTGGAATCGTTTCGCTGACTCGCCTGAATACTTAGGAGGCTCGCAAACAGCATGAGCGATTCCAAACAGACCGTGGAAGTGAAATCTCCGGAGATTCTCAATCTCATCGAAGCCAACGCCGCCGTCGAGCAGATTTGCACCGGCTTCTGGTTCACCGAGGGGCCGATCTGGAATGCCAAGGAACAGTGCCTGTATTTCAGCGACATGCCGGGCGATGTGCGCCGCCGCTGGAGCGCCGCCGACGGCGTGAAAGAAGTAAGAAAGCCCAGCAACAAATGCAACGGCATGACCTATGACGCCGCGGGCAATTTGTATGTCTGCGAGCACGTCACCAGCTCGCTGATTATGGAAACTCCTTCGGGCGACCGGAAGGTGCTGGCCTCGCACTGGCAGGGCCGCGAGTTGAACAGCCCCAATGACGTTGTGCTGCGCTCGGACAAAACAATTTACTTCAGCGATCCCTCGTACGGCCGCATGCCGGTGTTTGGCCTGGAACGCAAGCAGGACCTGGGCTTTCAAGGGCTTTTCCGCATCTCTCCGGATGGCCAGCTGCATCTCGAAGCGGATGACTTCGGGCAGACCAACGGTGTGTGCTTTTCTCCCGATGAAAAAATTCTTTACGTAAACGATTCTCCGCGGGCGCATATTCGCGCGTTCGATGTCGCCGCGGACGGCTCGCTGAGCAACAGCCGCATCTTCGCCGCGAATATAGGAGACGGCATCCTGGAAAACGGAATTGTGGACGGAATGAAGGTGGACCAGCGCGGCAACGTGTACGTCACGGGACCCCGCGGCATCTGGGTGTTGAGCCCGAAGGCCGAGCACCTCGGCGTGATTCGCATGCCGGAACATGCCGGCAATCTGAATTGGGGCGGGCCGAATTGGGACGAGCTCTATTGCGCCTGTTCGAAGTCGATCTATCGCGTGAAGTTGAAAGTGCGGGGAAATCCTGTCGCGTACATGAGTATGCGCTAAGGGGAAAAATGGCCAACCGAAAACTGAATCCCAAGAAAACCGCGCTCATCATTCAGGATTTGCAGAATGACATCATCGTCGACGGCGGAGCGTTCGCGTCCTCCGGCGCTCCCGCGCATGCCAGGAAGCAGAATATCGTGGAGAACGTGAAGAAACTGGCCGCGGCCATGCGCAAGGCCGGCGGCGTTGTGATTCACGTGCACTACATCGTTGAGCCCGGAGCTCCCGGACTGAAACTGAATGCGCCGCTGTTTCGCGGAATGGCGGAAAGCAAGGGCTGCGTGCGCGGCACGTGGGGGGCGGCTCCGGCCGAGGGTCTCGAGCCGCAAACGGGCGACCTGCTGGTGGAGAAAATGCGCATGAACGGTTTTCACGGGACCCGGCTCGATACCCTGATGCAGGGCTTCGGGATCGACAACCTGGTGATCACCGGGGCATGGACGAACTTTTCTGTGGAGCACACCGCGCGGCATGGCGCCGATTCCGGCTACGAAGTTGTGGTGGCCACGGACGGGACCTCCACAATCAATGACGAATGGCAAAACGCCGGAATTAATTTTGCCCTGCAAAATATCGCCGACCGCTGGAGCTGCGAGGAAATTATTCAGGCGCTGAGTTAAAATTGCGGTGTGCGGTGGGCCGCGTACGGTGTGCGGTGGGAGCATCGAATTACGATTCGCCGCGGAGCCTGAACCGGTTGCGGAAAAGACACCTCGTTTTGTCATTCTGAACGAAGCGAAGAATCTCTCTTCGATCTACGCACGAGCAAAGAAAGAGAGATTCTTCGCTTCGCTCAGAATGACAGCGTTTTAAGGTTTTCCGCGGCCTGTAAAACCGGAATTGAGATGATCTGTAACGGCCGGCCAGTAGCCCGGCCCTGCAGGGATCCTGACCCCACAAATTCCGGAACCACATATCATGAGACGTCGAACTCATTCTTCCGTATTCTAGAGAGTGCATGCCCTTACCTTCCGAAACTTCCATTCTTGTATCTGCGGACGACGAACGCGCTCTGATCACGCACGTGCTGACCCGGCTGGGCGCGAACGAACGCGAACGAGCCGTGCAGGCCGATCTGCTGGTCGAAGCCGACCTGCGCGGGCATCATTCGCATGGAGTGCAGCGTCTGCCCGTGCTCGCGGCGCGCATCCGGAACCGGCTGATCAGCCTGAACGTTGAACCGGAATACGTCTGGTCCGCGGATTCCGTGCTGAGCGCGGACGGAAAAGATGGGTTAGGCCCGTACGTGGCGGAATCCGCGCTGGAGCGTGCGAAAGCCGAAGTGGCGCATCGCGGAATTGTCGCGGTTGCGATTCGCAACAGCAGCCACATCGGCATGATCGGATACTATTGCGAGAAGCGGGCACAGGAAGGGCTGGTCTGTATCGCGATGACCGAAAGCGAAGCGCTGGTTCATCCGCACGGCGGCAAAACGGCGCTGGTAGGCACGAATCCCATCGCCATCGGAATCCCCAGCCAGCCGGAGCCCTATGTATTCGACATGGCCACGTCCACCAGCGCCATCGGAAAAATCTACGCCAGCCGGCATCGCGGCGAACCGATTCCCCTCGGATGGGCCATCGACGCGGAGGGCCATCCCACAACGAATCCGGATGCGGCGTTGAAAGGTTCGCTCACGCCCGCGGCTGGAGCAAAAGGCTACGGGTTGGGAATTTCCATCGGGATTCTGGCCGGACTTTTGCCGGGCGCGGAAATCGGCCGGGCGGTGATGGGAACTTTAGATACGCAGTCACGCTGCACCAAGGGTGATTTTTTTATTTTGATGGATCCCGCCGCGTTCCCTGGCGGCCCGATGCTGGCGAGCCGCGTGGCCGCCTATTTGAACGAACTTCGCCATTGCCCTCCGCAGGACGGGTTCGAACAGGTGGCGGTGCCAGGCGACCGGGCCCGGCAAGTTCGACAGGAGCGGCAGCAATCCGGGATTCCGCTTCCCCGGGAAGTCTGGCAGGCGGTGGAAAGGCTGAAGAATGAATCCTGAAAACAGCAATCCCGTGCTGGGATTTTCAACGGCGGGCAGAATCTTTTTTGGCTGGGGCGCCGTAAGCGTGCTGCGCGATGTGGCGCGGGAATTCGGCCCGCGCGCGCTGATCTGCACGGACCAGAACATGGTAAAAGCCGGCGTGCTGGAGACGGCGCTGGCGCATTTGCGCGAGGGAAAATCGGAAGTCAAAATTTTTGACGGCGGGCAACCGGAAGTGGATCGCGCGACGATCGAACGGGCCGCTGAGTTCGCCCGGAATTTTTCTCCCGATGTGGTGATCGGATTGGGCGGCGGCTCGAACCTGGACCTGTCGAAATGCGTGGCCATTCTACTAAAACACTCGGGACCCCTGCCAACCTATTACGGCGAAAACAATATCCCGGGCGCCATTTTGCCGGTGGTTGCGGTTCCGACCACCGCAGGCACCGGATCGGAAGTCAGCCCGGTAGCTGTGGTGGCGGATCCGGAGCGCGCCATGAAAATCGGGATCGCTTCGCGCGCACTGATTCCCAAGTGGGCCGTGGTCGATCCCGCGCTCACGGTTTCCTGCCCGGCCAGCGTCACCGCGCACTCCGGCATGGATGCCTTGGCGCACGCGATTGAATCGTACTGCGCCAAGGTGCGCAACGATTGCTCTCCGCACGCGATTTTTGTGGGCAAAAATCCGATGTCCGATGTGCTGGCAACCCGGGCCATCACTCTGATTGCGAAATCGCTGGCAACGGTGGCCGCGCGGCCCGCAGATCGCACGGCGCGCGAAGAAATGGCACTGGCCAGTCTGCTCGCAGGGATGGCATTCTCCGCGGCGGGAACCGCTGCCGTGCACGCCCTGCAATATCCGGTGGGGGAAGCGACGCATACTCCGCACGGCTTGGGGAATGCGGTGCTGCTGCCGACGGTGATGAAACACATCACGCCCTCGCGGATCACCGAGATGGCCTTTATTGCGCGCAGCCTGGATCCGAGTCTCGTTTCGAAATCCGACGCGGAGGCCGCCGGACACGCCGCGCGCCTGGTGGAGGAGCTCGGCGCGAAGGTAGGAATTCCCAAGGGCTTGCGTTCGCTGGGCGTCAAGGAAGACCAGCTCCCGCAGCTGTCACAGATGGCGTCAACCGTCCGCCGGCTGCTGGACAACAGCCCCGTGGCCTTCGCGCAGGCCGACCTGCTGCAACTGCTCCAGGAAGCCATGTAGATAGCCTCTTGCAACAATCCCAGCCGCAGATGGAATTTGAGATCCGGCAAATTAGCTTGCCCTCCGGGCCCGGGTCGCAAGCACGCATGCCCTGCAAGGCCGCTCCTCCATTCCCACCTTCACTTCGCGCGTCCCAGTACTCCCAATTCCCTGGTAACAACGGAAATGAATCGTCCGAGCTATTGAGTCACCGTCTGCACGCTGCGAAAGTGTAAACAGAGACAAAGCCTTCAAATCACCTGGCAGCGTCTATCGGGTCCGAATTCGAGTCGCGATGTGTGCCTCGCAACTCGTTTTCGGCTCAACAATCCGACTATCTGTTCGCGCGAAATAAGTCCAATGGGGGGCCCGGCCAATGGCGCAACTTGATGACAAACGCTCCGACGCGTTGCAAATGAAGTGTCCCTCCTGCGGTTCGGAATTGGGAGGTTTTCCCAGCCTGGAGGACGAGTCCGTCCAGTGCATGAGTTGCAGCTATCGAATTTTCTGGGACGGCGCCTGCTGGGACGCCTGCGCCGACACCAATTACCCGAGGGAGTTCGCCCGGCAGTGGGTGCTGTGGGAGCAGGGAAAGCTCGGCGACCGCAACCTGGTCTACGGAAACATTCCCCATGACTATTTCAAGGCCTTCCTCGAACACACGTCGCTGCAAGAAGAAGAGCTGCGTTCGAAGAAAATTCTGGAAGTGGGATTCGGCCACGGCAGGTTTCTAGCCGAACTGCAGCGCTGCAGCCCCGAGGCCTACGGAGTCGATTTGTCGCGGCCCCTGGCGTCCGCGAAGCTGCGGCCGGGTACAGCGTTCTTCGGCAACCTGTTTCAAATTCCGTTCGAACCCGGGCAATTTGATCTGGTGGTTTGCCGCGGCGTGGTCCACGTCACGCCCGATCCTGAAAAAGCATTTGCCCGCCTGGCGGATCAGGTGGCCGACGGCGGATTGCTGTATGTGGGCGGCCTTTACGAGCCGGGCAAGGGCAACCTGATGGTCCGAAAAATCTTCCCGCGACTATGGAATTACCCGGAATTCATCCGGCTGGGCATGGCCGGCTTCTTCAGCCTGTTCCGCGCCGCCATCGAATGTAAACGGAACAAGCAGCTCAGCCTCCGTGACTTCCAGAAGCACTACGATCACTACAAGCTGGACATTTTTGATGTGATTTCCCCGCGCTGGACCAGCGTGCATGAGGAGCCTGAGGTAATCAGCTGGTATATGAAGCGCGGTTTCGTGGCCCGCAAGGTCGGTTACGGCGACTATTTCGGAATGAAAGAGCCCAAGGAGTAGCAGCAGATTTGTAAACGGCTAGTCCGCCCGGCTTGAAGGGGCTTCAGTCTTCCTGCGTAGCGTCCGGATTCAGGCGGTTGCTGCAAAAACGTCCAGAGGTTCATTTCTCTGTGTGGAAACAGGCCAGCGGCTAAACACGCTGCGGAAAAATTCAAAACGCTGTCATCCTGAGCGAAGCGAAGGATCTCTCTTTGTTTCTGTGCTAACACGTAGATCGAAGAGAGATTCTTCGCTTCGCTCAGAATGACTCATGGCGCATGTCTAGTACCGAATCCGGGCCCATTCGAAACTCCCTAAATTCAATGGAACGAATGGCGCAGCGCCCAAGGCCTGCGGATTCCGTCTCTAATCGGAGACACGCGTCCGATAACCTCGCGCACGATCCAAGCCTCCGCTTTGATTCCCTTCTTCCTGATGCATTTATCTGCAAGGTTTACTGAACAATGCCTCCGGTGTATAAGAGTGCCCAACCGGGTTGGTCTGTATAGAATTTCCAGCGATGCAGAAAAGGGAGCCTCACGATGCGGAACAGCAAAATATGGGCATTGGGCCTGGCAGCCGGACTGTGCGTAGTGGTTTTGTTTGTCCCACGCGGCGCACAAACGCAGGACGGGCCGAAATACAAAGCGGACGTGAACTGGCCGAAGCCGTTACCGAACAAATGGAAAATGGGCGGCGTCACCGGCCTGGCCGTGGACAAGGATGACAATGTCTGGGTGCACGATCGCCCCAACGATTTGACGGACATCGAACTGGAAGCGGAACTCACGCCGCCGATCGCCGACTGTTGCGTGCGGCCGCCCTCGATGATTCACATCGACAGGGAAGGCAATGTAATCGGCTCGATTGATCCGCCGCAGGGCCACGGCATGACGGTGGACAGCAAGGGATTCATTTATCTCGGCAACGTCGTGAACGGCATGGGCAACGTGCGCAAGTACGATCCGAAAACCGGCGCAATGATTGCCATGTTGCCGCACACGCCCGAGATGCCGCCTGGAGGACTGGGTGGCGACGTCGACGACAAACCGCATGTTCCGGGACACGGCACCATGGGACCGGTGTTTGGATTTCTGCCCGGCGGCCGGGCAAAAATCACACCCGAAGAGCGCGAAGCGCGGGCGAAGGCGACGGCCGAGTTCCGCATGAAGTATCCGCCGACAACTCCGATGATCGTGGGCGGAATCGAGGAAGTTCGCCTGGACGAACCCGCTCACGAACTGTATGCCGCCGACAATTATCTGGGCGGCCGCGTGATGGTGTTTGACATGGACACGTTCCAGTTCAAGCGCGGATGGGGCGCGTACGGGCACAAATTGTCGGAAATCAGCACCGACGATAAAGACCGCGCGTACACGCCGAATGGTCCGGAGCCGAAAGAATTTCGCGGGCACCTGACGCTGAATGTCTCTCATGACGGCTTGGTATATGCCGCCGACCGCATGGCCAACCGCATCGACGTCACGACCAAAGACGGCAAATTCGTGAAGGAATTTGTGATGGCGCCGTGGACAGGCGTGGGAGGCTCAACGGGCGGCGTGATGTTTTCGCCGGACAAGGAGCAGAGGTTCCTCTACATTTCCGATTTGACCAACAATCACATCTGGTTCCTGAACCGCGAGGACGGCAAAGTCATCAGCACGCTCGGCAGCATGGGTCAAAACGCCGGCCAGTTCTATGGCCTGCACATGATCGCCGTGGACTCCAAAGGGAACATCTACACGGGAGAAGTGTTTGGAGGAGAACGCGTGCAGAGGTTTGTGCCGAGCAAGTAGTGACGGGCGCCGCTCCGTCTGAGTGATATTCGGGTCCGTCATGATTCGCGAGTGTCAGGGCCGGTGAGACACTCGATTCCCACGACGGAACGGCGCTCAACAGTTCGTCGAGGTGATTTCTAAAGTGGGCTACGCAATATCTTGGTTGGCAGTAAGAGAGGAAGCTCGTCAAGTCCTACTTGAACAGCTCGAGCTCACGGCCAACGGTGAGAGAGCCGAATATGGAGAAACCCTTTTTACTGGCCTCGTTCTTCCTAGCGGATGGTTTATCCTATTCATCAATCAGTGCGAACACGAGTTTCTGAACCCGAAAGTCCTCGCAACAATTTCGATCCACTGCGACGTCGTTGGCTGCTCGGTCGAAGAGCACGTGATGTGGTGCTCGGCGCAGCTCTGGCATCACAGAGAACAAGTTTGGCGAGTAGCTCACGACGCACAAAAGCATATCTCACACCTTGAGGTATCCGGTCTTCTACCCGATGCCTACGGGGCGATAGAAAGCCAGTTCGCTAAGCAACAACTGCGATTAAGTGGCGGAGAACCGGCAGCGGACTACTATTTCGAGATACCGTTAGATCTGGCCAAGAGCGTGGTTGGGTTTAAGCATGATGAGCCAGGAACGAATGAAAAGTGGGCTTGCTTCGACGTAGTTAAACTCAAATCTTCCAGGCCGGTCACGGACCGAAGCTCAGACCGAAAGAGTAAGTGGAAATTCTGGTGACTGATTCCCGGCACAACGAACTCGGCATTCGGCACATTGGCTCTTGGTGTAGCAGTTTTAGTTTAAGTTACTCCATTTGATGGTTGACCACAAACGCCAAGCTACGCACTGCACGACGTGATCAAGGTACGTTGGCTGCTCCTTAGCCCAACGGGGAGCCAAGCCATTTTCATCAGAGTTGTGCGGAGATGTCGAACGTGAACCCCAAGCTTACCCGCGCCGTGCTGCATGAATGGCGGCGACGTCGATCTTCTTCATCTTCATCATCGCTTCGAAGGCCCGCTTGGCCTCGGCGCCGCCGGCTGCCATGGCCTCGGTCAGCACGCGCGGCGTGATTTGCCACGAAAGGCCCCAGCGGTCCTTGCACCAGCCGCACTGGCTTTCTTTGCCTACGCTGCCGACGATCGCGTTCCAGTAGCGGTCGGTTTCTTCCTGATCATCCGTCGCAATTTGAAAGGAAAATGCTTCGCTTTGCTTGAACGTCGGGCCGCCGTTGATTCCCACACAGGGAATGCCTAGCACAGTGAACTCCACCGTCAGTATGTCATCCTTCTTGCCGCCGGGAAAATCCGAGGGCGCCGTGTGAATCGAGGTCACTTTGCTTTCGGGAAAAGTGTCGGCATAAAAACGCGCGGCTCCCTGCGCGTCTTTGTCAAACCACAGGCAGATCGTGTTCTTTGCTGCCACTTTACTGGATTCCTTTTGCGCTCCCGCAGTGTTTGCCATGGCTTTCGCTCCTCCGATGAGTATTTCAAATCATTTTCTAATTAGAGTAGCGAAAATCTCTCCGCACAATAGGGCGAATACTGGACTTTCGTCCGCGAACATCGGCGAAAGCCGCCGCTCCAGTAGCACAGACTTCAGTCTGTGGATTTCCACTCAAGTTCCCAGGCCAATGGCGCCAGCCAAGACTCAATGAAATTCCACAGACTGAAGTCTGTGCTACTTAAACCGAAGTCGCAGCAGACTCGCTGAGCAGCACTGCCTCGACGGCTTCGACACCGCACCACTCCCGCCCGAGCGATCGACCACTGCCGGGCCGCGCTACCACAGACCGACTTTCGGGACAATTCTGATAAACTCCTATCGGTGAGCCACTATGAAAAATAGTTTTTCGGAATTACATCAAAAACTGACCGACATCGCCCAGCTGAAATCCGCGATGGCCGCACTCAATTGGGATAAAGACGTCTTCATGCCGCCCAAGGGCAGCGGGCCGCGAGCGGCGATGTTGAGTTACCTGGCGGGCGAACTGCACGAAAAGGTTGTGTCCAGGGAATTTCTCGCCCTGCTGCGCGAATCCAAAGCAGCCGCGGATGCCGGCGGGCTGACCCACGGCGAATCCGCAATCGTGCGCGAGGTGTGGCGCGACGTGAGCCGCGAGGAAAAACTTCCGGTGGAATTCGTGAAGGAGCTGGCGCAGGTGACCTCCGAGGCATATCTGGTTTGGGTGGATGCGCGGCAGAAAAAAGATTTCAAACTTTTCGCGCCGTATCTGACCAAAATCGTGGCCATGAAGCGGCGCGAAGCCGACCTCGTGGGCTTCCAGCAATCTCCGTATGACGCCTTGCTTGACACGTTTGAGCCCTATGCAACGACCGCGGAGATTGCCGCCGCGCTGGGCGAGCTGCGAAATTTTCTGACTCCCTTCCTCGCCAAAATAAAACATTCCAAAGCGCAGGTGCGGCGCGACGCGATCAGCGGCGATTTTGACATTGAGAAGCAAAAGGCGTTCTGCGCCATGGTAGCCAAAAGAATCGGCTACGATTTTGACGCCGGCCGCCTCGACGTCAGCGCGCATCCGTTCAGCACCAGCTTTCATCCCCACGATGCGCGCATCACCACCCGCTACAACCGCAAGGAAATCATCGAATCGATCAGCGGAGTGACGCACGAAACCGGGCACGCCCTTTACGAACAAGGCCTGCCCGCCGAGCAGTTCGGCACCCCGCTCGGCGAAGCAGTTTCACTCGGCATCCACGAATCGCAATCGCGCCTGTGGGAAAATCTGGTTGGCAGAAGCCGCGCGTTCTGGACTTATTTTTATCCCCTGCTGCGCAACGAGTTCGCGCCGGCCTTTGCGGATGTTTCACTGGAAACGTTCTACCGCGCCATCAACGCGGTGGAACCGTCCTTCATTCGCGTCGAGGCCGACGAGGTTACCTACAATCTTCACGTCATACTGCGCTTTGAGATTGAGCGGGCCATGATCGAGGGCGAGATTGACGTGGAGGATCTCCCGCGAATCTGGAACGCCAAAATGAAAGAATCGCTCGGGCTGGACGTCCCCGACGATTCCCTTGGCGTGCTGCAGGATGTGCACTGGTCGTTCGGCGGAATCGGCTATTTCCCCACCTATTCACTGGGCAATCTGTACTCGGCGCAGTTTTTTGCCGCCGCCCGGCGCGCGCTTCCCTCTCTGGACGATGAAATGGCGCGCGGGGAATTCGGCGGCCTGCTGAAATGGCTGCGGCAGAACATCCACGTTCACGGGAAATTCTATTCCGCGCAGGAACTGGCGAAGCACGCGACCGGCGAGAAGCTCAACAGCAAATACTTCAGCGAATACATCACGAAGAAATACAGCCAGATTTACGAGCTTTAGTTTCGCCGGAGCCGGGTTGTGGCCATTTTCTCGTTTTGTCATTCTGAGCGAAGCGAAGAATCTCTCTTCGATCCAGGTGCGAACAAAAAACAAAGAGAGATTCTTCGCTTCGCTCAGAATGACAGTTTTTTAGTTTTTCTGTGGTCCGCAGAACCGTGCTGATTTCGCACGCATCGTTCGGCACGGTTGAAGCCGTGCCCTGCAAAGATTTTTAATCGCGGCCTGTGTACTCTGCACTGCCTAGCCGCTTCGCGCCGGCGTTCTAGTTCTCTTTCGTCTTCTCCGCCTGCCGCTTCACCGCTTCGGCGCTGGGAAGTTCATGAACGCTGTGGGCCACAAACCACCATTTGCCGTCGCGCTTCACCCAGACGTCCAGGGAATGATGTTCGCTGTTGGTGCGGTGGCCGTAGACTTCGATGTCGTCAAACGTTGAGTAGGTCGTGACTGCCGTCGTCCCGTTTCCGCCGTCGCCGTAGACGCGGATGTTTTGCGGACCATAATGCAGCGAGTGCAGAATGCGGTTCCTTTTTTCCAGGTCTTTCACCAGACCGGCCTTGGTGTCGTCCGTGCCGTCCGCGTTGATGTGCACGATATTTTCGGCGTCGTTGGCCTTCACCCAGTCCGCGCATATGTTCTTGTCGGTTCCGGTGCTCTGAAACGCTTTCAGCTTTTCTTCCTCAAGCTGCTGGATTTCCTTTTTCACGGCTTCAGCCTTCGGCCCAGTGGTCTCCTGAGCCTGTGCCAGTGCGGAAAAGCCCAAGCCCAGCGCGAACAACAGCAAGAATCGTTTCATTTCGAACACCCTCCCCTTTTGGATTGAAGTCCCCTGGAAATGTGGTACGGCTGTGTACCGAACCCGGGCATATTGCCCATCGACCAGGCCTCATGCAGGCCTGCACGCCTGTGAAAACCGGCGGTTTTGACGATCCTGCGCAGCCTTTCGGATGCGTCCTGTATATCTCTTGGGAACATCGGAAGCAATGAAAATGCACGTAGGGAGAGGGTTCGGAGTAACAATCTGAGATCATCAGTACCGCCTCGGCCGGCAGCCGGAGTGTAGATCGATTATCGGCCGAAGCTGGAAGCGATCCGCAAAAATGCCGCAAATAGACAGACGAACCACTCCGCGCTTTTTAGCCAAGCCGCACGACAACATTTACTACGGGGAGCGCTCCGCCGCGGTTCGAGACTTGAGCCTTGAAGGAGTTTTCGTCCTCGATCCCGACCCGCTGCCGGCCGGATCGGAGCTGACTTTTACACTAAAGGCGGGACATCAGGATATTTCGCTTGAGGGAGTAGTCCGCCATTCCGTCGTGGACGTGGGAATGGGAATCCAGTTTGTGAATCTTTCGGCGGTTTCCAAACGGCGATTGATGATTCATATTGCCAGCCTGGTGTCCGCCCCCAGCAAGATCGTGGACGTGAAGTAGCAGAGTGGTACGACCAGGACTTCCAAAAACAAATCTATTGGGATTTCGAACTGCTCGTCAGTTTTTCCCCTAGCACCCAGGCCTTCATATTCTTCCAGTCCGGATCATCCTCGGTGGCAAATTGCCGGCCGCCCTGGTGCGTGTCGGCCAGGCCGCCGGCCTCCGGCGCCATCGGCATGCGTAACAGCAGGCTGATCGACGGATTGCCGGGAACGACCAGCTTCGAAACAGTCTCAAAGTTATGGCGAGACTGCTCTTCGGTCCAGAATGTGGCGCCGGAAGAAAGCGTATCGAGGCTCAGGGGGCCGCCGCCATGATGGCCCACCTGATGGCAGGTGTAGCAACGGGCGTGCTCCACCGAGCGATACTTCAGGAAAATGGGCTCGACGCGCGCTTTGAAAAAGTCATAGTCGAGCTGCGGCGCCTGTGCGTCGGGGCTGCCGGAAGATTGCGCGAACGCATACGGAGTCAAAACGTACATCAGCGTGGCCGATGCCAGTAGAGCCGCGGCGCAAATTGCCCTGCGTAAAATCCTGGAACGCATAGTCACCTCGCATGCCGAAACTGGAAGTCTGAAGAACGCGCGGCAAACCGCCGCCGGCGCGCAAAACGAATTTGCCTGCCGCGAGTCCCCTTTAGCGCAGCGCCAGAGTGCTGATGCGATCGGGCATTTCGTGCACAGGAATCTCGGCGACCTGTTTCATGGTTTCCACGTCGATGGCCGTGATGGACTTCGTGCCACAGGTGGAAACGTAAACGGTCTTGCTGTCCGGAGTAAACGTGATCCAGGCCGGACCTCCGCCGCGATTGGGTTTCCCGGGCACCACGGTTTCCGGCAAGGAAACGTGGCCCATGAGCTTCAGATCGGGCAGCGAGTAGATGAACACCGCGTTGGCGGGACGGCTGTTGGACCACAGCGTCTTGTGATCGGGAGAAATGCCGATGCCGTGGCTGATGCCCTCGCAGCCGGGAGTGAAGCCCTTAGGCTCGTCCGGATTCTTAATCCTTGCCACTTCCTGATGCGAGTTGAAATCCACCACAGAGAATCCGTTGGTCTGATTGAGCTGCGCGAAGATGCGCTTGCCGGAACCGTCCGGATTGCTCTCAATGATCAGCGGCAAGACCCCCTGGTCATACGGAAATTCCCAGGCGATCTCCATTTTCTGCAGGTCGAACACGGTGAAAAAATGCCCGCCGGGAGAGCCGGCCGCCGCGAATTTTCCATCGCCGGTCACGGAGATGTCGTGCAGGCCGCGCTTCACGGGAATGCGTTTTGATCTTCTCCAGGGATTTGGCGTCGATGATATCCAGCGCGCCGGCGTCCACTGCTTCGGTGCCGGTGTTGCGGATGCAGATCAGGATCAGCTTGCCATCGTTGGTGACCATGGCGTCATTGGCCCAGCCGCTGAGCGGCACCTGCTTGATGATCTTTTCGGTCTTGCGATCCATCACGTCGAGCACATCCTGGGCGCGCGTGGCAATGTACAGGCGGTCGCCGTTCGGAGAGAAGCGCACGACTTCGGGCGACTCGATGCCGCCGATGGTCTCGACAACCTTGTTCGTCGCGGGATCGATCACGTCGATCGTGGTTCCCCCTCGATTGGTGACGTAGATCCGTACCGTGCCCGCCGCAACGGGAATGGCCAGCATCGCGCAGAGGATTCCGGCAACCCGCACTCTCCCGAACACACTTTTCAAGCTGGTTGAGATCATAATCCGAAGGCGCTCCTCACCCTTTGGCGCAGAGAGTAGAGCGAGGACGCCGCGAAGTCAAGTAGCACAGCAACTCTTCGCTGTGCGGGGTTGTAAACTTACCCCGCGGCCACTGGCTGGCGATGGGGGCGAAGCTTGGGCAGTTAGGAGTCGCGCTGGGATTGCGATCCACGTTGATTCCTGCTTCCGCTGCGTCCGCAAAAACCGCACAGCGAAGAGTCGCTGTGCTACTACGGCGCGTGCTAGACTCTTCGCCGGCGCAACGGCGCACACAGGGAAGTTGCGTTTGTGTTCGCAGCGTGATCTTACTTATTATGGGCATCATTTGGCGCAGGCGATTCAGAACGACAATCAATTTCCGGGAGATTCAAACCGATGCGATTTTTCCGCGTGTTTTTGCCTACCTTAGTGATGTGCGGCCTTGCTGCGACGGCCGCCGCGCAGGCTCCGCCGGCGCCGGCCGCGCCCGCGCCGAAAGCGATGGTCATGTCCATCGCTGCGTGGCCCGACGGCACGGACATTCCCCCGAAATTCACGCAGGCCGGTGATCAGACTTCACCCGCAATCACCTGGACCAACGTGCCGGACGGCACGGTGACGCTCCTCCTGCACATGCACGATCCGGAGTTCGTCCGCAATCGCACCACGGATGACCAGTTGCATTGGATCGTCTGGAATATTCCCGCCACCGCGACCGGATTGCCTGAAGGCGTTCCCAAAGGCGCGCAATTACCGAACGGCGCGTTTCAGCTGAGCGCCAGCGGGCAGATGTATCGCGGCCCGGGGGCGGCGGCATCGGGCCCGAAGCATCACTACACGTTCGAAGTGTTTGCGCTGGATACGAAACTCGACATTCAGCCGGGCGCGGACGCTTTCGAAACGCGCGCGGCGATCTTGAAGGCGATTCAGGGGCACATCCTGGGCAAGGCAGTGTACATGGGACTGTTTCACCGCCCGCAGTAGTCGCGGAAAATCGCGGCGGGTCCGCGGAGTTCGCGGGTCCGCTGCACAGTTACGGACGGATTCGCGCGCAATTAAATCTGGAACGGGGGCATGCCATGAAAGTTCGAATTCTTTTTGCCGGCATCTTAGTTTTGGCTGCGATGGCTGCTGCACAGACTCCCATCCCGGACGATCTTCAATTGCGCGGGGACCGTTTCAAGCCGCTGAAGGCGAGCGAACTGACGCCGGAACAGAAGGTGCTGGTCGAACATTTGTATGCAAGCAAGCGGGGCGGCGCGAACGGGCCATTCAACGTGATGCTGCGCAGCCCGGAAATGGGAGACCTCGCGCAGAATCTGGGCTCCTATCTGCGCTTCCACACCACGGTCCCGCTGAAATTGAATGAGTTCGCCATCCTGATCACCGCGCGCGCGCTGACCGTGCAGTATGAGTGGACCGCGCACCGCAAGGCGGCGCTGGCAGCGGGATTGAGCCAGCCGATTATCGACGCCGTGGCCGTCGGGAAGCGCCCGGCGTCCATGCAGCCGGACGAAGAAGCTGTGTACAATTTTTCAACGGAACTGGTGAACACGCATCAGGTGAGCGATGCCACATTCCACACCGCGGTGGACAAATTCGGGGAACGCATGGTGGTCGATCTGATCGGTACCATCGGCTACTACCATTTTGTGTCCATGATGCTGAATGTCGATCGCTATCCGTTGCCGGACGGCGACAAGCCGGAACTGAAGCCGCTGCACTAGGCGGCGCGGGGCAGGCTTAAAAGGCAGACTAAAAACTGCCTCTGGTGTCATTCTGAGCGAAGCGAAGAATCTCTCTTCGATTCAAGTGCGAGCCAAAAAACAAAGAGGGATTCTTCGCTTCGCTCAGAATGACAACTTTTTATGTTTTTCACAGCACCCTTAGACAACTTTGCTTTCTTTCGCGACGGGCACGAACTGAACGACACGGGCTGAAGCCTGTCCTGCTCGATCGGCGCCCAACCGCGGTTCTCTTTACAAAATCGAGTGACCCACGTAAAGTTTGACCACCGAGAAGTCCTTTTGAGGTGGCCGGATGAAACTTCGATCGATCGCCATTCTCTTCGCGCTTTGCGTTTGCAGCCTGCTGTCCTCCGCGGTCTCCGCGCATCACGGCGCGTCCCGGTGGGATGTGGATTCCTGGGGCACCATCACCGGCACGGTCAAGGAATTTGACTGGCAGAATCCGCATCCGTTGCTGCTGCTCGACGTAAAAAATGACAAAGGCGAAATGGAAACCTGGGCCGTGGAATTCCACCCGCCCAATGTGATGAGCCGCGGCGTGGGTTGGACCCACAGCACGTTCAAAATCGGCGATCAGGTCACGGTCTACGGACATCCGGAAAAGAAAAGCGTTCCCATCGTAAACGGGATGAAAAGTTTGCGGCCGGTGAAAGTCACCATGCCCGGTGGCCAAGTGGTTACTGTCGATCCTCCAGGGTATTTCTGAGTCGAAGCAACCGATGAAAATCTTCACAATTAGTTGGCGCGCACCGCTCCCGCGGCGTTGGCGGTGCTGCTGGCAATCCTGGCGTGGATCGCGCCGGATTCGCCCGCGGCGGCCCAGCAAGCGACTGCGGCGGCAACGCCGGATCTCACGGGTATATGGTCGCCCCCAAGAACGCCCAAAGGATTTCTGCCCTACAACTTTCTCTCCCGAAGCGCCGCCACCGATGCAGCCGTGGGCGGCCAAGCGCTGCGAACTGGCGGGCTGTGGAACCGGCCATTGGGCCGCGCCAATGACGACAACATGGATCCGTACCTGACGAGTTGCGCGCCGTACGGCATTCCCCGCTTGATGAATCACGTCGGGCCGTTCGAAATCCTGCAGAGCAAGAACCGCGTGCTCATCCTATTCGAAACGAACAACGCCATTCGCCAGATCTGGATGGATGGGCGAGGACATCCGGAAGAACTCGATCCCTCCTGGCTCGGACATGCGATCGGCCACTGGGAAGGCACGACGCTGGTCGTGGACACGGTTGGATTGACGGATAAGAGCTGGCTCGATACGGCCGGCCATCCACACAGCGACGCGCTGCACGTCGTCGAGCGCATTCGCCGCGTGGATCATGACACGCTCGAAAACACGCTCACGTTTGACGATCCGAAGACGTACACGCGGCCGTGGAGTTCCACGATCATTTACAAGTTGCGATCGGGCGCGGACTGGTCGCTGAAGGAAGATATCGTCTGCGAAGATAAGATCCTGATGGACCTGAAAGCGAAAAAGGACAGAGTGTATCCGTACCAGCCGTACCCCATGAACTTTCCCACCGAGGCGATCCCTCTCCCCGATGTTGCCAATGCAAAATAATTTTGTTTCTTCCGAGTTGAAAGTATCGGCGGTGACCGCGCCTGGCGAGCGCTCCGGTCTCCACGGAGACTTGCATAGCGCACGCCGGACCATGCTTCCACCCCTTCAAAAATCCACGACGATTTCGATATCTGGTGGCCACCGCTTTCTTCATGGAGAACCTGGACGGCACGGTGATCGCCACGGCCCTGCCGGACATGGGCAAGTCATTCCACGCCAACCCGGTGGATCTGAACATCGGAATGACGGCGTACTTGCTGATGCTGGCGGTATTCATTCCGATCAGCGGGTGGGTGGCGGACCGGATCGGCGCGCGAACGGTTTTTGTTTCGGCGATCGCGATTTTCACGGTGTCCTCCATTCTTTGCGGGCTCAGCAACGGCATCTGTGACGTTCACGGGCGCGCGCGTGATTCAGGGGATCGGCGGGGCGATGATGGTGCCGGTCGGGCGCCTGGTGGTGCTGCGCACCACGGAAAAGCACAACCTGATTGACGCCATCACGCTCATCACCTGGCCCGGACTGATCGCGCCGGTCGTGGGACCGCCAGTCGGCGGATTCATCACCACTTATGCTTCCTGGCACTGGATCTTTTTTCTGAACGTGCCGCTGGGCATCGTCGGGATGGCGCTTTCTTCGCGCCTGATTCCGAACCTGAAGGAAGACCGCGTGAAGCCGTTCGACTGGATTGGATTCGTGCTGAGCGCATCGGCGTGCGTGAGCTTCGTGTACGGCATGGAACTCGTGGGCCGCCAGACGGCGCACTGGAAGCCGACGGTCGCGTACCTGATCGCCGGATGCGTGCTGGGTCTGTTTTCCGTGCTGCATTTTTTGCGCTCGCCCGCGCCGCTGTTGAATCTCAGCCTGTTGAAGATCAAGACCTTCGCGATCACTTTGCAGGGTGGATCGCTGTTCCGCATTGCGATCAGCGTGTCGCCGTTCCTTCTGCCGCTGATGTTCCAGGTGGGATTTGGGTTGAACGCGTTTCAATCAGGCCTGCTGATGCTGGGCCTGTTCACCGGCAATCTGCTCATGAAATCGGTGGTGACGCCGATCCTGCGCCGGTTCGGATTCCGCAGGGTGCTGACGGTCAATGGAATCCTGACGGCGATCCTGACGGCGAGCTGCGCGCTGCTGTATCCTCACACCTCGAAGATCCTCATTCTTTTCGTGTTGTTTGTGAACGGATTGTCCCGCTCGATGCAGTTTACGGCGACCGGAGCACTGGCCTTCGCGGACATCGCCAAGCCGGACATGAGTTCCGCCACCAGCTTTTTCAGCATGATCACGCAGATGTCGATGGGCATGGGCGTGGCGGTCGGCGCGATTGCGCTGCGCATGGCCGGATTCCTGAGCGGGAATTCCGCGGGAGCGCCGACGACCAAGGAATTTCACATTGCGTTCCTGCTCGTTGCTGTTTTGAACCTCCTGGCGACGCTCGATTGCTTCATCCTTGAGCCGGACGCAGGAGCGGCAGTCAGCGGGCATCAGTCGCGAAGGTCATGTGCGGAGAAAAGATCTGCGGCAACCTGAGGTCACAAATCCCCACCCTTGCGAAAACCGCAAGGACACCAAAACCTGCAATAAGACTTCAGGAACTTTTACCCGTGGCTGCCGCCGCCGGAGAGTTCGCGCACGATCGATCCGACGAAACCCTTGGCGTCGCCGAACAGCATCAGCGTTTTGTCCAGGTAATAGAGCGGGTTGTCGATTCCGGCGAAGCCCGCGGCCATGCTGCGCTTGATGACCATCACCGTGCGCGCCTTGTCGACGTCCAGAATCGGCATGCCGAAGATCGGACTGCGACGAATCGGTGCGCGCGGCGGGATTGGTCACGTCATTCGCGCCGATGATCAGGGCCACATCGGTCTGCGGAAATTCGCCGTTGATTTCGTCCATGTCCAGCAGCTTGTCGTAGGGAATGTCGGCTTCGGCCAGCAGCACGTTCATGTGGCCGGGCATGCGGCCGGCGACCGGATGAATCGCGAACTTCACGTCGACGCCGCGCTTGGTCAGGTTGTCATAGAGTTCGCGCACCTTGTGCTGCGCCTGCGCCACGGCCATGCCGTAGCCGGGAACGATGACGACTTTGCTGGCCGACGGCAAGAATTTCGGCGGCCTCTTCCGGCGACGCGCTGCGCACCGGGCGCGCTTCCTTGCCGCCCTTCGCGCTGGCCTGCTCCTGCCCGAACGCGCCGAACAGCACGTTCGAAAATGAGCGGTTCATGGCCTTGGACATGTTCACGGAGAGAATCAAGCCGGACGCGCCGTCCAGCGCGCCGGCGACAATCAGCAGCTTGCTGTCCAGCACGAATCCCATCGCCGACGCCGAAAGGCCGGCGTAGGAGTTCAGCAGCGAGATGACCGTCGGCATGTCCGCGCCGCCGATCGGGATGATCATCAGCACGCCAAACAGCAGCGGAATCGCCAGCAGCACCGGAAATAAGTAGGTGCGCTCCGGATGGAACACCAGCACCACGGCCACGCCGACGGCGACCAGCAGCATTCCCAGATTGACGAGGTTCTGGCCCTTAAACGTGATCGGGCGCTGCGGCAGAATTTCCTGCAATTTTCCGGCGGCCATCAGGCTGCCCGTGAACGTCAGCGAGCCGAGAATCACTTCCATCGACAGCACGGACATCATGAACTTGGGAACGTCCGGCGCGCGCAAATAAAATTCCGCGGTGCCGACGAGCGTGACGCAGCAGCGCGCCAAAGGCGTGGCTCAGCGCGGTCCGCTGCGGCACAGCCGTCATCTGCACCTTGCCGAGCGGCACGCCGATGATCGTGCCGAGCACCAGGGCGATGGCGACCCATTTGTAATCGACAATGCCGCGGTTCAGCAGCGTGCCGACGATCGCCAGCAGCATGCCGGCCTCGCCGGCCCAGACGCCGTGGCGCGCCGTGGTCGGAGAACTCATCCACTTCAGCGACATCACGAACAAAGCGGTGGCGATGAGGTAAGTCAGTTCAATAATTGCGTCAGTTCCGGGGAAGGAGGTCATGGTTTCGGGCTGCGGCTCGCTTTGAACATTTTCAGCATGCGATCGGTGATGAAGAAGCCGCCGACAACGTTGCTGGTGGCGGCGACGATGGCGATGGTGCCGAGGACGGTGGAGAGCGTGGTTTTGTGTTCGCCGGCCAGAAGAATTGCGCCCACCACGGCGATGGCGTCGAGAGCGTTGGTCAGCGACATCAGCGGCGTGTGCAGCAGCGGGCGACACGCGCTTGATCACCTCGAGGCCGACGAACGCGGCGAGCAGAAACACGTACGCGCTGGTGAACAAATCCATTTTCACCACTAGGCTGTCTCCTTCCGTGCGGGCCGCGAGCGCGGGCAGCGCGAAGAATTCGCGCACCCGGGGATTGACGATTTCCCCGCCCTGCGTCAGCAACGTGCTCTTGATGATGTCGTCGTCCAGATTGAGCTGCAGCTTGCCGTCCTTCACCAGCAGGTGCAGAAACGCGGTGATGTTGCGCGCATACATCTGGCTGGCGTGGTACGGCACGGTGGACGCCAAATTGAAATAGCCGATGATCGATGACGCCGTGAGCCGATACTTTCTCGCCGGGCCGGGTCAGTTCGCAGTTTCCGCCGCGCTCCGCGGCCAGATCGACGATCACGGAACCCGGCGCCATGCCCTTGACCATTTCCTCGGTCACCAGCACCGGAGATTTCTTTCCCGGAACGACAGCGGCGGTAATCACGACATCGCTCTCGGCAATCACCTTGCCCAGCAATTCGCGCTGGCGGCGATAAAAATCCTCATCCTGCGCCTTGGCGTAGCCGCCGGCATCCTGCGCGTCTTTCGCTTCGATCGGCAGCTCGACGAAGCGTCCGCCGAGGCTCTGCACCTGTTCCTTGGCCGCGGGCCGCAGGTCGTAGGCGGAAACGACGGCTCCCAGCCGGCGTGCCGTGGCGATGGCCTGCAGACCGGCCACGCCCGCGCCAATCACCAGCACACGCGCAGGCGTAATGGTTCCGGCGGCGGTGGTGAGCATAGGAAAAATTTTCGGAAGCGTGTCGGACGCGATCAGCACGGCCTTGTAGCCGCAGATGGTGCCCATCGAGGACAGCGCGTCCATGCTCTGCGCGCGCGTCGTGCGCGGCATCAGTTCCACGGAAAATGAGGTGACGCCGGCCGCGGCGATTTCCTGAATGGTTTCCAGCGATCCCATGGGCCGCAGGAAGCCGATCAGAACCTGATTGCGGCGAAACAGCGGCAAATCGGCGCGCCCGGTCTGATCGTTGGAACCGTAGCACAGCATCTGCACGATGATGTCGGCGGCGGCAAAGACCTCGCGCGGCTGGCGGCGATCTTCGCGCCCTTGGCGGCGTAATCGGCGTCCGGGAATCCGGCCTCGACGCCGGCGCCGGCTTCGACGATCACTTCCATTCCGGCTTTCGCAAGATTGGGAATTACGACCGGCACCAGCGCGACGCGCCGCTCGCCCGGATAGGTTTCTCGCGGAACACCCACTATCATGAAACTTCCTCCCCGAATTTTCCGCAGCACGACACACGCGCACGTCCAGCAATTTCAAAAAATCCCGCGTCCCGCCCAAAGCAAAGTCGAGAATTTTCTTCCAGAGGTCTACGCCAGATATGAATGGGTTTTGTTCCGCGGCGGACCTTCCCACCCACGGGCATTTTCGACCCTGCGGTGACGCAGCCATTCACTCAATTTTCGGCAGAATCCCACGGCAAATCCTAGTTTCACATGCGAGATTCTGAAAGTCCAATCGAAGATCAGTTGCAGTGATTAGAAGTTATCTCCTAGTTGGCTAGCAACGAACTTCGAGAGAGTTGCAGGCATCGAGAGCCTGCGTGACATCGGCAAAGCTTTGTAGGGCACGGCTTCAGCCGTGCCGAACTGTGCGTCGCGGAACGGGGCGTTAGAGTCTGGCGACGTGAGCGCCGCGCAAGCGGAGCATCGCGGTCTTCGGCAGGGCTAAACACGCTGCGGAAAGAGTCTCTCGTTTTGTCATTCTGAGCGGAGCTAAGAATCTCTCTTTGTTCTGCTTGCTTACACGTAGATCGAAGAGAGATTCTTCGCTTCGCTCAGAATGACAATTTCCCCAGTTTTCTGCGGTCTGTGAAGCCGTGCCCTGCAAAGATCGCAAGACTCCGCGATGCTCAGCATTAAAAACCAAATTCCATCGAGCTGCGAATTTTCCGGTACAATTTGCTTTCAGCTCCTCGAAATGAGGTGTGCCAGCGTGAACAACGCCTTCATGCAGGAAGCGATCCGGCAGGCCGTGGAAAACGTCCGCTCTGGCCACGGCGGACCTTTTGGCGCAGTGGTGGTGAAAGACGGCCGGGTAGTCGCCGTCGGCACGAACTCCGTGACCACCGCGAACGATCCCACGGCGCATGCGGAAGTGATGGCGATTCGCGAAGCCTGCCGCGTTCTGGGAACCTTTCAGCTCACCGGCTGCGATATTTACACCAGCTGCGAGCCCTGCCCGATGTGTCTTGGTGCGATCTACTGGGCGCGCCCCGACCACGTATATTTCGCGGCTACTGCCGCTGACGCGGCGGATGCGGGGTTTGACGATTCTTTTATTTACACGGAATTGAAGGTGCAGCGCCGCGAGCGGAAGATTCCCTTTGAGCCGATGATGCATGATGCGGGGCTCGAACCGTTCGAGGAGTGGAAACAAAAGGGCGACCGGATCAAGTACTGAAGGGCGGGGCTTTTCGGACGGCTGGGCGGTACTGAGACAGTACTTCAACCAATCTGCGCAAGCTAAAGCATGCGCCACCGGTGCTTTCCGGGACTCAGGGGTTATGGAAGAAAAATTCTTCGGACATTCTGTGATCCGCAAAGAGGGGCGCGAGAAGGTGACCGGGCGCGCCCGTTACGTGGATGATCTGTCCGTTCCCGACATGCTTCACGGCGTAACCGTGCGCAGCAGCATCGCGCGAGGGCGCATTCGAGGCATCCGCTTCGGGGAAAACATTCCTTGGCACGAATTCACCATCGTCACCGCAGGCGATATCCCCGGCAAAAATGAAATCGCGTTGATCGAGCATGACCAGCCGTGCCTCGCCGCGGATCGCATCAGCCATCCGGAGGAAGCGATCGTGCTGCTGGCGCATCCCGACCGCTATTTGCTGGAGGAAGCGCGGCGCGCGGTGCACATCGACGTGAGCCCCTGCCCGCGATCTTTTCCATCGAGGATTCCACTCGCCAAGACGCGCCATCATTTATGGCGAGGACAATGTGTTCAAGTCCTATCTCATGGAAAAAGGCGATGTGGATGCGGCCTGGGCGCAGGCGGACATCATCGTCGAGGGCGAATATCGCACCGGCGCGCAGGAGCAGCTGTACATCGAAAATCAGGGCATGATCGCCGTCGCCAATCCCGCCGAGGGCGTGACCGTTTGGGGATCGCTGCAATGCCCGTACTATGTGCACAAGGCGCTGATGCCGCTCTTCGGATTGCCTGCCGGATAAAATCCGCGTGATTCAGGCCGAAACCGGGGGCGGATTCGGCGGCAAGGAAGAATATCCGTCGATGATTGCCGGGCACGCGGCGCTGCTGGCCTGGAAATCCGGAAAACCCGTAAAAATAATTTACGATCGCGCCGAAGACATGGTGGCCACCACCAAGCGCCATCCGTCGCGCACGCGGCATCGCACCGGCGTGACGCGCGACGGCAAGCTGGTGGCCATGGACATCGATTTCGTGATCGATGGCGGCGCGTACGCCACGCTTTCCGCCGTGGTGCTCTCGCGCGGCACGATTCACGCCGCCGGGCCTTATTCCTGTCCCAATGTGCGCGTCCGTTCGCGCGCCATGGCCACCAACGCTCCGCCGCACGGCGCGTTCCGCGGATTCGGCGCGCCGCAGAGCATTTTCGCGATCGAGCGCCACATGGATCAGGTCGCCCGCGCCGTGAATCTGACGCCCGAGGAAATTCGTCGCCGGAATTTCATTCACAACGGGCCATGACCACGCCACCGGGCAGTTGATCCACGAAAACGTGAATTTCAACGGGCTGCTGGATCGCGCGTTTCGCGAGAGCGACTATCACGCCAAGCGCGAACGCTTCGCGCGCGAAAATCACGGCGCCACGATCAAGCGCGGCATCGGTTTTGCCTCGTTCATGCACGGAGCCGGATTTACGGGTTCGGGAGAAGTTTATCTGGCATCGGTCGTGGAAGTCGAAGCCACTCCGGAAGGAAACGTGCGCGTGCTCGCCGCGAGCACCGAGATCGGCCAGGGCACGAACACCGTCTTTTCACAGATCGCGGCCGACGCGCTGGGCATCGGCTACGACCGCATCGAAATTGCGCAGCCGGATACCGGCGCGGTGCCGAACAGCGGCCCGACCGTCGCCTCGCGCACTTCCATGGTGGTCGGCAACCTGGTGGAAACGGCCGCGCTCGAACTGAAACGCAAACTGCTGGAGAGCGGCCTGCTGTGCGACGCCTGCACCGAAGACGAATTCGTGCGCGCCTGCCGCCAATACATCGAAACGCGCGGGCCGCTGCGCTCGCGCGCGCAGTACGAAGCCGCCGCCAGGATTGTTCTGGGACGACAAAAAATACAGCGGCGATGCTTACGGCACCTACGCCTGGGCGGTGTACGTCGCCGAGGTCGCGGTGGATACGGTCACGTTTGAAACGCGCGTCACCGATTTCGTCGCGCTGCAGGAAATCGGCAAGGTCATTCATCCCGTGCTCGCCGCCGGGCAAATCGAGGGCGGCGTGGCGCAGGCCATCGGCATGGCGCTGTACGAAAATGTAGTGTGGCGCGACGGCCGCATGGCCAACGGGCAGATGACCAACTACATCATGCCCACCGCGGCGGACATTCCTCCCATCCGTGTATTTTTTGAAGAGCATCCGTATCCCTTCGGCCCGCACGGCGCCAAAGGAATCGGCGAACTGCCGATGGATGGCCCGCAGCCGGCGATCATCAACGCGATCGAGAATGCGACCGGAATTTGCGTGCGCGAAATTCCCGCAACGCCCGAAGTTTTGATGGAAGCCATGACCGAAAAGGCGGCTGAACCTTGTCTGAAACCGTCAGCCGTGATTACCGATCGCCTGCCGCGTAAATGGCGAGCCACGCGCAGTGCAGGCATTTCCGATGGCGCGCCTGCTGGACGTGATTCGCGAGGAGATGCATCTCACCGGCACGAAAGAAGGCTGCGGCGAAGGCGAATGCGGCGCGTGCTCGGTGCTGCTGAACGGGGCGATCGTCAACAGCTGCCTGGTGCCCGCGATCGAGGCGGACGGAGCGGAGATTCGCACGATCGAAGGAATCGCCGACGGCGAACCAGTTGCACGCCGTGCAGCAGGCATTCCTCGAATGTGGCGGCGCGCAGTGCGGCATCTGCACGCCGGGAATGGTGATCGCCGCGACGGCGCTGCTGCGAAAGACATCCGCATCCGAGCGACGCCGAAATTCGCGAAGGGCTGGCTGGAAATCTGTGCCGCTGCACGGGCTATCAGAAAATTTTCAGCGCGGTGGTGCGCGCCTGCGAATCCACCCGATGAAAATAGGCCGGTGAGCCGATGAGGGCCTACGTTCCCGGTTACGATTTGCGCGTTCCCGGAAGCCTTTCCGAAGCGCTGGCCTTGCTCGCCCGCGAGCCGGGCGTGTGGCAGCCATTCGCGGGCGGCACCGATCTGATGGTGTTGCTCGAGGCGGGAACACTTTCGCACAAGCGATTCCTGAGCGTTTCCAAGCTGGCGGATTTGCGCGGCATCGAAGTGAATGACGACGAAGTGATTCTCGGCGCCCTGACCACGTACACGGAAATTCAGAAGCATCTGGTCCTGCAGGCGGAATTTCCGCTGCTGTGTTCCGCGGCGCGCGAAACCGGGAGCATCGCCACGCAAAATCGCGGAACGATTGGCGGAAATATCGCCAACGCTTCTCCCGCGGCTGATTCTCCCCCGGCGCTGTTGGTCTATGACGCGGAACTGGAACTGATTTCCGAACGCGGCGCGCATTGGGCCGCCTATCACGGCTTTCATACCGGCTACAAAAAAATGAAAATAGCCGCGGATGAATTGCTGCGCGCCGTGCGTCTTCCGCGCGCGCAGAAAGCCGTGGCGGCAGTACTACCGAAAAGTGGGCACGCGCAAGGCCCAGGCAATTTCGAAAGTGTGTTTCGCGGGCGCCGCTCTGCTGGAAGACGGTACGATTGGCGATCTGCGCATTGCGCTCGGAAGCGTCGCGCCGCTGGTGCTGCGTGCGGTGAAAACGGAGGATGCGCTGCGCGGCGCGCGCCTCACGCCGACCGTTACCGCCATGGCGCTGGAAACATTGGCGAAGGAAATCTCGCCCATTGATGACATTCGCTCCACCTCGCGCTATCGCTTGCGCGTGGCGC
This sequence comes from uncultured Acidobacteriota bacterium, assembly GCA_963774805.1. Taxonomy (GTDB): domain Bacteria; phylum Acidobacteriota; class Terriglobia; order Acidiferrales; family UBA7541; genus Palsa-360. The sequence continues at coordinate 532,942 of CAVZGK010000002.1, forward strand.
AAAATCTGCTTGAGGAATTTCTCTCGCAACTTGCAACATGAAAACCATCCAAGCGATCCGCAGCAGGCGCGTCGTGACGCCGGAAGGAGTGCGGCCGGCGACCGTGCTGCTTCGCGACGGCGTGATCGACGCGGTCGCCGATTACGAGGATGGTCCTGCCGGCAAGCACGTTTACGATGCCGGAGAATTCGGTCGTCATGCCGGGTCTGGTGGACACGCACGTCCATATCAATGAGCCAGGCCGCACCGAGTGGGAAGGTTTTGACACCGCCACGCGGGCCGCTGCCGCGGGCGGCATAACCACGTTGATCGACATGCCGCTGAACAGCATTCCCGCGACGACTACGGTGGCGGCACTTGAAACCAAGCGCAATGCAGCCCACAAACAAATGCTGGGTGAACGTGGGATTCTGGGGCGGCGTTGTGCCCGGAAACGCCGGCCAACTGAAAGCGCTGTCGACGCAGGAGTATTTGGATTCAAGTGTTTCCTGGTCCCTTCGGGCGTCGCCGAATTTGAGGACGTTGCGGAAGCCGATCTTCGCGCCGCTTTGCCGGAACTTGCCGCAGTCGATTTGCCGCTGCTCGTCCACGCGGAGTTGCCGGGACCGATCGAGGCGGCCAACAAAAAACTGGAGCGGGCGAATCGAACCGCGTACAAAACCTGGCTGCAATCAAGGCCGCCGGAGGCGGAAACACAGGCGATCGAGCTGATGATTCGGCTGGCGCGGGAATTCAAGGCCCGCATCCACATCGTTCACGTTTCATCCGAACGATCCGTGCCGCTGCTGCGCACGCGCGAGAAGCGGGGCTGAGCAGTCACCGCGGAAACGTGCCCGCACTATCTTTTTTTCGCCTCCTCCGCGATTCCCAAGGGACGCACGGAATACAAATGCGCGCCGCCCATCCGCGATGCTCAGAATCGTGAAAAACTCTGGAAAGCGCTGGGCAAGGGCGCGATCGACTTTGTCGTGACCGACCATTCTCCGTCGCCGCCCGCCATGAAATGCATTCGCACGGGCGATTTTTTCCAGGCCTGGGGAGGCATCGCTTCCCTGCAGCTTGGATTGCCCGCCATGTGGACAAAAATGCGCGCCAAAAAATATTCGCTCGAGCATCTGGCACGCTGGATGTGCAGCGGACCCGCTCGACTGGCCGGACTTGAAAAACACAAAGGCTGCGATCGCTCCCGGCTACGATGCCGACCTGGTGATCTGGAATCCGGAAAAACGCTTCATCGTCCAGCCTAAGATGCTGCAGCACCGCCACAAACTGACGCCCTATGCGCGCCAGACATTACAAGGCGTCGTGGAAGCAACATTTCTTGGCAGGCGAAATGATCTATGATCGAGGACGCTTCAAGGCAAGCCGCCGGAAAACTGTTGCGAAGAGGCGAACGCTGATGGATTTCACCGAATACATCGATCTGGCCGCCGAGCGGCTCGGCGGGCGCGTCCTTGCCGCCAACGACGAATTTTTTGCGCCGAAAGAAAATTTATTGAAGGCCGCCGCTCCCGTCTGGCTCGCCGACAAGTACACCGACGTTGGCAAATGGATGGACGGCTGGGAAACGCGCCGGCGCCGCACTCCGGGCTACGACTGGTGCATCGTAAAATTGGGGCTTCCCGGCGTCGATTCACGGCGTCGTCGTCGATACCGCTTATCTTCAAGGGAAATTATCCGGAACATTGCGAGATCGAAGCCTGCGCCGTGGACGGCGATCCCAGCCTCGCGCAACTCGAAGATCCCGGCGACGAAATGGATTCAGCCTGCTGCCGAAGTCGCCGCTCTGCGGGCGATGCACGGAATCTGTTTCCGCTCGATCCGTCCGGCCGCGTGACGCATCTGCGACTGAAAATTTATCCGGACGGCGGCGTGGCGCGGCTTCGCGTTCATGGCGAAGCGATTCCGGACTGGCCGGCGCTGAAGCGCGCGGGCGGCGAGATCGATCTTGCCGGCGGTCGAATCACGGCGGCTGGGTCGATTGTGTCGAGCGATATGTTTTTCGGTTCGCGCAACAATCTGATTCAGCCGGGCCGCTCGACCGGAATGCATGACGGCTGGGAAACCAGGCGCCGCCGCGGACCCGGGCATGACTGGTGCGTCGTTCGCCTTGGAGCGCCGGGAAGAATCACGCGCGTCGACGTCGACACTTCCCATTTCAAAGGAAATTTTCCGGAAAGCTGTTCGCTCGAAGTCTGCACCGCGCCGCACGACCTCACCGATCCCGCCACGCTCGGCGTCTGCCCTGGACGGAAATTTTGACCAGGACCAGGTTGAAAGCGGATTCCGTGCATTTCTACGAAAAGGAGCTGCTCGACGCCGGCGAGGTGACGCATGCCCGCTTTCATATCTATCCCGACGGCGGCGTGGCGCGCCTGCGGCTGTTCGGAACTGTGAGCGAAGAGGCCATCCTGAGATGACGCTCGCGGAATTCAACGCGCTGCCCGCCGCCGAAGCGGAATCGCTGTTGATGGATTGTTGCGGGTCGCGTCGATGGGTTTCGCGCATGGCTGCTCAGCGCCCCTATGCCACGCTCGACGCGCTGCACAAGGCCGCCGATTCCGTCTGGTGGAAACTCGATCGCGCCGACTGGCTGGAAGCCTTCAGCCACCACCCGCAGATCGGCGACCAGCCCGCGACCGGCTCCGAATCCGCGCGCCAGTGGGCGGCAGGCGAACAATCCGGCGCGCGCGCCGCCAGCGACGACGTGAAGAGCGCGCCTGGCGCGCGCCAATCGCGCCTATTTTGAAAAATTCGGCTATATCTATATTGTCTGCGCAACGGGAAAATCCGCCGAAGCGATGCTTGCGATTCTCAACCAGCGCCTACAAAATGACGCGCCCAGCGAAATTTCCGTCGCGGCGGAGCAGCAACGCCTGATCACGCGCATTCGCCTGGAAAAACTTCTGGCCGGCGAGGAGAAACCCTGATGAGCGCCATCACAACACATGTTCTTGACACATCACGCGGCCGTCCGGCGGTCGGCTTTCAGGTTGGCCTGCAGGTGAAGATCGGGCGACACGTGGAAAACGCTGGGCACCGGGCTCGACCGATGCAAACGGACGTTGCACAGGATTGCTGGGAGACGCCCATACTCGAGAAAGGCACGTATCGCCTGCTGTTCAACGCCGGCGACTATTACCAGGAACTGCATCTGGACACGTTTTATTCGGAAATTTCGGTGGTTTTTGAAGTCGCCAATCCCGACGCGCATTACCACGTGCCGCTGCTGATCAATCCGTTCGGGTATTCGACCTATCGCGGCGTAACGTCTGAGGCGGCTCAGCGCTGCGTTTGCCTGTGCACGCTGACGCGGGAAGTCTCCACAAGTCCCGTCATTTCGTCCGATTTTTCAGGATTTTCAGGAACGATCCGAAGTGCAACTCCTCGATCGGTCACTCCGGTCATGCGTTCCGCTTCCGCTTCAGTGATCGCGCCGCAGTTGATGGCGCGCAGGAAGAAGTTCAGCAGGCCCTGCCCGGTCGCGGCATCGTCAAACACGTCGCCGACCAGCGTGGCCTTGGCCGCCTTCTCGACGAAATTCTTCGAGCCGCGCCGCGGAGGAATCCAGCCCTTCCAGAAAAAACGAATACACGGCGGCGTAGCGCGTGGGAAGCTGCGCCGGATGCAGGTCCCAGCCCTGGTAGTACGCAGTGACCAGCGAATGCTGGATGTGCCCGTAGTGCAGCCGCCACGCGCGATGCACGGCTTCGCGATTTTCCGCGTGCTGCGCGCGCGAGAGCTTCTTCCCTTTTTCCGCGCGATGCGCCGGCACGGGCAGAATGTTGGTCGCGCCATCGGACAGCCAGATTCCCGTGCCCGCGAACGCCACCTGCATCATGTTCTTGGCAAAATCGCACGCGGGATGGTCCATCGACTGGTAGGCCGCGGTGATGCTGCAGCTCGCCGTGTAATCGTACGTGCCAAAATGCGCGGCGATGCAGCGCCCTCCCGCGGCATCCAGGAATTGCGGCAAGCTCGATTCCCCGCGCGCGTTCAGGATCGCCTGCGTCGTTTCGATCATCATCTCGAATCGCAGCGAGCCTTTCTCCAGGCCCAGCGCCGGTTCCATCGCTTCCAGCAGGTGCGCCAGCGCGGCCGGCTGCTCGGGGATCACGACTTTGGGCAGCGTGACGACGAAGTTTCCGGGCAGTCGACCGCCCGTCGCTTCACACAGCGTGCTGACAAAAATATCGAGCGTGCGCATGCTGCGATCGCGCAATTCCGGCGAGAACGGCTTGATGCGGATGCCGATAAACGGCGGCAGCAAACCCTCGGCAAATCCCCTGGCCACTTCTTCCGCCGCGAGTTTCGCGTGGCCGTCCTCCTCCGCGTCGGGACGATTGCCGTAGCCGTCTTCGAAATCGATGCGAAAATCCTCGACCGGCTCGCGCCGCAATTTTTCCAGCACGCGCCCGTAGACCGCCAGGGCCATCCACGCCGCGCGATTTTCCAGCCGCAGCTTTTCCGGAGATTTGGCAAATCGCCGCTCTGCGGCAACGGCTGCTTTCCGGATTTCGGAAGCGCGACCGCTCCTGGCAGCCCAATCGCGCGCGCGAACGTAAATGCATCGGGCGCGTACTCCATGAGCGTCGCCAGGGCTATATCGCCCAGCCGCCGGGCGATCCCGGCCTGAAACAGATGCGCGCCACCATACACGACGTGCACCGGCTGGCGACGTCCCGTCTCTCCGGGATAGCGGCGCGCGAACGCCGCGGACGGCCCTTCCAGTATTCGAACTGCTGCTTGAACCGCCGATTCCGACAACGAAGTTTTCATTTTTTTGATCTGTCCGTCCAGTAGATGAAACCCGTCGCACATCTTAAACGCCCATCCGGCAATTTGGAAGAACCGCGAGAAGTAGTAAGGGAGGGAAAAAGCGCGGACAAAGCCTCAGCGGGAGCTTTCCGGAACCAGTGAGTAAGGCACGAGCGAGAGAGTCGCGTTGGCTCGAAAATCAGACAACGCGTGGCACCCGCGAATCTCTCGCCCGCACTATGCTGGTGAACTCATGCTCCGCCGCTGCTGAAAACATTCGCGGCAGAACACGGGACGACCCTGCGTCGGGCGGAAAGGAACTGTCGTTTCCTTTCCGCACTGCGAGCAGGTGGTTTTGGTTTCCGCCCGTTGAAAGGTACTGGCGGTTGGACCTGCCGGACCCGGGATCTGAGATCGCTTGGCTTTGCAGTCCTTGCACCGCTTGGGCTCGTTTTTGAAACCCTTGTCGGCGAAAAACATCTGTTCGCCGGCGGTGAAGACAAACTCCTGACTGCATTCCGCGCACTTCAGGACCTTATCGTGATATTCCATACGCTGCTCCGAGGCTCCACGCTGGTTGGAGAAGCCCACGACCACCTCCGGTAAAGTCAGATTGTGCTGGGATACGCCGGGGATGAACGTGGGTCCCAATTCCGACTGGTCCGAAGGTGCTTTGGAAAATCCCGGGGTCGAGCTTGCCTGGGGGAGTTTAGTCCTGCTCCCGGCGCTGCTTTTTGCGCAGACGCTTGCGCGACAAGGCCTGCTTCGCGCGACGCTTTTCTCCAGGCTTCATGTAGTAACTGTGCTTCTTGATTTCCTTGATGATGTCTTCCTGTTGCACTTTGCGCTTGAAACGGCGCAAGGCATTTTCCAGAGACTCACCTTCCTGAATGCTGACTTCAGCCACTTAGACTTCACCGTCCTTCCGATGCATGTGGCAATGAATTACAAATAAATGGATATTTACCATAAGTGCTATAAGAGGTCCACTCGTATAAAGCAGCCTATTGGCACTCACTTCTAGCGGACCCGCACGGTGAAGTCAAGCTTTGTTTTTCCCGGGGTCTGCCGCGGTTCCCGCCGCAATACATGACAGTCCCTATGGGAGTTTTGCGGCTACCTGCTAGAATGTCGGGGCACCGCCCGTTGCCCTTGCCCCTATGGGAACGGAAAAAGAGAATCTTTCATGTCCCTGATGCGTGATGCGATCGGCGTTCTGCTGGCAGGCGGACAAGGGGAACGCCTGTGGCCGCTGACCCGCGACCGCGCCAAGCCCGCGGTTCCCTTCGGCGGCGTTTACCGCATCATTGACATCACGCTTTCCAACTGCATCAACAGCGACCTGCGGCGCGTTTTCGTGCTTACGCAGTACAAGGCGCTTTCGCTCAATCGCCACATCCGCCAGGGCTGGTCGCAGCTGTTGGGTCTCGGCGAATTCATCGAAGTGCTGCCGCCCCAGATGCGCGTCTCTACCAACTGGTATCTGGGCACGGCGGACGCGGTTTACCAGAACATTTATTCGATTGGCAGTGAGCACTCCCGCTACGTCGTCGTCCTTTCCGGCGATCACATCTACAAGATGAATTACCAGAAGATGCTGCAGCAGCACGTCGATTCCGGCGCCGACGTCACTGTGGCCACTTTCGAGGTTCCCACGCAGGAGGCCGCCGGGCGCTTTGGCGTGATCGAAACCGACGCCAACTGGCGCATAGTAGGATTTGAGGAAAAACCCTCCACGCCCAAGCGTTCGCACCTGCACCCGGACATGGTCAACGCGTCCATGGGCGTTTATATCTTCAATACGCAGCTGCTGATTCCCGCGCTGCTGGCGGACGCCGAAGATCCCAACTCCCGCCACGATTTCGGCCGCGATATCCTGCCGCGCATTTTTTCCAAGTATCGCGTCTACGCCTACAACTTTGTCGACGAGAACAAGGTGGGCGCGCAGTACTGGCGCGACGTCGGCACGATCGAGGCTTACTACGAAGCTAATATGGACCTGGTGTCGGTCTCTCCCATTTTCAATTTGTACGACAAAACCTGGCCGATCCGCACCTGGCAGCACCAGTATCCCCCGGTGAAAACCGTCTTCGCCGATCCCAAGCGCATGGGCGTGGCTCTCGACTCCATGGTCGGGGGAGGCTCCATCATTTCCGGCGGTCGCGTAAACCGCTCGGTGCTGGGCTACGATGTGCGCACCAACAGCTACTCGGACGTGGAAAATTCAATTCTCTTCAATCACGTCAACGTGGGACGCCATGCCCGCGTGCGCAACGCCATCATCGATCGCCATGTGACGATTCCGGAGCATGCCGAAATCGGCTATGACATGGAAGCCGACCGCCAGCGCTATCACGTGACCGAAGGCGGCATTGTGGTCGTGGTGCGCGAAGAATCGATGATCGAAGAACCGGAATAAGTAGCACAGGCTTCAGCCTGTGGGTTTTAGTCCTGCGAGCCTTACTGGCGCAAGCTTGAGCTTTCGGTTTTTAGTCCTGCGAGCAACTGTATCGCCTACTTTCAAGTGAACCGGCCGAATCGACCGTCAGCGGGAGCCAGCCCCCTTGTTAACTCCCAAAGCTCACCGCAAAATCTTCCGTATCTTTCCGCGTGTTCACTGACACGCTTCTATGATTCCATGACAGTTTGCTAACTTTCCCAGGAGGCGGCATATGTCGACAAAAATCGCGCGGGTGCGGGGACGCCAGATCATCGATTCGCGCGGCAATCCCACGGTGGAAGCGGATGTGATGCTGGAAGGAGGCGCGCTCGGCCGCGCCGCGGTTCCCTCCGGCGCATCCACCGGCGAACACGAAGCCATCGAATTGCGCGACGGCGATAAAACGAAATACCTGGGCAAGGGTGTCTTAAAAGCGGTCGCCAACGTGAACGGCGAAATCGCCCGCGCCGTTATAGGCCTCGATGCCTCCGACCAGCGGGGACTCGACCGCCGCATGATTGATGCGGACGGCTCTCCGAACAAGGGAAACCTTGGGGCGAACGCGATCCTGGCGGTCTCCATGGCCGCGGCGCGCGCCGCAGCTGTCGCCACGCACAAGCCGCTCTATAAATATCTGGCGCAATATTCGAGCGATCCCTCCGGCAACACTCTCCCTGTGCCGATGATGAACATCCTGAACGGCGGCGCGCATGCCGACAATTCCGTGGACCTGCAGGAATTTATGGCCATGCCGGTCGGCGCAAAAACGTTCGACGAAGCGCTGCGCATGGGCGTAGAAGTCTTTCATCGCCTGAAGGCGGTGCTGCACAAGCGCGGCTACTCCACCGCAGTCGGCGACGAGGGCGGCTTCGCGCCCAACCTGAAATCCAACGACGAAGCAATCGAGGTCGTACTGGAAGCGATCACCGCCGCGGGCTACAAACCGGGCGAGCACGTGGCCATCGCGCTCGATCCCGCTTCCAGCGAGTTCTACGACAAAGCCAGCGGCAAGTACGTGTTCAAGAAATCGGACAAATCCGCGCGCACTTCGGAACAGATGACCGAGTTCTGGGCCAATTGGGTCCGCCAGTTCCCTATCGTGTCCATCGAAGACGGCCTGGCGGAAGATGACTGGGCGGGCTGGAAACATCTCACCACCGAACTAGGCGCCAAGACGCAGCTCGTGGGAGACGACCTTTTCGTGACCAACACGGAGCGCTTGCAGCGCGGCATCTCGGAAAAAGTCGGCAACGCGATCCTGATCAAACTCAACCAGATCGGCTCGGTCACCGAAACGATTGAAGCCATTGAGTTGGCGCGCAAGGCAGGTTACGCCTCCATCGTCTCGCACCGTTCCGGCGAAACCGAGGACGTTTTCATCGCCGACCTGGTCGTGGCCATGGGCACCGGCCAGATCAAGACAGGCTCGGCGTCGCGCACGGACCGCGTGGCAAAGTACAACCAGCTGTTGCGCATCGAGGAGGAACTGGGTGCGGCCGCGAAGTTTCCTGGACGGGCGGCGCTGGCGGTTAAATAGTCGAGATTCTGACGTCACCATCGTCATGATTGGGGATATCCGTTGTTTATGCCAAAACGACCAAAACCGATTGTCCTGACCGTACTCGATGGCTGGGGTTACCGAGCTGAAACCAAAGGCAACGCCATCGCCCTGGCGCGCAAGCCCAATTACGACCGCCTATTAAAAGATTTTCCCAACACGCTGATTCAGACCTCCGGTCCATTCGTAGGCCTGCCCGAAGGGCAAATGGGCAACAGCGAAGTGGGCCACATGAACATGGGCGCCGGGCGCATCATTCACATGGACATCACGCGCCTCGACCTGATGATCTCCAACGGCGAATTTTTCAAGCAACCGCTGCTGGTCGAGGGCATGGAGCGCGGCCGGGCGCGCAACCTGCACCTGCTGGGACTGCTGAGCGATGGCGGCGTGCACTCGCACCTGAATCACTTGTACGCCCTGCTGCGCATGGCGCGTGAGCTGCATGTCGAGCGTGTCTTCATCCACTGCTTCATCGACGGGCGCGACACGCCTCCGCACAGCGGCGTTGAATACATTCAGCAATTGCAGCAGAAAATCCGCGAGATCGGCGTGGGGCGCATCGCGTCTCTGACAGGCCGTTACTTTGCCATGGACCGCGACAATCGCTGGGAGCGCGTCGAAAAGGCCTACCGCGCCGTCGTCCACGGCGATTCTCCAATCAAGGCGCCCGATCCGGTGGCCGCCATCCGCCGCAGCTACGAGCGCGGCACCACGGATGAATTCGTCGAACCCATCGTAATCACGGCCGGCGATTCGCCCTCCGCTCCCGCCGTCGGAGCCATTCGCGAAGATGACGCCGTAATCTTCTTCAATTTCCGTGCCGATCGCGCCCGCCAGATGACGCGAGCCATCGCCGAGCCCGGCTTCAAGGAATTTTCCGATCCCAAGCGCCCGGAAAATCTTTTCTACGTAGCCATGACGCAATATGACAAGTCCTGGCCGTGGCTGCGCTACGTAATCGCGCCCGAAAAAATCGCGCACATCCTGGCGCAGGTCTTCGCCGAGCAGAATCTGAAAAATCTGCGCTGCGCCGAAACCGAGAAATACGCGCACGTCACCTATTTTTTCAACGGCGGCATTGAGAAGCCATTCGGCGGAGAGGAGCGCATCCTGGTTCCCTCGCCCAAAGTCCCGACCTATGACTTGAAACCGGAAATGAGCGCCGCGGGAATTGCCGACACGGTAGTGAAAGCCATCGAGAAAGGCGGCTTCGACGCCGTGGTGATGAATTTTGCCAATGCCGACATGGTCGGCCACACCGGCGTGCTGGAAGCGGCGATCAAGGCGGTGGAAGCGGTGGATCAGGCTCTGGGCCAGATCCGCCAGGTCCTGCAACCGCGCGGCGGCGCGTGGATCGTCACCGCCGACCACGGCAACGCCGAGACCATGATCGATCCCGTCACCGGCGGCCCGCACACCTATCACACCACGAACCCCGTGCCCCTGATTCTCGCGACAGAGGATGGGGTCGGCCCGCTCTCGCCCGGCGGCTCGTTGCGCGATGTTGCGCCCACTCTGCTAGGCATCCTGGGTCTGCCGGTTCCGGCGGAAATGACTGGTCGCGATCTCAGAATGAAGAAGTGACTGGTGATTGATAACGAGTAACCGGTGATTCGCTCGATCGAGGTTCGGCGGCGGGTAGTTCGTGACTAACCTGCCCTAAGGCCGACTCAGGAAGCCACGCGAATTTGAACTGAACTGACCGGACTCAGTTGAATTTGGTCACAGTCGTTTCGGTCTTATCGGAATGCGGGAATCTGCCCTCTTGGAGCGCAAAAAGCCAGTTCCCGAGCGGCTGTGGCCCTAATCTCGATTTGCTGCGCGTCGATAACGGTCCATAGCTTCTAGGAGGGTCTGTTGGTAGGTAGTGGCATTGAATGTGAATGGGCCAACGGCGCCGTACTCGTCGAGAGCGACCTCGTCCTCGTAACTGTTTTCGTAGCCGAAGGCATTCCACGTAATCGTTACGTCCCGTTTCTCAACCACGATGGTTATCGCACCACACCCCACGTCACCGCACTCAGAGCAAACAAATAGGGAACGCCTGTCGTTTGGCAGGTCGGCGTCTTCCCGTAAAAGTAGGCGGTTAACAGCTTTTGCAGTTACGTCCGCGATGTATTCGGAACAAAGTATCGACACCATGTTGTGACGTTTCCCTAGAGCTTCCCAGAGGGACTGACCGTTCACGACAAAATCGAGAAAGTGCCGTTCCGACTTGAAGGTGCCGTCGGCATGCTTCACGCCAGCACGGGTCAGAGGCGCAAGTTGGAGTATTGCGTCCATATCAGATATGAGTATAAGCCAAGTTTTGGATGAGCCCTGATGAACGGCGTTATCGCAATTTGGCATCGGAAGGCGGCATCCACATACGCGGAATCGGTCTGTATTAGCCAGTGAAACTAAATTGCGAATGCGGCTTCTGCTACTGCCCCCTCTGTGTTAAGAATCCTACGTGTCCATCGATCCCCGAGAACGCCGCCGGTACCCTCGAATTGAATTGGCGCAGGCCATTCGCATTCGCCCGTTCGATCCAGACTTGCCTCCAGAATATTGCAACATGTTGAATGGGTCGCAGGACGGTCTTTATTTTTCCACAGCGGCAAATCATTACGTTCTCGGAATGAGCGTATATGTGACAACGGATTTTCATCCCGACAGTCCATTGCACTCGACCTTCATGGGTGTTGTTGTCCGAATCGACAAACTGGAATCTGACAATTGGGGAATAGCGATCCACGTCCTTTCTCCGTCATCGGACGCGGTCAATTGATTTCTGCCAGGTGTAATTAATTTGAAGCAATTCTTACCGGGAATTCCCATATTCCGAGAAGACGGAACCTGGCCGCCGGAACGCCGTTGATCTGGCTCGGAGGCAAGCCGTAAACTTTTCGGAATCAAGACGGAACCCCCGGAAATTTTGCCAACGATCAGACTGTTACTTGCCGGACTCCAACTTCTTTTCCGTTTCGAGGAAGTTGGCATTGTCGTCCACGCACGCGACTTCCCCAATGTTCCAGCCCGGCTTTAGTTCGAAGATGGTGTGGGAGGCCCAAGGCCTGGCATACGCCTTCGGATCGTCGATCGTAAAATCAATGCTCAAAGCGTCGTGGCCGACCCGCCGGATGCGCTCCACAAGGTGCAGTTCGTCGCTGTGCGGATGACCTTCCCCATCGAGCCAGGTTTTGTCGTTGAAACCTACCGTATCCACTACCAGCGTGTCCCCTTCCCACGTGCCGATCGAGTCTCCCATCCACGAGGGAATTAGATCCTTGGGATGCTGCCGCCCATCCGTGAAGATTTGGCGTACAAAGTGATCGTACTCAAAGTACATGAGCACCCGGCCGGGAATCTGGATGATCTCAAACGGTTGTCCCACGCGCACCAGGTAGATTCGCGGCACTCCGGGGGGAAAACACTTGAAAAGCGGATCGTTCGTTTCCGTCAAAGTGACGGCGCGCGGTCCTTCGTTGGGTATAGCGGCCTCGAATTTCTCCTTACCCCAGGGCGTCATCGGCGGCTCCTGAAGAGTAAGGGTTGCTGCGATCTGATGCAGAGTGTATTGGCGAGTGCTGTCGGGCGGCTTCCGCGATCGTCTCCAAACTCCGGTGAAGTCCGGCGCCGGAGCCTTTACTGCTCCTTGTGGCGCCGCAGTCTGAACGAATATGCCAGATGAGAGAACGAGCACCGCCACTACGGCCAACCCCGAACCCAGCAGCCGTTTGCGCATCGCAAATCTCCCCTCAGGATCCGCATCCCGGATTTCAACGCAGGCCGTCCCGCGTACCGAAGCAAATCGTCATGCGGCCTTACAGAGCAAGCCTATTGCCCGGAATAATCTTCGCCGCTCTGGATTGCCAACTCTTTGCCGGTGGGAAACACGATCTTTTTGAGCCGCAGGATGTGCGTGCCGTTTTTTGAGAGATTGCCGGTAACCGTGATCTGATCCCCCGGCTTGACCACATCTTTGGTCCAGCCGAGCCTGGACAGCCCCAAGGGGCTGACCGATTCAACGATGTACTTTTCGGCCTTGCCCGCCGTGTCGTTCACGTCGATATCAACTTCCGCATGTGGATTCATCCAGCGGACACTCGTTACGGTTCCCTTCAAGGTCGTCATTTTTGAGATGTCGTATGACGCCGCGCCGTGGTGCGCAAAGACGGGAACGCAAACCAGGAGGAGCACAACAGCAGCCAAAGCAGGAGGGCCTGAGAGCTTCACTTTCACGGGGGAACCTCCAGTTGCGGGCCAGTTTTTCAATTCCACCGTGACTTGTCAATGGAATAATCCCTGGACGGAAGATCGTGCGGACGTCTTGAGGATTGACCAAGAAATCGAAACAAAACACTGCCCGGTTTAGGTTTGATCGAGCACAGCCCGGTTGACCGGTTCGCTCTGAGATGTACTGTCAGATCAGAAGATTCGAATTGCGTTGCATCGACCAGTTGAAGCGGCACGACTTCTTAGGGAGTGGCAGGCTGGTTTCAAAAACGGTGCTAAGCGGCAATTCGCTCGATTGCATAAATACAAGTTGGCTTATTCTTCCATAACGCCTCACGGCGAAGTCTCATTCCCACTTTTTCTGCAACGCGGCGAGAAGCCGCATTTTGAGGGTGAATCAGAGAAACCAATCGTTGGCGACCCAAAACATCGAAGCCATAATCCCGACATGCCGAAGCTGCTTCTGTCGCTAGTCCCCGGCCCCAAAGGTCACGCCGAACATGGTAACCAATCTCAATCTCTTCAACGCCATCAACGTCCTGATTAACAAGCCCACAATCGCCTATGACCTCTCCGGTGACTCGCAGCGAAAGACACCACAGCCCATAACCAAAGTTTGTGTAACTGCGCTGGTTCCAATCCAGCCATTCCTGCATTCGTTGTTGGTCAAATGGGGCAGGATAAAACCGCATTACTTCCGCATCGCCAAAAACCGACAGCAGCCCGGGAAAATCATCATTGGTCATCTGGCGAATCCTGAGCCTTGTTGTTTCGATGATGTTTGAATTCCCTTCAGCCCTCTTCGCTCTCATGACGGCGCAGTATAGCATTCTGCACCACGGCTGAGACGAGCAGGGTTGGGCAGCCGCCAACCTCAGTCAAATCCTGCGCTACTTCGTCGTCGATGGCGATGCGAAGAGATTCCGTCTGACAAACAGCATTATCGTCAACTGCCCCCGATCACCCGGAGAGTTCTACTAGAATCAAACTTCCCGCTTGGAATTTACGTTTCTGTTCTTAAAGCTCAAATTTAGTATTTCAATTCTTGCCCTGGGATTCCGCCAAAGCGCCAGCCGGAGCGGCACTCAGAATTTTTTCAAAAATGGCCGGAATTTCAAATATCGCGCGGTTCTCCATCGCGCCGGCGCGCGCCTTGAATTGCGCCAGCTCGCCTGGCTTCAGCAGTTCGGCCACGGCGCGCACGGTTTCCCGGTGGCTGCTGACCACGATGCCCACGTTTTTCTCACGCACCCACTGCGCGTTGTAGCGCTCCTGCGGCAGAGTCCAGGCGTTGCAATCGATGATCACCGGCAAGTGGCGGGAAAGCGCCTCGCTGATGCTTCCTGGCCCCGGCTTGCCTATAAAAAAATCCGATAGCGCCATGAAGTAGGGAATCTGCGTGGTAAAGCCCTCGACGTGAATCCGAATTCGCGACGGTTCGTGCCGCAGCCGCTCCGCCAGCTTCTCATTCCTGCCGCAGATCAGGATCAACTGCACTTGCAGCGACGACTGGTTCAGCTGCCGCAGGATGCGCAGCATTTTTGCGGTGCCGTAGCCGCCGAACAGCACGATGCCCGTTGGCAGATCCGGATCGAGGCCCAGTTTCCTGCGCTCTTCCCTTCGGTCCGCCGGCGCCGGCTCGTAAAATCGCGGGTGCAGAATCATGCCGGAGGTGCGCATCACGGTTCCGTCCAGGTGCCCTAGTTCGCGCGCCTGCTCCACGGCATGGTCGGTGCCACAAACGATGTACTGCGATTCTTTTTCAATCCAGAAATGCTTGGGGTAGTCGGCCAGATCGGTCAGCACGGTAACGAACGGCCGCCCGGGAAACGCTTTCGCAAAGCTTTCCTGCAGCGCGCGATTGAAATGCGGCACGAGGGACACCAGCAGATCGGCCGGATGCTCCCGCCAATATTGTTCCAGCAGACGAACGGTTGGCCCGTGGTACGCGCGCACCACCGCCTGCAGCACGCGCATCAATTGCGGGCTGCCCAGCGTCCAGCCGTTTCGCAGCATCTTGTTGTACATGTCTTCGATGCGAATTCCGGCCAGCCTGCGGAGCACGTCCAGCGGGTCGAGCACTTCCTGAAGGTTGACGAGGCATACGTCCAAAGGCAGGCCCATGCGCTCGATCTGCAACTGCAGGGCAGTCGCGGCGTTGCGGTGGCCTCCCCCGGCGTCAAAAAAAATGAGATGGATGCGGCGTCTGCGGTTCTCGTTCCCGGACATTCCGTCTGCCATCTACGATTCCGCCTCCTGCGTAATGAACCTGTTTGTGTTCAATTGATAACAAACGATCATTACGAGTTTTTAAACATTGCGTAACAAGTTAGCAAAGTGTTTTTGGGAAGATTTCCGCACGATGAAATGCGACCTGCACGTTCACTCGCTGCACTCGGGAACCCTGCCTGTGGCTCTCCTGCGCCATTTTTTCCTGGAAAGCTACAGTGCTCCGGCCGATGTCTACTCCACGCTGCGCCAGCGCGGCATGGACCTGGTAACGCTCACGGATCATGACTCAATCGGCGGCGCCGAGGATCTGCGCCGCTACCCGGATTTCTTCCTGAGCGAGGAAGTGACCTGCACCATGCCCAGCGGCACGCAGGCGCACGTGGGCGTCTATGACCTGAGCGAACGCCAGCATGTGGAGATCAATCGCCGTCGGAACGACTTGATTCGACTGCTGGCCTACCTGTCCGAGCAGCGCCTGTTTTTCTCGGTCAATCACGTTTTTTCCTCGCTCACAGGACGGCGTGACGCGGACGACTATGAGTGGTTTTCCGGCTATTTCCCTGCTGTGGAGGCCCGCAACGGCCAGATGCTGCCCAGCGCCAATCAGCACGCCGCGCAGTTCGCCTGGAAGCGCTGCAAGACGCAGGTCGCCGGAAGCGATGCCCACGCGCTGGCCTCCGTAGGCACGACCTACACCGAAGTGCCGGGAGCGCGGAATAAAGAGGAATTTTTCGCCGGCCTGCGCGCCGGAAACGGACGTCTCTGCGGCGAGTCGGGCGGCTACTGGAAACTGACGCGGGACATTCTGCTGCTCTGCCGCGAAATGATTCGCCGCGACAAGTGGACCGCGGTGCTCGCACCGCTCGTGGCGCTGGTTCCCGGCCGGAGTGGCCGTCGACTATTTCGTGGATTTGAACTTCATCCGCCGCTGGGGAAACACCGTCAACGGTCTCCCACCGGCGCCGAGAAATTTGATCGGTACCCTGCCGATGCGCCAGAAGCAGATGGCGTGACGGCGGCAGGCTGTTTTCGGCTACCTCGAAGTATCGAAAGACGGCCCGCCAAAGTGAGGTGCAGTCATGACCGCTCCAAGAATGGTCTGGCAGTTCATCCAAAACCGCGATCATCAGGTCATGAGGAAAGTCCACCGCTGGCGCGCGCCGCGCTGGCTTCGCTATTGGATGATTGCGTCCACAAAATTAGGAGACGGCTGGATCTGGTATTCGATTGGGAATTGCCCTGCTACTGTTCGGAGGCGAATCGCGGTTCATCGCTTTCGGAGCCGCAGCAACGGCCGAAGCCGCCACCGTCGTTCTGTTCCGTTTCATCAAAAAAGTCAGCAAGCGCAAGCGCCCCTGCCAACTGGAGTCCCACTGCTGGTCAAAAATTCTTCCGCCTGACCAATTTTCGTTTCCATCAGGCCACGCCATGAGCGCCTTCGCCATCGCCGTTCCCCTGTGCATCCTGTATCCGCAACTGGACGCGGGCCTGCTCGCGTTATCGGTAAGCATCGCCGTTTCACGCGTGATTCTGGGAATGCATTTCGTAAGCGACGTAGTGGTAGGTTCGCTGATGGGCGCGGGCCTCGGCTACGGCACGTACCTGCTGATCCGCTAGAAGCACAGTTAGTAGCACAGCCAGTAGCACAGCCACTCCTGGCTGTGCGGTTTTTGCAATTGAAACGTGCCTCGATTGTCCGTACATCTGCAGGATGCCCGGCGATCTCTGTGTTGAGCTCTCAACCTTCAACACGGAGTTCTCAGAGTGAAGTGAAGCTCGCGAAGAAACTTCGTCGCCGCCGCGGATTGTCTTTCTTTCCATCCGCAGCTTACAAAACCGCACAGCCAGGAGTGGCTGTGCTACGCGACTCTCTCAAAAATTCCGGCCGCGCCCATGCCGCCGCCGATGCACATCGTCACCATGCCGTAGCGCGCGTTGCGCCGCTCGAGTTCACGCAGGATCGACGCCGTAAGCTTCGCCCCCGTACATCCCAGCGGATGGCCGAGAGCGATCGCCCCGCCGTTCGGATTCACCCGCGCCGGATCCAGCCCCGCCTCCTGAATCACGGATAGCGTCTGCACGGCAAACGCTTCATTCAGTTCGATCACATCCATCTGGTCGAGCGTCAGCCCGGTCATCTTCAGCACTTTCGGAATCGCGTACGCCGGACCGATGCCCATGATTTCCGCGGGCACTCCGGCGATGGCAAATCCGAGAAACCGCGCCAGGGGCTTTACGCCCAGTGCCTTGGCCCGCTCGGCGCTCATCACGATCGTGGCCGCGGCGCCATCGCTGGTCTGCGAACTGTTTCCGGCCGTGGTCGTGCCCTTGACGTGAAATGCGGGCTTGAGCTTGGCCAGCGCCTCCATGCTGGTATCGGCGCGCGGCCCTTCGTCCATCGCAAAACGCACAGTCGTGGTCACCGCCTTGGCGGGCTTCCCATTCCCCGCGCTGGCGGCGGCTGTGGTCGTAATCACTTCCACCGGCACAATTTCATCGTTGAATTTACCGGCGGCGATTGCGGCAATCGCTTTCTTGTGGCTGGCCAGCGAAAATTCATCCGCCTTTTCGCGCGTGATTCCGTATTTCCTGGCCACGTTTTCCGCCGTCAGGCCCATACTCAGATAGGCGTCCGGATAGTGGTCCATCAGCCAGGGATTCGGCGACACTTTGTTGCCACCCATGGGGATCATGCTCATCGATTCCGTGCCGCCCGCCAGAATCACATCCGCGTGGCCGACCATGATGCGCTCGGCGGCCATGGCGATCGCCTGCAATCCCGAGGAGCAAAACCGGTTGATGGTGATCGCCGGAACCTCCGCCGGAAGCCCGGCGCGCTGGCTGGCGATACGCGCGACGTTCATTCCCGCTTCGCCTTCCGGCATGGCGCAGCCCAGGATCACGTCCTCGATCTCCGCGGGATTCAGCCCGGGAACGCGGCGAATGGCTTCCTGCATGGCGATCGCAGCCAGGTCATCCGGCCGCGTGGAGCGCAGCGTGCCCTTGAATGCTTTTCCTACGGGTGTGCGAACGGAACTGACGATGACAGCGTCTCTCATGTTCATCACTCGTTTCTGAAAATCGCGATTGAGCGCGCTCCTACCCATTAGATGCCGCAGAACGGCAAAACGCGGCACAGCATAAACATCGCCAAAGTAGCACACATCTGTGGCGCATGCTTTAGCTTGCGAGTCTTTCGATGTCCAATTCCCTTCGTTCGATTCCCATTGCTCAATTCCCTTCAACCCACTGCAACTGCGCAAGCGGAAGCATGCGCCACGCGCCAAGTACCCTTGCGACATCCTCCCGCACGAAAGCATGGTTCGCGCGCGCCGCCTCTTCGAAAATGGAAGCCGGAGGATTCCCGCCCTTGCGCCGCATCCTGGTGATCTGCCTGTGTCTGGCGTCTGCTGGCGCTGGCCGGATTCAGTTGGCGTGAGGAGTCCTCGCGCCGTGCCACCCGCGAATTGCCCGCACCGTCCATCACGAAACTGCCTGTAAATTTCGTTCAGCGCACTTTCGATCCGGCCAATCCGCCCTCTGACATGCCGCCCATGAATCCCGGTGAAAATGCGCGCTGCGATTCCGATTTCGGCTCCACGGCCTCCGTAGGGGGGCGAATTCGCCGCACCGACGCAACGCACGCGACGCTGACCATCACGCAGGTCACCGTAACGCTGCAACTGGGAATCACCATCTGGGTTCCGGTTGGCGTAACGCCGCACGTTTTGGAACACGAGGAAGGGCACCGCCAGATTTCGGAATTCTATTATCAGTCCGCCGAAAAACTCGCCGCGCGCATAGCGGACGGATACATGGGCAGGCCGATCGAGATCTCCGGCGCAGACCTCGAGGCAGAGTCGCACAAGGCCCTCGAGCAGGCGGCTTCCGAAATCACCGCCGAGTACAATCGCGAACTGAACACCGAGCCCGCGCAATTGCTCTACGATTCGATCACCGATCACAGCCGCAACGAAGTGGTTTCCACGGAAGCGGTAAGCCACGCCCTGAAAAATGTCTCCGTAGAGTTTCGGCAGCCTAACTAGAGCGAAGCCGGACAGGACCGATCGAGCCCGGCCGCGTGCGAGAAAGTATCTTTCCCTTTATTTTTTCCTGTTGTCATTCTGAGCGAAGCGAAGAATCTCTCCGTGGTTTTGTGCTGCCGAGGGGAAACGCCGTGCCGCCGTACAATCGAAGAGAGATTCTTCGCTTCGCTCAGAATGACAAAAAAACGGTCGTTTTTCCGCAACCTGTTCAGTCGCGACCTCAGCGGTTCTAAAACGAGGGCTTTAGCGCCCGAAGATCTGCGCCGAAAGTGCGTGCAGGATGTATGAGGAAACTACTTAGCGCGCACCTCATCACGCCGCCTGCGGTGACGCGCGCTTTTCTTTTCGGCTGAACTGGTACAGGGAAACGACGCTGGCCACGATGGAAATCACCACCAGCGCAATCATCGAGTATTCCAGCACCGGCGAACGCGCCTGGCGGATGATCCAGCGCCCGTAATGAATCGCCAGCGCGCCCTCAATCAGGAAACGCGCGAATCGCCCCGCGCCCACATAGCTGAATAATTTTTTTCGGGGGTATTTGAACGCCGCAGCCGTGGCCACCACCGGCGTAAACGGAAACGGCGGCGGCAGGAGCGAGGCCGCTACCAGCGTCCATGCCGCATGTTCCTGGATGTTTTTTTGAAGGTCATACAGCTTCCGGCTGGAAGTGACCTTTTTCAACTGGTCGCCGCCCTTCCGGCTGAGCCATACCGTTGCGAGGCATCCGATCAGCGAACCGAGCGTGGCCATCACCACGTAGTACAGCATCCGATTGTGGTAGCGCGCGCTGAGCGCAAGCATCAGCAGATCGTTGCCCAGCGGCACCACCAGCGGCGAGGAATCGACTGCGCCGAGAGTCAGCAGCCCCAGCCCGCCTGCGCGAAACAACGCCCGGCCGATGATGCGGATGAATGGTCTCAAGTCTTTTGAATTCTCCCATCCCATGATGCCATGAGCGGGGACGAAGCGGTGTGTCTCGATCTAAACCGATAACCGCGCAAGCTAAAGCATGCGCCACATTTAGTTCGTGGGACGGAAGATTCCTATGGGATTCGCGCGCGCGGGGAACGGATTTCGGTCGGAGTGATTCGAAACTCTTTTGAACTTCACCTTAATTTCGCAGAGGCTTTCCGGTCTTTAGCGTGTGCGCGATGCGCTCCTGCGTCTTTCGTTCGCCGCAGAGTGAAACGAAGGCTTCGCGCTCCAGATCGAGCAGATATTGCTCGCTCACGAGCTGCGCCGACGTGAGCGCGCCGCCTGCCAGAATATTTCCCAGTTTGCGCGCCACCAACGCATCGTATTCCGAGATATATCCGCCGCCCAGCATCATGTGCACGGCCAGCTTGGCGGCGGCGCTGAATTCCTGGCCTAGAACGCGAATCGACGGTTCGTTCGGCTCCGGCGCGGTCTGCCGCCACTCGCTGCGCACCAGTCCCAGCGCGGTCTCCTTGGCGTCCGCCACCAGCCGGTCCGAGGTTCATGGCCACGAGGTCGGCGCGGCGCAGGTAGCCCAGTTCGCGGGCTTCTTCCCCGCTGGTCGATACCTTGGCCATGGCGATGTTTTCGAACACCGGCTTCAGCGCGTGAAACAGGTCGAGGTCTTCTTCTCCTTCGGCGCGTTCATTGGCCCGAATGATCATTTCCTTCGTGCCGCCGCCCGCCGGAATCAGGCCCGACGCCCGTTTCGACCAGGCCCATGTAGGCTTCCGCCGCGGCGTGGATGCGCGTGCCGTGCAGCACGACTTCGCAGCCGCCGCCCAGGGCCAGCCCCTGCGGCGCCACCACCACCGGCTTCGGCGAATGTTTGATGGCCAGCGTGGTGTTCTGGAACTGGCGCACCATCACGTGCAGATCGTCCCACTCCTGCTCCTGCGCCGTCATCAGGATGAGCATCAGGTTCGCGCCGGCTGAAAAATTCTCGCGCCTGGTTGGCAATCACCATGGCGTCGAACTCCGCGCGCAGCCGCGCCAGACCCTTGTGAATCATCGAAAGAAGATCGCCGCCGATGGCGTTCATCTTGGCGTGGAATTCGCAGCACACCACGCCGTCGCCCAGATCGATCAGGCTGGCGCCGGAATTTTTCTCGATTTCCTTGCCGCGCTCCTTCAGCGATTTCAGAATCGTGATTCCGGCGGCCTGCGGCACCGGCCGGTACGCCTTGCCGGCAAAATCGAAATACGATGTTTCGCCCTGCGCCGATTGGTAGAACGATTTTTTGCCGGAGGACAAATACCGAGGTAACGAGCGGAGGAAGCGCCTGGCCCTCCTTCTCCAACTGCCGGGCCATCGGCTCGACGCCAATCGCGTCCCACACTTCAAACGGACCAAGTTCCCAGCCGAAGCCCCAGCGCATGGCGCGATCGACGTCCACGATGGAGTCCGAGATTTCGGGAACGCGCCGCGCGGCGTACAGGCACATTCCGGAAAGCACGCCCCAGATAAATTTCTGCGCCTTGTCCCCTTCTTTCCCTTCGAGGAGCGGCGCCACCAGCATTTTCAAGCGCTCGCGCGTGCTCTCAACCGCCTTGCCCGCTTCGATGGAAGCAAAGCGCGCCTTCTGCTGCGGGCGGTACTCCATCTTCACGCGGATCGAGCGTCAGAATTTCGGATTCGCCGCCGGATTTTTTCACGCGCTTGTAAAAACCGCTGCCGGTTTTGTCTCCGATCCATCCGCGTTTGGCCATTTCCTCGATCAACGCGGGAACGCGGTAAATTTCTCGCGATTCGTCATTCGGAATATTTTCGTAGAATGTTGCGAATCACGTGCAGGAGCACGTCGATCCCGACAATATCGGCCAGCCGGAACGTGCGCCGACTTCGGCCAGCCCAGCGCCGGACCGGTGCAGGCGTCCACTTCCTCGTAGGTCATGCCCAGTTCGTTCATCAGGCGAATCGCGTTCAGCATGGAAAACGTGCCGATGCGGTTGCCGATGAAATTCGGAGTATCTTTGGCGACCACCACACCCTTGCCGAGCTTATGGTCGCAGAACGCGGTCAGCGCTTCGAGCACTTCCGGCCGCGTGGCCGTTCCTGGAATGATTTCAACCAGCTTCAAATACCGCGGCGGATTGAAGAAATGCGTGCCCGCCCAGTGCTCCTGCCACTCCGCGGGCATGCCCTCGGCGATGCTGCGCACGGGCAGGCCGGAAGTGTTGGTGGTGACGATCGTGCCGGGCTTGCGAACCTGCGCGACGCGCGACAGCAGCCCGCGCTTGATCTCCAGATTCTCGGCCACAACCTCGAGATCCAGTCAGCCTCCGCGCAGAGCTTCAAATCGTCTTCAAAATTTCCGGTGACGATGCGGCTCTCGCGCCCGCGCGTGAAAAACGCCGCTGGCCGAGATTTGACCGCCGCCGCAAGGCCCGCGCGCACGATCCGGTTGCGCACCTCGGGACTTTCGAGCTTCAGCCCGCGTTTCTGCTCCTCGGGCGTCAGTTCCGTGGGGGCGATGTCCAGCAGCGCGCACCACACCCCGGCATTGGCCATGTGCGCGGCGATCCGCGCGCCCATGGTGCCCGCGCCTAGAACCACTACCTTCTCGATCGATTTTTTGGCCATCGTGGGATTCCGGACGATTCAGACGCTTTTGCCAAGCGACTGGAATCGCACTAGGATGTGCTCAGGCGTCAATGCAGGTTACAGAAGCGACAATCCAGGGTCAACGACAAACGCCGGGCATCTGTTTTCGAGTTATTCTTATCGTTATTCCTGAAATGAACGATACGAATCAAAAGAAGGTACTGCACTGGCTTCAGGGCGCGGTGGAGCGCGTCCGCGAATTCGCCTATGCCGAACCCTCCAAGCCTCCTTCTCCGCCTCCGGAACGCCCGAAAGATCGGCGTGGCCCTCGGCGGCGGCTTCGCGCGCGGCATCGCCCACCTGGGCGTCCTGCGCGTGCTGGCTGAGGAAAATATCCCCGTGGACGTGGTCACCGGGACCAGCGCCGGAGCGCTCCTGGCCATTTCCTACGCCAGCGGGCACACCATTCCCGAAATCGAACGCCAGGCCCGGGCCACACGCTTCAAGGATTTTGGAAACTGGAAGCTTTCCTGGCTGGGATTGGCCTCCAACCAGAAGCTGGAGCATTACCCGCGCAAATTTCTGGGCGTAACCACGTTCGAAGACTTGAAAATTCCGCTAGCCATCGCGGCCACCGACCTGTCCTCGGGAGAAGCCGTCTATTTTTCACATGGGCAACTGGGGCCAGCGCTGCGGGCGTCCTGCGCGTATCCCGGCATGTTCGTGCCGGTGGAGATCGATGGCCGCATGCTGGTTGACGGTTTCCTGGCTGCGCCGGTACCGGTGGATGCGGCGCGCAGCATCGGGGCGGACATCGTCATCGCCGTGTTTCTGGAAGCGGCCAACAACCGCAAGCCGTCCAGTATCGTCGATGTGATCGGTCTTTCCTTCGCAATCCTGCAGCGCCACGCCGATCTGGAATGGCGAGCCCGGGCGGATATCATCATCGAGCCCAACGTAAAAGACTTCCTGTGGGACGATTTCGAAAAGACTTCCGAACTGATGGCCGCCGGAGAGGACGCGGCTCGCGCCGCCCTGCCCAAGATCCGCGCGGCAATCGAGGCCAAATTCGGCAAGGAACCGTCTGAACTTCGTACCAGCGGCTAGCAAGCACCGCCCGCCTTCGGGCAGGGCATGTGCCGCGCGAATCTCACTGCCTCGCCCTCCCGCTAGACTCCCTGCTCGTCCGGATCGCTTGCGTCCTCCCGCGCCGCGCGGCGTTTCGGAATATCCATGAACCGCGAATCGGCCGCTTCCTCGCGCACCGAACTGAGCGCCACGCGCACTTCCCGCGCGTAGTAGACCATGCCGGCCAGCACCAGCAGCGTTGACAGCACGAACACCATGGCGGCCGTTTCCTCCGCCCTCTGAAAATACAGGCCCGCGCCAAGCAGCAAGCACGAAGCGATGGTCCCGATCAGGCCATAAAGGGTAAGTACAAACGCGCGGCGAATCAGTTCCGCGCGGCGTTCGATGGAATCGATCTGTGCGGAGAATGCGCCGGACTCGACCAGCCGGCCCTCACTCACAGCCATGTGCCGAAGGTGCAGGTAGGAGCGCAGCCGGGTCACGATTCCCATCAGCCTCACATTGAGCGAAAGTAGCAGAAGCCCTTCCGCCGACACAAAAATCGCTGGAGCAACAAACGCCTGGAACAACTGGTGGACGTCTCTCATGGTGCGGACCGCTATTCTAATTCGTTTCTGCCTCAGCTCACCGCTCAAAAAGTGGTGTTGGCCGGACCCGGCGAAATGCGCGCCGAATCCGGCCAACGGGTTGAGTCATGCTGAGTGTTCCAATCAGAACCTAGAACACGAATCGCGCGACCAGATAGATCGTGTTATTCGCGCTGGCGCTGCGTCCATTGCCATCGTAGTTCGCACTGGCTCCGTTGAATCGCGTGTACGCCGTGTACTGGCAGGACAGGCCGATGTTCTGCACAGGCCACCACGAGATGTTGGCGAGAAAGCCGTTGCTTCGCGGGTCTCCATTCGCGCTGCCCGTTACGGCCGGCAGCGTGGTGACACCCCCTTCGGTCGTGGCACCCGAATAGAGCGTAAAGTCGGGGGTGCCGTCCACGTCGAACCACCCGACAGTTGCCGAGTACTTGTTGCCCAGATGGTATTCCGCATTGGCCTGCACGGTGTTCAGGTGATGCCGCACCAGATCCGAGCCTCCGGCATTGAACGTGGAAAGCAACGAAGAATTTTCACGAATGTACGTACCTCGGAACGAAATCACATCGCCTCGGAATTGAGGAACAGTCCAGTCGTCCTGGAAATCCACGGCCCAATCGGTGTAGCCGTCCTCCAGGCCGGTGATCGCGCCCGGCGTCGATTTGATGTGCATCCCGTAGGTTCCGACCATCAGGTTGTTGTTTTTCCAATTTTGCTGCCAGGCCAGGCGCCAGTAGGGAGCTACACCCCGTATGTTGAAGCTAAGCGGAGAGCCGGAACCGTCCGTTCCCGTGTTCGGTTGGGGAGCTCCGATGTGCGCCGAGCGGTACATCGTCCCGGCGAAGTACAAGTGGTTGTCCCACATGGCGTAGCCGCCGAGACCTGCGACATCCTGTCCCAGCCCTCCATTGATCAGCGCGCCGGCGGTTGGTCCCGGAGCCCAGTCGCTGCTCACCCATGGATAACCCCAGGCAGGAGTGCTGTTCCAAAGATCTTCCACGGTGGGATTGTTGTTGAGCGTGATGCCATAGGATAGATCCTTCTTGAAGAGGTGCGTCGCATTGGCGTACCGAATGTCGGCGTTGTCCCAGGTGAAGTGGTCGTCCTGGCTGGAATAGGTCACTTGCACAAAGCTGCCAACATGCGTCGCCCACGCGCCAGCCAGAAAGAGTGAGGCCTGCTGCGGAAATTGAAAGCTGCCGTTCTGGCTGGCGGGCTGCGGAGACTTCAGCGAGGTAAATGAAGTATCGAACAGGACGGAAAGCGGGAACGACTCCAGTATATTGAGGGGGCTCGTGTTCCCCTTACCCGGCGAGGTGACCGTCGGCTTGCCCGTCATGGTATAGCCGTTCAGCTTAAATGCCCGGCCCAGCGGCGTAAGCTCCGGGGGCATGTAATGGCAGGACTTGCACGGGAATCCGGTTTGCCGTGCATAGCTCGGAATCGCGGACGCACTCGGCACCTGGATGAACAGCCCGATGGTGATGGCTAGTGCCGCATATAAGGCCATAACGCTAAGCGAACGTTTCAGTTTCAATTCAAGATTCATGGACTTTTCCCCTCTCTTTTCGTTGCCAAAAAATTCTAAAAATGGACACACCCATCGGGACCCAGCTCTGAGAGCGCTTTTTCAGACCGCGCGCTGCACTCGCCCGCGCCGGCTGTTTACCGTCGGGATAACGGCCAACTACTTCAGTTGGCCGTCGAAACTGGAACCTAGCTCGGCTTCTTAGCGGCGCCGGCTTTCTTGCCGAACGATCGGACAACGGGGATCAGGCTGTCAATCTGCGCCTTGTTCAGCGAACCCCCAAACGGAGGCATATTCCCTTTGCCCTGTTCAATTTGCGTGTGGATCTCCGCGTCCGTCATCTTCTTAGCTTCCGCGGAGCCCAGATCCTTGGCGCCCACCGCTTTTCCGACCGGAGTGTTTCCGGTGCCGTCGGCACCGTGGCATTTGGCACAGGTGGAGTCAAAAATCTTCTGGCCATCGCCCTGTGCCGCCGCAATTCGGGGAAACGCAAACAGCAGCATCGGTAGCAGCGCGATCGCGCCGAGTGTGGACCTTCGAGTCATTCTTTCAAGCATTTTCCCCTCGCAAGTGAGCGTTCGATTGCAAGATTCAAGTAGGTGCGGGTACTAATCTGGCACAGTACCCGCAGCGTATCTGTGATACCCGGCACCAGCGATTGTGACATGGATCACAACAGTTACAAGTCATAAATAGTGCCACGTTCAAGGCTAAAACCCGCCCCTTAGGAGCGATTCCCTTGCATCCAGATGCCGGACTTCCGAGCCCCGCCGTCTGTCGCGCGGGCTGACGTGCACCGGGCCGACCGTCTTCCCCACTGGCGGCAATATCGGCGCAAGCGCCACGCCGCTTTAAACCGCATAAGTTAAAGTCCGGAGAGCTTGCCGGATGCCTCGCCTCACCGAGGTCGGCACACCTGTGACGCAGGTCACTTGCGTTTGCCACACTCGTGTCTTAAACTTTTAGTTTCGGTGTGTGTTTGCTGCCTGACTCGTAGCTCAGTGCTGCTCGTGCCATTCAACATTCCGCCGGCATGCCGAAACAACCTTTAGGAGGATTCGTGTCTACGCCCCTCGAGCAATGGGTGGAATCGGTCGCGAGCATGACTCGCCCGGCGAAAATTCAGTGGTGCGATGGCTCCGGATAGGAAGCGGCCCGGATCGAAGAAACAGCTATTGAGCGAAGGCCAGACGTTCCGCCTCAACGAAAAGACGTATCCGAATTGCCTGCTGCACCGCAGCGATCCGACCGACGTGGCGCGCACCGAGAAGGTCACCTTCATCTGCACTCCGGACCGCGAAGAAGCCGGGCCCACCAACAACTGGATGGCTCCTGCCGAAGCCAAGAGCAAGCTCACGCGCCCTCTTCAACGGCTCGATGAAAGACCGCACCATGTATGTGGTTCCCTACATTTTGGGACCGGCGGCCTCGCCGCAGAGCCGCGTCGGAGTCGAGATCACCGACAGCGCCTACGTCGTGGCCAGCATGCGCATCATGTCCCGCATGGGCAAAGTCGCCGCTGGATCGCCTGGGCAGTTCGTCCGATTTTGTGCCGGGATTGCATTCCCTGGGCGATCTGAATCCGGACCGCCGCTTTATCGCGCACTTCCCGGAAGAAAAATTGATCTGGAGCATCGGTTCCGGTTACGGCGGCAACGCACTGCTGGGCAAAAAGTGTTTCGCGCTGCGCATCGCCAGCTGGATGGGCGCGCGAGCAAGGCTGGATGGCCGAGCACATGCTCATCCTGGGCCTGGAATCGCCGGGCGGAAAAGTCACTTACATGGCGGCGGCATTTCCCAGCGCCTGCGGCAAGACCAACCTCGCCATGATGGTTTCCGCCCTGGAAAACGAGGGCTACCGCGTGTGGACCGTCGGCGATGACATCGCCTGGATGCAGGTCGGCGCGGATGGCTATCTGCACGCGATTAATCCGGAAGCCGGCTTCTTCGGCGTCGCGCCCGGCACCAACGAAAAAACCAATCCCAACGTCATGACGCGCGCTGCGCAAGAACACCATCTTCACGAACACGGCCGATGACTCCGCAGCGCGAGCCGTGGTGGGAAGGCATGACCGACCAGGCGCCCGCGGGAATGATGGATTGGCAGGGCCGGCCCTGGGATCCCTCGAACGGCCCCGCAGCGCAGGCCAACTCGCGCTACACCGTGCCCGCGACTCAGGCGCCCTCGATTTCGCCGCGCTGGGAAGATCCGGGCGGAGTACCGATCTCCGCGTTCATCTTTGGCGGGCGCCGCGCGCGTCTCGCTCCGCTGGTGTACGAAGCGACGAACTGGCAGCACGGCGTTTACGTCGGCGCCACCATGGCTTCGGAAACCACCGCGGCCATCACCGGAGCAGATGGGCGTCACGCGGCGCGATCCCATGGCCATGCTGCCCTTCTGCGGCTACAACATGGGCGATTATTTCGCGCACTGGCTGGAGATGGGCAAGAAGATTCCGCATCCGCCGAAAATTTTCCACGTGAACTGGTTCCGCAAGGGCGCCGACGGAAAATTCCTGTGGCCCGGATACGGCGAAAATGCCCGCGTGCTGAAGTGGATGCTGGAGCGCATCGAAGGCAAAGCCGCAGCCACGGAAACTCCCATCGGCGCCGTGCCCACGCCGAATGCGATCACGCTTGACGGCCTGGATGTCTCCCGCGAAACGATGAACGAGCTGCTGCGCGTCGAGCCGGCCGACTGGGCCAAGGAACATGCCGACGTCGGAGAATTCTTCAAGAAATTCGGCGATCGCCTGCCGGCAAGGAAATTAACGACGAACACAATCGGCTCGGGGAGCGCCTGCAGCGGATGGCGGTGGCGCCGAAGTAGTCACGACCTGTGATCCTGGTCACAGACAATGCCGGGCAACAAGTGTGATATGTCCCGTAGTTTGAAGCTCGTTAAGTGACTCGCGGACATCAAATCTGTGTTTGAGCGCAAGTTCGTGCTTGTTTTCGATTTTGTGTGCTGCTAGTATCCGCGTCTTAAGACATTCAATTGCGAACAGGCATGCCAAACACTCGAAGCTTGTTCCGGGAACCCTCGCGTTCCTCTTTCTCCTGCTTCTCACGGCGGGGCTGAGTCTCTCCGGATGCCGAATGGGAACGCATCGATGCGGCCACGCGCGGCCAGGAAGTCTTCGAGACCTGCGTTCCCTGCCACAACTCAGACGGATCGGGCAATCCTGAGATCGGCGCGCCGAATATTGCCGGAATGAAGTCCTGGTACGTCGAGCGCGAGCTCGACAAATTTCGCGCCGGCGTTCGCGGCATGCACTTCAGCGATGTGGAAGGCATGCGCATGCGGCCGATGGCGCTTAGTCTGACTTCCGAGGACGATGTGAAAGCCGTGGCGCATTACGTGGAGACGCTGCCGCCCGTAGTGCACGCGCGAACGCTGCCCGGCGATCCGCAAGCGGGCGCGGCCCTCTACGCCACCTGCAGCAGTCCTGCCACGGAGACAATGGCGCCGGAAATCAGGACCTCGGAGCGCCGCGAATTGCCGGCATCGACGACTGGTATCTGGCCACCGAGATGAGGAAATTCCACGGCGGCATCCGCGGCGCGAATCCGAAAGATCGCGAAGGGCGTTTGATGCGGCCCATGGCAATGACCTTGCCGGACGAAGACGCCGTGCGCAATGTCGTGGCGTACATCGAGACGCTCAAACCCTAGGCCCATAGGGCGGGAGAACATCGATTTCATGGATCATGCCGAAGACTTCGCCCGATCAGGTGGCCAAGGTTGTTTTCTGGACGATCGCGATCGGTTCGCTCGCTTTTATCGCGGCGGGGGCCTTGATTCTAATTCTGTAGTGGAGCTTTCATGCTGGAGCGGTATCTAACGGCGGCATCGACCTACGCGCACAGTATCGATCACCTCTTCATCCTGATCGCGTGTGATCGTGGGTTGTGGCTGATTGCGGCCGAGACCATGATGTTCGTGCTGATCTTCAGATTTCGTGCCCGTGACGGCCGCCCCACCCAATACATTACCGGCGAGGAACAGCATCTGAAACGCTGGATCTCCATTCCTCATACCTCGATCATGGTGTGCGACATCGTTATCTCGTCGGTGCGGTCAGCGTCTGGTACCAGATCAAGCAGGCCATGCCTCCGGCCGACGCCACCGTGCGCGTCATCGGCCAGCAGTGGGCCTGGAGTTTTCAGCAACCCGGTCCGGACGGCGTCCTGGACACGGCCGATGACATTCGCAGCGTGGGCGAGCTGCACGTGGTGGTGAACACCACCTATCACTTCGAACTGATGTCGCGGGACGTGATTCACAGTTTCGCTATTCCCGCTTTTCGCCTGAAGCAGGACGCGCTGCCCGGACGCACCATCGCCGGATGGTTTACTCCGAATCGCGTGGGGACCTATGACATTCAATGCACGCAGATGTGCGGGCTGGGCCATGCCATGATGGCCGGACGCGTCATTGTCGAAACCCCCAAGGATCACGCCGCATGGCTGCTGAGAAATTCCAGCCCGGCGCAGGCCGCCGCAATCGATTTTGCCGGGCCCCGCTTCGGAAGGAAGTTCGGTCGTGGCGGAGGTGCGCCGATGAGCACGCACGTCGAGCACGCCGAGCCGGGCATCTTTCAAAAATATTTCTGGTCCACCGATCACAAGGTGATCGCCATGCAGTATCTGTTTACGGGCATGGCCATGGCGCTGATCGGCGGCTACTTTGCCTACGTTTTCCGCATGCAACTGGGATTTCCCAACCAGCATGTTCCGGGCTTTGGCCTCGTAACACCGGGCAAGTACAACGCGCTGGTCACCATGCATGGCAGCATCATGATTTTCTGGGTGGCCATGCCGGTGTTGATCGCCGCGTTCGGTAATTTTCTGATTCCGCTGATGGTCGGCTGCGATGACATGGCCTTCCCGCGAATCAACCGGCTTTCGTACCAGATTTTTCTGCTGAGCGCGCTGGTTCTGCTTTCTTCGTTTCTGGTCAAGGGCGGTCCCTTTGGCGGCGCCTGGACGTCTTATCCGCCGCTCTCGGCCAGCGGCGCGTATAACCTGACCCCGATCGGGGCGAGCTTGTGGCTGGTGGCCGTGGCCCTGGAGTTCGTGGCCTTCCTACTGGGCGGCATCAACTTCACCGTCACCGCGATGAACAGCCGCGCGCCCGGCATGAAAATGTACGACCTGCCGATCCTGATCTGGATGATCGTGATCGCCAACATCGTGTTCATGGCCTCCGCCGGGCCGCTGATCGCCGGCGCGGTGATGCTGCTGTTTGACCAGACGATGGCCACCGGCTTTTACGATCCCACGCGCGGCGGCGATCCGCTGCTCTGGGAGCATCTGTTCTGGTTCTTCGGCCATCCCGAGGTGTACGTCGTGCTGCTTCCGGCCATGGGAATCGTGGCGGAAATCGTGGCGGTGTTTGCCCGCAAGAAAATCTTCGGCTACAAGACGGTGCTGTACACCACCTGGGCCGTGGGGTTCCTCAGCTTCGTGGTTTGGGCGCACCACCAGTTCGTGGCGGGAATCGATCCGCGCATGGCCAATATATTTTCCGTCACGACCATGCTGATTTCCGTGCCGATCACGGAAATGGTGTTCCTGTACATCGCCACGCTGTACGGCGGATCGATCACCCTGGGCACGCCCATGCTCTGGGCGCTGGCGTTTATCGCTGAGTTTCTGATCGGGGGCGTGACCGGAATCTTCCTCGGCTCGTCCGGAACAGACATCTATCTGCACGACACGTATTTCGTGATCGCCCACTTCCACTACACCTTTGTGCCTATCGCGATCATCGCCGTTTTTGCCGGGATCACGTTCTGGTTTCCCAAAATGTTCGGGCGCATGATGAATGAGACGCTCGGGAAAATTCACTTCTGGGGCACGGTCATTCCCTTCAATGTGATTTTCATTCCGCTCTTCATCACCGGAATCGCCGGGGACCAGCGGCGCATTTACAATTACGCGCTGTTCGCCGAAGAATCGCGGCCGGCGCTGCAACACCTGCGCACTACCGCAACCGTCGCGCTGTTGGTGATGCTGTCGTTCCAGATCGTGTTCCTGTACAACTTTTTTACCAGCCTGTGGCGCGGAAAAGCTGCCGGCGCGAATCCGTGGCGCTCCGCGACGCTCGAATGGACGGTTCCATCTCCGCCGCCGCACGGGAACTTTGCCGAGCTGCCCACGGTCTATCGCGGCCCGTATGAATACGGTTTGCCCGGCCACACGGAAGATTTTGTGCCGCAGAACGTGCCGGACTAAAACGCTTGGGAAATTTGCAGTTGAGTTGAACGTGAATTTGCTTTCGGAAGCATGCCAGGACTTGAAGTGCCTTGTCTCGCGGGAGAAACGGACGCATGAGCGCATCCGCCAAACCGATTGCCAACACTCGCAGCGCCACCGGAATTGCGACCGCCAAGCTCATCACCTGGTGGGTGATCGCCTCGGAAATCGTGATCTTCGGCGGATTACTTGCGGTCTACATCATGCACCGCATCGGCCACCCGGACTGGGCAGACGCCGCCTCGCACACCAACACCTGGGCAGGAGCCGTAAACACATTCGTGCTGCTCACGTCCAGCCTCTGCGCGGTTCTGGCTCATCAAGCGGCGGACGCCCACGATGGCCCCAAAGCCGCGAAACTGCTGCGCCTGACGGCGCTCGGCGGACTGATTTTCCTCACCATCAAGGGCTTTGAATGGACCAAGGACATCCACGAAGGCTTCGTGCTCTCCTCGGGCGGCTTCTGGTCCTACTACTACACGCTGGCCGGGCTGCACGGCCTGCACGTTCTGGCCGGCATGATCATCATGCTGATCGTGGCGTCCGACGCCGCCAAAAATCAGGAATTGCAGCGCGTGGAGTGCATCGGGCTGTACTGGCACTTCGTGGATATCGTCTGGATTTTTCTGTTCCCGTTGCTGTACATCGCACGCTAAGGCTCACTAGAACAAGTTAAGGCAGATTAAAAGACCTCGGACGAAACGATGACTACTGACGCGCAAAGCCACGTGCACCATCCCAACTACGTCAAGATCTGGGCCATCCTGGTGGCGCTGCTGGTGGTGAGCGTGTTCGGCTCGATGGTTCATATTCGCGAAGTGATGCTGCTGGCCGCGTTCGGCGTGGCCATCGTCAAGGCCTACCTGGTGGCCAAGAATTTCATGCACATCAATGTCGAAAAGCGCTGGGTTCCTTATCTCCTGATCATGTGCCTGCTTTTCATCGGCGTGCTTTTTGCAGGAGTAGCTCCGGACGTGATGAAACACAGCGGGCGGAACTGGACGAATCCTTCCGCCGATCGACCTTCCGGCACAGGCGCGCCGGCCAAACATGAGTAGCCCTACCGCCACCATCGAATCTCCGCTGGCTTCTACCGGACCAGACGCCCGCAGGCGTTTGCCGAACTCCGTTCTGGCCATGATTATTTTTATCGCCTGCGAAATCATGTTTTTCGCGGGACTGATGAGCGCCCACACCATCGCGAAAGCTACCGCGATGGGCGGAGTGTGGCCGCCCCTCGGCCAGCCGCGCCTGCCGGTAGAGCGGACGGCCTTCAACACCGCGATCCTGCTGCTGAGCGGCGTGCTGCTGTTCCTGGCCAGCCGGCGCGCGCGGGACGGCTACGAAAAGGCGCACGCGTATCTGGCAGGAGCGATCGCCACGGGCGTTGCCTTCATCCTGCTTCAAGGCGTGGAATGGGTCGCCCTGCTGCGTGAAGGCCTGACCATGACCTCCGGCGCCCACGGCGCATTCTTTTATCTGATCGTCGGAGCGCACGCGTTGCACGCCGTGGTGGCCGTTACCGTGCTGGCTGCACTTTATCTTCCGATGCGCCGCGGCACGCTGGCATCTTCGACATTCGTCGCGATCCAGTTGTTTTGGTATTTTGTGGTTCTACTCTGGCCCGTGATTTATGTGCGGGTATACTTGTGAAGCTTCTGGAGCTTTTAACTCGATGATGCGTGGACTAAATCGAGCACCGCGTCTTCTGATCGCCTCCCTCGGCGCCGCTCTTTTTCCGGGCGCCGCGCTGGCCTGCCCGGCCTGCATGGTGGGCGATCCCAAAACCGCCGCAACCTATTTCGGCATGACGATTGTCCTGAGTTCCCTGCCCATCGCGATGGTCTGCGGCATCGGCTACTGGCTCTGGCGCCGCTACCAGTAGCACAGGCTTCAGCCTGTGGGTTTCTGATAGCGTTGGCAGGATTTAAAACGACAGGCTTCAGAGATTACAAAGAAACTCAAACCGCGGTCATTCTGAGCGAAGCGAAGAATCTCTCTTTCTTTTCCCGCAGCATGAGAACCTTGTCCTACAGGATCGACTGAATTTCCTCATCAATCGAAACGTGCGTCTGCTCGAACCCATCGATCTTGTAGCCGGTTCCGGAAACCTGGCTGAAGTGAAAAAAGCGGCTGATGTGATAGTCCTCGTCCAGCGCGCTGAAAACGCGCTCGGCTTCGGCCCTTTCCAGCCCGAAATCCGCCAGCGGCGCGAGAAACGTAAATCCTCCCGCGATCGCCAGATATTTCTCGACAATTTCTTTTAGCGTCATGGTGTGCTGGCAGGCTGCCTTTCGAATCCCATTCTCTCTTGTCGACAAAGTTTTTCGGACGGCCGGGCTAAAGCCCGGCCCTCCAGAGAACAAGGAACAAGAAACAAAGAACCGAAATTTCTCCTGTGCGAGTGCTGGCCGCGGGCACGCGGAACCCGCACTTCCACCGCGGCTGGATCGTCAGATCCATACGTACGCGCCGGAATCCCCGTACGGCGCATTGATGTAGAACAGGTTCGCCTCGGGAATTTTCCCCAGCGCTTCGCACATCTTGGCCGCGCCATGCCGGGGGCAGAAGAGCGCCCCGGCCGAAGCCAGAATCCGCTCCGTCTGGTCCAGGCTGGAAACCTCGCGCCGCGAAATCCACAGCCAGGTGGCCGGATCGCCGCAATCGCTGCACGGGCCTTCCAATTCCTCCAGCCGTGTCAGCACGGCGGCCGCGACTTCCGAGCGCATGCCGGCGGCATCAAAATCATCCGTACCCAGGAAAAAATACTGCGTGAAATTTTCGCCGTCCGGCTCAAAGGCCACCACCCGGCTGGGACTCGCGGCGAGCTCCGGCTCCAGAAGTCCCGCCAGGCAGTCAAAGCAGACGGACAATTCCGGGCGCGCAGGTTCGCGGCGCAATCGAGGCTTGCCGCGCAGATAAAGCGTGTCTGGAATATAGGTGGCCATCCAGGGAGGCCCGGTTTCGAGGTGAATGCACTCGGCCGGGTAGCGCATCAGCCGCGCCCACAATCGGCGCGAACCCGGTCGAATCGTGATTCCCGGATAGGCCTCGTCCACGCTGAGCCGTGACATGCTGCGGCGATGTTACCAGAATCCGGGACGGCTCTCGCACAAATCCGCTATCATAAATCCTCGGTGGGACAGGCTTCAGCCTGTCTGATTTAGATTCGAGTCAGTGCTCGCCTAAACCAGACAGGCTAAAGCCTATCCCACTCGAAAGACACATGTTGAACCCATAAATTAGGAGGCTTCATGCCCATCGCCGTAGGCCAACCGGCTCCCGAGTTCGCCCTGAAAGACCAGTCACAAAAGGAAATCAAGCTGTCCGACTTTGCGGGCAAGCGCAATGTGGTTCTGATTTTTTATCCGCTCGACTTCAGCCCCGTTTGCACCAACGAGCACGCCTGCTTCGTCAACGACTTGAAGCAATTTGAATCGCTCGACGCGCAGGTGCTGGGCCTGAGCGTAGACAGCGTATGGGCGCACAAAGCCTTCGCCGAAAAGATGGGCATCTCCTACCCGCTGCTCGCGGATTTCCATCCCCGCGGCGCGGTGGCCGATAAATTCGGAGTCTACCTGGCGGACAAGGGCATCACGGGCCGCGCCATCGCCATCATCAACAAGGGCGGAAAAATCGCCTGGTTCAAGAATTACGATATCCCGGTGATGCCGGACATGAAGGAAGTCGCGCAGGCGCTCGCCGCGACCAACTAAGCGTAGTCGATGCCGATCGACAACCAATAAACTACCGAGGGTCAACCGAGAGACACCAAGGAGGCACCAGAGACGCAAGTCATTTGGGGCGCAGCCTTACGCAGTCAGGCATTGTGGGTCGCGGCTTCAGCCGCGACATTATGGTGTGAAAAATAAGGGCTTTAGCCCCTGAAGTGCAGTGGGGGCTCTAGACTCTTCCAACGGTGAGTCAATTCGTTTAGGAACCAAAAAAATTCGGGCGCGGTCTTCGTGATTTTCAATCGCATTCACGAATACCGCGCCCCGTATTTTTTGGCAGTGACCGCCAGACTACTTCTTGGCGGCGTCCTTGCCCAGCTTGCGGATGTAGCCCGACCAGCTGCCAGCGTTCCTCATCGGTCAGAGTATCGCGCCAGGAAGGCATGGGGCCGCGGCCGTTGGTCATCTTCCAGAAGAGCGCTCCGTCGGTTTCCGAGGCCTGCAGCTTGGGATCGGTGAAATTCGCGGGCTTCACTTTGATCGTCTTGGCGCCGGGGCCGTCTCCCATGCCCTTTTCGCCGTGGCAAAGCACACAGTTATCGGTAAAAAGTCCTTCGGCAGCGGTCAGCGTTGCAGCCGTGGGCGGGATGGGATTTTTTACTTTCTTGGCGTCATCGGGCGCGACCCAGGGAGCGGGCTCCGCCTGTTGCGCGGCAACTCGTCCGATCGCCAGAGTGCACATTCCAACCACAAGCCCAGCTCCGGCCACGCGTGCCAGCCACACTGAAGCTCCCTTGTTGAATCCGCTCATTCCGCTCGCTCCGTTAGTCCGAGATTTTTGCAGGTCTGTAAAAATTCTGCCATAAGCGCGGACATATTTCACCTGCTAAACCAGCTGCAGCGAATTAGATGCGTTGGGCGGCCGCCAGGGTAGTTTAACCGCGCAAAATCTATAAAATACGAGGGTTATTGCAGCGATTCAGCAGGCTTTTGGTGCCCCAACTGCGGAGCGGTACCCGAAACCGGTATAGGGCACGCAAAACGCGGAGGAACTTCTCTTCTAGATTTTCCCGCCAAACGTGAGCCACAGCAGTGCGGCGTTCAGCACGATAATCGCCGCCGCCAGGAACCATCCGAAAATCGCGGTCACCGGGCCGTTCGTGAATTCGCCCATCTTGGAGCGATCCCCGGTGAATTGAATCAAGGGCACCACAGCAAAGGGCAACTGAAAACTCAGGATCACCTGGCTGAAGATCAGCAGGGACATCGCGTGGCCCTCGCCCATCACGCCGATCACGATCGCCGCCGGAACAATCGCCATCGAGCGCGTGATCAATCGCCGCAGCCAGGGCCGCATGCGCCAGTGCAGGAAGCCCTCCATCACGATCTGGCCGGCCAGCGTCCCGGTCAGCGTGGAGTTCTGCCCGGAACACAGGAGCGCCGCCGCAAACAACACGCTGGCCAGACTCGCGCCGAGCACCGGGCTGAGCAAGCGGTAGGCCTGGCTGATGTCCGCCACATCGTTCATTCCGCGCACGTGAAATACCGCGGCTCCCAGGATCAGGATGGCGGCGTTGATGAATAGCGACAGGCCCAGCGCAATCGTGGAATCCAATGTCGCAAAGCGGATGGCTTCGCGCTTCCCTTCGGGATTCAACCGGAAGGCGCGCGTCTGCACGATGCTGGAATGCAGGTACAGATTGTGCGGCATCACCGTGGCGCCCAGGATTCCAATGGCCAGGTACAACATTTCGCGATCCCGCAAAATCTGAAACGAAGGCGCGAATCCCCACGCTGCTTCCAGCCACAAGGGCCGCGCCAGGAAAATTTCGTAGGCGAAGCAGGCCCCGATGGCCATGATCAGAGTGATAACCATCGCCTCCAGCACGCGGAATCCGCGGCCCTGCAGGGCCAGGACCAGCAGCACGTCAAATCCCGTCAGCAGCACGCCGGCCAGCAACGGCAAGCCGAACAGCAGCTTCAGCGCCACCGCCGAACCTAGTACCTCGGCCAGATCGCACGCCGCGATGGCAATTTCACAGAGAACCCAGAGAACCTTCGTCGTTCGCGGCGAGTAATGCTCGCGGCACGCCTGCGCCAGGTCGCGGCCGGTGGCGATACCCAGCTTGGCGGAAAGAGCTTGCAGAAAAATCGCCATCAGGCTGGAAATCAGAACCGCGCTGAGCAGCGTGTAGCCGTAGCGCGATCCGCCGCCCAAATCAGTCGCCCAGTTTCCGGGATCCATATAGCCGACGGCAACCAGGTAACCCGGCCCGGCAAACGCGATCATTTTCCGCAGGAACGAAGCGCCCTGCTGAATCGGAATGCTGCGGAAGGACTCCGGAAGCGAAGGAGTACGCGAAGCTGCGCCCGCCTCCGCTTGGGATTGCGAAACCGCTGCCGTTGCTTCGCAAGCCGCCGCGGCGGATAGCGAATTCGGAGTGGCGGGAGATAGAGGAGGCATGGCCATAGTTAACCTAGATAAATATCCTTCCTAAACTAGCATTAACGTAACCGACCGTCAATCGCAATGCGGCGAGGATGTGCGTATTTTGAGGCGCAGGCACCGCGAAGCCGCGCTGCGGAAAAGCATCCGCAACTTCTGCGCATGCTGACTGGCGGTGGGATGCTCGCGGCGCTTATGATAGTGTCGGAAATGGAACAGCTCACATACGTCGTTCATTTTTAAATCGTTCACACCAAGCGATCACCGGGATGGAGGAATTCATGACGCAGCCGGGCAACGAGCAGGGGCAGGTTCAGATCAAGGCCGACGAAAAGGAATTGGTCGGGCAATTTTCCAACCTGGTGATGTTTCACCACACGGCCGAAGAATTTACCGCGCATTTCATCTATGTGTTTCCCAACGTGCCGCAGGGCAAGCTGGTTTCCAGCGTGATTGTCAGTCCCGGACATGCCAAGCGCATCATGCGCGCGCTGGAAGAAAACATCCGGCGCTACGAGAAGCAGTTCGGCCCGATCCGCGAAGTTCCCGAGCCGACGCCGGTGCCGACCGTGGGGTTTGTGCAATAGCGCCGCGGCAGGCAAGCGATCCAAACACCACGGCCGGCCGCAAACGCGAATCCGCAGCATGTGGAAAAGGGCGCATACGCTGCGCACATGCGGTTGGCCAGCCCCCCTCAAACCCAGCCGCGAATCCGCTAGTTCCCAGTCCGAAACATCGGGCACGAACTCCGCACAAAGCGTGGATTTCCCATGCTAAATTGGATTTCGGAGTAGAGTACGCCTCCGCAGGATCCCATGAAAGCCGCTTGCTCAAAATGTGGCGCGCAGCACTCTTTGCCTGACGCAAAGCTCGTGGGACTCCCGCGCGTTCAGTTTAAGTGCGCCAAGTGTGGCACTAGCACGATCGTTGAGCTGGGGCCGAGTCCGGACGCCACCCAGGTGCTTACGCCGCTGCCCGGCTTCGCGCGCAGCGCCGGCGCTCCGCGGCTTGCCGGCAGCGGTGAAGAGGCCAGTTCCCTGCAATTGCCGGCAGGCAGGGCGATTGCGCTATCGGTGATCGCCGGGCCCGCGCGCGGCCTGGTGTACAACGTGGAAAAACCTCGCGTGGTGATGGGCCGCGCGGACGCCGACATCGTAATCAACGATAAGGAAATTTCGCGCTGGCATTGCTCGATCGAAATCAAGGGCGACGTGATCCGCCTGCGCGATATGGATTCGACCAACGGCACTTATTTGGCCGATGAGCGCGTACGCGTTGCCGAATTAAAGCATCTCTCCGAATTTCGCATTGGCACATCCGTGATTCTCGTCAGCGTCACCCCCAAGCTTGCTCCCGCGCGATAGACGCCGTTTTTAATTTCAAAGCGATGAATGGAGAGATTTTGCGAAGTGGGTGCCCCGTCCTTGACGCTTTTCAAGGGAGGGTTCTTTAATCGACATTCCGGGATGACTCATTTCTGGATTCTCCTCGTTCTACGCGTTCGTTTATTTTGCGTCCCGAATCCCACCCTTGCACACACCGCAAGGATGGAGCACCCAAACCTCAGAAAATTCCTGTGGAATGATTTCTGCTGCGAATCGATGGCCACAGGCTGAACAGGCTGCGGAAAAACTCAAAACGTTGTCATTCTGAGCGGAGCGAAGAATCGCTCTGTGTTCTTTTGCTTGCACTTAGATCGACGAGAGATTCTTCGCTTCGCTCAGAATGACAAGAAGATGTAGTTTTTCCGCAGCCTGTGAAACCTGCGCCGCTTCGGCTCGCGCCCATCCGGTTTTGTGTTACCGTACTCGATTGGAATTCCGATGCCGGCTTTGACTGCGACCCTGATCTCTTACAACGAGGAATTGGACCTGCCGCGCGCGCTCGCATCGCTCCAGGAAATCGCCGACGAAATTATTGTGGTCGATTCCGGCTCGACCGACCGCACCTGCGAGATTGCACGCTCCGCCGGGGCCCGCGTTTTCAGCCGCAAAATGGACAACTTTGCCGCACAGAAAAATTACGCCGCTGGGCTGGCTACCCATGACTGGGTTCTCTCGATCGACTGCGACGAATCGCTGAGCCCCGAACTGCGAACGTCTCTGCTGGCCTGGAAGCGCGCCGAGCCCGGCCAGAACGGCTATGAAACCTCGCGGCTGACGAATTATCTGGGCACATGGATCCGCCATTCCGGCTGGTATCCGGACTACAAATTGCGCCTGTATCGCCGCGATCGCGGCAAATTTGCCAGCGCGCTGCATGAGGACGTGGCCATCGACGGCGCCGCCGGACGCCTGGACGGCGACCTGCTGCATTACACGGTGCGGTCCTTCGCGGAGCACCAGGCCAAGCTCGACGCCATGACCACGCTCGCGGCGGAGGATCTTTTCGCGCGCGGCCGCAAGAGCTGGCGCGGCGCCATGATTTTTGCGCCGCCATGGACGATTTTTCAGCGCCTTGTGTTTCAACTCGGCTTCCTGGACGGCAGCCGCGGCTGGCTGATTGCCTGGATGTCCGCGAAATACATTCACATGAAATACCGCAAGCTGGGACGCCTGCTGGCCGGCGAAAAACTTGCGCACCGTTCCTGGCCGAACCCCGGCGAGGTTTGACCGTGCGTCCACTCCTTATCGATCTGGGCCGTGACTTTCGAGGCGGGCAGGACCAGGGCCTGCTGCTCCTGCGCGGCCTGCTGGCCCGCGGCCATACTCCCGAATTAATCACGCTTCAGGATTCCCTGCTCGCGCGCCGCGCCCAGGATGCGGGCATCACCACGCACGCTGTGCCTGCCAAATGGCGCCGCATGGGCGCCGCGCGCGCCATACGGCGGCTGCTCGCCGAACGCCGGGTGGACATCGTCCACGCCAACGAGCCCCACGCGCTGACTGCAGCGTGGCTGGCCCGCGCCCACCGCTGCGTGCCGGTGATCGTGTCGCGCCGGGTGGAGTTGCCCTTGTCCGGAGATGCGGTCTCCCTGGCGCGCTACCGATCCACCAGCCGCGTCGTGGCGGTCTCGGGTTTCGTGGAGGATTCCGTGCTGGCCAGCGGCCTGCCGAGAGAACTCATCGAAACCATTTTCGTGGGAGTGGAAGTTCCGCCGGAGATATCGGCCACAGACCGGGAGGCCGCGCGCAAGCGTTTTGCAATCCCCGAGGGCAGCGTGTGCCTGGGAAACGTGGCGGCGTTTGTGCCTGAAAAGGGCCACGTGCTTTTGCTTCACGCGCTGGCGGAATTGCACGCTCGATTTCCGCAATGCGTTTTGCTGCTCGCCGGAGAGGGCCGCGAAAAGTCCAACCTGCAGGCCCTCGTTCGCCAGCTGCAGCTGGAAGATGCCGTGAAATTCCCGGGATTCGTTGCCGACGTGGAGGCCGCGTACGCCGCGACGGATATTTTTGTTTTTCCCTCTCACCAGGAGCCGCTGGCCGTGGCCATGCTTTCGGCGATGGCCGTGGCTCTTCCTCTGGTGGCCTTTGCGCGCGGCGGAAATCCCGAAGCCGTGGTGGACGGCCAGAACGGTTTGCTGGTCAAGCAGCTCAATTCCAGCGATCTGGCGGCAGCCATCGCTCGATTGATCGAAAATCCCTCCGAAGCCCGCCGCCTCGGCCAAGCAGCCAGGAAAACGGTTTCGGCGCGCTTCTCCGACAATCGTATGGTGGACGAAACCTTGCGCCTCTATGAAACTCTGGTGTCAGCAGGCAAAAATGTGAAGGTGCAAAGCGGGGGCTAGAACGAAAAGCATCCGACGCGTGGCCGTCGTCACCTAAAATGCCAAAAGCGCCTGACATCCCGTTCCCGCGGAATGTCAGGCGCTCCTGGATGCTACTTTACGCCAGTTGTTTGCCTTCGCGTGTCCCTCCTATCCTTGCAGCGGTTTCCCTGAGCCGAATGGGGCGTTAACCACCCACCGGCCACTGGGCTCTAGGAATTCGAGTCCGATGACATACCCCTCGCGATGCGGCCGGCAGTACGCCACGCGCGCCAGGGCACGAAAGCCACCGGGCAATGATTCAAAATTTATAGTCTCGTTGGTCCGCCAGCGGCGGGCGCTTGAAACACGCGCGCCGCGCGAGCTGACGTCCTCGGTAAAAGTCGTCTCCGCCTGTGCAGCGCCTTCGGGTCCGGAAATGTGGACTGCCACGGTCATGGGAATTCTTTTTTCAAAGCGTGCGATTGAAAATTCCTGCGCCATGCTGCCCTCAGAACTGCGGCGCCCGCTGCCGCGGACGCATTTCTGCTACAAACACGCTGCGATATGCGCCAGCGCTCGAATCCCCGCCGGCCGGCGCTTCATCCCGTACAGCGCGCGGTCGGCCACATCAAAGAGCGCGTCGATGGTCTCGCCGTCGCGCGGAAAAACCGCCGCGCCGACGCTGACCGAAACGGCCGGAAACTCCCCATCCATCTCCAGGCGCTCGCAAATGCGCCGGCTGACGGATGCGGCGGCCTCATCTCCGGCTTCCGGGAGAACCACGGCGAATTCGTCTCCGCCATATCGCGCGGCCGTATCCATGGCGCGCGAGTGAATCCGCAGCACGCTTGCGAGGCGGCATAGCGCCCGGCTGCCCACCAGATGGCCTTGCTGATCGTTAATGCGCTTCAGGCCGTCCAGATCGAGCAGCAGCACGGCGAAGGGACGCCCGGTGCGCCGCGACCTTTGAATTTCCGTTTCCATGACGTTGATTAAAGTGCGGTAGTTCGAAAGGCCGGTAAGCGGGTCGGTAACGGCCAGCTGGCGCACCTGGTTAAACAGCCGCGCATTGTCCATCAGAGCGCCTCCCAGAACGACCGCGTAGCTTCCGACTTTCAGCAGCTGGGCCGCCAGGAACGGCGCGTCCTGCACGTTTTGAGATTGTGTGGCCATCACGTGGCAGGCCACGTTCATCCACAGCGCCA
The DNA here is from genome assembly GCA_963774805.1 of uncultured Acidobacteriota bacterium. Classification (GTDB taxonomy): domain Bacteria; phylum Acidobacteriota; class Terriglobia; order Acidiferrales; family UBA7541; genus Palsa-360. The sequence goes on from CAVZGK010000002.1 coordinate 576,197, forward strand.
CGAAGATCGCGCGGTCCACGGGGCAGGAATGGTGCTCCAGCCGGCGGCCAAACCCTACCGCCGCTACTGCGAACAGAGCTGCGGGCAACAGGTCGCCCGGACGGGCCAGGAAACTATGGGTGCGGATCGCCGGTTCCAGGGCCGAGCCCAGGTAGGCGGCGCTGGTCATGTAGGCAACGCCAACAACCACAATCATGGCAATCGCGATTTCCCGCCCCGGTTCGCGCGAGTTCGGTACCTTCTGCTCAGCAATGAACGCAGCTACCAGAACCAAACCAAGCAGAGTGCGGCTGACCATCCACGCCAGCGACACCGGCGCCTGGCTGAAGGCTCCTGCTTCCAAAATGTCGTAGAGATTGAATGTAGCGGCAGTTTCGATGGCCCCGGCAAGGACGAAACCGAAGGCCAGGATCAGCGTCAGGCGGTCATGCGTGCCGCTGAATCGTACGAGAGCATTCGCCGCGTAGGTGAAGCACAGCAGGCTGCCGATAATCTGCAGATACGAGCACAGCACCGGTTCCGATGTGAATGGAACATGGCGTAACCAGATGGCTGCGGCCAGAAATCCCGCGGCCCCCGGAATGCCAAGGAACCAGCGAAGGTTCCACGTCCACACTCGAATTTGATTCAGCACTGTCACCGCTCCCCCAGTTGAGCAGTTCCAAGCTCCCCGCGACTTCGTTCACCACGAAAGGAAGCAACTTCAGCGCCGATTGGGGCCAGATTTATCGAGTCACATAAGTCAATGAAAAGGAGGGAATTAACATTTTACAGAAAAATCAGCCGGAGGAAGCGGGACAACGAGTTCCGCGAAATTGGATAGAAACGAAACCACAACTCCGCGCGGCTTCCTAATCTGGCACACACTAGTGGCGAGTTTGACACTAGTCCGGTCGCGTCGGGCGGACCCAAATTAGGAATTTATAATGTTGCAGGGGTTAGCTTTACGGCTTGGGGACCGGAGGAGGAAGGTCACGCGCTTGTTGCTTGTCCTGAAAGCCCGCGGACTTGTGGCTTCCATCACAAAATGGCTTGCTGGCCGAGTGCCCGCAGCGACACAAAGCAAAGGACGTACGGCTGGCCAAGCCGTATGGTTTCCCGTCCATGTCACACAATTCAACTTCCCCTTCGACGCGCAGCGGACCGTCATTGCGGACCGTGATCTTTACGGGAGGCATTTGAGCTCCTGAGCGATTCAGGCTGATTGGCAGGATGGCTGGCAGATACGACGAAAGCGGCACGTCAAGGCACCACTGTCCGCCGCCGACTCAGGCCATCCTGCTGGATTACTTTGCAAGGCTAATTCAATATTTCTCTGCTTCAGTACTTCGGCATTCGCGGATCCACCTCGTCCGCCCATGCCAGGACTCCGCCCTTCAGGTTGAGCAGCTTCTTGAAGCCGGCGGTCTGCAGGAAATGAATGGCGTCGGCCGAGCGCTTGCCGCTGCGGCAGTGCACCACCATCTCGACGGAGCTGTCCAGCTCGTTGACGCGCCGCGTCAGTTCGCCAAGCGGGATCAGCTTTCCGTTCAGGTTGCAGATCTGGTATTCGTGCGGTTCGCGCACATCCAGAATGAACAGCTTGTCGCCGCGATCCTGCCGCGCTTTCAGTTCGGTCGGGGTAATTTCGTTGATTCCGTCCGTCATTGCCGGGGCCTCCTCACCTCGAATTCCGCAAAACTCTTCGTAGTCAATCAACTTCGTAATGGTCCGGTGATCGCCGCACATCGGGCATTCCGGATTGCGCTTCAGCTTCAATTCACGGAAACGCATGGCCAGCGCGTCAAACAGGAGCAGGCGGCCGATCAACGGCTCACCCGTGCCCAGGATCAGCTTGATGGTTTCCATGGCCTGAATCGAGCCGACAATTCCGGGAAGTACGCCCAGAACGCCACCCTCGGCGCAGGAAGGCACGAGGCCCGGCGGGGGCGGTTCGGGATACAGGCAGCGGTAGCACGGGCCGCCCGGCGAGCCGAAGATCGTCGCCTGGCCCTCAAAGCGGAAAATCGAGCCGTACACATTGGGCTTGCCCAGCAGCACGCAGGCGTCATTCACCAGAAAGCGCGTCGGGAAATTGTCGGTACCGTCGACGATGATGTCGTAATCCTTAAACAGATCGAGCGCGTTGTCGCTGGTCAGCCGCGTTTCGTACGAGACGATTTCGATGGCCGGGTTCAGCGCGGACAAGCGCGCCCTTGCGGCTTCCGATTTGGGCTTGCCCACATCGGCAGTGGTGAATGTCACCTGCCGCTGCAGGTTGGAATTGTCCACTACGTCAAAATCCACGAGCCCCAGATGGCCCACGCCGGCGGCCGCGAGATACAGGCCAAGAGGAGCGCCGAGCCCTCCCGTTCCGATGGTCAGAACGCGCGCCTTTTTCAGCTTCAGCTGCCCGTCCATACCTACTTCCGGCATGATCAGGTGACGGCTGTAACGCTGGATTTCTTCCTTGGAAAGCTTCACTTCCTGGTTCGAAAGCGTATTGGTCGGAATTGCCACGGAAGTTCTCCTCTGAAATTCTCAAACTTTAGTTGAATTGCCCTGCCGCACGAAGTGGGGGGATCAGCTCCGACAGCCATCGGGCGCGCCGCCGGCGATCGAGGGCACGATGCTGATCGTGTCGCCATCCTTGGTCGGCGTATTTTCCTTGCTCAAGAATCGAATGTCCTCATCGTTCAAATACACATTCACGAAGCTGCGGATCTTGCCGTCTTCATTATAGAGATGCTTGCGAAGATCGGCATACGTGCTGGTCAGCGCGCCGAGCGCCTCTCCCACGGTGGCCGCGCTGCATTCGAGGCTGGATTGTTTCCCTGTAAACTGGCGAAGCGGCGTGGGAATCATCACTTTCACGGCCATACGATCGATTCTCCCTCTTCCTTCGTGGGGCAGCCATTCCCGGCCGACCCGCCTGACCCGATTGAGACTCTGCGCGCGCCGCTCCAACAGAAGCGCTGCGAATCAGTACATCAGATGCGACACCCAGCCTGCAAGGTGCAACGTCCGAACTCAGCCCTGCCGGCCCGGGCCGCCAACCCCATCCACCACAACGTCTTCCGGTTGGAACTTGGAGCGGTCATCGTCCAGCTGCCAGGACGTCAGATCCTTGGGAACTCCGCCATCGACACTCACGATCACGTAGCTGTACCACGGCCAGGCGTGCTCGCGGTCGAATTCGCTGGGCCGCGCCGGATGGTCCGGGTGGGAATGATACCACCCCAGCAGATCGAGTCCACGCTCGGACGCCGCTTTCTCCGCCGCGCGGAAATCTTCCGGCGTGATTGAGAAGCGATTGCGCGGGGAATCGTCCCGCCGGTTGACCAACGGAAAAAGGGAACGAACTTCGCGACCCGCGGAGTCCTGATCGGTGCCCAGCATGGCCCCGCAGCATTCGTTCGGATAATCCCTGGCGCCGTGATCGCGAATTTCCTGTTCCAGATTTTTTGCCAGATGCAGCATGTATTTTTATTTCCTCAGTAGCACTGCTACTTTTTTTCCTGGGACCTCGCGAACGCCCACCTCGTGATCTTCTAGCCTGCTTAGACGCGCAACGCGCCGCAACTGTCAATCGCAAAAACCGCACAGCGAAGAGTCGCTGTGCTACGAAAACCTACACTTCGTCCCAGAAACGTTCGCTCAAATATTTCGTGCCGGAGTCCGGGAAAATGGTCACCATCACGGCGCGTTCGTCCGGCTTCAGCTTGGAAGCCACTTGAAAGCAGCCTTCGAGCGCGGCGGCGGCGCTGGGACTCAGCAACAAACCCTCCTCGCGCGCGGCCCGCTTGACCAGCCGGTACGCTTCTTCCGTTCTTACTTCGAGGTTGGCGTCCGCCAGGCTGGGATCGTAAATGGGCGGCACGATGGCCGTGGCCATGTGCTTCCACCCTTCCAGCCCGTGAAACGAAGAATCCGGCTGCAGGCTGATGCAGCGGATCGCGGGATTCAATTCCTTCAGGCGGCGCGTGGTGCCTACAAATGTGCCGCTGGTGCCCAGACCTGCCACGAAATGCGTGATGCGCCCGGCGGTCTGCTCCCAGATCTCGTTGGCCGTGGTTTTGTAATGAGCGCGCCAGTTTCCGGGATTTCCATACTGATCGGGATAGAAATATTTTCCGGGCTCCGCGGCGATAATTTCGCGGGCGCGCAGAATTGCGCCGTCGGAGCCTTCATCGCCCGGAGTGATCACCAGTTCGGCGCCAAAGGCTCGCAGAATTTTCTTGCGTTCTTCGCTGGCGCTGGCCGGCAGGCACAGCTTCACGCGATAGCCCAGCGCGGCGGCGATCATGGCGTAGGCGATTCCGGTGTTTCCGCTGGTGGCGTCGAGAATCGTCTGCCCGGGCTGCAGCACGCCGGAACGCTCCGCTTCGCGAATCATTTCCAGCGCCGGGCGATCCTTCACCGAGCCGCCTGGGTTAAACCACTCCGCCTTGCCATAAAATTCAGCGTTGGGAAAGTTCGGGCCAAGCCGCTCAAGGCGCAGCAGCGGCGTGTTACCGACGCAATCGACGATATTCCGGCCGATTGTTCCCGGCGCCGCCGAGGCGTCCGCCACCATGGGATTTTTTTCGCGATTCATTGTGTCGCTAATTTCCCAACCAACGGGCCGCACCCTCTAACGGATGCACGGCTGAAGTCAAAGTATTCCGTTAATTTAGCATAAACTCCGCCGAATCTTGCGCGGCGGCTCGCCGGGATCACGTGGCGGGCAACGCTGGCAGGAGTCTGCAGGGGCTTTGCCGTTCCACTTCCAAAACGAAACGGCGCGCATCGCCGCGCGACATTTTGGCTTTACAGCCCTCCCGGCGGCCCTTATCCTTGAAATCTATGTGGGATGTGAAAGATAAGTTTCCGGCCAAGCTGATGGACGCGCTATCGACCGCGGGCTTCGTCGTCAGCAGCACGGGCGGGGTGATGCGCGTGGAAAAATTCGGCTGCGGCGCCGAATTCCGGCGCACCTCGGACGATCATTACACCATGACCATATTGCCGACGGTGCTGCTCAACGGCCAGTTCGTGCGGCTGTGGGATGCCGGTTACCAGAAATTCCTGCTGACGGACGATGGCCGGAAATTCCCGGCGCACGCCGAGCAGCTGGTGAACATGCGCAAGTTTAATGAAGAGTTGCGCACGGCGCTGGGCGTTCCGACGTACTACAACGAAGCGCTCGGTTCCACTTCGCTCGTTTCGGTGTACGATCGCGTCAAAGGACGCACCGGCGACGTGCCCGACAAAACCGTCGGCGTGAAGCCGGTTAGCGGGCATTAGAACGATTTCTTCCCTTCCCTGGTCTCCATCATAAAAATTCCTGGCCGCGCTGCCGGGTGCGCGGAATCTCGCTCCATCCATCGCGGAGCAGGATGTCCGGCGAGTTAACTGTTTCTGTACGATGTCATTGCTTGTGGGTGCGCAACGCCGGACAATGGAAGCAACGCATTCGCCGCGCGAGTTTCCGCCGCATGATGTTTATGGACAAGAAAGTTCAGGAGATTCCAATGCCCACGCCAACCACCACTGAGAAAGAATCCCGGCACAGCCTGGCGACTTCCGTGGCTCACGCCGCCAGCTATTTGCCGGGCCTGCTGGAGTTGTTTGGCCTGCCTAAAGCTGTGGTGCGCGGCGTCGAGCACGCCATGAGCCTGGTGCCTTCCCTGCGCAAGAACGCCGGAAGCAACGGCAATGAAGCCCTGCGCGACGCCGTGAACAGCCGATTCGTGACCATCTTGGCCGAGCAGCAAAGATTGGCCGACTACTGCAACACGCTGGAAATCGAGAACGCCAAGATCAAAGGAGATCTGGCCGGCGCCGCAGGCCAAATCGAAGTATTGAAAGCAGACACCCAAGCCCTGCGGACGCAGTTGGAATCTCTGCAAAAACGAAGCCTGTACCTGACGGTGGCAACGGTCGTCTCATTCCTGGTGGCTTTGGCCGCCCTCTCAGTCCGCATGGCCGCCCGGTAGGGAAGTGTTCACAAGTTGCGGACAAACCGAGTCAATTTGTCATTCTGAGCGAAGCGAAGAATCTCTCTTGGATCCAAGTGCAAGCAAGAAAACCGAGAGAGATTCTTCGCTTCGCTCAGAATGACAGCGTTTTGATTTTTTCACTGACTTGATGAGCCGATCTGCTCTTGCTTTGCTGGTGGGCGCGGAATCTAAACCTATAACAGACGGCCCTTCATGAACGCTCGGGGTAAAAAGCCTGACCTGAGGTTACCCTGCACCTTCCTCACCGCGCGTCGCGCAACTGCCGCCTCAGCTGCTCCAGGTCAACGCGATGCTTAGCCGCTTTTCGCGCGCCCAGAAAAATGACCGGAACGTCGTAATCGTAGAGCGCGCGAAGCTCCGCATCGTCGTCGATATTGATTTCCGTAAGCCGCGCGCCAAACTCTTTCAAGAGCGGCGCCATCCGCACTTTGGCTTCGTCGCAAAGGTGGCAGCCGGGGCGCGAATAAAGGGTGACGTCGCGAGGCGCGGCAAGCTGCAGGCGGCCGTCCTCGGTGCGCTCAAACGTGCCCGACACGGCGCCGGCGCGAAGCCATCCGCACGCGACGAGTTGCGCCGCGACCTGCTCGACGATCCCGGGTTCTCCCAAATCCGAAAGCCTGCGGCCGGCCGGGCCCGGCGCATCGAACACAGCCAGAATCTCTCGTTCCAGGGAATCCATGACGAGCACTACTTGTATCGCAATTCTCAATTCAGCGAAAGCGCGCCAAGATCGCCTCAAACCCTCCGGTGAGCAAGAGTGTGGCAACGGAGATGCCAGCGCCCGTCGCTTGTGTTGCGGCCGCGCGCGTGGTACATGGGAAAGGCGAAGAATTGCGAGGATCGAAATTCATGGCGGACGTAATCGCACTGATCGACGATATTTTTTTCCTGGCCAAGGTGCACGAAACGGCCAAGCAGACGGGCATAAAACTGGAGACCGCGACCACCGGCGAGCAGCTATTAAAGACGGCGGCGGCCAGCCCCGACGCTCTGGTGCTGGTGGATTTGAACGCCCGGCAAGGCGCGATGCAGGCCGTCGAGCAACTGTGCGCCGCAAACGGCTCAGGCAACCCGCGGCGGGTGATTGCGTTTCTATCTCACGTGCAGACGGAACTGGCCGAGCGGGCGCGCAGCGCGGGATGCAGTGATGTCCTGCCGCGATCCAAATTCACGCAAAACCTGGCGGAAATCCTGCGCGGAGCGAAGGCTTGACTCCAAGCGAACACGAGAAGAAGCACGGTGAGCGTGTGGTGCGAGAATCCCGTGGCATCCAAAAAAATTCCAAGCCTCGGGCAAACGCGACCCGGATGCGCAGCGCTGCACGAACCTTCTCGGTGGCAGCTTTCTTCGCGATCCTTTGCGCTCCGGCCGCGCGCGGGCAGCAACAGCCTTCGGCACAAATCTCGGAGCCCCCGGATGCGGCGCTCACCAGCGTGCTCTCGGCCGCCTGCCGCCAGGACTCTCCCGCTTTTACTCTTACGCTCACCGCGGAGAATGCCGCCGCATTCCGCGAACTGCCCGGAGCGCAGCGCACGGCGATGATGAAGCGATTCGTACTGCTGGACGAGCCGGGCAAAGTGCTGCTTTCCACGGCCAGCAACGGCCAGAAAGTGGTGCGCTGCGAGACTCCGGGCTACACCACGGAAATGCGCCTGGGCGAAGTGCGCGTGCGCGAAAATCTGGCGTTTGTCCCCATGCAGATCCCCATCAAGTCCGAAGCGCCGCGATCGATCACGCTCGGCTTCGTGCGCGAAGGCGGCAGCTGGAAACTGATTTCCATCGGACTGATGATGCTGGACGTTCCGGCCATGGCGCGGCAATGGGCGCAGGCCGATCTGGACGCCGCGGAGGATGCGGCCATCGAGGATTTGCGCGCGGTTGCCGCAGCGCTGGAAACCTATCGCCGCGCTTACGGGAAACTGCCGGACGCACTCTCCGCGCTCGGTCCAGCGCCGCCGGCCGGAATTTCGCCGGAGGCCGCCAGCCTGCTGGACGCGGACCTGGCCGCAGGCACCAAGGACGGTTACGCAATTCGCTACACGATCGTGCCCGGGCCGGGATTACGCGCCGATAATCCCGGCGGCAACGACCCCTATGCGGCGGAAACTTTTTCGCTGGCCTCTTCGCCAACGGAATACGGAAAATCGGGGCGCCGCTCTTTTTTTCTGGATTCCTCCGGCGTGCTGCGCGGAGCCGACAGACAAGGCGGACTCGCGGTCGTGACCGATCCGCGAGTGGGCCCTTCGTAGCAGATTCGCGTTCAGGTCACACCCCTCGAAGTATCTACTTGCTAGTTGAACGAGTTGAGATTCAGAATGGTCGTACCCTTCCGATTTTCGCGCGGGACTGTGCGCGAAATCCCATACAAAACTGCACCGATACGGTTGTTCGCTGTGCCGGATCGAGAAAACACATGACCGAGAAGTCACACCCTCCGCTGATACCCGCTGCTAATCCTGAGTTCGTGGAACCGTCCATTAGCATTCCTCATGACCGCCGCACCGCCCTTCGTTACCCATTTACCGCGGCCGCCGAGATTTTCGACGCACGCACGAAAGCCTGCGTGTCCGGCCGCTGCTCGGACCTGGGGCTGGGCGGGTGTTACATCGACACATTTTCGCAGTTCCCGGCGGGCTCGGCCGTGGCCGTGCGCATGGCGCGCGACAATCAGGAATTTCAGGCCGACGCGATCGTGGCCTACTCCCAACTGCAGATGGGCATGGGCCTTACATTCACCGAGATCGCGCGCGATCAGCAGATGCTTTTGCGCTCGTGGATCGCTGAGCTTGCCGGCGAACCTCCGGCCGAGACGGTGGAATTGGCGAGCGCCCCCGAATCCCTTGTAACCGGCGGCGACAGCGGCCTCCGCTTTGTGATGAACGAATTGATTACGCTGCTGGTGCGCCGAAAAGCGATTTCCGAAACGGAAGGGTCGGAACTGCTGAAGCATTTGTTCCGCTGAAGTTCCGACCGCGGGCCGCCCGGCAGGATTCCCGAAGGCCGTCCCTCTGAACTTAAAAATTCTATTTCAGCGAAATCTGGCGGTGGTCTTACGTTTGGCGATAACATGGCGGGTTCAGCCATGACGCTTCCATGCCGCCATCGCGTTTTGCCCATTTTCGTGGCCGCGCCGCTTTTGCTGCTTGCCGCCGCGGCATCGAGCGCGGCGCTTCCCGCATCCTCCGGTCGCGGCGGCGGAAGCTTCGGTGTACAGCAGGCGGTCACCGGGCAATCCGGCCCGGAAACTTCGATGCCGGTCTTCGAGATGCACAGCGGGTTCTGGGTAAACCTGCACCACTTTTTGTACCTGCAAGCGCGGCTGGCCCGGGGCCGCCCGCTGGCCACTGAGTCCGGGCGGGGCGCCGCGCAGCCGGACGAAGCTCCCGTTTCACTGCTGGATTTTCCTGAAGCGGACATTCACGCCTGGCAGGACGCCGATTGCGTTTTATTCGAAGGATCTCGCCAATCGCGATCTTCTGCTGAACGGCGACATGGAGATCATCAACAACCAGCTGGCGCTGATGGAAAGCTGCCCGGATCTGGAAGGGAAAACACTCGCCCTATGCAAATCCGGGCTGCGCGAGGATCTGGTCGCGGCGCTGGAGCGGGCCGCGCCAGTGTACCGCGCGCACTGGTGGGCGCAGCAGGATCAGGCCAATCGCGACTGGATCGCGCAAGTATCGCCGATCATCCGCAAGATGGGCGTGGAGCTGGCCGACGCAGCTCGCGGACGTTTATGAGCGGCCGTGGCCCTCGCAGCGGCTGCGCGTGGATGTGGTGGGATACGCCGGACCGTTCGGAGCGTACACTTCGCTGGAGCCGCTTCATGTAACAATTTCCAGCCACGATCCGCGCAATCGCGGCGTCTACGGGTTCGAAGTGCTGTTTCACGAGTCCTCGCACACCCTGGCCGGCGCGGTGACCGCGGCCATTGCGCGCGAATTCCGCTCGCGGGACAAACCCATTCCGCGGGACTTCTGGCACGCCCTGCTGTTTTTCACCACCGGCGAAATTGTTCGCCGGGACGTCGAATACGGCTCGATGACGTTTACCAGCGAGCAGACCAACAATCCTTCGGTCTACTTGCCGTACGCAGCGCGCTATCGGCCTCTATTCCGGGTCGTGGGAACACTTCCGGGCGCTGCTGGATTTGTACTGGCTGCCGTACCTGGATGGCAAGGCTTTCGTTCGACACGCAAGCCATCGCACGGAGATGGCGTGCGGGCTGCTGAAATCAATCGCGTGAGCTCGCGACCTCCGCAATTGTCCGGCAAGGCCGAGTGTGCTACCCTTTTCGATTCGAAAGCGCGGTTCGCCGAAGGTGGAATCCGCTCCAGAAGTTCCTCTCTGAGTACGCGGGTGTGGCGCCGGTTTTCCCATGATCCAGTGGCCCTGGCCGATGAACAGGCCGGAGTGACTCTGCGGTTGCCTCGCCGGAACCGGAGAAAGTTTGCATACAGGGAGAGATTGCAGAACGCAATGCCGACGAAACCAGCACCCGGCAAGATCACCGAAATCAAATTGGCGCATTCGCCGGACTCCGACGATGCCTTCATGTTCTACGGCCTGGCCACGAACAAAGTGCGCACGCCGGGACTCAAGTTTTCGCACGTGCTGGCCGACATTGAGACGCTCAATCAGGCCGCCGACCAGGAAATCTATGATGTGACGGCGTTCAGTTTCGGCGCCTACCCGTATCTGCGGGACAAGTACGTGCTGCTGGATTGCGGCGCGAGCTTCGGCGAAGGGTACGGGCCGATCGTGGTCTCGCAGCATCCGCTGAAGCGCGAAGACCTGCGCAAGTGCCGGATCGCCGTGCCGGGGCTGCAGACTTCGGCCTACCTCGCGCTGCGCCTGTACGAGCCAATGTCGAGCCGGTGGTCATGCCCTTCGACCAGATTCTGGACGCGGTGAAGAATTCCGTGGTCGATGCGGGATTGCTGATCCATGAAGGGCAGCTGTATTTTCCGCAGATGGGCATGCACAAGGTGGTCGATCTCGGACAGTGGTGGCTCGAGCAGACCGGACTTCCCTTGCCGCTTGGCGGCAACGGCGTGCGGCGCGCCCTCGGGCGATCGGTGGGCCTGCAGATCGGCCGCGCCATTCACGAAAGCGTGTCCTACGCGCTGGAACATCGCGAGGCCGCCGTCAATTACGCCATGCAGTTCGCGCGCGACATGGAAACGGAAATGGCCGACAAATTTATCGGCATGTATGTGAACAACTGGACCCTGGGCTATGGCGTGCGCGGCCGGCAGGCGGTTCACGAATTCCTGAAGCGCGGCGTCGACGCGGGATTCATTCCCGGCCCTCCGGACGCCGAATTTTTGCTCGAAGAGTAGCGTCCCGAAACTAGCGATCCGCGCACGTTTTGGAATGCGAATTTCGCGGCAGGCCGCTGGCGCGGGCATGCCGTGACGCGGCGTAACAGATTCGCTGGGCAGACAAAATCAATTTGAGTCGCAGGTTCCGCCACACCGTGACGATGCAACGCGTTCTCTCCACCTATCTTTTCGTAAATAAGAAGCTGACGTCGGCGTTCATCGGCGAGGCCGCGCGCGCCGGAGCTTCGGCGATCGAACTGTTCTGCTCGCGCGGGCATTTCGATTACCGCTCGGCGGACGATGCGCGCGAACTGGCGTCCTGGCTGGCCGGAAATAATCTCACGCTGCATTCCATTCATTCGCCGACCACACGCGATTTCCATCTGAGCCGCGAGAGCGGCGCGCCGCTGTCCCTCTGCGATCCGGAGCGCCTGCGCCGCCAGGAAGCGGTGGACGAAATCAAGCGCGCGCTGGACCTGGTGGAGCAGATTCCCTTTCGCTATTGCGTGCAGCACGTGGCGCGGCATCGCGATGTGCCGGATGATCGCAAGTGGGACGCGGCCTTCAGCTCGCTCGAGAATTTGTCGCTGTTCGCGCGGCATCGCGGCGTGACCATGGCCATTGAGAATACTCCGGGCGAAATGGCCACGCCCGCCAACCTGAAAACATTTCTGGAGCAGACGCGCCTCACCAGCGTGAAGATTTGCTTCGACGCCGGGCACGCCCATCTCGAAGGCGGCAGCGTTTCCGAACAATTGCAATCCGTCCGCGATTTCGTGGTGACCACGCACCTGCATGACAATCGCGGCGAGCGCGACGATCATCTGCTGCCCTACGAGGGCACCATCGACTGGAACGCAGGCGCTCGCGGCGCTGCCGGCCGATGCGCCTGCGGTGCTCGAATTGAAAGAACCGGCCGCGGCGGCGGGATCGTCCGACGTGCAGGCCTTCGCCGAAACGCTGCACGGGGTCGAACGGCGTTTTTGACAAATTTGAGGAGGAACGCGCGTAGGTTCTTGTAGGCACAGGTTTGCAGCCTGAGCTGCTTTTCATTTGCGCCGGACACAAGTCTAAAGCGCTAGAGCAGGCGTGAAGCCTGATCCCAACTTAGCGAATGCCGATCGTTGCCATTCAGGACGTTGGGCAGTACGACGCGCAGGAAGTCACGCTGCGCGGCTGGCTGTACAATTTGCGCGAAGCCGGCAAACTTCTCTTCCCGATTTTTCGCGACGGCACGGGAACCATTCAGGGCGTGGTGTCGCTGAAAGACCAGCCGGTGGCGTTCCAGGCGCTGAACGGGCTGACGCAGGAATCCAGCGTGATCGTCACCGGCCGCATCCACGCCGACCAACGCGCGCCGGGCGGCTTCGAAATTCAGATCACCGCGATCGAAGTTGTGCAGCGCGTTCCGGACGACACGCCCTACCCGATCCAGCTCAAAGAACACGGCGTCGATTTCCTGCTGGATCACCGGCATCTGTGGATTCGCACGCCGCGGCAGGCGTCCATCCTGCGGATTCGCGCGCAGGCCGTGCGCGCCGCTCACGAATTCATGGATTCGCAGGGATACATCCTGACTGAAGCGCCGATTTTCACGCCTGCCTCCTGCGAAGGCACCACCACGCTGTTCGAAGTGCAATACATCGACGACGAGAAAGCCTACCTGACGCAGTCCGGCCAGCTTTACGTCGAAGCCACGGCCATGGCGCTGGGCAAGGTGTACACGTTCGGTCCGACGTTCCGTGCTGAAAAATCCAAGACCCGCCGGCACCTCACCGAATTCTGGATGCTGGAACCGGAAGCGGCCTACGCGCACTTGGAAGACATGATGGCGCTGGGCGAAGGCCTGGTGAGCCACGTCGTTCAATCCGTGGTGAAAAATCGCTCGAAAGAACTGGAGGCAATCGGCCGCGACATTTCCAAGCTGGCCAACGTTACCGGCCCCTTTCCGCGGATCACGTACGACGAAGCCATCAAGATTCTGCAGGAGCGCGGAAATCCGGCGAAGTGGGGCGACGATTTCGGCGGCGACGAAGAAACGATTCTCTCCAGCACCTACGACCGCCCGGTGATGGTGCATCGATATCCCGCCGCGATGAAGGCGTTTTACATGCAGCCCGATCCGCAACGGCCGGAACTCGCCCTTGGGTTCGACATGCTCGCGCCCGAGGGCTACGGCGAGATCATCGGCGGCGGCGAGCGCGTTTCCGACTACGATCTGCTGCTTAAACGACTGAAGGAGCACAACTTGCCGGAAGACGCCTTCCAGTGGTATCTGGACCTGCGCCGCTACGGCGGGGTGCCGCACGCCGGCTTTGGCCTGGGCCTGGAACGCACCGTGGCCTGGATTTGCGGAACTGAGCACATCCGCGAAGTCATTCCCTTTCCCCGCATGATCTACCGCGTGTACCCTTAGTCTCTGCCGCTGGCCGCTCAACGTGGGGCGAGCCCGACTGGCCGCATCTTATGGCGCAAAAAATTCGCATTATCGGAATCCCGATGGACCTGGGCCAAAGCCGCCGCGGGGTGGACATGGGTCCCTCGGCGCTGCGCGTGGCCGGACTGCAATCGCGCCTCAAGTCGCTCGGCCACACGGTCGAAGATATCGGCAACCTCAACGTGAGGCAGCCGGAAGAGCAGCCCTATGGCGAGAAGCGCGCCAAGTACCTGACGGAAATCGCGGAATCGTGCAAAGGCCTTGCGGAAATTACGGAACGCTCGCTGAGCGAAGGATATTTTCCGCTGGTGCTGGGCGGCGACCATTCCATCGCGGTGGGATCGTGCTCCGGAGTATCGAATTTTTTCCGCGCGCAATCAAAAAGCGTCGGCTACTTGTGGCTCGATGCGCACGGCGATATGAATACGCCGGAAAGTTCGCCCTCGGGGAATATTCACGGCATGCCGCTGGCGGCGATCATCGGCTACGGGCCGCCGGAGCTGGTGGAAATGTTCGGCTACAAGCCGAAAGTCGAGCCGCGCAATGTCTGCCTGGTGGGCGTGCGCGATCTCGATCCCAAGGAACGGCGGCTGATCAAGGAATCGGGCGTGCATGTTTTCACCATGCGCGATATCGACGAGCGCGGCATGCGCGACGTGATGAGCGAGGCGCTGCGCTTCGTGACCGATGATACCGACGGCGTAGCGGTCAGCCTCGATCTGGATTTCATCGATCCCGACGACGCGCCCGGAGTGGGCACCCCGGTGCGCGGCGGCGCGACGTATCGCGAAGCGCATCTGGCCATGGAGATGATCGCGGACAGCGAAGCCATGGTCTCGCTGGAAGTGGTGGAAATCAATCCGGTGATCGACACGCACAATCAGACGGCGCTGCTGGGCGTGGAAATGGTGCTGTCCGGACTGGGCAAGAAGATTCTGTAGCGATTCAAGTAGCGCAGACTTCAGCTGTGGATTTCCATTTGCTCTTGGCCGGATTGAAAATCGTGGCTGCCGCGGGCCGCCCGAGACGCCGAATGAAAACCCACAGACTGAAGTCTGTGCTGCTCAAGTCTGTGCTACTGGAACTCATACATCCCTTATGACCACAGAAAAAAAGCGGCTGCGAATTGGCATTTTGTTCGGCGGACGTTCCGGCGAGCATGAAGTTTCGCTGATCTCCGCGGCCTCGGTGATTTCCGCGCTCGATCCGGCGAAGTACGAAGCCGTGCCCATCGGCATCACCAAAGACGGCCGCTGGCTGGCCGGAACCGCGGCGCACAAGATGCTGCCTCCTCCGCTCGGCGAAGTGCTGCGCACGGGCGAGAGCGTGATGCTTTCCGCCGATCCGAACGTAGCCGCGCTCGTTCCGGCAGGCGATTCGCGCACGGACTCGCTGCACGTGGACGTCGTATTCCCCGTGCTGCACGGCACGTTTGGCGAGGATGGCGCGGTGCAGGGCCTGCTCGATCTGGCGGGACTTCCCTACGTCGGCTCGGGCGTGATCGGCTCCGCCGTGGGCATGGACAAAGATGTGCAGAAGCGATTGTTCCTGCAGGCCAAGCTGCCGGTGGGTGAGTTCCTGGCCATTCCGCGCGCCGATTGGGAAAAATCGCGCGCCAAGGTATTGCGCGACATCCGCAAAAAATTCCGCTTCCCCGTTTTTGTCAAGCCGGCGACGCTCGGCAGTTCCGTGGGCATGACCAAGGCGCACGACGCCAAGGAACTCGCCAAGGCCATGGATTTCGCCGCCGAATTCGCGCAAAAAATCATGGTGGAGCGCACCATCCGCGGCCGCGAAATTGAACTCTCCGTGCTGGGCAACGAAGATCCCAAGGCCTCGATCCCCGGGGAAATCATTCCGCACCGCGAATTTTACGACTACGCCGCAAAATATCTGGAGGAAGGCACGCGCCTGCTGATTCCCGCGAAACTCTCCAAGGCGCAGGTCAAAAAATTCCAGGAACAGGCCGTGCGCGCCTTCCGCACGCTTGGAGTGCCTGGGCATGGCGCGCGTGGATTTTTTCCTGGAGCATCGCACCGGGCGCATGCTGCTGAATGAGATCAACACCATCCCCGGCTTCACCTCGATCAGCATGTACCCAAAGCTGTGGGAAGCCAGCGGGCTGCCCTATCGCGCGCTGCTCGACCGCCTGATCGAACTGGCGCTGGCGCAGCATCGCGAGCGGCAGCGCACGAAGTACACCATCGAACTGCCCGCCAGCGCCGTTCCCGGATCGATGGAGTAGCACGGGTTTCTAATCGAAGGGCCGGTCCATATTCGCCACAATTAGGGAAATCCGGCAGGCTGAACTCGCGCCGCTTGGCGCGACCCTCTTTCCCGCGACACTCTCCCTTACGCTGGTCTATAATGGCGCGTTTCCGAAACGCCGTTTTCAGGATCGCTGCCGATGCTTTCGATACGCCCTGCCACCGCCGACGATGCAGCGCTGTTGACCGCGATGATCCGCGAACTCGCGGAGTTTGAGCGCCTCGAAAGCGAAATGAGCACTACGCCGGAGGATCTGCTCCGCGACGGATTTGGCGCGCGGCCGAAATTCCGCGCGGTCATCGCGCAGTGGGACGGCCACCCCGTGGGTTACGCGATTTTTTTTGAATTTTATTCGTCTTTCCAAGGCCGCGTTGGCTTGTTCCTGGACGATCTGTTCGTACGCCCGGCGTTTCGCAAGCACGGCATCGGCTCGGCGCTGATCAAGCACGTCGCAGGAATCGCCTGGAATGAAAAATACTTCTGCATGCGCTGGGAAGTTCTGGACTGGAACCAGCAAGCCATCGATTTCTACAACAACCTGGGCGCGGCATTTCTGGAAGAATGGAAGCCGGTGATTCTGATCGGCGATGCCCTGGAAGCGGCCGCTAAAGGCGCGCTGTAGCTTCAGGGGCAGTCGTTTGAAGTTGTCATTCTGAGCGCAGCGAAGAATCTCTCCCGGGTTTTCCTCTCCGGCTGCAACCGCCCCGCCAGAGGCGTGATTTTCGAATGGCCGCAGGGCCCGGCTCCCAATCGACAGCCCGCTTTGACGGGACAATCGAAGAGAGATTCTTCGCTCCGCTCAGAATGACAACCGTTTTTTGTTGCTGTTCCTGCAATATTTTCGGCCCTCAAACGTTTTCACTGGTAGATGGAAAAGGCAGCGAAGTTCCGCGAAGGAATGCGCGGCCGCTGCGGCACGCCGCGCGCTCCGGAGCCGACTGCGAGCGCCTAGCGACTCCGCGCGTCGCGGTGAACGGCCTTAGTGGCGCATGCTTTTGGTAGCAGAGACTTCAGTCTGTGGATTTCCATGGGATCTTGGCTTACGCGTGAAAATCCAGGATCCGGAATGGAATCCCACAGACTAAAGTCTGTGCTACCGAATCAAGCATGCGCCACTGGTGTTTATTTGCCGTCCGCGGACTCAACTGGCATATTACTTGCGGATTTATTCAGGCGCGGGCTCCTCGATTCCGGAGCGGAATCTCCATGAAACTGTCGAAATTTTTTACATTTGTAGGCGTGTTGTTTGCCATTTCCTTGATCGTCTACCTCACCACGACTCCGCGAGGAAACGAAATACCGCTCACCGGAATCATCACCGGCAACGATGTGATCGTCAGTTCGCAGGTCGCTGGGCGCATGACGCGCCTAACAGTGGACGAAGGTTCGCAAGTCCACAGAGGCGATCTGATCGCGGAAGTCGATCCGGCGGAATGGCTCACCGCGCGCGATTCCGCCCAGGCCAACATCCGCATGCTGGAAAATAAAGTGGTCTCCGCGCAGGGCACGCGCAGCATGACCGACGATCAGACCAGCGCCTCGATTCGACAGGCGGAAGCCTCGCTGACCTCCACGCGTTCGCAACTCACGCAGGCCCAGGCAAATCTGTGGCGCGACCAGACCACCTACAAACGCACGCAGAGCCTGTTTGACGCCGGAGTGGCCGCCGCGCAGGACCGCGATCTTGCGCTGGCCGCCATGCAGGCGTCCGAAGCGGCTGTCAAATCTCTTGAGGATCAGGTGCGCGCGTCGGAAGCCCTGGTGGCGGTGGCCAATGCCAATCGCAAACAGCTGAACGTGCAGCAGAGCGATGTGGAGGCGACCCGCGCCCAGTTGCAGCAGGCGCGCGCGGACAAAGCCACGGCGGACGTGCACCTCAGCTACACCAAAATTTATGCGCCGCTCGATGGCGTGGTCTCCGTGCGCGCCGCGCGGCAGGGAGAAGTGCTGCAGGTGGGCGAACCGATCGTGACCATTCTGGATGTGGATCATCTGTGGGTACAGGCGGACGTGGAAGAGTCTTACATCGATCGTGTGGGATTGAACCAGCACATCAAAGTGCGGCTGCCGTCGGGCAATGACCTGGACGGAACCGTTATTTTCAAAGGTGTGGAAAGCGATTTCGCGACACAGCGTGACGTCAGCCGCACCAAGCGCGATATCAAAACTTTTGAAATCAAGGCGGCCGTCCCGAATGCGGGGCGCACGCTGATGTCCGGGATGACGGCGACCGTGCTTCTGCCGCCGCTGCCTTCCGAGCAATCGTGGTGGCGCAGGTTTTTGTAGCGCCGCGGAATCCCGAGAAAACACTTGTCATTCTGAGCGAAGCGAAGAATCTCTCTTCGGTTTAGGGCTGGGGGCCGCAAAGAAACCCAAGAGGGATTCTTCGCTTCGCTCAGAATGACAACATTAATGACTGACGATGAACACCGCCGAAACCAACGCGATCGAAGTGGACAAGCTGAAGAAGCAGTTTGGCGAATTCGTGGCCGTGAAGGAAGTCACCTTCACGGTTCACACGGGAGAAATTTTCGGCCTGCTCGGCCCGAATGGCGCGGGAAAGACCACGCTTATCCGCATGATGACCACTTTGACTCCGCCCACGTCCGGCACGGCCATCGTGGGCGGGCATGACGTGGTCACCGACGCCGACGGCGTCCGCCACGCCATCGGCGTGATTCCGCAGGCCCTGACCTCCGATCCCGAGTTGACCGCGCGCGAAAACATGACGATTCACGCCAAGCTTTATGGACTGACAAGCGCCCAGCGCTCCACGCTGATCCCGCAACTGCTGGAATCCGTGAACTTGACGGAATTTGCCGACAAGCTTGTGGGAAGTTTTTCGGGCGGAATGCGCCGGCGTCTGGAAATCGCCCGCGGCCTGGTGCACTCGCCGCGAATCATGTTCCTGGATGAACCTACGACCGGACTCGACCCCGTTTCGCGCACGGCGGTGTGGGAAATGATCACCCGATTAAAAAAGTCGGCTGGGCTGACCATTTTGCTGACCACACATTACATGGATGAAGCCGATAAACTGTGCGACCGCATCGCCATCGTGGATCATGGAACGCTGGTGGCCCTGGACACACCGGCGCAACTGAAGGACAGCGTGCCCACGGTAGATATCGTGCAGGCGGAATTCGACGGTGCGCCGGCGGACTGGGACGACTCCCTGAAAAAACTCGACGGTGTAGCCAGCGTAGCCGATCATGAGGGCGTCCGCCATATTTCCACGACCAACGGCCCGGCAACGGTGCGAGAGTTGATGGATCTAGCGCGGGACCGCGGCATCAACGTGCGGCGCGTTTCCGTGCAGGGCACCACGCTGGACGACGTGTTTCTCTACTACACGGGAAGGCAACTGCGCGACGAAGCCGCCGATAGCGTGAAGCGCGACGTAAGCCATTTGTACAAATAATTTTATGCAGCAGAGACTTCAGTAGGACAGACTTCAGTAGCACAGACTTCAGTCTGTGGGGTTTTGTCAGTGGGCCCGGCCCTCACGCGCAGGCCAAGTTCAATCGGAAACCCACAGACTGAGGTCTGTGCTACCAAAAACCATGAAACTTCAGCGCATCTCCGCGATCATCGAACGCGACATGCGGAAATTTTTCCGCAGCCCGGCGCTGATGATGAGCTCCATGATTTTTCCGCTGATGCAGCTCATCGTGCTGGGCTATGCGTTTGGCGGAAAGATCAAAGGCATCAAGATCGCGGTGGTGGACGAAGATCGCACCGCGTATTCGCGCGATCTGCGCGAGCGCTTTGACGCCATCGTCGCCGGCCCGCAGACGATGACCGTGGAGAACTACAACTCGATCGCCGACGCCACCATCGACCTGCGCGCCGGATTCGTGCGCGCCATCGTCTACATTCCGGTGGACTATTCGCGCCGCGTCAATCAGGGTAATCGCCCGCGCCTCGCGTTCATTGAGGACAACACCGACAATTTTGTGGCCAGCGAACTACTCGGGCGCATGCAGGACCTGGTGAAAGACATCAATCAGGGCCTGAATCCGTTTCAACCGGGGCAGCGGCTCACGGTTCCCTTACCCCGGCTGAATCCGCTGGTCGATTTGCAGGTGGTCGAGCTCTATCCGTACATCGAATACATCAAGTACCTGCTGTCGGGCTCGATCGCCATGGCCATTTTCATCGTGGCCATGATCGGCGGCGGCATCACGTTCATCGATGACAAATCGCGCGGCCTGCACGAGGGCTATCTGGTTACGCCGATCACGAAGACGGAATTGATCCTGGGCCTGATTTTTTCCGGCGCCGCCAAGGGAATGATGGCGGGTACCACGATCACCGTGATCGGCGGACTGATCGCGGGCATCGATCGTTTGTGGGATCCGGTGCGGCTGTTCTACCTGATGATCGTCCTGGGCACCACGTCCGTGGCTATGATCAGCTTCATGTTCCTGCTGATGGTGCGCGTCAGCGATCCGCTGGTTCCCCGCGCCGTGTTCGGCGTGCTGAATACGCTGCTCTATTTCCCTTCGGGCGCGATTTATCCGGTGGAGGGATTCCCCGTCTGGCTGCGCTGGATTTCGTACATCGACCCGTTCACCTATGCGGTGCACGCGCTGAAGGCACTGCTCTTGAAAAATACGGGCTTCTCCGGCATCGGTTCGGATATCCTGATCCTCTCGGGATTTTCCGTGCTGCTGGTCAGCCTCTCCGTTGCTTTCTTCAAGAGGCAGATTTAGGATGCGTGGAGGAGAAACTTAAAATGGGATTACTGGACGCTGGCGCGGAGGCACCCCATTCCAAGGCGCTGCGCTACGGCATCACGGGAGCGGCACTGGTGATTTTTCTGGGTGTGGCGGTGTGGTTTTTCTTCCGCTACACGACCGAAAAACATACGGTCGAGCATTTCATGGACGCCGTGGTAGCCGGCGACGGCCAGAAGGCTTACCAGATCTGGCATCCCCATCCGAATTTTTCCTTTCAGGATTTTCAAAGCTTTTGGGGACCGACCGGCTATTACAGCCCGATCAAGAGTTACCGGATTGAGAGCGCCGAAGTTCCTCCCAAGGGCGGCACGGGCGTTGTGATCGTGGTGGAGCTAAGCGAGTACGACAAGTTTCCGAGAGAAGACGAAAAGATCAAAGCCGCGCGCCTGCGCGAAGTGCAGCTGTGGGTGGAGCGTTCCGACCAGTCGATGAGTTTCCCGCCGCCCTGATTTTTCCGATTAGGTTTTAGTAGCACAGGCTTCAGCCTGTGGGGGTTAGTTGGGGCGGAATCGTTCTGGCGGCGAAGTACTCAATGCGGGAAGAATCTGCAGTCCGGCAGACTTCCCCTTTCACTCACCTCAAATCGCGCACCGCTGCGACTAGTTCCTCCGGCGTCACGGTCGAAGTCCCCAGCTTCCCGACCACCACGCCGGCTCCGGCGTTGGCCAGAATCGCGCCCTCGCGAATGGGAACCCGAGCAGCCAGCGCCAGCGTGAGTACGGAGAGCACCGTGTCTCCCGCGCCGGTCACGTCAAAAACCTGTCGCCCGTGCGAAGAGCGGTCCACGCCAGTCTGGCCCACGCGCGCATAGCTGACTTCGCTGTTGGTCGCCGGAACGTGAAAAGTTTTTGGCGATGAGCTCTCGAAAACATTCAGCCCGTCCGCGCCGCGCGTAATCACCACGATCGCACACCCGAAGTGCGCGAGTAGAGCACGGCCCGTGGGCTCGATGGAATGGTCGCCCTCCAGGATGGGCGGAACGAAGTAGCGCGCCTCCTTGGCATTGCACACGATCAGCGTGGCGCCGCGATAGGCGATCCGCCTGGATTCCTTGGGCTTGACCAAAGCCGGAACCTTCTGGCGCTTGCACTCCTCGAGCACGCGGTCGGCGAGATTGTCGGTGACCACGCCCTTGGCGTAGTCGGAAATCACCAGCGCATCGAGTTTCGGCAGCGCGGCTTTGATCGCGCGCACCAGGCGATCCTCCACGGCGCGGCTCAGCGGCCCGCGGCGCTCGCGATCCACGCGTACGATTTGCTGGTGCTTGGCGACAATGCGGGTTTTCACGGTGGTGACCCGCGAGTTGTCCGTCAGTACTCCCTTCACCGCCATGCCCGCGCCGCGAAACAGCGCGCGTATGGCCTCGCCGTCCGCGTCTTTTCCCACCACACCAAACGGCAGCACTCTCGCTCCCAGCGCGGCCAGGTTTCTGGCCACGTTTCCGGCGCCGCCCAACACCTGGGTTTCATTGTCGAACTCCACGACCGGGACAGGGGCTTCCGGCGATAACCTCGCAGCCGAACCCCAGACGTAGCGGTCCAGCATAAAGTCGCCCACCACTCCGATGCGGCGGTTGCGCAGGGCTTTCGTGTAGCGCGTGAGTTTTTCGTTATCGATGGTCATATCCGGAAGCGAAGTTTCGAGGTTAGCGGATCTGGAGCGGTTCGGCACCACCAAAAATTGGCATCAGGGATAAAAAGGCACTGAAGCAGGCAGGCATTGAGCGGAGCAACTTTCGAAATTGTGGCGGGCGAGACGCCGGGAAATCCGGGCGCGCTGCGTGGGCCGGAAGGCCGCGCTGCTGCAATGAGGGCCCTGCCCCCGTGCAGCATGCCGCTGTGTTTCAAGGCGATCTCATGCCTGTTTTGCAGTCTTTGCACGCAGGCACCGGGTGCAGAATGCGTCCCGCTCTTCCACCGTGAAGGTTTCCCCTTCGCGTAAAAGTGCTCTGGCGCTTGCTTCCGCTTCCGCGACCGTCTTGAAGGCTTCCCAATCCAGGCGCGCGACTCCGGACCAACGAATATGGTAATGCGTTTTTGGAGCGCTTTCGTTTGCAGTCATGCGGCCCCCACGAATACAAGCCTTAGGAGAATCGACAAGGTCGTCTCCAAAGGAGGTGCTGCCGCAACCGTGGGTTGTTATGGATGTTCTAACATGAAAGTTAAGGCGGTATCAATAAAACGTGGAAAGGCGTGCATGCAGTCGGCGCGCGAAGAGAGCGGCGCGCGGCGCCTGCAGCGTCTTGCCACACGACTTCGACCCGCGCCATCAGGCTGACCCTGGGCTCTTTCCTTCGTTCCGGCACAATTCCCAGATCGGCAAAACTGCGGGCAAGTTTAGACGCGTGGCTCTACAAACCCTTAGAGGCGCGGAACGCGTGCACCACTTCGGCGGGATCGCGGTGTTCGCCATCAACCGCGTAATTCATGGCGCGCATTTCGTTTACGGATATTTTCCCGGCCAGAGCGCCGAGGGCATCGCGGACTTCGGGATGCTTTTGCAGCGTGTCTTGGCGAACCAGCGGCACGGCTTCATACGGCGGGAAATAATGGCGGTCGTCTTCCAGCGCCACCATGTGCAGCGACTCAATAGTCCCGTCGGTGGAATTGCCCGCGACCACGTCCACCTGCTTATCGGCCAGAGCACGGTATAGCAGGCCGAGATCGAGGATGCGTGGCTCACCGGCAAAATGCAGCCCATAGGCCGCCACCCAGCCGCGATAGCCGTCCGGCCGCTCCATAAATTCGTAGCCGAATCCGGCGCGCCACTTGGGAGCGTACTGCGCAATATCGGAAATGGTCCGCAGGCGCAGCTTCTCGGCATCGTCACCGCGAACGATCATGGCAAACGTGTTGTTAAAGCCGAGCGGCGGCATTACTTCGACCTGGAAGCGAGCGCGGTATTCGTCCTGCACCTGGCGCAGCACGGCGGCCGGGTCGTTCAGCGGCGGATCCTTCAACACCGCGGTGAGCGCAGTGCCGGTGTATTCGGGATAGAGCGCGATTTTCCCCGCCACCAGCGCCTGCTGGCACAGAAATGTTCCGCCCAGATTCAATTTGCGCTCCA